>NZ_CAMPHI010000058.1 GCF_946885955.1 uncultured Pseudomonas sp.
GGCGTGCCTGTGGCTGCTGCTGGCCACCACCCTCAACCATTGCCTGGCCTGGACCGCGCGCCCCTGGTGGCGCGCCAGCCTGCTCGGTGCCGTCGCCGCGCCGCTGTCGTACTACGGCGGCGCGCAAATCGCCGACGTCGGCCTGCCTTATGGCACCTGGCAAAGCCTGCTGCTGATCGGCCTGATCTGGGCCGTGGCGATGCCCGTGCTGCACGGCTTCGCCAAGCTCTACCGTGCGCAATACGAGCAAAGCCTGCGTGCGCGCAAGCCGGTATAGGTGGAACGCGATGTCCGCTCGTAGCCCGGATGAAATCCGGGAGCGGTTGCGCCAGCGATACATTTCCCCGGATTGCATCCGGGCTACGAAGCGAATCACCGGGGCACGTCCATGGCGTACACTGCGCCGCTATGACCGATAACCCCAGCATTGCCCACACTCAGTTGCCCACACCCGCCGCCGTCAGTTGCAGCAACTGCGCGGCCTGCTGCTGCCAGCTGGAAGTGATGCTGATCACCGACACCGGCGTGCCGCAGCGCTATATCGATACCGACGCCTGGGGCGGCGAAGTCATGCTGCGCCTGGACGACGGCTGGTGCGCGGCGCTGGATCGCGACAGCATGCGCTGCACCATCTACGAAGTGCGCCCGCTGATCTGCCGCGAATTCGAAACCGCCTCGGCCGAATGCCTGGACGAGCGCAAGGGCATGAGCGGCATCTACCGCTAGCGACCGGCCGAATCACCGTAGGGTGGGTTAGGCGCATGCCGCCAATAGCGATGATTCGATGAGATCCGCTGCGCCGTAACCCACCATAGGCGCGACTCGGAATATGCTTGGTGGGTTACGCGGCGCGCCACGCCGGTGGTGCCTGGTCGCTCAGCGCTCAGCGCCGCTAACCCACCCTACGAAGTGCCGTTTAACCGCAGGCCAATCTGTGTCGCAACACTAGCTGTCCCACGTTACAACCCCCGCACCATCTGCCAATCCAAGCCGAAACGCGCCAGATATTTGCGCAGCCGATCCGCATCGTTGGGCTGGCTTTTGCCCTGGCGCGATTGGGCGAACAACTGGCGCCCGGCGTCCGACAGGCTGGCGGCCTCGCGACACAGCGCCACCACCCCCGGCAATTGCAGTTGGTCGAACAGATCCAGCGCCTGCCAGCGCTCGCCAAGCAACCGTTCCAGCTCCTGCTGGATATCGTTCTTGGCCGGCCCCTTGCCGCTCCAGGCGCGTTGCAGGCGCAGAATCTCATCCTCCACCTGGGCTTCGTCGATACGCCCGCTGTCGGCCAGCGTCGCCATACGCGTGATGGATGCCGATAACTCGCGGAAGTTGCCGTTCCAGGCTGCCTCGCGGCTGGCGGCGAAGGCCAGGTAACGCTGCCGCGCCTGCAAGTTGAAGCGCACCTGACGTCCCTGCTCGCGGGCGTAGCGCTCCAGTTCGAAATCCAGGTTCGGCTCGATATCCTCGCGGCGCCCGGCCAGGCCAGGCAGCTCGAAGGTCCAGAGGTTGATACGGGCGAACAGGTCCTCGCGGAACAGGCCCTGTTGCACCCGCTCGCGCAGGTCGCGGTGGGTGCCTGCGATCAACAGGAAATCGCTCTCCACTTCCTTGTCACTGCCCAGCGGGAAGAAGCGTTTTTCCTCGATCGCCTTGAGCAGCATGGCCTGCTCATCCGGCCCCAGCTCACCGATCTCGTCGAGAAACAGCATGCCGCCATCGGCCGCTCGCAACAGCCCTTCGCGCGCCGTCTGCGCCCCGGTAAAAGCCCCTTTGCTATGGCCGAACAAGGCGGACATGGCGCCATCACCGCGCAAGGTTGCGCAGTTGACCTCAACGAAACGCCCCTGCAGCAGGTGTCGGGCGCGCTTCAGCTCGTAGATACGCCGGGCCAGAAACGACTTGCCCGAGCCCGTCGGCCCGACCAGCAGCATCGGCGCCCGCGAACGCACCGCCACCCGTTCGATCTGCTCGATACTGCGGTTAAAGGCCGGATTACGTGTGGCGATGCCGGACTTGAGGAACGCCAGGGTTTCCTCCTGCTCGCGGCGAAAGCGCGTGGCGATGCCGTCGTAGCGCGACAGGTCGAGGTCGATCAGGGTACAGGTGCCGCTATGGGTGGCCTCCTCCGCGCGCCGCCCCGGCGAGGTCTGCGCCAGGCGCGCTGGCAGGTAGCGCGCCTCGGTCAGGAGGAACCAGCAGATCTGCGCGACGTGGGTGCCGGTGGTGATATGCACCAGGTAATCCTCGCGCTCGGTGTCGAAGGCATAGCTGCTGACGAATTCGTGCAGGGCGCCATAGACCTCCTGAAAATCCCAGGGGTCGCGCAAAGCCATGGCATGCAGGCATACCTGGGTTTCCGGCGAGACCGCGGCGATATCGTCGCGTATGCGCCCGGCCAGGCCGGCGTCGCGTGGGCTATGGATCAGCTCGAGGCGATCGATCAGCAAATCCTGCTGCTGACACAGGCCGACGCTGGGCCGCCATTTGCTCCAGCGATTGGCGCCCTTGCCGACCCGATCCAGGGTGGCGCCGACAAAGCCGATGGCGACGGTTTTCTTGGCAAGCATGCTCGATCCTCATAAAGATGAAACATCTTATCTTTAAAGATAATTAGCGATCTATATAGATAATAAAATCGAACGACATTTTCTTTAAGAAACAATCACAAGCAGAAAAAATAAAAATAAAATACTTATAAATCAATTAGTTGACAGGAAATACCGTCTCAATAAAAAACTTGGCACATCTACTGCAATAGTCCTGACAACAACGGACAAACAGAGCGAGATGCCACGATGGCCAACTTCAAATTGTTCAACACCCAGGAAGCTCAACTGCCGGCCAGCGACGCACTGAACCAACAGCAGGCCCCGGCTTACGCCTACCAGCCCAAACACAAGCTGGCCCAACTGGCAGTCACCGGCTGCCTGAACCAGACCTTCTATGCCGACGCTGAAACCCAACTGGTCGAAGTGTTGAAGCTGGTCGCCGAGCTGGACGCCCGCTACGTGGCCAAGGCCGCGCTGTATGCCCGCAAGAAAGGCCATATGAAGGACATGCCAGCCCTGTTGCTGGCCGCCCTGGTCGCGCAACGTTCGAGCCTGGTGCCGGCGCTGTTCGAGCAGGTGGTGGATAACGGCAAGATGCTGCGCACCTTCGTGCAGATCCTGCGCAGCGGCGTGACCGGGCGTAAATCGCTCGGTTCGCAGCCCAAGCGTCTGGTGCAGACCTGGCTGAACAGCGCCAGCGAACGCCAACTGCTGCAGGCCGCGATCGGCAACCAGCCGTCGCTGGCGGACGTGGTGAAGATGGTTCACCCCAAGCCAGCCGACGCCTGGCGCGAAGCCTTCTTCGCCTGGCTGGTCGGCAAGCCGACGGATGTCGCTGCCCTGCCGCCACTGACTCGCGCGTTGCTGGCATTTCGTAGCGGTGCGAGCAGCGAGCTGCCGGATGTGCCATTTCAGCTGCTCGGAAACGAGACACTGAGCGCGACGCAATGGGCCGAGCTATCTGGGCGCATGGGCTGGCAGGCGCTGCGCATGAACCTCAATACCCTGGTCCGCCACGGCGCATTCACGGTGGAGGGTTGCGCAGACGCCGTGGCCAAGCGCCTGGCCGATGGCGAGGCAATTGCCAAGGCGCGGGTCTACCCGTACCAGTTGCTCGCCGCCTACCGGATGGCTGGCGAGGGCGTACCGGCGGTGGTGCGTGAAACGCTGCAGGACGCCCTGGAGCTGTCGCTGGCCAATGTGCCCGCGCTGAGCGGAAAGGTGGTGGTGTGCCCGGACGTGTCCGGCTCGATGTCGAGCCCGGTGACCGGTTACCGCCAGGGCGCTACCACGGCAGTGCGCTGCATCGACGTGGCGGCGCTGGTGGCGGCGGCAATCCTGCGCAAGCAACCGCTGGCCCAGGTGTTGCCATTCGAGAACAAGGTGGTGAAGGTGGAACTCAACCCGCGTGACAGCGTGATGAGCAACGCGCAAAAACTGGCGGCGATCGGTGGCGGTGGAACCAGTTGTTCCGCTCCACTGAAACAACTGGCGGATGCCAAGGCCAAGGTGGATACGCTGATTCTGGTTTCCGATAACGAATCCTGGATCGACGCCCGCCGCCACGGCGCCACGGAAACCCTGCGCCAGTGGGAGCGGATCAAGCAGCTCAACCCGCAAGCGCGGCTAATCTGCATCGACCTGCAACCCTACGGCACCACGCAGGCAGCGGATCGTGCGGACATCCTGAATGTCGGCGGTTTCAGCGATGCGGTGTTCGATGTGCTGGCGCAGTTCGCCAGCGGCACCTTCGGCGCCGGCCACTGGGTCGATGCCATTGAGCAGATGGAAGTATGAGAACGCGTCCGGCCAAATGGGGCCGGGCGCAAAGATTGAAAATTCGAGCGTATTCGAATACCGATGGGACTACATCCAAGACGTCTCATCACACCCTTGTCGAATACGATCGAAGGCACGAATGCCAGTGGCTGTACAGGTTATGCCGGTTTCGATACCGGCCCGTGGCAACACGGAACAGTCACTCCCCTAGTCGTGCCACCTGATTCACGGTTTTGCGACGAATGCCGGTGGAACTACACCCTTCCACGGTCGAGATGCGGGTTCGAGTCCCGTCGGTTCCATAATTGAGGGGCCGTAGTTCAATGGCAGAACACGAAAATACGTTTCACCACACCTTGTCGTCGCATCTTTTTCAGGTAGCGAATGCCTTGGGTACTACATTGTGTCGCGGGTTCGAGCCCCGCCGGTCGCAAGACCGTAGCTCAGTCGGTAGAGCAAATGTGCCCATCAACTCGTCGCTGCACGGAGGCCAGGCCTCCCCTTTTTTGATTGACCCGGCGAATGCCGGTGGAACTACAGAACGCAAAGGTCGCGGGTTCAACTCCCGCCAGCCGCAAGGCTGTAGCTCAGCGGATAGAGCATCGCGCATGTTTCACCCCAACTTGTCGCCGCACCGATAACACGCTGGCACGGCCAGCCCGAACACGAGTGAATAACAATGCAAAACAAGACCTACAACCTGCTGGAAGTCGCCAACGGTAAACCGATCAAGCTCTGGACCCAGGGCGTGCCGGTCGAGACCGATGCCAAGCAACAGCTGATCAACACCGCCAAGCTGCCGTTTATCTTCAAACACCTGGCGGTGATGCCGGACGTGCACCTGGGTAAGGGTTCGACCATCGGCAGTGTGATCCCCACCCTGGGCGCAGTGATTCCCGCCGCGGTCGGCGTGGATATCGGTTGCGGGATGATGGCCGCGCGCACCTCGCTGACCGCCAGCGACCTGCCGGACAACCTCAGCGGGCTACGCGATGCCATCGAACGTGCCGTGCCCCATGGCCGTACCAGCGGTCGAGGCGGCCGCGATAAAGGCGCCTGGGAGAATGTGCCCGACGCCACCGACCAGGCCTGGGCCAACCTGGCCGGGCGTTTCAAGCTGATCACCGATAAGCAACCGCGATTGGAGAAAACCAACAACCGCAAGCATCTGGGAACCCTGGGTACCGGCAACCACTTTATCGAGGTCTGCCTCGACGAGGCGCAGCGCGTCTGGTTCATGCTGCACAGCGGTTCGCGCGGCGTGGGCAACGCCATCGGCAGCCTGTATATCGAACTGGCCAAGGCCGATATGCGCCAGCACATCGCCAACCTGCCGGACAAGGACCTGGCCTACTTCGAAGAAGGCAGCCAGCACTATCAGGACTATGTGGAGGCCGTGGGTTGGGCCCAGGACTTCGCCCGACAGAACCGCGAACTGATGATGCAGGCGGTGATCGCCGCGGCGCGCCAGGTGATCCGCAAGCCGTTCGAGGCCAACCTGCAAGCGGTCAACTGCCACCACAACTATGTACAGAAGGAACGCCACTTCGGCGAAGACGTGCTGATCACCCGCAAGGGCGCGGTTTCGGCGCAGAAGGGCGAACTGGGCATCATCCCCGGCTCCATGGGCGCGAAAAGCTTTATCGTCCGCGGCCTGGGTAACGAGGAGGCGTTTAGCTCCTGCAGCCACGGCGCCGGCCGGGTAATGAGCCGTACCCAGGCGAAAAAGCAGTTCAGCCTGGACGACCAGATCCGCGCCACCGCCCATGTGGAATGCCGCAAGGATGCCGACGTGATCGACGAGATCCCCATGGCCTACAAGGACATCGAGAAAGTCATGCACGCCCAGCGCGAGCTGGTGGAAGTGGTACACACCCTGCGGCAGGTGGTGTGCGTTAAAGGATAGAAGGACAGGAAAATGAAACACCTAACGCAATGGCTGGAACGCTTGCGCCATCGGCACCAACACCCGCTGAGCAGCGCGCACTACTGGCAGCAGGATGCGCTGAACGTGCTTGCAGATTGCGACGAGCAAAGTGATTGGTCGCAACTCAGCCGCAACAGTAACGGCTTCGTACGCGAGGTTGCCGTACGCGTGCTATGCGATACGCCGAGTAAGCAGGCTTTGCTCGCGCTGGTCGAGCGACTCAACGACTGGGTGCCGCAAATACGTCAGTTGGCCGAACGTGGAGTGCAGCACTACCTGCACCCCAATCAGGCTGACGCACTGCTTTACGCCTTGGAGCCCTTGCTGGCATTGGCCGGCAAGGGCCGCTGTAACTCCGAGGCGATCCTGCAGCAAATGGCTGAAGTGCTGGCTCGCCCAGAATTGCACACCGCACTTACGGAGGCACTGAACAGCCGCCGAGGCAAAGGTGCACGCTTTCTTTTCGAACTACTGCTGAAGGGCGAAGCAGGCGCGCTGCCGACAACACTGCAAATAGCCATGAAGCACGCCGACACTGGCGTACGACGCATGGCATTGACCGCCAGCAGACGCCTAGCCCTGACAGACGCCAGACTGCTTTTGCGGCAAGGCTTTACAAGCTCAAGTGCGCAAATAAGGGTAACCGCGCTACGCGAATGGCTGGCGCGGGACGAACAACTGCCGCAGATACAGGACTTGCTGTCCCAGGGCTTGCTCGATCCCGCGCCAGCGGTTCGCTGCCTGGCTTGCTGGGCGGCGCCTCGCTATCAAATAAACAGTGCAGAAGTACTGATGCATGGGTTGGCCGCACAACCGACAGACAAGAACGGTTGGCTCGGGCTTGTCGGCCTGGCCAAGGAGCTGGTTGATAAGCGAGCGCTGCCGACTCTGCAAGTTGCCTTGTTGCACCCGGCGCCGGTGGTTCGTAGCAGAGCATTGGAAGCCATCGCGGCGATAGCGCCTGATGATGTACTGGCGCCCCTGCTGAGCGCTCTGGATGACCCGTCCATCCACGTAGTACGCACAGCCAGCAGGCTGCTGAAAAGACAATCCATATGCACAGGCAACGAGCAACTCTCAGCCGCCATAGCCAGCGCGCTTAACAATGGAGAAAGTCGCAAGCTCGCTACCTTGGCCGCCCTGACTCCGCTTTGGAGCCATTTGCAGTATCTGCTAAATGCGCTGGACGCCGCAGAAGGTGAAGCACCGCGCGAAATACTGCAGCCCGCTTTGGACACATGGCGCAAACGCCGGCGCAGAGCCTATGCCTTGCAAGCAACGCCTGAACAACAGGCGCTGCTGACAAAGCAACTGTCGACCCTGATGGCAACCAACAAGCTGGATCAATGTGCGCCTCTGGACTGGATAAACTGAAGACCGGTAACAAGGATTAAACAGATGGACCTGCATCAACACCGCCACCCACTGTCGCCAGAAATGCGCGAATGGGTGCTGCGTGAACTGCAAGAGATAGAAACCCAGCATAACGTCACCGTGCTTTATGCCTGTGAGTCGGGCAGCCGCGCCTGGGGTTTCGCCTCTCCGGACAGCGATTACGACGTGCGCTTCGTTTACGTGCAGCGCCAGCCCTGGTATCTGCGCGTGGATGCGCCGCGCGACGTGATCGAACGGCCGCTGAGCGACGAGCTGGATATCGGCGGCTGGGAGCTGCGCAAAACCCTGCAACTGCTGCGCAAATCCAACCCCACGCTACTGGAGTGGCTGGACTCGCCGCTGGTGTACCGCAGCGAGCCGGGCGCCGCCGAGCAGTTGCGCGAGCTGGCCGAGCAGTTCTACTGCCCGACCGCGGCGCGGCATCACTACCTGTCGATGGCCAAGAAGAACTTTCGCGGCTACCTGCAGGATGAGCAGGTGCGCTTCAAGAAGTACCTGTACGTGCTGCGCCCACTTCTGGCGGTGCGCTGGATCGACCAAGGCCTGGGCCGCCCGCCGATGACCTTCGCCGCGCTGCTCGACGCCACCGTCAGCGACCCCGCGCTGCTGGCTGAAATCGACACACTGTTGGTGCTCAAGCGCCAGGTGGTGGAGTCGGCCTACGGCCCGCGTCGCCCGGCGATCCACGCCTTTATCGAACAGGCTCTGCAAGAGGCCGAAGCGCAGCCGGCACTGCCAAAAGCGGGCGGAGACACGACTTATCTCGACCGCTATCTGTGCAAGACGGTGCTGCGCTATTCGTAAGGAAACAGCGATGCAAAAAGAAACTACCCGGTCGCTACCAGCCTGCCGGCTGGCCGTCAGGTTTGCTCGAAAAGCTCCCGTCGCGGTACTGCTGCGACGGGGGCCATCCAGGTGGGTGCAGTTGATAACCTGGCACCTGGATAACGACCGCATTGAACCTGGCCAATGGATCAAAGCCCGAATCTACGAAGACCTGTGTGATTTGTCTGAGGACGGAGAACTGTTCATTTACTCAGCCAGAAAAGGCAGTTATTGGACCATGAGCCATCGCGACAAGGTAGGCGAAACCTGGACCACCATCAGCCGACCGCCATTCTTCAGCGCATTGGCGTTATGGTCGAATGGCTGCTGGGATGGAGGGGGATGTTTACGGCCCGAAGGAGCGTGACCGTGGGCCTCCCAACTCCTCGCCCTCATCCAGATCATTCACCAACGGGTATCGATGTGCAGGGTTATCCGATGCCCAAGGACCAACCGCAAAATCTGTCGACATTGATAGCCCTGCGTGACGGCTGGCAACCATTGACGTGTTCAGCCGAAGAGCTCCAGGGATTATTACTGGCGATTCCAATCGCCCCTGGAAAAGCTGGGCTGCAAGGGTTCCGTACGCATTGTCAGAACGTCGACACACGACAAGCATTACAGAACCACCGATCACTTCCGCGTACTCAACGTGCAGGGAGAAACCGATCTCGGCGCAACCGACTTTGTCGACTTCGACTCGAAAGGCCGCCTGGTCCAAGGACGCCCGGGGCGACTACTGGTTTGCAGCGATCCCACTGAACAGCAATTGGAATGGCAAGAACTGGCAGATTTCTCAAGCTCAGTTCCCACACCCTTACCGCCAGCCGACTGGGCTACGGACTGGCCGAAATAGGGCCACGCAATTATGGCTATTGGAGCAACAAGACTAATGAACAAGGAATTTCTCGAACTGGACGGCGCCATCGGCGGTGGCCAGGTATTGCGCAGCGCTCTGAGCCTGTCGATGGTCAGCGGTCGACCGTTTCGCATCGTCAATATTCGCGCCCGGCGCAGCCGGCCGGGTTTGCTGCGTCAGCACCTGACCGCCGTGCTGGCCGCCGCCGAGGTGTGTGGTGCTCAGGTCGAAGGCGCGCAGCTGGGCTCGATGAGCTTGAATTTCAGTCCAGGCGTGATCAGGGCCGGCGACTACAGCTTCAGCATCGGCACCGCCGGTAGCTGCACCCTGGTGTTGCAGACGCTGCTGCCGGCCCTGTTGCGGGCGCCCGATAACAGCCGTCTGCGAATCAGCGGCGGCACCCATAACCCGGCTGCGCCGCCGAGCGATTTCTTGCAGCACGCCTGGCTGCCGCTATTACGGCGCATGGGCGCGCAACTGGAGTTGAACCTGCTGCGTCATGGCTTCGCGCCGGCCGGCGGCGGCCAGTTGGAGTTGCATGTGCAACCCGGCCAGCTGCAAGCGCTGCACCTTGAAGAGCGCGGTGCCGTACTCGAGCAACAGGCGCGCTGCCTGCTGGCCGGCGTGCCGGGGCAGGTGGGAGCAAGGGAGTTGGAGCGCTTGGCCAAACGCTT
This sequence comes from uncultured Pseudomonas sp., assembly GCF_946885955.1. The sequence goes on from NZ_CAMPHI010000058.1 coordinate 10,012, forward strand.
GAAGCTGCCGGACGAGGCGTTGCATTTCGTCCATCTGCCGCAAGAGCATGGGCCGGGTAACGCGCTGCTGCTGGAAGTGCGTTGCGAGCAACTCACTGAAGTCTTCGCCGCCTTCGGCCAACCACGGCTGCGCGCCGAGCACGTCGCTGATCAAGTCGCCGAGCAGGCCCGCGATTGGCTTGGCGGCGAGACCGCGGTAGCCGAGCACCTGGCCGATCAATTGCTGCTGCCCATGGCGCTGGCCGGCGGCGGCAGTTTCACCACGCCGCGGCGTACCGATCACCTGGACAGCAATATCCAGGTGATCGAAGCCTTTATGCCGCTGCGTATCCACTGCGAAACCCTAGGACCGCAGCGGTTGCGGGTCAGCTGTACACCGGTGCCTTGACTCCCGAAACCGGGTATAGCGCGGAGCCCTCCAGACGAGAACGGCTGAAAAAGCAGCGAACGAGTTGTTGATAAGCCATTTGATGGGCGCTCGCCTGCATTCGAGACACCGCATAACCTAGCGACCTGTTAGCGCAGCTCACAGGTCGAGCCTTCGCATGTCCGTGGCTCAGGTCGCACTTATGCGGTTCCGAAGCTGTGTTTTCCGCCCTACGTCGTTATCCTCAGGTTTTGCCCGAGGCCCAATATGGACGACCAGCCTAATCGCAACCATCTACTGGTCAGCAACTTGCCCTTCTCCGCCTGGCTGCCATTTGTGATCGGAGGCGCCTACGGCTTGCTGCTGCGCTTGATCTTTTCCGGCAATGGGGTCTCATCGCTGCCCGATGTCATGGCTGGTGCCTTCGTCTATGCCGTCCCCTTCGCCGTGGGCGCCATCACCATCTATCTGGCAGAGCAGCGGACCCGGCGCAGCTGGTTGTTCTATGCATTCGCGCCCTGGCTGTCGGTGGGACTGTTTGTCGGCGGCGCGGGCCTGGCGCTGATCGAAGGTCTGATCTGCATCGTCATGGCGCTGCCACTGTTTCTGATCCTTGGCTCGGCAGGCGGGCTGGTCATGGGTTTGATTTGCCGATTTCGCAACCGCCCGCTGCGCACCGTGCAAAGCATTTCCCTGCTGCCGCTGGTGTTGCTACTCGGCGAAGGACTGATCCCCGCCGGCGACCGCATCAGCGGACTTGAGCGCAGCCTGTACATAGCCGCACCGCCGTCCGCGGTCTGGCAGTTGATTCTCAACCCCAGCGATATCCGCCCCGACGAGTTGGCTGGCGGCCTGGCCTACCGCATCGGCGTGCCCTATCCCATACAGGCACGCACCCAGGCAGAGGGCGTGGGCGGCCTGCGCCGCTCGACCTGGGCTAGCGGGGTTTCGTTCGACGAACGCATCACCGCCTGGCAACCGAACCGCTATATCGCCTGGCGCTACGAATTTCATCCAGACTCGTTTCCACCCGGCACCATGGACGAACACGTGGTGATCGGTGGCGAATACTTCGACCTGCTGGACAGCGCCTATCAACTGATCCCCGAAGCGGGCGGCACCCGCCTGCAGCTGCGCGTCAACTTCCGCACCAGCACCAAGTTCAACTGGTATGCGCAGCCGCTGGCCAGGCTGATGCTCGGCGACACCGCCGAAGTCCTGCTGGGCTTCTATAAACAACGGGCCGAAGCGCAGGTAGCAGCGGTGACAGCGGCGCGATAGATAGGCTGCATTGAATAGCCGTGCCTTCAGGCCTGGGTTGATCAGGGCGGATAAACCGCAGTGCAACCCGGATGCTGGCGACCCATGCCCAGCACGATATGACGGGCAGAAAAAAACCGGATCACGATCCGGTTTTTCTCAAAGCACCAGCGCCTAGAAACTCATTCGGTAATGCAGCATATAGGCTTCGATACCATCGTTGGGCTGCTTAAGGCCGGCATTGGAATAGTGGATGGCACGCACGCCGATTTCCTGTTTAGCGAAGCGCACACCGAAGCCGATGCGGTCCTCGAACTGGAAGGATGAGCCCAGGTCGTTGTCTTCCAATCGCGTATCGGCAAATGCCGCCACACCGATACCCGCTTCTACATAGGGCTTGACCTTTTCACCGGCGAACTCGTAAACGAATACCGGCGCAAACGACAGGCTGTGGTTGCTGGAGGTTTCGTCACCCTCCCAGAAGGTATAGCCGGCGTCCCAGTAGCCCGTCAGGCGACCAACGCCACTCTGCCACCAGCTACGGTTGAAATCGAATTGAGCGCCCAGGCGATAGACCATAGTGGACTCGCCCGATTGGCCAACGGCAACGGTCATGTCAGCGGCGTGCGCCGCACCAATGGCCGTCATGGAAAGGGCCGCGAAAGCAGCCAAACGCATCATCGGTTTGTTCATCGGATAATCCTTCTCTGACGAGACAATCGTATTGGTTCCTCATGCAGTATGGTCGGCCGCAGGCAAAGCGACATGACGCAAATCAGCATTGGGTAAGTAATGTCAGAACGACTCTATAACTGACCGATCACCCAACAAAAGGGTCAATACATTTGCCATCTGCGCAGAATCGCCGCTCGACCAGTAGCGCGCAGGCCGGGCCGGGCCGACCGCCAGAAGGTCACGTTCGTCGAGCAGACGCTGCAGTTGGCGCGCCACGGCAGCGCCGGTGTCGATCAGGCTGACCGATGGCGGCACCAGGGTCTGCAGCAAGGATTTGATAAAGGGGTAATGGGTGCAACCGAGGATCAAGGTGTCGCAGCCCTGCTCCAGCAAAGGTGCGACAAAACCCTGTAGCAGCGCGCGGGTCTGTGCGCTATCCAGGTCGCCGGCCTCGATACGTTCGACCAGCCCCGGACAGGGCTGGGTGACGACCCGCACGTCACTGGCGAAGCGATCGAGCAGCGCGGCGAACTTGGCGCTTTTCAATGTTCCCGTGGTCGCCAGCACGCCGACCACACCGCTACGGGTCGCCGCCGCCGCTGGTTTGACCGCTGGCTCCATGCCCACCACCGGCAGCTGCGGATACAGCTCGCGCAGCTCGGCCACACCCGCGACTGTGGCGGTATTGCACGCCAGCACCAGGGCCTTGGCGCCTTGTTCGAGCAGGAAGGCGGCGATCCGCCGGCAGCGCTCGCGGATAAATTCCGGGCTCTTTTCGCCGTAGGGCACATGCCCGCTGTCGGCCACGTAGAGCAGCGACTCGCTGGGCAACAACGCACGGATTTCACGCAGCACCGAGAGGCCGCCCACTCCGGAATCGAAGACGCCGATCGGCGCTTGATTACTCATCACCGCTACTCACCGCCGCCACAAACGCTGCAGGCCGGGTCGCGCTTGACCCGCAACTCGCGGAAACGACTGCCAAGCGCATCGATCAACAGCAGCCGGCCAACCAGCGGCTCGCCGAATGGCACCAGTAATTTCAGCGCCTCCAGGGCCTGCAGGCTACCGACCAGGCCAACCAGCGGCCCGACCACCCCGGCTTCGCTGCAGGTCAGCTCGGCTTCGCTGCCGTGGCCATACAGGCAGTGGTAGCAAGGGCTGTCGGCGCGGCGCGGGTCGAACACCGACAACTGCCCCTCAAGGCGGATCGCGGCGCCGCTGACCAGCGGAACCTTGGCCGCCACGCAGGCGGCATTCACCGCGGTACGGGTGGTGAAATTGTCCGAGCAGTCGAGCACCAGGTCGACCGCCGCCACGGCCGCGGCCAAGGAATCGCTGTCCAACCCCTGAGCATGGGTATGCAGGCGGATCTGCGGGTTGATCGCCAGTAAGCGCTGCGAGGCCGACTCGACCTTGCTCAGGCCGATACTGCGAGTGTCGTGGGCGATCTGCCGTTGCAGGTTGCTCAGGTCGACGGTATCGAAATCCGCCAGGTGCAACTCGCCCACGCCAGCCGCAGCCAGATAGAGCGCCACCGGAGAGCCCAGGCCGCCCAGGCCGATGATCAGCGCGCGGCTGTTCTTCAGGCGCAATTGGCCGGCGATATCGATCTGTTGCAGCAGGATCTGCCGGCTGTAGCGCAGCAGCTCCTCGTCACTCAGCATGTCTTGCGGATTCATGGCATTACTCATTGTCGAAGCGCCCCAGACTGATGCGCTCATGGCCACCCAGGTCACGCCGGCTTTCCACCGCCGCAAAACCCCGCGCCATCAGCAGCTCGCGCACGGCCGCCGCCTGCTCGAAACCGTGCTCCAGCAGCAGCCAGCCGCCCGACTCAAGATAGCCCGGCGCCTGCTCGATAATCAGACGAATATCATCCAGCCCGTCCTCGCCCGCGACCAGGGCGCTACTCGGTTCGAAGCGCACGTCGCCCTGATCCAGATGATGGTCGGCGGCGGCGATATAAGGCGGGTTGCTGACGATCAGTCGATAGCGCTGGCCGGCCAGGGCGCTGAACCAATAGCTCGCGACGAAGGCCACATTGTTGAGTCTGAGCCGTGCGCGATTGCGCTCGGCCAAGGCCACCGCCTCGGGCACCCGATCCACCCCGGTTACCCTCCAGGCCGGACGTTCACTGGCCAGGGCCAGCGCAATGGCGCCGGTGCCGGTGCCCAGATCGAGTATCGCCGCGGGCGTCGCCGGCAGCAGTGCCAGCGTGGTTTCCACCAGCAGCTCGGTGTCCGGACGCGGGATCAGGGTGTGCGGCGCCACTTCCAGCTCCAGGCTCCAGAAGCCCTGCTGACCGAGGATATAGGCCACCGGTTCGCCGGCCCGACGCCGCGCCAGATCGGCAATAAACCGCGCTTGCTGCGCCGCATCGACTTCGCGTTCCGGCCAGGTGCGCAGGTAGCTGCGCGACTTGCTCAGAGCATGAGCCAACAGCAACTCGGCGTCCAGGCGTGGGGTTGGCGACTCGGGTAGATCGGCGTCAGCGAGCAAGGATTCGATGGTGGCCATCACATGTATTTCCGTAGCCCGGATGCAATCCGGGGCAATTTTTCAATCGACCCGCCTATTTCCCGGATTTCATCCGGGCTACGAAAGCGCAAATTAATCCCCCAACGCCGCCAACAGGTCAGCCTGGTATTCGACCAGCAGCGGCTCGATCACCGCGTCGACGCCGCCGGCCATCACTTCGTTCAGCGAATACAGAGTCAGGTTGATGCGGTGATCAGTGACCCGCCCCTGAGGGAAGTTGTAGGTACGGATGCGTTCGGAGCGGTCGCCGGAACCGACCAGCAACTTGCGCGAGTCGGAGATTTCCTTGTGCGCGGCGGCTTCCTGCTGGTCCTTCAACTTGGCCGCCAGCCAGGCCATGGCCTTGGCGCGGTTCTTGTGCTGCGAGCGCTCTTCCTGGCATTCGACCACGGTGCCGGTGGGAATATGGGTGATGCGGATCGCCGAATCGGTGGTGTTGACGTGCTGGCCGCCGGCACCGGAGCTGCGGTAGGTGTCCACGCGCAGGTCGGCCGGGTTGATGTCGATGGCCATCTGCTCGTCCGGCTCGGGCAATACCGCCACGGTGCAGGCCGAGGTATGGATACGGCCTTGGGATTCGGTCTCGGGCACGCGCTGCACGCGGTGCGCGCCGGACTCGAACTTGAGCTTGCCGTAGACGTTGTCGCCCTCGACCCGGGCGATCACTTCCTTATAGCCGCCGTGTTCGCCTTCGCTGGCCGAGAGCACCTCGATGCGCCAGCCGCGCCGTTCGGCATAACGCGAGTACATGCGGAACAGGTCGCCGGAGAAGATCGCCGCCTCGTCACCGCCGGTACCGGCGCGCACTTCAAGGAACACGTTGCGCCCGTCGTTGGGGTCCTTCGGCAACAGCATGCGCTGCAGGTTATCTTCCAGCTCGAACAGCTTCTGCTTGGCCTCGGCGACTTCCTCCTCGGCCATTTCGCGCATGTCCGGGTCGCTGTCCTTGAGCAGCGCCTGGGCGCCTTCGAGGTCGGCCTGCACCCTGCGGAAGGCGCTGAACGCCTGGTTTACCGGCTCGATTTCCGCATATTCCTTGGAATAGGCGCGGAACTGCGTCTGGTTGCCGATCACTTCGGCATCGCCCAACAGCGCGGTGAGTTCTTCGAAACGATCCTGCAGCAGATCGAGTTTAGTGAGCAGCGACGCTTTCATTACAGACCTTTATTTATTGACCGAGCTGCTATGGGTAGAAGCAGGCGGCACGCCCTCGTCGAGGGCGAAGAGTTCCTGAGCCACACCGAGCGCATCGATGCGGCCATCGGCGGAGAATTTTTTCAGTTTCACGCTGGGTGCGTGCAGCAGCTTGTTGGTCAGGCCGCGCGCCAGCTGCGCCAGCGCTTCCTCACCCGAGGCGCCGTTGCTGAGCAGGCGCAGGGCCTTGGCCAGCTCTTCGTCACGCAGGCGTTCGGCCTGCTGCCGATAGGCCCTGAGCACATCGACCGCGGCCAGCTCGCGCAGGCGCTGCATGAAATCGTCGGCGCCGACCGCGACCAGCTCTTCCGCCGCCTCGGCCGCCCCCTGACGACTCTTGATGTTTTCCGCGATGACTTCATGCAGGTCGTCGACGGTATACAGATAGACGTCGTCCAACTGGCTGACTTCGGGCTCGATGTCGCGCGGCACGGCGATGTCGACCATGAAGATCGGCTTGTGCTTGCGCTTCTTCAGCGCCCGCTCGACCGCGCCCTTGCCGAGAATCGGCAATTGACTGGCGGTGGAGCTGATGACGATGTCGCTGTTGATCAGCTCATCGGGAATTTCCGATAGGAGCACCGCGTGAGCGCCGAACTGCTCGGCCAGGCTGCTGGCCCGTTCCAGGGTACGGTTGGCCACGACGATGCGCTTGATGCCCTGATCGTGCAGATGGCGCGCGACCAGGCTGATGGTCTCGCCCGCCCCGATCAATAGCGCCTGGCTGCGGTTCAGGTCGCTGAAAATCTGCTTGGCCAGACTCACCGCGGCAAAGGCCACCGACACCGGGTTCTCGCCGATCGCGGTATCGGTGCGTACGGTTTTCGCGGTACCGAACGTGGCCTGGAACAAGCGCCCGAGCAGCGGCCCCAGGGTGCCGGCCTCGCGGGCTACGGCGTAGGCGGATTTCATCTGGCCGAGAATCTGCGGTTCACCCAGCACCATCGAGTCCAGCCCCGAGGCCACACGCATCATATGGCGCACCGCGTCATGGTCCTCGTAGATATAGGCACAGGCGCGCAGTTCATCGAGGTTCAAACCGTGATAATCGGCCAGCCAGGCCAGCACCGTCTCGGCGGCCAGGCTATCCTGCTCGAGGTACAGCTCGCTGCGGTTGCAGGTCGACAGAATCGCCGCTTCGCGGGTACTGGTACGCTGGCACAGCAGCTGCAGCGCCTCAACCAACTGCTCGGGGGTAAATGCCACGCGCTCGCGAACATCCACCGAAGCGGTTTTATGATTGATACCAAGGGCTAGAAAGGCCATGCGCTTCGCTGAACTGATGGAGGCGCGCAATTGTCCTACTTCGTCCGGGGGAGAACAACCACCGCCGACTATTGTCCTGCGTGTCCTTGCTCCGCCCAGCTATTTGCGCCCGACCGAGCACGGCAGGGCACCGCCCCGAAACCACAAGGGCGCGGTTGCCGGGCCATGTAACGCTAACCCGCTATCGCGCCTTGCCCCATGGGCTTGCCCCACGGCTTGTGTCATGATGATCCGACCGCAAGTTGGCCACTTATTATCCTATGACTAGATCCTTTGCGTTGCTGGCTGCTGCTGTTGTACTGGGTGGCTGTCAAACCTTTGCTCCCACCTCGCCGGACGGCACGCCGCCGGTGGAAGACCCCTCCACTGTCGCCGAGACCCCGGAACCCGAGGCTTATGGCTCGTTCAGCCAGGAAACCTTGCTGGCGCTGCTGACCGCCGAACTGGCCGGCCAGCGCAATCGCTTCGATATCGCCCTAGATAATTACGTGCAGCAGGCCGAGATCACGCAGGATGCCGGCGTGGCAGAGCGTGGCTTTCGCATAGCCGAATACCTCGGCGCCGAACAGGCGGCGCTGACCACCGCGCTGATCTGGGCGAAAAATGCCCCCGAGCAGCTCGATGCGCAGCGCGCCGCCGCGGTGCAACTGGCCCGCGCCGGACGCTACGACGAATCCATGACCTATATGGAGAAAGTCCTGCAGGGCAAGGGCAACACCCATTTCGATTTCCTCGCCCTGTCTGCCGCCGAATCCGACCCGGAAACCCGCGGCGGCCTGCTGCAGAGCTTCGACCGCCTGCTCGACAAGTATCCGGATAACGGCCAGCTGCTGTTTGGCAAGGCGTTGCTGCTGCAGCAGAACGACCACCCGCAGGAAGCCCTGGCGCTGCTCGAAGCACACCCCAAACAGCAGGAGATCGCGCCGCTGCTGCTGCGCGCGCGACTGCTGCAAAGCCTCAAGCGCGGCGACGAGGCCTTGCCACTACTGGAACAAGGCATTCGTCAGCATCCGCATGACAAGCGCGTACGCCTGACCTATGCCCGCGCACTGGTCGAGCAGGGTCGCCTGGAGGACGCCCAGAGCGAATTCATCGAACTGGTGCAACGCTACCCCGAAGACAACGACCTGCGCCTCTCCCTGGCTCTGGTAAGCCTGGAAGCCGGCGCCTGGCGAGAAGCAATCGTCTATCTGGAAGAGCTGATCGAGCGCGACAGCCATGTCGATGCCGCGCACTACAACCTGGCGCGCGCCTATGAAGAGCTGCACGACATCGACAGCGCAGTGATGGAGTACGGCCTGGTCGGCCCCGGCAACGACTACCTGCCCGCACAGGCGCGCATGACCGAACTGCTGTTCGACAACCAGCGCGGCGCGCAGGCCTCCGAACGCCTCGAGAGCGCCCGTCAGAGCCAGCCCGACTATGCCATCCAGCTTTATCTGATCGAGTCCGAAGCGCTGGTCAAGCACCAGCGTCACGATGAAGCATGGAACCTGCTGCAGCAGGCGCTGGAACAGTTCCCCGAGGACCTGAATCTGCTCTACACCCGGGCGATGCTCGCGGAAAAGCGCGACGACATCGACCAACTGGAGCGCGACCTGCGCTTTATCATCGAACGCGAGCCGGACAACGGCATGGCTCTCAATGCACTCGGCTACACCCTGGCCGATCGCACCACCCGCTACGACGAGGCCAGGGCGTTGATCGAGCAGGCGCTGCAACTCAACCCCGACGATCCGGCCATCCTCGACAGCCTGGGCTGGGTCAATTATCGCCAGGGCAATCTCGACGAAGCCGAACGCCTGTTGCGCCGCGCGCTGGAGTTGTACCCCGATGCCGAAGTCGCCGCCCACCTCGGCGAAGTGCTGTGGGCCCGCGGCAAAGAGCGCGAAGCACGGAAAATCTGGGCGCATGCGCTCAAACAACAACCCAATAACGCCATCGTGCGCGGCACCCTGCTGCGCCTGACTGGCTCAGAGACGCTTTAATGCTTGCCCATCTTCGCCCCCTCGCCGTCCTTACCCTCCTCTCCCTACTCGCCGGCTGTGCCGGCCTGAGTTCCCGCGAATCCCTGCAAGGCCAGGGTGATCAGGCCCATTGGCAAACCCACAAGCAGCAGGTGGCGGCACTCGACGCCTGGCAAATCAGCGGCAAGGTCGGCATCCGCGCCCCTAAGGACTCCGGCAGCGGCACCCTGTTCTGGCTACAACGCCAGGACTACTACGACATCCGCCTGTCCGGCCCGCTCGGCCGCGGTGCCGCGCGCCTGACCGGGCGCCCGGGTGCAATACTCCTCGAAGTCGCCAACCAGGGGCGCTATCAGGCCGAATCACCGGAACAACTGTTGCAGCAGCAACTGGGCCTGAATCTGCCGGTCTCGCACCTGCTCTGGTGGATTCGCGGCCTCCCGGCACCGGGCAGCAAAAGCACCCTGACACTCGACAGCGACAGCCACCTGGCGCAACTCGCCCAGGACGGTTGGCAGGTGGAATACCTGCGCTATACCGAGCAGGACGGCTACTGGCTACCGGAACGCCTCAAATTGCAGGGTCATGACCTGCAGGTCACCCTGGTGATCAAGGACTGGCAGCCGCGCCAGCTCGGCCAATGACCCACCCGGCAATCCCCACCGCCGCCGAATTGGTGCTGCCGGCGCCGGCCAAGCTCAACCTGATGTTGCATATCCTCGGCCGCCGCGCCGATGGCTATCACCAATTGCAAACGCTGTTTCAGTTCCTCGACTTCGGCGACGAACTCGGCTTCGCCCTACGCGACGACGGCGAGATTCGTCTGCACACAGCCATCGACGGCGTTCCCCACGACAGCAATCTGATCGTGCGTGCCGCGCGTCAACTGCAACAGCAGGCCGGCTGCGCCCAGGGCGCCGATATCTGGCTGGATAAACGTCTGCCCATGGGCGGCGGGATCGGCGGCGGCAGTTCGGACGCGGCCACCACCCTGCTCGGCCTCAATCATCTGTGGCAGCTGAACTGGGACGAAGACCGCCTCGCCGCCCTTGGCTTGAGCCTGGGCGCCGACGTGCCGGTATTCGTGCGCGGCCGCGCAGCCTTCGCCGAAGGCGTCGGTGAGCAACTCACCCCGCTGCAGTTGCCGGAGCCCTGGTTTCTCGTGGCCGTGCCGCAAGTACTTGTCAGCACAGCGGAAGTTTTCGCCGACCCCGAGTTGACACGGGATACGCCGCCCATTAAAGTTCGCAGCCTTCTTGAGGGGGGTGGTCGTAATGACTGCCAGCCGGTTGTCGAAAAGCGTTACCCAGAAGTTCGTAACGCGCTGATCTTATTGAACAAATATGTATCGGCAAGATTGACTGGCACTGGAGCTTGCGTATTTGGGAGCTTCCCAAAACGGGACGATGCTGATAAAGTCGCCCGCCAACTTCCAGCCACTCTGCCGAGTTTTGTTGCCCAAGGTCGTAACGTTTCGATGTTGCACCGTAAGCTAGCAGTACTGGCGAAGAAGTGAATGCATAGCATCAGTTAGTACGATACAGGGGCGTCGCCAAGCGGTAAGGCAGCAGGTTTTGATCCTGCCATGCGTTGGTTCGAATCCAGCCGCCCCTGCCATTTTCTATACTCATCCAGGTATACCCTCAGCCGGCAGGTACTGCGCGTGTCCAAGATGATGGTCTTTACGGGGAACGCTAACCCCGATCTGGCGCGACGTATCGTACGTCAGCTGCACATCCCCCTCGGCGATGCCTCTGTCGGTAAGTTTTCCGACGGCGAAATCATGATTGAAATCAACGAAAACGTCCGCGGTAAAGACGTCTTCCTGATTCAGCCGACGTGCGCGCCAACCAACGACAACCTGATGGAACTGGTGGTGATGGCCGACGCCTTCCGCCGCTCCTCAGCGACTCGAATCACTGCTGTTATCCCCTACTTCGGCTATGCCCGCCAGGATCGCCGTCCGCGTTCCGCCCGCGTGGCAATCAGCGCCAAGGTCGTGGCTGACATGCTGACCGTAGTGGGCATCGACCGGGTTCTTACCGTCGACCTGCACGCGGATCAGATTCAGGGTTTCTTCGATATCCCGGTAGATAACATCTACGGCTCCCCGGTACTGGTGGACGATATCGAAGACCAACGCTTCGACAACTTGATGATCGTTTCCCCGGACATCGGCGGTGTGGTGCGTGCGCGTGCCGTGGCCAAGTCGCTGGGCGTGGACCTGGCGATCATCGACAAGCGTCGCGAGAAAGCCAACCAGTCCGAAGTGATGCATATCATCGGTGACGTGGAAGGCCGCACCTGCATCCTGGTCGACGACATGGTGGATACCGCCGGCACCCTGTGCCATGCGGCCAAAGCGCTGAAAGAACACGGCGCCGCCAAGGTCTTCGCCTACTGCACCCACCCGGTGCTGTCGGGTCGCGCGATCGAAAACATCGAAAATTCCATGCTCGACGAGCTGGTGGTGACCAACACCATCCCGCTGTCCGCCGCTGCGCAATCCTGTTCGCGTATTCGCCAACTGGATATCGCCCCGGTAGTCGCTGAAGCGGTGCGCCGCATCAGCAATGAAGAATCGATCAGCGCGATGTTCCGCTAAGCGGACAGCGTACTGAACGCAACTGCCCGGCCCTTTATAGCCGGGCCTATTACCCAACCGTCCGGTCGCTGGTCGCAAGCGTGAAGGACGGTTTGGTTATTTTGGAGAAGTGAAATGACTGTTGAATTTGCCCTGAATGCCGAAGTGCGTTCCGACCTGGGGAAAGGTGCGAGCCGCCGCCTGCGTCGTAACGTAGCCATGGTTCCTGCCGTAATCTACGGTGGCGAGAAAGCTCCGCAATCGATCAGCCTGCTGGCCAAGGATTTCGCCAAGCTGCTGGAAAACGAAGCGGCTTTCAGCCACGTTCTGACCCTGAACGTAGCCGGCAGCAACGAAAGCGTCCTGATCAAGGCGCTGCAGCGTCACCCGGCCAAAGGCTTCGTCCTGCATGCCGACTTCGTCCGCGTTGTCGCTGGCCAGAAGCTGACCGCTCACGTTCCCCTGCACTTCCTCAACCAGGAAACTTCGGTTGGCGTGAAGCAGCAAGGCGGCGAAGTCTCCCACACCCTGGTCGAAGTCGAAGTTTCCTGCCTGCCGAAAGACCTGCCGGAATTCATCGAAGTCGACATGGCTGCCGTCGAAGTTGGTCAGATCGTTCACCTGGCTGACCTCAAGCTGCCAAAAGGCGTTGAGCTGGTTGCACTGGCTCACGGTAACGACCTGGCAGTGGCCAACATCCACGCCTCGCGAGTTGCTAAAGACGTAGAAGGCGAAGGCGCTGCCGAGTAACCCTCGCACCGCCGGAAAACAGCCCAGGCGCACCAGCGGCTGGGCTATTTCCACAAAAGGGCTCCTGTCATGACTGCCGTACAACTGATCGTTGGCCTGGGTAACCCCGGCCCCGAATACGACCAGACCCGGCATAATGCGGGGGCCCTTTTCGTTGAGCGTCTGGCCGAAAGTCAGCGCATCAACTTGAGTCTCGACAAGAAATATTTTGGTCTGGTGGGTAAATTCAGCCACCAGGGACGCGATGTTCGTCTATTGATCCCTACCACCTTCATGAACCGTAGCGGCCAGTCCGTCGCGGCATTGGCGAATTTCTTCCGCATTGCGCCGGAAGCCATTCTGGTGGCCCACGACGAACTCGACATGCCGCCAGGCGTCGCCAAACTCAAACAGGGTGGCGGGCACGGCGGGCATAACGGGTTGCGCGACATCATCGCCCAGCTCGGCAATCAGAATAATTTTTATCGCCTGCGGCTTGGCATCGGCCATCCCGGGCACAGCAGCATGGTCTCCAATTTCGTCCTCGGCCGCGCCCCGCGCAGCGAGCAGGAATTACTGGATACCAGTATCGACTTCGCCCTCGGCGTATTGCCGGAGATCCTCGCAGGGGATTGGAGCAAAGCGATGCACAAGCTGCACAGCCAGAAAGCCTCCTCTTAATTCTTTACCGCCATTTCGCGCGAGGGATACACCAATGGGATTCAACTGCGGCATCGTCGGCCTACCCAACGTCGGCAAGTCCACCCTGTTCAACGCCCTCACCAAATCCGGTATCGCCGCGGAGAACTTCCCCTTCTGCACCATCGAGCCGAACAGCGGCATCGTGCCGATGCCCGACCCACGCCTGCAGGCCCTGGCCGAAATCGTCAAACCCGAGCGGGTATTGCCGACCACCATGGAGTTCGTCGATATCGCCGGCCTGGTCGAAGGCGCGTCCAAAGGTGAAGGCCTGGGCAACAAGTTCCTCGCCAACATTCGCGAGACCGATGCCATCGCCCACGTGGTGCGCTGCTTCCAGGACGACAACGTGATTCACGTCGCCAACAGCGTCGACCCTAAGCGTGATATCGAGATCATCGACCTCGAGCTGATCTTCGCCGACCTCGACAGTTGCGAGAAGCAGCTGCAGAAAGTCACCCGCAACGCCAAAGGCGGCGACAAGGACTCCGTCGCGCAAAAAGCCCTGCTGGAGAAGCTGATCCCGCACTTCACCGAAGGCAAGCCGGCGCGCACCCTGCTCAAGACCCTGGGCGACGACGAGAAGCAACTGGTTCGTGGCTTCCACCTGCTCACCAGCAAGCCGGTGATGTACATCGCCAACGTCGCCGAGGACGGTTTCGAGAACAATCCGCTACTCGACGTGGTGCAGGCCATCGCCGACGCCGAAGGCGCTCCAGTGGTGCCGGTATGCAACAAGATCGAGGCGGAGATCGCCGAGCTGGATGACGGCGAAGAGAAGGACATGTTCCTCGAAGCCCTAGGGCTCGAAGAGCCCGGCCTCAATCGCGTGATCCGCGCCGGCTACGAGCTGCTCAACCTGCAGACCTACTTCACCGCCGGGGTCAAGGAAGTCCGCGCCTGGACCGTGAAAGTCGGCGCCACCGCGCCCCAGGCCGCCGCCGTGATCCACACCGACTTCGAAAAGGGCTTTATCCGCGCCGAAGTCATCGCTTACAACGATTTCATCCAGTACAAAGGCGAAGCCGGCGCCAAAGAAGCCGGTAAGTGGCGCCTGGAAGGCAAGGAGTACATCGTCAAGGATGGCGACGTCATGCACTTCCGCTTTAACGTCTAAGCGTTACCAGCTCAAAACAAAAGCCCCGCATCGCGGGGCTTTTGCATTTCTACACGGCAGTAATGTCCATGCGCTGCGCTTATCCCGGTTACGGGGTTGCATCCGCGGGCAAGCCAGCCTCGACCGGGAGCGTGCCCGCCTGCCATTCCGCTTCACGATCGGCCAAAGCCTGGGCGATATCGTCAAGTTGATGGGATTGCAGCTCTTCCGGCAAGGGGTCCAGACCGACGCTGGCAAATATCTGGCCGTAGGCGTTACGCAGATCGGCATAAGCCAGGTCACGGCGCAAATTGGCCTGCAGCAGGTTCAGTTCGCCCTGAATCAGCTCCAGCTCGCCAATACCCTGGGCCTTGTGACGATTGCGCAACTGTTCGGCAATCTGCTGATCGAGCGTCGCCAGCTGCTCGCTGGTGGTGAACTGGCGTTGAGCTTCCTGGAAGTTCGCATTGGCGACGTACAGCTGCGCCAATATGGCCATCGACATCGCCTGCCGGCGCATCGTCACCACCTCTTCACTGGCCTTGGCCGCGTCGATAGCCGCCGGTGCCGAGAGCAGATTGAACAGGTTCCAAGTCACCTTCACGCCGTAGTCAGCCCAACTCTGGTTGACCAGGAACGAGTTGCTGTCGTAATGCCCGCCAAGGGAAAACTCCAGACCGGGCAACATCCGCAGCATCGCCTTGCGGGTTTCCGCCGCCCCGATACGCGCCTGGTAGTCCTGCTCGCGCAGCTCGGGGCGATTGATCAGCGCCTCTTGCTCGAGCACTTCCATGTTCGTCGCCAGCGTGGGCACCTGATAATTGGTGTTGGCTTCAGCCAACTCGAACTGCGTCCCCATCGGCAAGTTGATCAGCGCCGCCAACTCCGTCTTGGCCAGGGACAATGCGCGCCGCTGCTGCTCCAACTGGCGGGTCGCCTCGATCAACGCACGCTGGTAGCCGAGGGACTGCACCGGATCGCCGATACGCTGCTCGCTCATGCGCGCGCTGTTCTGCCTGGCCTGGTCGACGCGCACCATCTGCTGGTCGATCTGGGTCAGCAGCCGATCGGCGGCCATCGCGCGCCAATACGCCGAGCGAACATCCTGAATGATGGTGTGCAGCACCTTGCGCCGACGTTCCTGCACGATAAGGCGCTGGTCGCCCTGCTGCTTGGCGTTGACATAGCTGACACCGAAGTCGAGCACGTTCCACACCATGGTCAGGTCGCCGACCTCACGATCGCGGTCCTGCGAGGTGGAAGGCTCCAACGACTGGGTACCGGTGCGAATACTGCGGCTACTGGACGCACTGACGTTGTTACGTCCGGCATAACCGGCATCCAGCGCCATACGCGGCAACATGTCGAGGCGGGACAAATCCACCTGGCGTTCGGCCAGGGCCTCTTCCATGACCTTCAAGCGCGCCTCCAGGTTGTACTTGACCGCGCGGGCCATTGCCTGGTGCAACGTCAAAGGTCCACTCAAGGGCTCCTGCCCGCTGAACATGCTGGTTAGATCGGCCTGGGCCCGCTGCTCGCTGACCGCGCGTTCGATCGGCTGGCTGGTTACCGCACAACCCCCGATGGCCGCGGCAAGCATACCGACGGTCAATACTCTGTAATGTTTATTCATCCTTGGCCGCCCCCTAATCGCGGCTTGTTCTCTTCTTGTCGTGTCGGTTCGGTCAGGCCGCTGGCGCTTTCTCACTCCATTCGCCAAAGGCCCTGGCCAATTGATCTATCTGTTGCGATTCGCTGTGACGCAGCATATCCAGCTGCTGCCCAAGGCTGGGAGCCCCCAGGAAACCCTCCTCCTCAATCTCCCCTGTGCCGTCCTTATCATTGCCGAAGATGTCCACCGCGCCCTCTTGCGGGACCAGACCGTCGAATACCGAAGAAAGTGTGCTACTGCCAAAGACACCGGCATCGCCACCACCAAAACCGAGGAATCCCGCTCCGGAACCATCGCCGGATGAGGAGCTGAATACCTGAGCCAGGAAGCTTGGCGCCAGTACCTGATTCTGCAGGAAGATATTGCCAAGCGGCGGTAACCCTCCACCCAATCCCGGCACCTCGAACAACGGTGGTGGCACCAGTGGCGGCAAAAGCGCCGGCGGTGGCGGCAATGGAGTTGGCGGTAACGGCGCTGGCGGCACGATGATCGGCGGAGGCGTCGGTGTGACGCGGAATTCCGGATCGCCACCGAGCACGTCACGCGTATAAGCAGGGCCGACCGTCCCGGATACCAGGTTACCCGGCGCATCGCTGATGTCGCTGCCGGCGACTAACTCAAGAGCCAGACTGCCGGCGCCGCTGAGACCGCTCACGGTTACTTGGTAGGTTTGCGCATCCAGTTGCACCACCGACTGAATCACGCCGCTGGCTGTCCCGGTAGTGACCAGGCTGAAATCGCCGACATCGACGTTATTGACCGCCTCGGAGAAGGTCAGGGTATAGCGGACGCTAGTGCTGTTGGTCGGGTTGCTGTCCGCGAGGGTGATACTGACCTGTGGATCAGCGCTGTCGATGGCGTAGTTGTTGGAGTCGGTGCTACCGATTCCGCTATTGCCGGCTGCATCCAGCACGCCAGTGTTAGCCAGGGCGATGGTATTGCTGGCGGCATTGATATTGGTCGCCGGCGTCAGGGTCGCAGTCCAGGTGATGCCACCATCGGACGAGCTCAAGCCACTCAATGCACCATTGGCCACGGTGAAGTCGGCGGTGGTGAGACCGCTCACAGCTTCATTGAAGGTGATGGTTACCGTAGTGGTTTCACCTGTAGTCAGGAATGTATCGGCTACGACTATGGTCGCCGTCGGACGCAGGGTATCGATTGCATAGTTGTTGGAGTCGGTCGTGCCCGTGCCGGCGTTGCCCGCGGCATCCTGCACGCCGGTGTTGTCCAGCACGATCAGGTTGGTGGTGTCTTCGACAC
>NZ_CAMPHI010000059.1 GCF_946885955.1 uncultured Pseudomonas sp.
CGCCCGCTTCCTGGCCCTGCTGCCCTACACCGACAGCCACGGCCGCTGAGACCGGGTCGTCGACGAGGTAGGGGATAGATCGCATGCGCGCCATCGCTGAATTCACAATGCGCGGTCGCATGCAAGCCACTCTGGTGGTCGTAGGTTCTGCGGCGTTGCCGCTGTTGTTTTGGTTGAGTGCTGCGTCGGGAGCCCTGGTTTTGCTCCGGCGCGGTCTGCATGAAACCCTTGGCATTCTGGCCTGGGCGCTGTTGCCGGCGCTGGTCTGGTGGTTTCTCGGTGATCCGAGCCTCCTCCTGATCCTGCTGGGAACGCTGGTGCTGGCGCAGGTACTGCGCGCTACCGGCTCCTGGGTCCGGGTGTTGTTGGCCAGTGTTGTATTGGCTGGGTTGTTCGCACTGATTCTGTCGGCCACCTCTGCCGAACTGATCAAAGCCTTGACGGACGGTGTCCGTGAAGTGCTGCCGCAGTTGGTAGGGCAGGGCGAGATGACGGCGGAGCAACTTGCCGGTTTTCAGGATTCGCTGAAGCCGATCCTGACAGGGATCATGGCCGCCTCGATGCAGGTGGTTTGCGTACTCTGTCTGATCTTGGCGCGATACTGGCAAGCCGAGTTATACAACCTGGGTGGCTTCGGCCGAGAGTTTCGTGCATTGCGTTTGCCCTGGCCCGTTGCATTGGCGCTGTTGTCCGGCGTGATACTCGGGCCCAGATTGGCAGCGCCACTGGCCGTAATGGCACCGATTTGTACGGTACCGCTGCTGTTCGCTGGGCTCGCCCTTGGGCATGGGCTCATCGAAATGAAGCGTCTCTCCAGCTTCTGGCTGATAGGGATGTATATAGCGGTATTGCTACTTGGGAACCTGGTCTGTCTGTTAGCCGTAGTTGATGGTCTGTTTGATTTTCGCGGTCGCCTGGCGCGCAAAAATGGTGCTGGTCCTGCGAACGGTGAAGGTTAAAAGTTAAGAGGTTATTACCAAATGGAACTGATCCTGCTGGAAAAAATCGCCAACCTGGGCAACCTGGGCGATAAAGTGAACGTTAAGGCCGGTTACGGCCGTAACTTCCTGCTGCCGCAAGGCAAAGCCACCGCTGCTACCGCTGCTAACGTTGCCGCGTTCGAAGCGCGTCGCGCTGAGCTGGAAAAGCTGGCCGCCGAGAAGAAAGCATCCGCTGAAGCCCGTGCCGCTCAGTTGGCTGAACTGGAAGTCACCATCACCGCTACCGCGGGCGATGAAGGCAAACTGTTCGGCTCCATCGGTACCCACGATATCGCCGACGCCCTGACCGCCTCCGGCGTTGAAGTGGCCAAAGCTGAAGTGCGTCTGCCGAACGGCACCATTCGTCAAATTGGCGAATACGACGTGGCCGTGCACCTGCACAGCGACGTTGAAGCAACCGTCAAGGTTGTCGTAGTAGCAGCCTAACAGGCGTGCGACTAAGTGTGCTTGCACTCCGGTGCTGGCCCGCTAACAATCAGGCACGACATTGCGCAAGCGATGTCGTGCCTTTTGTTTTGTGAACACAGAATTTTGCCCAGAGCCTTATGAACGACATCAGCATTACCGAACAGTACGACCTGCAAACCTCCGCCCTGAAGGTGCCGCCGCACTCGATCGAGGCCGAGCAAGCCGTGCTCGGGGGCTTGATGCTCGACAACAATGCCTGGGAGCGGGTGCTTGATCAGGTATCCGATGGCGACTTCTACCGACACGACCACCGCCTGATCTTCCGCGCCGTACACAAGCTGGCCGAGCGCAACCACCCGTTTGACGTGGTGACCCTGTCCGAGCAGCTGGACAAGGAAGGTCAGCTGTCCCAGGTCGGCGGCCTGGCCTATCTCGGCGAACTGGCGAAGAACACCCCATCGGTGGCCAACATCAAGGCCTATGCGCAGATCATTCGCGAGCGTGCGACCCTGCGTAAGCTAATCGGCATCAGCAACGAGATCGCCGACAGCGCCTATGCCCCGGAAGGCCGTACCGGTGAGGAGATTCTCGACGAGGCCGAGCGGCTGATCTTCCAGATCGCCGAAGCGCGGCCGAAGACCGGCGGCCCGGTGGGGATCAACGACATCCTGGTCAAAGCCATCGACCGCATCGACGAGCTGTTCAACAACGGCGATGCGATCACCGGCCTGTCCACCGGTTTCAGCGACCTGGACGACCTGACCAGCGGCCTGCAGCCGGCCGACATGATCATCGTCGCCGGCCGCCCGTCCATGGGTAAGACCACCTTCGCCATGAACCTGGTGGAAAACGCCTTGATGCGTAGCGACAAGTCGATTCTGGTGTACTCCCTGGAGATGCCCTCGGAATCCATCGTCATTCGTATGCTCGCGTCCCTCGGGCGCATCGATCAGACCAAGGTGCGTGCCGGTCGCCTGGACGATGACGACTGGCCGCGACTGACCTCGGCGGTCAACCTGCTCAACGACCGCAAGCTGTTTATCGACGATACCGCCGGCATCTCGCCGTCGGAAATGCGCGCGCGTACCCGGCGTTTGGCTCGTGAGCACGGCGAGATCGGTCTGATCATGGTCGACTACCTGCAGCTGATGCAGATTCCCGGCTCCAGCGGCGACAGCCGGGTCAACGAGATTTCCGAAATCTCCCGCTCGCTCAAGGCCCTGGCCAAGGAGTTCAACTGCCCGGTGATCGCCCTGTCCCAGCTCAACCGGGGTCTCGAACAGCGCCCCAACAAGCGCCCGATCAACTCCGACTTGCGCGAATCCGGGGCGATCGAGCAGGACGCCGACATCATCATGTTCGTCTACCGGGACGAGGTGTACCACCCGGAAACCGAGTACAAGGGCGTCGCTGAAATCATCATCGGCAAGCAGCGTAACGGTCCGCTGGGTACGGCGCGCCTAGCCTTTCTCGGCAAGTACTCGCGCTTCGAGAACCTGGCGCCGGGCAGCTACCAGTTCGACGACGAGTGATTCACGACTTGTAGGCCGGCGCCATGCTGTCGTCGCGCAGATAGGGTGCGAGGTAGTCCTCCAGGCGCTGTCCGGGTCCGGTGTGGTAGGTCTCGTCAAGGTCGTCGACGCTGTCCACCCGGTCGACGCGGAAGTTCCGGAAGTCGTTGCGCAGCTCGCACCAACTGCACAGCGTCCAGGTCTGTCCCCAGAAGAACAAGCCCAGCGGCCAGATGCGCCGCAGGCTGGCTTTCCCGCTTTCGTCACGGTAACTCAGTTGCAGTTTGCGTCGTTGGCGGATCGCCTGACGCAAGTGGCCGAGCCAGTGCACCGGATAATTGTTCACCTCGGGGGCGAACAGGCGGTTGCCGTTGAGTTCGTCGCGCAGTGCGGCGGGCAGCACGCCATGGATCTTCGCCAGCGCCGATTCGGCGGCCCGTTGCAGCTCGGGGTCGGCCCAGGCGTTGACCATGCGCGCGCCGATCAGCAGCGCCTCGATCTCGTCACGCTCGAACATCAGCGGTGGCAAGTCCATGGGCTGGCGCAGTACGTAGCCAACGCCGGCCTCGCCCTCCAGAGGGACGCCGGAGAGCGAGAGATCCTGAATGTCACGATAAATCGTGCGCACCGACACCTGCAGGCGTTCGGCCAGCCACTGCGCGGTGGTCAGGCGTCGGCTGCGCAGGAACTGCACGATCTGGAACAGGCGGTCGGCGCGTCTCATCGTCTCTCCTGAGTGGGTATGCTGTGGCGCAGACAGCGTTCGCCGACCACTAGGGTACGGCGAACGAGCCTAGCCATCTCAGGACATGCTGTGCAAGCCCACGACATTGCCTTCGCTGTCTTTTATCACGGCGATGTAACCATTGGGCGCGATGGACATCTTGCTCTGGATAATTGCCCCGCCGGCATCTGGCACGCGTTGCAGTACGTTGTCCAGCTGCCCCTCGACATTCAGATAGACCAGGGTGCCGCCTGCGCCCGGCTGGCATTCTTCCGACTCGCACAGGCAGCCGCCCACGCCTTGTTCCGGAGTGTAGGGAAACAGCGCCATGCGGCGGCCCATGCCATCCTCGATGGTCAGTTTGCTTGCCAGCGCGTGCTCATAGAACTCGCGTGCCCGGTCGAAGTCGTGTACGAACAGTTCGAACCAGTTGATCGCATTCATTTATCTCTCCTTGGAATGGGGTGTCAGCAGGCCGGCGCCGATAACGGCGTGCTCCAGCCCGCGGAGGCCACTCTAGGCCAGGGCTACTGACAGCCTGGTGTCAGTAGTGTCGGCGCGCATCGTTCGATGGTTTGCAGGTCGAAGCGCGCGGGCGCGATCGCCCCCGGTTATGCTGCAAGGCACGTCTGAGTATTCAAAGCAGGCCGCTGGGCACGTTGAGCACATCCAGGTGCAAGCGCGCACTGCTGCTCAGTTCGCCGTCCTCGCCACAGACGGCCGAGCCTGAGCGGCCACGGGCTTTGACCTTATAGAGCATCTCGTCCGCGGCCTTATACAGGCCGGCGAAGTTGGTCGCGTGTTGCGGATGCAGGGCGACACCGATGCTGATCGTGACCTTCAACGGTTCGGCGCCGTACATCACCGGCTGCGCCAGTTCGCCCAGCAGCCGCTCGGCGATTTCCCGGGACTGTTGTTCGGCATCCGTGCCGCCAATCAGCACCGCGAATTCGTCCCCGCCCAGGCGCGCGACCGTGTCGCCGCCCCGTACGTGATTGCGCAGGCGTTGCGCGATCGCCTGCAACATCAGGTCGCCGGCGTCGTGGCCATAGCGGTCGTTGATCGGCTTGAAATGATCGAGGTCGATCAACAGCAAGGCGACCGTCTGATTTTGCCGCTTGGCGTTGGCCAGCGCTGACTCGCAGTGCTCGACCAGATGACGGCGATTGGGCAGCTCGGTGAGGGGGTCATGGAAGGCGGCGTGCTGCAATTCCTGCTCGCGTTGCAGCAGGCGCGCATTGGCGGCGGCCAGCTCGACGGTGCGCTGCTCGACCAGGTGTTGCAGCTCGTCGGCATTGGCCTGAACCAACGCCAGGCGCGCGGTTTTTTCGCGGTCGGCCTGCTCCAGGGCGGCAGCCTTCTCCCGCTTGAGGATCTGGATACGGTAGGCCAGGGCGAACGAAAACAGAATCGCTTCCGCCGCGACGGCCAGCGGGAACAGGTAGGCGGTCGACTCCCCGGGCTGCACCAGCCCCGCCGCGCGCAATACCAGCAGGACGAAGCTGGCCAATACCGTGCCGTAGCCGAGCAAATAGAACAGTGCCGGAGTGAACCCCTGCTTCCAGCGGATCACCGCGCACGTCAGCAGGGTCGGGACCGTGACGATCGGGATCAGGCCGATCACCAGGCCGCTCAGGCTGCGATAGCCCGCCAGATTGAGGCCCAGGCACAGCAAATAGACCAGGCTGCAAGCATTGAGGAGCCAATGCGCGCGGCGCAGGCTTTGCCGGGTATACAGCAGCTCCTGGGCGAAGCGCAGGATGCCCATGCTGACCAGGATCGGCAGGGTGATGCGGTCCAGCCAGACCGGAACCGCCCCGTGCGACCACAGATACTGGCTGCCATGGCCGCTCATGCTGGCGATGAACAGCAGCGAGGCCGCCATGGTCAGCACATACCAGAAATAGGCGCGGTCGCGCAGTGCCACGAGAATGAACAGGTTGTAGAGAAGCAGTGCGAAGATGCTGCCGTAGATCAGGCCGAATGCCAGGTTTTCGCCCTTGGCCTGACGGTCGAGGTCGGCCAGTTGCCAGGCGCGCAGCGGGAAGGAGTTGCCGGCCGGGTCGAAGGTGCGCAGGTAGAGGGTCATGCCCTGCTCGTTCAGCTCGGGTAGACGAAATACCGCGCGCCGGTAGTCATGATCGCGACCTGCGGCGAAGCCTACGCGTTCGCCGGCCTGGCGCGTTTGCCAGCCGCCTTGGCCGTCGGGCAGAAACAACTGCAAATCCAGCAGGGTCACCGCGCCCACCTCCAGCCACCACTGGCTGGGCGCCGCGCCGGTACGCTGCAGCCGTACCTTGAGCCACCAGGGATTGCGGCTCTGGCCGACGCTGGTGCGCCCGGTGGCGGGCTGAAAGCGGCTCTGCACGGCGGGGTCGGCCATATCGACGATACTCAGCCGGGCACCGACATCCTCAAGCAACTCGATGTCGCCGTTCAGCACCGCGCCGCTGTTGTCAGGCGTCAGCAGGGTGGGCGAAGCAGCGGCCGAGCCGGCGAAACAGGCCAGGTTCAGCAGCAGGATAAAGGCGATTGGGCGTGGCACCGCAGGCTTCCTGAAATCGACGGCCTGGGCGTGAGTATAAGCGCAGGCGTCCGGCTGACTACAAATCCCAGGGTATGGCCGTTACGCTGCTCAGGGGCAGGTTCGACTCAGCTCAGCCCGCTGGGGACATCGAGCACATCCAGGTGCAGGCGCGCGCTGCTGCTCAGCTCGCCACCCTCGCCGCACACCGCCGAACCCGAACGGCCGCGTACCTTGACCTTGTAGAGCGTTTCATCGGCGGCCTTGTACAGGCCGGCGAAATTGCCCGCATGTTGCGGATACAGCGCCACGCCTATGCTGATCGTCACGGTCAGGCGTTCGGCGCCATACATCACCGGTTGTGCCAGTTCACCGAGCAGGCGTAAAGCGATATCCCGAGCCTGCTGCTCGGCGTCGCTACCGCTGATCACTACCGCGAACTCATCGCCGCCAAGGCGCGCAACCGTGTCGCCGAGGCGGACGTGGGCGCGCAGGCGCTGGGCAATCGTCTGCAGCATCAGGTCGCCGGCGTCGTGGCCATAGCGATCGTTGATCGGCTTGAAGTGATCGAGGTCGATCAGTAACAGGGCAAGGGGCTGTTGATGTCGCCTGGCCTGAGCCAGTGCCGACTCGCAGTGCTGCACCAGATAACGGCGATTGCACAGTTCGGTCAGCGAGTCGTGGAAGGCGGCGTGCTGTAGCTCCCGCTCGCGGAGCCGCAGGTGCTCATTGGCCGCGGCCAGTTCGGCGGTGCGCAATTCCACCGAGCGCTGTAGCTCGTCCGCGCTGGCTTGCATCTGCGCCAGGCGCGCGGTTTTTTCGCGGTCGGCTTGTTCCAGGGCCGCGGATTTTTCCCGCTTGAGGATCTGGATGCGGTAAGCCAGGGCAAAGGAGAACAGGATGGACTCGGCGGCCACCGCGACCGGGAAAACATAGGCGTTGGCGGCCGACGGTTGCAGCAATCCGGTTGCGCGTAGCAGCAACACGGCGATGCTGCCCAGCACCAGCCCGTAGCCGCACAGATACAGCAGCGCCGGGAAGAAACCCTGGCGCCAGCGGATCAGCGCGCTGCCGAGCGCCGCCGGTATGCTGGTCAGCGACAGCAGGGCAATGATCCAGGCCGCGGTGCTGCGCTGGCCGAAGGCTTCCAGGGCGATCGCGACTAGGTAGACCAGGCAGGCCATGCTCAGCAGATGATGGGCCCAGCGCACATGGAGGCGGGTCTGCAGCAGCGTCTGGGTGAAGCGGCTGGCGCACAGCCCCCACAGCGAGGGCAGGGTGATGCGATCCAGCCAGAACGGCACCGCCCCGCCCGGCCACAGGTACTGGAAGCCGTGGCCGGTCATGCTCATGATGAACACCAGGGCGAAGGCGGTGGTCAGCACGTACCAGAAATAAGCGCTGTCGCGCAGGCTGAACAGGATGAACAGGTTGTACAGCAGCAGGGCGAAGATCACCCCGTAGATCAGGCCCAGGCCGAGGTTTTCCTGGCCGGTCAGCAGATCGAGGTCCTGGCGTTGCCAGGCGCGCAGCGGGAAGGAGTTGCCGGCCGGGTCGTAGGTGCGCAGGTAAAGGGTCAGCGGCTGTGCGTCGAGCGCCGGCAGCTCGAAGGTCGCGCGCCGGTACGGGTGGTCGCGCCCCTCGGCAAAGCTCACTAGCTCGCCCGCCTGCCGCGCACGCCAACCGCCGCGGCCGTCGGGCAGAAATACCTGCAGGTCATGCAAGGTGACCGCACCGACTTCCAGCCACCAGTGCCGCGGTCCGTCACTGTCGCGTTGCAGTTGAATCTTGATCCACCAGGGGTTGCGGCTCTGGCCGACGCTGGCGCGCCCGTTGGCCGGCTGGAAGCGGCTTTGCACGGCGGGGTCGGCCATGTCGGCGATACCCAGTTGCGCGCCGACATCCTCGAGCAGCTCGATCTGTTCGTTCAATCCTGCACCGCTGTTGGCGGCCGTCAGCATTATGGGCATGGCATTGGCCACACCCGCGAACGCCGGGCCCAGTAGCAGAATGATGATCGAGATGATTAAGCACCGCACTGCATACATCCTGGCATCGAGGCTTATAAGGCCTGAGTATATGCCCAGGCTGGCGGTTGATCGCAAGCGGGTTGTGGCCTATGGCTATCTTGGTTCTACCTTGAGCGGCTGCTTTGCTTGCGCGCGGCTATCAACCGAGCCCGCTGGGCACATCCAGTACGTCCAGATGCAGGCGCGCACTGCTGCTCAGCTTGCCGTCCTCGCCGCACACCGCCATACCCGAGCGGCCCCGGGCCTTGACCTCGTAGAGCATTTCATCCGCCGCCTTGTACAGGCTGGTGAAATTACTGGCGTGCTGTGGGTACAGCGCCGCCCCGATGCTGATCGTTACGGTCAGGCGCTTGGCTCCGTACATCACCGGTTTGGCCAGCTCGGCGAGCAGGCGCCCGGCGATTTCCCGGGCCTGCCGCTCCGCATCCGCGTCACAAATCACTACGGCGAACTCATCGCCGCCCAGGCGTACGATCACGTCGTCGGTGCGCACAGGCTCGCGCGAGCGTTGCGCGATAACCTGCAACATCAGGTCGCCAGCCGCATGGCCATGGCGTCGATGGTCAACTGATCGCCGATATCTTCCAGTAGCTCAATCTGTTCGTTGAGATCTTTGCCGCTGCTCTGTCCATCGAGCTGAATCGGCGTGGCGCCAGCTTGCGTGCCCAGGTTGGTCAGGCACACCAGCAGAAACAGAATCAAACACCGCACTGTTTGCGCTCCCCGTGCCTATGGACCGGTAGGTTATTGTTTCCTGCCAGTATAGCGATAAGCCATTAGTGGGTTGTGGATATCTCGCCCCAAGGGAGGGGTATATGGCCGAGTGCTGTAGTCGGATTTGCTCATTTTTTGTGCTATATTTCGCGCCCGCGATTTTTCGTTCCCGTACCCAGCGCCGGTCATCCCCATGCAAGCAGTCAAGCCGTTATTCGATTATCCAAAATACTGGGCCGAGTGCTTCGGGCCGGCGCCTTTCCTGCCGATGAGCCGGGAAGAGATGGATCAGCTCGGCTGGGACAGCTGCGACATTATCATCGTCACCGGTGATGCTTACGTGGATCACCCATCGTTCGGTATGGCGATCATTGGCCGGCTGCTTGAGGCCCAGGGGTTTCGCGTCGGCATCATCGCCCAGCCGGACTGGACCAGCAAAGACGACTTCATGAAGCTCGGCGAGCCGAACCTGTTCTTCGGCGTCGCGGCCGGCAACATGGACTCGATGATCAACCGCTACACCGCGGACAAGAAAATCCGTTCCGACGACGCTTACACGCCTGGCGGCCTGGCCGGCAAGCGTCCGGATCGCGCCAGCCTGGTTTACAGCCAGCGTTGCAAGGAAGCCTACAAGCACGTACCTATCGTGCTCGGCGGCATCGAAGCCTCGCTGCGCCGTATCGCGCACTACGATTACTGGCAGGACAAGGTCCGCCACTCGATCCTGATCGACGCCTGCGCCGATATCCTGCTCTACGGCAACGCTGAACGCGCGATTGTCGAAGTGGCCCAGCGTCTGTCCTATGGACAGAAGATCGAAGAAATCACCGATATCCGCGGTACCGCCTTTATCCGCCGCGACGCGCCCGAGGGCTGGTTCGAGATCGATTCCACGCGTATCGACCGCCCGGGCAAGATCGACAAGATCATCAATCCCTACGTCAACACCCAGGACACCGCCGCCTGCGCCATCGAACAGGAGAAGGGCGGCCCCGCCGAAGACCCCAACGAAGCCAAGGTCGTGCAGTTGCTGGCGCACCCGCGGCTGGAGCGCGAGAAGACGGTGATCCGTTTGCCGTCGTTCGAGAAAGTCCGCGCCGACTCGGTGCTCTACGCCCACGCCAACCGCGTGCTGCACCTGGAGACCAACCCGGGCAATGCCCGTGCCCTGGTGCAGAAACATGGCGAGGTGGACGTCTGGTTCAACCCACCACCCATCCCGATGACCACCGAAGAGATGGATTACGTGTTCGGCATGCCTTATGCGCGGGTGCCGCACCCGGCCTATGGCAAGGCGAAGATTCCGGCCTACGAGATGATCCGTTTCTCGATCAACATCATGCGCGGCTGCTTCGGCGGCTGTACCTTCTGCTCGATCACCGAGCACGAAGGGCGGATCATCCAGAACCGCTCGGAAGAGTCGATCATCCGCGAGATCGAAGAGATCCGCGACAAGGTGCCGGGCTTTACCGGGGTGATTTCCGACCTCGGCGGGCCGACCGCGAACATGTACCGCATCGCCTGCAAGAGCCCTGAGATCGAGGCCGCCTGCCGCAAGCCGTCCTGCGTATTCCCCGGCATCTGCGACAACCTCAATACCGATCACTCGGCGCTGATCCAGCTGTACCGTTCGGCCCGTGCGCTGCCGGGAGTGAAGAAGATCCTGATCGCCTCGGGGCTGCGTTACGACCTCGCCGTGGAGTCGCCGGAATATGTCAAGGAACTGGTCACCCACCATGTCGGCGGCTACCTGAAGATCGCCCCGGAGCACACCGAAGAAGGCCCGCTGAACAAGATGATGAAGCCGGGCATCGGCAGCTACGACAAGTTCAAGCGGATGTTCGAGAAGTACTCGAAGGAAGCGGGCAAAGAGCAGTACCTGATCCCGTACTTCATCGCCGCGCACCCGGGCACCACCGACGAGGACATGATGAACCTCGCCCTGTGGCTCAAGAGCAACGGCTTCCGCGCCGACCAGGTGCAGGCTTTCTACCCCTCGCCGATGGCCACCGCCACAGCCATGTACCACTCGGGCAAGAACCCGCTGCGCAAGGTCACCTACAAGAGCGACGGCGTGACCATCGTCAAGAGCGAGGCGCAGCGGCGCTTGCACAAGGCGTTCCTGCGTTATCACGACCCGAAAGGCTGGCCGATGCTGCGCGAAGCGCTGGAGCGTATGGGCCGTAGCGACCTGATCGGCCCGGGCAAGCATCAGTTGATCCCGTTGCATCAGCCGGCCACCGACAGTTACCAGAGCGCGCGGCGCAAGAATTCCACGCCGGCTGGTAGCAAGAAAGTTGGCGCCGCCGCTGCCGCGCGCAGCTCGGGCGGCAAGAGCCGTCCGCTGCTGACCCAGCACACCGGCCTGCCGCCGCGCGACACCGGTGCCGCGGGCGGCAACCCCTGGGACAAGCGCGAACAAGCCAAGGCCGCCGCCCAGGCGCGCAACCAGCAGGCCGCCAAAGAGCGCTCCGATGCCGCCAAAGGCAAAGGCAAAAAGCCGCCGAAAAAGCCCGTCGCACCGCGTTGATGGGCGGTTGAGCCGGTTGCAGCCGTAGCCCGGGTCGAGCGCAGCGACACCCGGGAAATGTCCCCGGTATCGCATAGCTCAACCCGGGCTACGTTCGCCTTGTGCCGCTCTGTCGTAGGTTTTCGCAGTCGTAGCCTGGGTCGAGCGCAGCGACACCCAGGAAATATCCCCGGGTATCGCATGACTCAACCCGGGCTACGTTCGTTTTGTGCCGCTCTGTCGTAGGTTTTCGCAGTCGTAGCCTGGGGCGAGCGTAGCGACACCCAGGAAATACCCCCGGGTATCGCGCAGCGCAACCCGGGCTACGTTCGCCTTGTGCCGCTCTGTTGCAGGTTTGCGCAGCCGTAGCCTGGGTCGAGGGTAGCGACACCCGGGAAATGAGCCCCGGGTATCGCGGAGCTCAACCCGGGCTACGTTCGTTTTGTGCCGCTCTGTCGTAGGTTTTTGCGCAGTCGTAGCCTGGGTCGAGCGTAGCGACACCCGGGAAATGTGCGCCAGGTATCGCATACGGGCGATGCTACTCAGCCATAGCGCTTCTGCGCTTCGATGGCCAAGCCGCTGCCGATGCTGCCGAAGGTGTTGCCTTCCACGTAGCGGGCATTTGGCAGCATCGCCGCGACGCTCTGGCGCAACGCCGGGATGCCGCTGGAACCGCCGGTGAAGAACACCGTATCGACCTGTTCGACACCCACGCCGGCATCGCCGAGCAACTGGGTGACGCTGGCGCGCACGCGTTCGAGCAACGGCGCGATGGCGCCCTCGAACAAGTCGCGGGTCAGTTCGGCGACCAGGCCGGGTTCGACCCGGTGCAAATCGATGGGCCGGGCCGCCTGCTCGGTCAGGGCGATTTTGCTGTCTTCCACCTGCATCGCCAGCCAGTGGCCGTCGCGCCGTTCGATCAGTTTGAACAGGCGGTCGATGCCGGTGGGGTCGACGATGTCGTAGCGCATGCTCTGCAACGCCCGCTGCGACTGCGCCGAATAAACCGCGTTGATGGTGTGCCAGGTCGCCAGGTTGAGGTGGGTGCTGGTCGGCATCGGCGCGTCGCTTTTCATTCGGCTACCGTAGCCGAACAAGGGCATCACGCCGGCCAGCGAGAGCTGCTTGTCGAAGTCCGTACCGCCGATATGCACACCACCGGTGGCGAGGATGTCGTCGTGGCGGTCGGCGACGGCGCGGCGCTCAGGCGCCAGGCGCACCAGGGAGAAGTCCGAGGTGCCGCCGCCGATGTCGACGATCAGCACCAGCTCTTCGCGCGCGATGCCCGACTCGTAGTCGAACGCCGCGGCAATCGGTTCGTACTGGAAAGATACGTCCTTGAAGCCGAGCTTATGCGCCACCGCGACCAGGGTGTTCTGCGCTTCGAGGTCGGCTACCGGATCGTCGTCGACGAAGAACACCGGGCGGCCCAGCACCACTTCCTCGAACGGCCTGCCGGCCACGCCCTCGGCGCGGCTTTTCAGCTCGCCGATAAAGAAGCCGAGTAGATCCTTGAACGGCAGGGCGCTGCCCAGCACCGTGGTTTCGCTCTTCAGTAGCTTGGAACCGAGCAGGCTCTTCAGCGAGCGCATCAGCCGCCCCTCGTAACCTTCCAGGTATTCCTGCAGGGCCAGGCGGCCGTACACCGGGCGGCGCTCCTCGAGGTTGAAGAACACCACCGAGGGCAAGGTGATCTTGCCGTCTTCCAGTTCGATCAAGGTATCGGCGTCCGGGCGCAGCCAGCCGACGGTGGAGTTGGAGGTGCCGAAGTCGATGCCGCAGGCGCGGGCGGGAGTGGAAAAAGTCATGCGGCGCGCTATTCCTGAACGAGTACCGGGAGAAATTTTTGTAGCGACGGCCCTGGGTTGGCCGCGATGAATGACATGGCTACAAAAAACGGCCGCGCATTCTATGGGATACGTCGAGGAAATGCTGCGTCGATTGCGCTACGGCGCGACGAACGCGCCCCAACCCAGGGTCAGGGCGGCCAGCACGCAATAACGCGCGGTCTTGGCCAGGCCTACGACCAGCAGAAACACCCACAAGCGCTCGCGCATCACCCCGGCGACCAGGGTCAGCGGGTCGCCGACTATCGGTAGCCAACTGAGCAGCAGCGTCCAGCGGCCGTAGCGGGAGTACCAGTGTTGCGCCTGCTGCAAGCGCGACTCGCTGACCGGGAACCAGCGCTTATGGCGAAAGCGCTCGATCGAGCGGCCGAGCAGCCAGTTGACCAGCGAGCCGAGCACGTTGCCGATGCTGGCCAGCGTCAGCAGCGCCCAGGGCGCATAGGCGCCGCTGAGCAGCAGCGCCACCAGCACCGATTCCGATTGCAGCGGCAACAGCGTGGCGGCGCCGAACGCGGAAAGGAACAGGCCAAGATAGGCCGAAGCCGTCAACACTTCCGGGTGGGGCGCAGGCGGTTATTCCGGTTCGGCATTGGCCATGACTTCTTCCAGTTTCAGCCCGGTCAGGCCATGGATGGTGCGCCACAGGTAGTAGAAGATCGCCATCAGCATGATCATCGAGGGAATCGCGATCATCGGATAGCTGAGCAGGTTCATCTGCCCCAGCTCGGCGTTGAACGCCTCGCTGCCGGACGGGCTGACCACGATCCATTTGGCCAGCACATAGTTCATCGCCGAGGAGAAGAAGAAGGTGCCGCTTAGCCAATAGGTGGCCTTGAGCAGGCGCGCCTCGAACTGCGCGGTGTTGCCGCCCTGCTCCAGGCGCTCGTGGATCTTGTCCACATTCAGCACGCTCTTGTTGAACAGCATGGTGCGGATCAGCGGGTAGCGGGTGCGCGTCGACACCAGCACGGCGATGCCGATCAGTCCCGGAATCAGCGCTTCCTTGATCGCCAGCCACTGGTTATCCAGCTTCAGCAGGCCGATGCCGCCGGTGAGTATCACGCTGACCAGGCCAAGCAGGGCGATGAAGTTGAATTTGCGGTATCTGATCAGCTCGAACGTCCCCCAGCCCAGAGGGAAGGCCAATGCCAGCAGCAATGCGCCGTCGGCGCCGAGCCGGGCTTCGCCGCTCAGTTTCATCAGGATCATTGAGGGAATCAGGATGCTGATCAGTAAATCGACCAGTGGGCGCGGCTTATGGGTAACGGTTGGAGTATGCGTGGTGTCGGTCATGTCGTTCAAAGCATGGAGAGGAGTGCCGATCATCGCCTGCCTGGACGCTGGCTACCAGTCCGGCCGTCGCCTGGAGTGTGAAAAAATGTGAGAAATCCGCTCCCGGCCTGTCCTGGCGCGGGCTACTGTTCCCCGCTCAGGACCTCAGAGTCGTCGGCGCGATGATGCTAAAGTGATACTGCCGGGCTTGTGGTGGCCAAGGACAGGTTGGTGGCGCCTCTGGCGCTGGATACCGAGACCAATGTCGGGAGCTTTTTATGAGCACTCGTAACCGTCTGTGGCCGACTCTGTCGGGGCTGATCTTGCTTGTCAGTCTCTGCCCTCTGGCCTGGGGCGCGGACTGTATCGGCATGGTGCCGTCAGGTAGCACGGCGTTTTGGCGGCAAGTCGAGGCAGGAGCGGGCCAGGCGGCGCTCGATCTGGGCGTCGCGCTCTATTACCGCGGGCCGAGCCGCGAGGGCGATGTAGCCGCGCAGTTGCAGGTCATCGAACGGGTCCTTGCGCAAGGCTGCAAGACCCTGGTCATCGCCCCGGGTGGCGTGGAAATCGGTCAGCGCATCGATGAGCTGGCCGCAGCCGGTATACCGACCCTCTATATCGATCGGGACTTGAACGGCACTGCGGCGCTCGGTTTGGTATCCACCGACAATTTTTCGGCCGGCCTGCAGGCCGGTGAATATATGGCCGAGCTCCTCGGGGGACAGGGGCGGGTGGCGGTGTTGCGCTTGCGACGTGGCCTGCATTCGACCAGCGAGCGCGAACGCGGCTTTATCCAGGGCGCCGAGGCCGGCGGTTTGCAGGTGACGATCGACGCCTATGTCGGCGACGATCGGCAACTGGCCATGCTGACGCTGAGCAATCGGCTCGACAGCTTCGATGGGCTGTTCACGCCCAACAGCACCAGCTCACGGGCAGCGTTGGCCGCCATGCGCACGCTGCATAAGGCCGGCCAGCGGGTGCATATCGGCTTCGACGGCGACGAGGTGTTGCTCGAAGCGCTGCGCCTGGGCGATATCAATGCCCTGTTTGTCCAGCAACCACGGGCCATCGGCTATGAGGTGGTCAAGCAGGCGCATCAGGTCCGGCAGGCCATTGATGCGGGGCTTACCCCGGAGCAGGTGCGTGTGGCAATGAACGTCCGCCTGATCACTCGTGCCAACATGGCCGAGTTGTATGAGCAGCTGCGCGACATGCCGTCGAGGCCATAGGCCCTGGCAGGGCGGCGGTAACTCGCCAGATCGGTGGGTTATTGGCGGGTTTCCGCCAATGCGGCGGCCTCAGGGCGGGCGCCGACAGGCCGGGTGGTTGGTGGGGTGCTTTGGCGGGATAATTGCACCTCGTCGAAACCAGCTGCACGCTAATCTCTAGTAGGTCAGCCCTGGCTAATTCATCGCTGTGGAACCTCCCATGTCAACCATGCAACGAGCCTCCCATCACGAACTGCGCAACGCCTTCCGGGCGCTGCTCACCTCTACTTGCTGTTATCACACCGCGTCGGTATTCGACCCGATGTCGGCGCGCATCGCCGCCGACCTCGGCTTCGAGGTCGGCATTCTCGGCGGCTCGGTCGCCTCGTTGCAGGTATTGGCAGCGCCGGACTTCGCCCTGATTACCCTCAGCGAATTCGTTGAGCAGGCCACCCGCATCGGTCGCGTCGCGCGTCTGCCGGTGATCGCCGATGCCGATCATGGCTACGGCAACGCGCTCAATGTGATGCGCACGGTGGTCGAGCTGGAGCGCGCCGGCATCGCCGCGCTGACCATCGAGGACACCCTGCTGCCGGCGCAGTTCGGCCGCAAGTCGACCGACCTGATCAGTATCGAGGAGGGCGTCGGCAAGATTCGCGCAGCCCTGGAGGCGCGAGTCGACCCCGACCTGGTGATCATTGCCCGCACACACGCCGGGGTGCTGGCGGTGGACGAGGTAATACGCCGCACCCGGGCTTACCAGGCCGCCGGTGCGGACGCGATCTGCCTGGTGGGTGTGGAAGACTTCGCCCATCTGGAGCGGATCGCCGAGCACCTGAACGTGCCACTGATGCTGGTCACCTACGGCAACCCGCAGCTGCGTGACAACGAGCGTCTGGCTGCACTCGGCGTGCGCATCGTGGTCAACGGTCACGGCGCCTATTTCGCCGCGATCAAGGCCACCTACGACTGTCTGCGCGAGCAGCGCGGTGGCGGCGCCTCGGCGCTGACCGCCTCCGAGCTGGCGCACAAATACACGCTACCCGAGGACTATATCGTCTGGGCCAAGGCCTTTATGGACGTTCAGGAGTAACGCCTAGCTGCGAATCCGGCTACTGTGTCGGCGTGTTCACTCCTGCCAGAGCCGCGCCATGTCAAACGCCATTCGGGCCTCCCTGAGTCTGCAAACACGCGCCCAGTTGTTCAGTCACCTGGGTGCGATGGAGCGGGCCGGGGTACCGGCCGAGCGGGCCCTGGCCAGCCTGGCCCTGCCGGCAGACGCGGATGACGCCTTGCGGCGCTTTCGCGAGCAGTTGGCCAAGGGCGGCGATATCGCCGCCGCCGGCCTGCGTAGTGGTCTGCTCAATCCACTGGACAGCAGCCTGGTCAGCGCCGCCCAGGCCAGTGGCAGTCTTGCGGCTATCTACCTGCGTCTGGCCGAGCGCTATGGGCACAAGGCGCAGCAGGCTGCGGCACTCAAGTCGCGCTTGTTGATGCCGGTTGCGGTACTGATCCTGGCGTTATTCATTCAGCCGCTACCTGCACTGGTGGCGGGGCGGTTGAGTATCGGCGGTTATCTCTGGGTGGGGCTATGGCCCTTGCTGTTACTGGTCGGGGTCTATTGGGGTGGGCGGCAACTGCTCCGGCGACAGCAGACCAGCGGCGTGGATGGCCTGCTGTCGCGCTTGCCGCTGGTCGGCAGCAGCTATGCGCGCAGCAACCTCAGGGACTTTGTCGAAAGCCTCGGCTTGATGCTCGAAGCCGGGATGGCGATGCTCGACGCCTTGCCCAAAGCCTGTGCGACGCTGGGCGATGCGCGGTTGCGGCGCCAGTTCAGCGGGTTGCCCGAGGCGATCCGCCAGGGCCACAGCCTGGCAACCGCAATGACACCGCTGACCTTTCCCGGTCGGGCGATGCTGCTCGGTATGGTCCGTACGGGCGAAGCCAGTGGCAGCCTACCGGCCAGCCTGCTGCGCTACGCAGACCTGGAAAGCCGCCAGCTCGACAGCCTGCGCGAGCAGTGGGCGATCTGGTTGCCGCGGCTGTTCTACGCCGGGGTCATGCTGTGGATGGCGTACGGGATGATCAGTGGGGGCGGTTTTGCACCACAGCTGCCGGCCGATCTGCGATAGCCTGGTGCAGTCATAAACTGGATATCCCGCAACACAGGAGGCAGGCCATGGCCAGCGGTTGGGCGAATGACGACGCAGTACAGGAGCAGATCGACAGCAGCATCGAGGACGCCGTACAGCGCGCCCGCAGCCAATTGCCGCGCGGCGAAAGCCTGCGCCACTGCGAGGAGTGCGAGGCGCCAATCCCCGAAGCGCGTCGCCAGGCCATTCCCGGTGTGCGCCTGTGCGTGGCATGCCAGAGCGAGCAGGACCAACAGGAAAAAGCCATGGGCGGCTACAACCGCCGTGGCAGCAAGGACAGCCAGTTGCGTTAACCGATCAGCCTTGGTCGACAGTTGCGTCGCCTATACTCCATTGACTTGAACTGCCTGGCGAATCAAGGAGCGCGCTTCGTTTGTCTGATTTGTTGTTGTGGCGATGGCTGGTTCCAGGCGTTCGCCTGTGGCTGGCCGGACTGCTGTTATGCGGTGCCAGTACCAGCCAGGCGGTTGAGCTGCTGCTCTACACCGAGGAAAACCCTCCCCTTAATTTCAGCCGGGACGACTCCCCCACCGGCTTTTCCACTGAAGTGGTCGCGGCCATGGCGGCGCGTACCGGCGATAGCGTGCGGATAGTCGTCGCGCCCTGGACTCGCGGCTACAGCAAGGCGATGAGCGAAGCGAACACCGGGCTGTTTTCCACCGCCCGCATCGAAGCTCGCGAAAATATTTTTCAGTGGGTCGGTCCACTGACGCACACGCTCGATCGCTTCTATAGCCATAAAGGTGCCGGTAT
Organism: uncultured Pseudomonas sp.; assembly: GCF_946885955.1. Next base: position 18,655 of record NZ_CAMPHI010000059.1, read on the forward strand.
TCGCATCGACAACCTCGAGGATGCGGCCAGAGCCGGTCCGCTGGCGCTGCCGCGGCAGTGGTATACCCACGAATACCTGCGCAGCAAGGGTTTCGACAACCTCTACACGGTGACCTCACCGGACAGGATGATGCAGATGTTCAGCAAGCGTCGGGTGAGCCTGCTAGCGGCCAATGATATGCAGTTGCCCGGACTGTTGGAGCGGGTCGGCATGACCGAGGCGCAATTGGAGCCGCAATTCGTCTTTCTCGAGCATGAGACCTATCTGGCATTCTCGCCGAGCACCGATCCCGATGTGGTGCGCCGCTGGCAGGTGGCGCTGGACAGCCTCAAACGCGACGGCACCTTTGCCGAGATCTACCAACGCTGGTTTCCCGGCCACCCTGTGCCGCCGCGTCTGCTGGAAGTGGATCAGAACAGAAAAGTAGATCAGAACAGAAAGTAGCGCTGCGCCATCGGCAGCACCTCAGCCGGCTCGCACCAGAGCAGCTGGCCGTCCGCCTTGACCTGATAGTTTTGCGGGTCGACCTCGATATTCGGCAGGTAGCCGTTATGGATCAGGTCGGTTTTCTGCACCTCGCGGCAGCCTTTGACTATGCCGATCTTTTTCTTTAACCCAAGCTGCTCGGGAACGCCGGCGTCCAGCGCGGCCTGGCTGATAAAAGTCAGGCTGCTGGCGTGCAGGCTGCCGCCGAAGCTGCCGAACATCGGCCGGTAGTGCACCGGCTGCGGCGTGGGAATCGAGGCGTTGGCGTCGCCCATCAGGCTGGCGGCGATAACCCCGCCCTTGAGAATTAACGACGGTTTAACCCCGAAGAATGCCGGGCGCCAGAGCACCAGATCGGCCCATTTGCCGACTTCGATGGAGCCCACCTCGTGACTGATGCCGTGGGTGATAGCCGGGTTGATGGTGTACTTTGCGATATAGCGCTTGGCGCGGAAGTTATCGTTGCTGGGCGCGTCCTCGGCCAGGGCGCCGCGCTGCTTCTTCATCTTGTCTGCGGTCTGCCAGGTGCGGGTGATCACCTCGCCGACGCGGCCCATGGCCTGGCTGTCGGAGCTGATCATGGAGAAGGCGCCGAGGTCGTGGAGGATGTCCTCGGCGGCGATGGTCTCGCGGCGGATGCGGCTCTCGGCGAAGGCCACGTCCTCGGCGATGCTCGGGTCGAGGTGGTGGCAGACCATCAGCATGTCCAGGTGCTCGTCGATGGTGTTGCGGGTGAACGGCCGGGTCGGGTTGGTCGAGCTGGGCAACACATTCGGGAAACCACAAGCCTTGATGATATCCGGCGCATGGCCGCCGCCGGCGCCCTCGGTGTGGTAGGTGTGGATGGTGCGGCCCTTGAAGGCGCCGAGGGTGGTCTCGACGAAGCCGGATTCGTTCAAGGTGTCGGTGTGGATCGCCACCTGCACGTCGTACTGGTCGGCGACCGAGAGGCAGTTGTCGATGGTAGCGGGGGTGGTGCCCCAGTCCTCGTGCAGTTTGAGGCCGATGGCGCCGGCCTTGACCTGCTCGATCAGCGGCTCGGGCAGCGAGGCGTTGCCCTTGCCGGTAAAGCCCAGGTTCATCGGGAAGGCGTCGGCGGCCTGCAGCATGCGCATCATGTGCCAGGGCCCCGGTGTGCAGGTGGTGGCGTTGGTGCCGGTGGCCGGCCCGGTGCCGCCGCCGATCATGGTGGTCACCCCGCTCATCAGCGCCTCTTCGATCTGCTGCGGGCAGATAAAGTGGATATGGCTGTCGATGCCGCCCGCGGTGAGGATCATGCCCTCGCCGGCGATCACCTCGGTGCCGGCGCCGATGGCGATGGTGACGTCCGGCTGGATATCCGGGTTGCCGGCCTTGCCGATGGCGGCGATGCGTCCGTCCTTGAGGCCGACGTCGGCCTTGACCACGCCCCAGTGGTCGAGGATCAGCGCGTTGGTGATCACCGTGTCGACCACGTCCGCGGCACACAGCTGGCTCTGACCCATGCCGTCGCGGATCACCTTGCCGCCGCCGAATTTCACTTCCTCGCCGTAGGTGGTGAAGTCCTTCTCGACCTCTATCCATAACTCGGTATCGGCCAGGCGCAGCTTGTCGCCGACGGTGGGGCCGAACATATCGGCGTAGGCTTGTCTGCTGATTTTCATTGGCTGTCTTCCCGTAGAGTGCGCTATGCGCACCATTGCTATCCACATTGTCCCTGGTGCGCGCAGCCTAGGCGGCCCCGCGACACCCTACGATCACAGGTCGCCCATCACCCGCCCGGCAAAGCCGAATACCCGGCGCGCACCGGCCAGTTCGACCAGCTCGACCTCGCGGCTCTGCCCCGGCTCGAAACGCACGGCGGTGCCGGCCGGGATATTCAGGCGCATGCCACGGGTGCTGGCCCGGTCAAACGTCAGCGCATCGTTGGTTTCGAAAAAGTGATAGTGCGAGCCGACCTGGATCGGCCGGTCGCCGCTGTTGGCCACGGTCAGGCTAAGGGTGCGGCGGCCGACATTGAGTTCGATCTCGCCGTCCTGAATCTGGTATTCGCCGGGAATCATCGGGAGTGCTCCTGTGCTTCGGGCAGGATGAGTTGCATAAAGGTCAGGTCCAGCCAGCGGCCGAACTTGCGGCCGACCTGCGGCATTTGCCCGGTGACGACGAAACCGAGACGTTGATGCAGGCGGATCGAGCTGGAGTTTTCCGCTTCGATCGCCGCGATCATTACGTGCAGGTTGGCGGCGCGAGCGCGTTCGATCAGCGCTTGCAGCAAGCGCAGGCCAAGACCGCGGCCGCGTTGGTCGCGACGGACATACACCGAGTGTTCGACGCTGTGCTTGTAACCATCGTGCGGGCGCCATGGGCCGTAGGTGGCGTAGCCGAGCACCTCGCCCGCGTCGAGTGCGACCAGCACGGGAAAGCCCTGGGCCTGGCGTTCGAGCAGCCAGGCGCGGCGGTTGGCCAGGTCCACCAAGGTTTCGTTCCAGATTGCCGTGGTGTTCTGCACCGCATCGTTATAGATGGCCAGGATGCCGGGCAGGTCCGCCTCGCTGGCGTCGATGATCGAATAGCTCATGGTTCAGGCGATCGGCTGATGCACGGTCACCAATTTGGTGCCGTCGGGAAAGGTCGCTTCGACCTGGATCTCCGGGATCATTTCCGGAATGCCTTCCATCACCTGGTCGCGGCTTAGCAGCGTAGTGCCGTAATGCATCAGCTCGGCTACCGTCTGGCCGTCACGAGCGCCTTCCAGTAGCGCGGCGGAGATATAGGCCATGGCTTCCGGGTAGTTGAGCTTCACGCCGCGGGCCAGGCGTCGTTCGGCGACCAGGCCGGCGGTGAAGATCAGCAGCTTGTCTTTTTCTCTCGGGGTCAGGTCCATCAGGTGCTCCAGATTCTCGGGGGGACGGCCTCGCGGCCGAGCAAGGCCGGCCGTAGCAGGCGCCAGAGTTCGATCAGCCAGGCGCGGGCATGCAAGGCCTCTGCGGCCAGGCAGCGGGCCACCAGCAGGCCGGGTAGTTGACTGAGATCGCCACGTACCGCGCTGGCCACTGTACGGCAGCGTTCGAGCAGGTCGGCGTCGATTTCGCCGCTGATCAGCAGGGTGGCGAACACCGGCTGGCCGCCCAGGCCGATCGGCGAGTCGAGCAGGCCGTCGCCACCGATAATGCGCTGGCGCTCGTGCCAGAGCAGCTGGCCGTCGCGGCGGATATCCAGCTGCGTTTGAAAGTGGCCATCGTCGAAGCGTTCGCCGCTGGCTGGGCGGCCGAGGGCGACCATGTCCCAATACAGCAGCTTGGCGTCGCCGAGCAGTTCGATTTCGGTCCGTAGTTCGGCTTGGGCACCCGCGTAGACGATGCTTTCCTGCGGTAGCCATTCCAGGATGGCGCCGGCTTCGACGCGCAGCCTGAGTTGTTGATAGGCCGGGCCGGCGGCGCGGTACCACTTGGCCGCGCCGGGGCTGGTCAGCTGCGCCCAGGCGTGTTCGCCGACCGCGGCGCAGATATCCAGGCGATCACCGCCAGCGATGCCGCCCGGCGGATGCACGATGATGTGCTGACACACCTGCGGACCCTCGGCGTACAGGTGTTTCTGTACCCGCAGCGGGCCTTTATGGCGACGCAGGGTCGGTCGCGTGCAGTCGCCGTCGCGGCCATAGCCCAACTCCAATTCGGCGTGCCAGCTGGGGGCAAACAGGGCGGCTGGTGCGTTCATTCACCTGCCTTGCGGCGGCGTTGCCACCAGGTTTGGGCTGTGGAATAGAGCGTCAGCAGGACCAGCCCCAGGGTGACCAGGAGCCACCATTGCAGGTGCATGCCGTAATAGGGCGCGGCATGCAGCATGCCCTGCACCCAGAGCAGCGCCAAGCCCAGCGCCAGCAAGCTGGCGCACAGGGCGCGCCGCCAGGATAGGCAGTAGCTCCAGGGGCGCAGGATGGCAAACAGCACCGCGCATTCTGCGAGGACTATGGCGCAGGTAACTAGCACAGCCTGCAGTGGGTAGTCGGGATCAAAACCAGGGGGCAGGTTGCGGTGCATCCAGTAGTCGGGCATATAGCCACCCCAGATCACCATGCCTAGGCCGCTTGCGGTGACGAGCGGCAAGAGCAGGTTGCGCAAGGTTTTCATCGCGTTCTCATGTCCATGAGTGAGGCGCTGATTATGCGCAAAGTGCGGCAGCCGCGTCGTCATTCAAATCGCCACCAGCCCGCGCACGCCGTCGGCTGCCATGGTCTCGCCACGGCCCTGCTGGATGATCTCGCCGCGGCTCATCACCAGATACTGGTCCGCCAGTTCGGCGGCGAAGTCATAGAACTGTTCGACCAGCAGAATGGCCATGTCGCCGCGCTCGGCGAGCTTCTTGATCACCACGCCGATCTCCTTGATCACCGAGGGCTGGATGCCTTCGGTGGGCTCGTCGAGGATCAGCAGGCGCGGCTGGCTGGCCAGGGCGCGGCCGATGGCCAGCTGTTGCTGCTGGCCGCCGGACAGATCGCCGCCGCGGCGTTGCTTCATCTCACGCAGTACCGGGAACAGCTCGTAGATAAATTCCGGCACGACCTTGGCCTGGCTGCCGGGAAAGCGCGAAAGGCCCATCAGCAGATTCTCCTCCACGGTCAGGCGGCCGAAGATTTCCCGGCCTTGCGGCACATAGGCGATACCGGCGTGCACGCGCTGGTGCGGCTTGAAGCCGGTGATGGTTTTGCCTTCCCAGTTCACCGCGCCTTGCTTGGCGGGGATCAGGCCCATCAGGCATTTCAGCAGGGTGGTCTTGCCTACGCCGTTACGCCCGAGCAGGCAGGTGACCTCGCCGACCCTGGCCTCGAACGACAGGCCGCGGAGGATATGGCTGCCGCCGTAGTATTGGTGGAGTTGCTCAACTTGTAGCATGTCTTGCCCCCTCGATCCTTCCCACGCTCTGCGTGGGGATGCATGTGGCGACGCTCTGCGTCCCGGGAGGGGTTCCCACGCGGACGGTGCGACGCCTCGACGTGGGAACCATCAATTCGTTTGTGGGAGGGGCTTCAGCCGCGACGCTTTTGATCTTTAAGAGCTCGCGGCTAAAGCCCCTCCCACAGGTATGAATCAGCGACCGAGATAGACCTCAATCACCCGTTCGTTGGCCTGCACCTGCGCAAGCGAGCCTTCGGCCAGCACGCTGCCCTGGTGCAGCACGGTGACGTGGTCGGCAATCGAGCCAACGAAGCCCATATCGTGCTCGACCACCATCAGCGAGTGCTTGCGCGCGAGGGACTTGAACAGCTCGGCGGTGAACTCGGTCTCGGCATCGGTCATGCCCGCCACCGGTTCGTCGAGCAGCAACAGTTGCGGGTCTTGCACCAGCAGCATGCCGATCTCGAGGAACTGCTTCTGGCCGTGCGACAGCAAGCCGGCTGGGCGCTGGCGCGAGGCGTCGAGCTTGATCGTGTCGAGCACTTCGTCGATGCGGTCTTTTTGCTCGCCGCTGAGCTTGGCGCGCAGGCTGGCCCATACCGATTTATCGGTCTTCTGCGCCAACTCGAGGTTTTCGAACACGCTGAGTGCCTCGAACACCGTGGGTTTCTGAAATTTACGACCGATCCCGGCCTGGGCGATCTCGACTTCGCTCATGCGGGTCAGGTCGAGGGTGTCTCCGAAATAGGCGACGCCGTTGTCCGGGCGGGTCTTGCCGGTGATCACGTCCATCATGGTGGTCTTGCCGGCGCCATTGGGACCGATGATGCAGCGCAACTCGCCGACGCCGATATACAGGGTCAGATCGGTCAGCGCCTTGAAACCGTCGAAGCTGACGTTGATTGCTTCCAGGGTCAGGATGGTGCCGTGACGTGCATTGAGGCCCTTACCGGCGGCGCTGCTCGCACCAATGGCGTCGCGGCCGCTGCCGGCGGCGTCGAATACCGACGGGTGCATGGCTTCGGGAATCGGACCGGCTCTCATTGCTTGTCTCCGTTTTTCAGCAGGCCGATCACGCCCTTGGGCAGGAACAGCGTCACCACGATAAATAGCAAACCCAAAGCGAACAGCCAGTATTCCGGGAGGGCCACGGTGAACCAGCTTTTCATGCCATTGACCAGGCCGGCGCCGAGCAGCGGGCCGATCAGGCTGCCGCGCCCGCCGAGGGCGACCCAGACGGCGGCCTCGATAGAGTTGGTCGGCGACATTTCGCTGGGGTTGATGATGCCCACTTGCGGCACGTAGAGCGCGCCAGCCAGGCCGCAGAGCACCGCGCTCAGCACCCAGACGAACAGCTTGTAGCCGCGCGGGTCGTAACCGCAGAACATCAGGCGGTTCTCCGCATCGCGCACGGCGGTGAGTACCCGGCCGAACTTGCTGCGCGCGAGCTTGAAACCCAGATACAGACTGCCGGCCAGTAGCGCCACGGTGGCGATAAATAACGCCGCACGGGTGCCCTGTGCGGTGATGTCGAAGCCGAGGATGCGGGTGAAGCCGGTGAAGCCATTGTTGCCGCCGAAGCCGGTTTCGTTGCGAAAGAACAGCAGCATGCCGGCGAACGTCAGGGCCTGGGTCATGATCGAGAAATACACGCCCTTGATCCGCGAGCGGAAGGCGAAAAAGCCGAACACCAGCGCCAGCAGGCCCGGTGCCAGCACGACTAAACACATCGACCAGAGAAAGTTCGAGGTGCCGTACCAGTACCAGGGCAGCTCGTTCCAGGCGAGGAAACTCATAAAGGCCGGCAGGCCATCCCCCGCGCTCTGACGCATCAGGTACATGCCCATGGCGTAACCGCCCAGCGCAAAGAACAAGCCGTGGCCGAGCGACAGCAGGCCGGCGTACCCCCAAACCAGGTCGAGCGCCAACGCGACTATGGCGTAGCAGAGAATCTTGCCGACCAGGGTCAGGGTGTAGGCCGAGATATGCAGGGCGCTGTCCGCCGGCAGCAGGTGCAGCAGCGGCATGGCGAGCAGCACGGCGAGCACCAGCACGCCGATGCCGATCGAAACTTGCGGGCCGAGCTTGGCGCAGGCGCGTGCCAGCAGGGTTTGGTTTATTGGCATGGTCATCAATCAATCACCCGACCCTTGAGAGCGAACAGACCTTGCGGGCGTTTCTGAATAAACAGAATGATCAGCGCAAGGATGAGGATCTTGCCGAGTACGGCGCCGATCTGCGGTTCGAGAATCTTGTTGGCGATACCCAGGCCTGAGGCCGCCATCACGCTGCCGGCCAGCTGACCGACGCCGCCGAGCACCACCACCAGGAACGAATCGATGATATAGCTCTGCCCCAGATCAGGGCCGACGTTGCCGATCTGGCTCAGGGCCACGCCGCCAAGGCCGGCGATGCCCG
>NZ_CAMPHI010000060.1 GCF_946885955.1 uncultured Pseudomonas sp.
AGAGCGTCCCAGGATGGGTTACCACGCAGGAGCGTGGGAACCATCAAATTGCGGTGCGGGCAGGGGCAGGCGGCAGCGTTCGACTTTCCACCAGTTCGGCAATAGCCGGCGCACCGCCGGTTGGTTGAAGCGGTCGTCGATCAGGTAGATCACGCCCTGGTCCTGTTGGGTGCGGATCACCCGGCCGGCGGCTTGTACGACTTTTTGCAGGCCGGGGTAGAGGTAGCTGTAGTCGTAGCCGATGTCGTTGCCGAACATGGCCTGCATGCGCGTCTTGATTTCTTCGTTGATCGGGTTGATCTGCGGCAGGCCCAGGGTGGCGATAAAGGCGCCGATCAGGCGTTCGCCCGGCAGGTCGATGCCTTCGCCGAATGCACCGCCGAGCACGGCGAAGCCGATGCCCTGGCTGCCGACGTGGAAACGGTCGAGAAAGCCCTGGCGCTGGCTTTCGTCCATCTGCCGCGATTGTTCCCACACCGGCACATGCGGATGGGCCGCGGCGAACTCGTCGAGCACCAGGCGCAGGTAGGCGTAGCTGCTGAAGAAGGCCAGGTAGTTGCCCGGCATCTCACTGAACTGGCGGGCCATCAGCGCGGCGATCGGCGCCAGGGAATAATCGCGGTGGGCGTAGCGGGTGGACAGGTTACTGACCGCCTGCACCTGCAATTGCGCGGCACTGAACGGCGATTCGACATCCAGCCAGGGCGTCGTGGCCGGCAAGCCGAGCAGGTCGCGGTAATAGTGCGGCGGGCTCAGGGTTGCGGAAAACAGCGTGCAACTGTGGGCCGTGGCGAAGCGCGGGGCGAGGAACGGCGCCGGCACTATGTTGCGGATGCACAGGGTCGAGCCGGCGAGGCCGCCGGGCTGTTCGTCACGGCTGATATCGAACAGCGAATGGCTGTCGTAGACCTCGGCGAGGCGGCAGAACAGCATGGCATCCAGGTAGAACTGCAACAGCTCGGCGGCGTTGCCGGCCGGTTGATCGGTGAGGTGGTCGGTCAGGGCGCCGACGGCTTTTTGCAGGGCGGCGATAAACAGGTCCGGGGTGGTCGGGTAGACCTGGTAGGCCACTTGCTGGTCGCGCTGTAGTTGTTGCCAATGCCGGTTCAGGCGTTCCAACGGCGCCTTCATCACCGCGGGCGCTATGCGCCGCAGGGCGTCGAAACGGTTCTGGCTCAATTCGGCGCTGTACATGCCGCGACCGCGTTCGATCAGGTTATGCGCCTCGTCCACCAGCAGCGCCACGCGCCATTCGTTGAGTTGGGTGAGGCTGTGCAGCAGGCCGCCCATATCGAAGTAGTAGTTGTAGTCGCACACCACCACATCGGCCCACCGGCACAATTCCTGGCTCAGGTAATAGGGGCAGACGCGGTGCGCCAGGGCGACCTCGCGCACACTTTGCTGGTTCAGCCAGAGGCGCGCCAACGCGGCCTCGCGCGCTGCGGGCAGGCGGTCGTAAAAGCCCTTGGCCAGCGGGCAGGAATCGCCGTGGCAGGCCTTGTCGCGGTGTTCGCAGGCCTTGTCGCGGGCGACGTGTTCGAGCACCCGCAGCGGCATCGCCGGTTCCTGGCTGCGCAGCGTCGCCAGGGCGTCCAGCGCCAGGCGCCGACCGGGGGTCTTGGCGGTGAGAAAGAACAAGCGGTCGAGTTGCTGCTCGGGAAACGCCTTGAGCTGCGGGAACAGGGTGCCGAGGGTTTTGCCGATGCCGGTGGTGGCCTGGGCCATCAGGCAGTGGCCGTCGCGGGCGGCGCGGTACACCGCTTCGGCCAATTGGCGCTGGCCGCTGCGAAATTGCGGGTGGGGGAAGCGCAGCTGCTGCAGCGCCTGGTCACGCAGCTCGCGGTGGGCGCGCTCATGCTCGGCCCAGGCGATAAAGCGGCTGCATTGCAGCTCGAAGAATTCGCGCAGCTCCTCGGCATCGAAACGTTGCTGGAACGCGGTTTCGTGCTGGGTCAGCACATTGAAATACACCACCGCCAGGTCGATCTCGGCCAGCTCGCGCTCCTGGCACAGCAGCCAGCCGTAGACCTTGACCTGTGCCCAGTGCAGCAGCCGATGGTTCTCGGGAATCCGCTTGATATCGCCGCGGTGGGTTTTGATTTCCTCCAGACGCTGATAGTAGGGGTCGAAGCCGTCGGCCCGGCCGCGCACCTGCAGGCCCTGGTATTCGCCGCTCAAGGGTAATTCGGCCTGGTAGTCCGGGCCTCGCCGGGACACCACCATGGCATGCCCGGCCATGCCTTCCTGGGCGGTTGGCGAGGGGGTGAAGCGCAGATCGAGATCGCCGACCTTGGCGGTGAACTCGCACAAGGCGCGTACCGCGACCTTGTAGCCCTCGAGCGCTTGCTTCATGCCTCGGCCCACTGCACGTAGCAGACGTCCACCGGCATGTCGTGCTCGGCGCAGAACGCCAGCCAGCGCCGCTGGTTGTCTTGCAGGCGGTCGCCGGGGCCTTTCACTTCGATCATCCGGTAGCGCTTGTGCGCGGGCCAGAACTGGATCAGGTCGGGCATGCCGGCGCGGTTGGCTTTGATATCCAGCAGCAGGCGCTGAAACCAGGCGCGCAGGTGCGCGGCCGGCAGGCAATCGAGGGCCTGCTCGAGCAGTTCGGCGTCGAGCGCGCCCCAGAACACGAACGGCGAGAGGGTCCCGTATTTGTCCGCGTAGGTCTGGCGGATGGTGCTTTTGTAGGCATCCGATTCGAGCTGCGCCAGGCAGGCGGCGAACAACTCGGCGCGACGCGGGTGGAAGTCGGCGCTGAGCAAATCCACCGGGCCGCTGTGGAACGGATGAAAGAACGCGCCCGGCAGTGGGGCGAAGATCGCCGGCCAGCAAAGCAGGCCGAACAGGCTGCAGATCAGGCTGTTTTCGACATAGTGCACCGGCGCCTCGGGCTCATCTAAATGCAGCTTGACCGCATATTCGACGCTCTGCGCCTCGGGCCTGGGCAGGCACAGGTCGATGCGACTGGGGGCGGGAATTTTCTCCGCTGCCGGCTTATCCAGGCCGAGCTGTCGGCCCAGGCGCTGCAAGGCCCGCTGCACGCCTTGGCTTTCCGCCTCGTTGTGCGGCGCGGCGGCTGCTTCGCAGGCCAGGGCATAGGCCTGTTGCGGACGGGCCAGGCGTTCCAGCACGCGAATCCGCCGCAGGCGCGCTTCGGCATGGCGGCAGTCGGCATAGCACGCCAGGGCGCTTTCCAATTGCGCTTCGCGCTCCAGCTGTTGTCCCAGGCGAAACAGCAGCTTGTCGCGGCGGGCGGCGAGAAAGGGCGTGTCGCAAGGTTGCACGTCGATTCGTTGCAGTACTTCGGCCAGAGGTTCGCCGGCCTCGAAGGCGTCGCGGCAGGCTTGCAGTTGCAGGTAGCAATCGACATCGGCGCGATGGCGGAATACCCGCGAGTTGTCGCTCAACTCGACCTGCTCGTAACGAAAGATGCCTAGATCGGCGAGCACGAACTCCGACCAATCCTGGCGCAGGTTGCCAAAAAACATCAGGCGCAATCGCTCGCAGAGCGCATGAATGCTCAGGCTGTATACCTGCTCGTCGAGGTTTGGGCACCAGTCGGCGAAGCGTCGGGGTTCAGGGTGCAGAGCGCTCAGGTGTTCGAGCAACTCGGCTTTTTTCAAGCGGCGCTGCGCATGTGCATCGAAGTGTTCGAGCAATTCATCCTTGCGCAGCAGGCCGAACACCTCCTGCGGCGTCAACGCCTGCTCAGCGCTGATCAGGCCCGTGGTGAGCAGGGCTTGCGCGGCGCTGCGGGTGCAGCCGATTTCTGCGTATTCGAGTTTGCTCGCGCGAAAATGCTCGCCCTTGCGCATGATCATGCGCACCAGCAGGGCCTGGGCCGGTTGCGCCAGCTCGTCGAAGTGGCGCAGCAACGCCAGCTCATCGGCCTGCAGCAGGTCGGCGTGACGCTGCTGCAACCAATTCAGGGCCTTATGGAAGTTGCTCAGGTAGTAGAAGGGATCGTCGAGTTGAAGCTGCATGGAGGCGCCGGATACTGTTTGCATATACAGATATCAGTGCGCGAGCAGCCTGGCAATCCCAAGTTGATCAATGGCCTGGCTATTGGCCGCGGCAATCGGCCGACGGGCGATGACTACTCGTCATATACCAGGTTTTCCCGGTCGTCGTTGGCGCCCGCGCCAAGCAGCGTCTGCACTTCGCTTTCGGTGACGATGCTTTTGCCGACCACGCTGCGGATAACCGAGGTTCTCAGGGTTTTATCGGTGCTGATGGTGATGTCGCTGATCGGCAACTCATCCTGGCCGTGTTGGGTCTTCACGGTGCAAGTGCCTTTTTCCAGATCGATTGCAATGCTCATGGTGACTCCTCCGATTGGCCCGTTGCCGGGCACTGCTTCTTCAGGTTTGGCGCATCGAGCGGTAGGGGTAATCGCCGACGCGTGCGCCTATTACCATTTCGCTGATCCAGGCGGTGAGTATCGAGGTGTAGGCGTCCTGGCAGTTGTCGCCCGAAAGCGCGTGATCGGCGCCGTCGAGAATCCTGTGGGTCAACGAGTGGGCGTTTTCGAACGCGGCGCGGTAACTCATGATCGTGGTGTGGGGGACGAAGGTGTCGTGCTCCGATTCGACGATCAGCACATCGCCGCGAAACTCGGCGCAGGCCCCCAGGGCGCGGTTGTCCCTGGGTGTCAGACGAGCGTGCCGGTAGGTGGCCAATTTGGCGCGATCCAGCTGCTGTTTAGGCAGGTTCCAGTCTTCATCCCAGTACAGCGCCGGCACGCGCAGGGCCAGCCATTTGACCGGCCGTTGCATGGTGAGGAAGGTCGACATGTAGCCGCCATAGCTGCTGCCGATCACGGCAATGGCGCCGGGGTCGATATGCGGGTGGCTGGCCAGGCGGTCGTAAGCGGCGCAGATATCGGCCAGGCTGTGTTCGCGGCTGATGCGGGTCTGCTGAACCAGGGTTCGTTCGTGGCCGCGCATATCGAAGGTCAGGCACACGCAGCCGAGTCCGGCGATGCCCTTGGCGCGCGCCAGATCGCGCTGTTGGCTACCGCCCCAACCATGCACGAAGAGAATCCCCGGCACCTTTTCACCGGGGGTGAGAAAGGTGCCGGCGATACGCTCGTCGTCCACCAGGATTTCTACGTTTTCGCTACGGGACATCGGGTTCCACCAAGGCAAATTTGCTGATACGGCCGATATCGGGGTCGTCGCCCTGATACAGCATGGTGGCCTGCAAGGGCGGCGCCGCATCGCCATACAGCTCATGGGTTGAAGCGCGTACGCAACTTAGCGTCGGGCTCTCGGCAAGGGCTTGCAGGCCGAGGATTTCCGCGGCGCTGGCGCCGCCGATCCGCCAGGATTGTTCGAGCACTCCTGATCGGGACTGCCCCCTGGCGTTCAGCCCTTGGGCGACGTCGTAATTGCGCCGCGAGGCCATGAAACCGGGCAGGGCGGTGAAGGCGGCCCGTTCGTATAGTTGCGCCTGGACGATGGCCAGATGGATGTGATCGGGCGGCCGCAGGTCTAGCAGCGCATCGTAGCCGCCGCGCACCAGGCGTATCGCCGAGCCGCCGTAGACCTGCTCGCCGGTATTATTGCGGGTCAGTCGCTGGCTGCCGTAATAGCTGACGGTCATGCCGCCGATGCAGATCTGGCCGACACTGTAGGTGGCCACTTGCTGCAGGTCTTCCTCCAGGGCCAGGCCCCAGAGGGCGATTTCCGCCGGGTCCAGGCCGGCCAGACTGGCGACCAGCTGTTCCTCGCTGCTTACCCGTATCTGATTCCTGCCACCGGTGGCGCGCACCGGCTTGAGCCGCAACGGGCCTTCGCGCAATAGTCGAAGTCCGGCCTCCAGCCCGTCATCCAGGCTGAATACGCTGTAGCCACGTAGCACCGCGCCATCGGTCAGTCGAGCGAATTCCGGCGACCAGCCCTCGGGGCGCCGCGCATTGCCTCCGATCAGGGGATGGGTGATCGCCTTGGTAGCCATGAATGGATAGCCGACCAGGCCGCCGAAGAAGTCTTCGCTCGAGCGGATCCCCAGCGCCCGGTAGCGTTCGCCGCCGATCAAGGTATCGCTGGGGATGAAATACAGGGCGTCCTGTTGTGCGCCCGCAGGATCGTAGATGCCGAGAAACGGGCAATCGAGCAACTTGGCGATCTTGATACCAAGTGCCTGTTGCGTATGGTGCTCGTGTTCGCTGCTGGTGGTGCCGGTTGGTAGCAATACCACCGCCGATTTACCCGTGCATCTGGCGTCGTCATTCATGCGAAAGCCCCCTTGCGGTGCGCAGGAAAAAGATGCCCGTTCAACCGCCTCGCCTTTCCTGCCAATTTCCGCCCAGAGCGGTGCAGTTCTGTTTGGCCTGTTGCTTTTCTTCGCTGCCATAGAAATAGGTGACCATTGTCGCGCCGTCGGGAATGACTAAGGGCGTGCCCGCCTTGAGGTCGCCAATGGCGTTATGGTTGGCCAGCGATTCCTGGGTAAGCGTGGATGTGCAGGAGGCGAAATGTCCGGAGGGGCAGTGGTCGACCAGGGTTTTCTCGTAGTCGAACATGCCGACATCATCTTCCTGGCTGCACGACCACTTGATCGCGGTCTGTTCCTCCATGCCCTCGTAGGTGTAACAACTGTGCTCCACCACGGTGGGTATTTTCTGACTGAGCGAGCGGGCGAACACCTCGCAGGCGGCCTGGGCATCGACGGCGCAGAGGCTACCGATCGTGGCGAGCAGGGCTGAGATCATTTTGCCGGTCATCGCGAGTCTCCTCCGTATTGCGCAGTGGCTATTCACCGCTTTGAAACGGCGTTTTCATCAGGGTTTCAGGTTGCACCAGCGCTTTTTTATCGCTCGCCGTCGGTTGCCCACTCGAGTCGGACTGCGCATACAGCCAGCGGTAAAGGGCGGCGACACCCAGAACAATGTCGATGGCCCCGAGGAGGTTGCGGCGCTGTACGCCCTGGCGGATCAGCAACAACCCGCCGCCGACGGCGAGTACGGCATCGAGTGCCGGATGGGACTGCTCGTTAAACATGACTGTCTCCGGTCGAAAGCTGGCGGGGCGCTCAGGAGGCGTCTTGCAAGGCTTCGATCAGCTCTTGCTTGTTCATCGTCGAGCGACCGTGAATGTGTTTGGAGCGCGCTTGGCGCAGCAGGCTCTGCTTGTTTTGTTCGGCCAACGAAGAAGAGTCGTGGGCTTTGCGGGTCGCGGCCGCACGTTCGGCCGAATCCTGGCGGTCTTCGGCCTTGGCCGAGGCCGGTTTTTTGCGCCCGGAACCGCCGGGGCGTTCACCGCCGCCAGACTGCTTGTTGACCGTCGCCCAGGCCCGCGCCTCGGCTTCTTCGGCGGGAACGCCGCGGTCCTTGTAGCTGTTTTCGATATCGGCTGCCTGGCGCTTCTGTTTATCGGTGTACTTGGCTTTGCTTCCGCGAGGCATCACAGGTCTCCTTTTGTCGGACAGGCAATAGGTAAAAATTTTGAATGTCCTGATACGGCGCGAGTTCAGCCGGTCCGATCAGCGGGCGGAATGGAGTTGAACCCGGCGAAAGGTTGAACTCTGGCGGCGAGGCAACGTTGGTGCTATTGCTGCCGCTAATCGGCTGGGCGACCTGGGGGCGTTATGGCCCGCGTGGGTTGGCGCAGGCACCGTCATCTCCGGAGCAGAGCAAGTAGCGACGCTGGGATTACCAGAAGCCGGCCGGATTACGTCTGCGCAGACGTGCCAGCGACAATGCGAACGCACCGCTGAGCAGGGCCGCCAGGTGGGTATCGATGACCTTCTGGTTGATCGACGACAACTGCGCCGTCTGGGTCCGGTTGATGCCGCTATCGGCATAGAACTCTTGATGGATCACCCCGCGCCGCGCAATGTCGCCGACGATGCGGTAATAGCTGCTGGCCTCATCGCCCGGATGCCTGACGCTGAGACCGAGGCTTGGTACCTGATCATGCTCCAGCTGCAGGTCGAGTATCGCCTGGATGCCGCTTGCTTCGACATCCCGCGCGGTTTCTTCGAACAGCCGCAAAGCGTGTTCGCGCAGCGTTTCGCGAAGGCGCTGTGCGAACGCCATGTCGCTTTCCTCAGGCAGCTTATCGCTTGCATTCGCGGGATGCTGCTGGTCGTCGGTACTCCGGGTCTTCATAGGGCACTCATTGCTGGCGGTTGGAGATTACGCATTACTGGCTGCGTCGTACTGTGGACCGCGGCCCGCGCCAATTGCGCCAATTAAATGCGCGGTCTTACCGCAATATTGCGACCACCCGAATTCTCCAGGGCGATGGGCACCGCTTGATGGATTGATCAAGCTTCACTATTTTAAATTGCAGGTCGTCTACGCGGAGCTTGTTCGGCGTTATATGCAGGCCCGGAAATATCGCTGAATCTTTGTTCATGGTTAACGTTGAGCGTTCGCTCTATTCATCGCTTGCTCGACTAGAGCAGCTCCTCCCGCCCAACATTCAATGCATTTGGCATCATCGCTCGAGGCCGGGTACTCAGGTTTCTGATTCCGAAATAAAGTCATTTTGATATTTCATAGCGATTATTACTGGGTATCTCATCGAGCTATATGCGATATGCATGAATATGCATTTCCATAATTAAAGCGCCGACCCGAATGGGTATACATGCACGAATCGTTATCCGTACTTGTGGGAAATCGCTAAAACCTCTCCACTAATAAGCAGTCAAAAAAACACATAAGGATGAACGGCGGAGGTCATCGCATGACATTTCTATGTGTGATAGCAGGCTGTAACTGGGTAGGCGAGGGTCATGCGCATATGGGCAACGAATACCTGCGTTGCCAGCATTGCAGCCGCTGCGGATCGTTCCGTTATCTGTTCGATGAAAAGCTGCGCAGCGATATGTTGGGTAACACCATGGCGATGCTGGGTAACGGAACATGAGCCCATGGCAAACGATCGAGACAACCCTGATCAGCGAATTTTCCGACCTCACCGAGGTCGACCATGCGACCCGTGTGTGCATACGGCTGCTATTGGCGGCCCTGCTCGGCGGCATGCTGGGATATGAGCGTGAAACCCATGGGCATGCCGCCGGTTTGCGTACCCATATGCTGGTGGCGATCGGTTCCGCACTCTTCGTGTTGGTCCCCGAGCTGGCGAATGCCGGGCACGACGCGATCAGTCGGGTATTTCAGGGGATCATCACCGGCATCGGTTTTCTCGGCGCGGGGACCATTCTCAAAGGCGACAGGGTTTCCCAGGTCAGAGGGCTGACCACTGCGGCGGGTATCTGGTTGACGGCTGCCATTGGTATCACCGTCGGTTTCGGTCAGGAAGCAACGGCAGTGCTCGGCACTTTGTTGGCGTTATTCGTTCTCAATGTTGTACCCCACGTTATTGACCGTTTGCAGGCGCGAAAGAACTCGCCTCGGTAATGGGGCCACTTGGCGCATCGCGCTGCCGCTGGCCTGCAAGGAGTGTTGCTCATGTTCAAAGAGTTCAAGCATTACACCGCCTGGACGGACGCGATGAAGAGCGAGCGCGGTTATATTGGCCTGATCGAGTATCAACCCAAGTGCCCCGGCGCCTGCGTGCATGTGCTCTGGGTGATTTCGCCAGGCTGCATGTGCGCCGACGCCGCGGAAACGGCGGCGGATCGGATGCTCAAGGAAATTTGCGATATCAGCGTCGTCGGTCGGGTCATTTACAGCGACGGCATCATGCTCTGACTTCGGTGGTAATCATCCGCTTACAGCCACCAGTAGCGATGAAGGTGAACGACGATGGCACGAGCACTGTGGAAAGGTGCGATCAGCTTCGGCTTGGTGCACATTCCCGTGGCCC
Source organism: uncultured Pseudomonas sp. (assembly GCF_946885955.1). The sequence continues at coordinate 9,786 of NZ_CAMPHI010000060.1, forward strand.
TGGTCTCGGCCACGACCTCCCAAGGGATCGACTTTGACTGGCTGGACCAACGCAGCATGCAGCCGGTGGGTTACAAGCGAATCAACAAGGTCAGCGGCGAAGAGGTGACCAGGGAAGATATCGTCAAAGGCGTGGAGATCGAAGACGGCCGCTACGTGGTTATCAGCGAAGACGAGATCCGCGCGGCCCATCCGAAGTCGACCCAGAGCATCGATATTTTCGCCTTTATCGAACGCGAGCAGATCCCCGTCACCCATATCGAAAAGCCCTATTACCTGGCACCCGACAAACGCGGTGAGAAGGTCTACGCCTTGCTCCGTGAAACCCTGCGCAGCACTGGCAAAGTGGCGCTCGCGCGGGTGGTGTTACATACCAAGCAGCACTTGGCGGCGTTGCTGGCGCTGGACGATGCCATGGTCTTGCTGATGCTGCGCTGGCCCGCGGAAGTGCGCGGCCTGGACTACCTGGAGCTGAGCGACAAGGTGCGCGATGTCGAACTGGCCAAGGGTGAACTCGACATGGCCAAGCGCCTGGTCGAGGACATGGTCGCGAGCTGGGACCCCCAGGCCTACCACGACACCTTCGAGGAAAAGATCATGCAACTGGTCGACGAAAAAGCCCGCAAGGGCAAGGTCGAAGATGTCGAACGGTCGGCCGACGAGCAGGCGAGCACCGGCGCCGATATCTACGACCTGACCGAACTGCTCAAACGCAGCCTCAGCGGCGGCACCAAGGGCCAAACCGATAAGCCCGAGGCCAAGCAGCCGGCCAAACGAAGCAAGGGTTCGGGCAAGACGTCGAGAAAAACCGCGAGCCGCTGAGCCCGGATACAACAGAGCGCGAGGATTCCCAAAAATGGCCGAGCCATCGAGCGAATACAACCGCAAGCGCAATTTTCAGATCACCGCCGAGCCACCCGAACGTCCCAGGCGGGGCAGGAAAAAAAGCTCCGACGAATCCTTGCGCTTCGTCGTGCAAAAGCATGCCGCGCGCAACCTCCACTACGATTTCCGTCTGGAGCTGGACGGCACCCTGAAGAGCTGGGCGGTGCCCAAAGGCCCGAGCCTCGACCCCAAAGACAAGCGCCTGGCGGTGCACGTCGAGGACCACCCGCTGGACTATGCCGATTTCGAAGGCCGTATCCCCGAGGGGCAATACGGTGCGGGACAGGTAATAGTCTGGGATCAGGGGATCTGGCAACCCCATGGCGATGCCGAGAAGGCGTATCGGGACGGCAAACTCAAGTTCACCTTGATCGGCGAGAAACTGACCGGCGACTGGGCCCTGGTGCGCACCCGTTTGCCTGGTAGCGGCGGTAAGCAACAATGGTTGCTGATCAAGGAACGCGACCAGGTCGCCCAAGCGGCTGAGCAGTACGACATCACTGAAGCGCAACCGCAAAGCGTGCTCAGTGGCGCGCTGATCGCACCGGGCAAAGCCCCCAGGAACGCTCGAAAGCCAGCGCCCAAGTCACCGGCAGATGCAACGCCGGGCAAGACCGAGTCGGCAGCGCGGGGCATACCGGAGCAGCTGTCGCCCGAGCTGGCTACGCTGGTGACACAGCCGCCCAGCGGCAACTGGCTCTACGAGATCAAGTTCGACGGTTACCGCATGCTCGCGCGCATCGCCAACGGCGAGGTGCGCCTGTTCACCCGCAACGGCAACGACTGGACTGCGCGTCTGCCCAAGCAGGTTGCGGCGATCGAGGCGCTGGGCCTGCACGACAGTTGGTTGGATGGCGAAGTAGTCGCGCTCGACGAAAACGGCCTGCCGGATTTTCAGGCGCTACAGAACGCTTTCGAAATCGGCCGCAGCCATAACATTCTCTACTACCTGTTCGATGCACCCTTTCTGCGCGGCCTGGATCTGCGCACGCTCCCGCTGGAGCAGCGCCGTGCGGAACTGGAGAAGGTGCTCAGCGCGGTGAAACCACGCGGCTTGTTGCGCTTTTCCGAGGCGTTCGCCAGTGAGCACCGTGACGTGATTAAAAGTGCCTGCGCCCTGTCGCTGGAGGGGGTAATCGGCAAACGCATCGGCAGCGCCTATGTAAGCCGGCGCAGCACCGACTGGATCAAACTCAAGTGCCGTTTGCGCCAGGAGTTCGTGGTCGTCGGCTACACCGCGCCCAAAGGTAGTCGTAGTGGTTTCGGCGCGCTGTTGCTGGCGGTCAACCAGCAACCTGGCGAGGCCGACCTGCGCTATGCCGGGCGGGTCGGCAGCGGCTTCGATCAAAACGCCCTCACCCAGTTGCATGCGCAGCTGCGCGAGTTGCAATGCGAACGATCTCCGCTCGAGCAGCCGCTGCGAGGCGCCTCGGCGCGTGGCGTGCATTGGCTGCAGCCGCGGTTGGTCGCCGAAGTGGAGTTCGCCGAATGGACGCGCGAAGGCCTGGTGCGCCAGGCCACATTCATCGCCTTGCGCAGCGACAAGCCGCCAAGCGAGATCGTTCGGGAACGCCCGCGTTCGCCCGCCGAGCTGCCGCCGGCCGGCGACGACACCGAGGACCGCGCCATGCAGGGCGACAGAACAGCGGATAAAACCGGCAAACCGGCGGGCAAGGCCCGTGGCCGCGGGCGGGTCAGCGTCGCTGGCGTCGCCATCAGCAGCCCGGAGCGGCTGATCGATGCCCAGAGCGGTACGCGCAAACTCGAGCTGGCGCAGTTCTACGCCCAGCTCGGCGACTGGATCATGCCGCACCTGCGCAAGCGCCCGGTGTCGTTGCTGCGCGCCCCCGATGGCGTGGCGGGCGAGCAGTTTTTCCAGAAGCACGCCGAGCACATGAGCATTCCCAATATCCAACACCTGCCCCCGGAGCTCGACCCCGGGCACGCGCGCCTGATGGAAATCGGCAAGTTGTCGGCATTGATCGGCGCGGTGCAGATGGGCGCCATCGAACTGCACACCTGGGGCGCCAACAGCGACCGCATCGAAACCCCGGACCGTCTGGTGCTGGACCTCGATCCCGACCCGGCGCTGCCCTGGCGCAGCATGCTCGAAGCGACCCATCTGTGTTTGTCGGTGCTCAACGAGCTGGGCCTCGACAGCTACCTGAAAACCAGCGGTGGCAAGGGCATTCACTTGATAGTGCCGCTGGCCAGACACGCCGACTGGGACGAAGTCAAAGCCTTCGCCAAAGCCATTTCGCAATTTATGGCCAGGCAGCTTCCGGATCGCTTCAGCGCCAAGATGGGACCGAAGAATCGCATCGGCAAAATCTTCGTCGACTACCTGCGCAACCAGCGCGGCGCCAGCACGGTGGCCGCCTATTCGCTGCGCGCGCGTCCCGGCTTGCCGGCTTCGGTGCCGATCCGCCGCGACGAACTGGACGGCCTGGACAGCGCCCAGCAATGGCATATCGGCAACCTGCTCGAGCGCCTCGCCAACCTGCAGGACGACCCCTGGGCGGGCTACAGCAACCGCCAGCGCATCAGCCGGGCGATGTGGGAAAAGCTTGGCGGAGAGGGCGGCTAGCTGTGAAGCGCAGCCTGTAGCTCGGATGCAATCCGGGAGCGATGTTTGTCGCTAGACCTTCCCCGGATTGCATCCGGGCTACAAAAGCACGTTGGCAGGGGGAGATTGATGGTTCCCACGCTCCAGCGTGGTAACCCGATCTGGGACGCTCCGCGTCCCCGCGACGCGGAGCGTCGCCAGCTGCATTCCCACCCTACGAGTTCATAGGCCTTGCAGATCACGGGGGATCTACGAACACCGATAAGCGAACGACGATTCTTCCTGAACCTACTCCCGCCTGGCTCAGTCCTGAGAGAAAGGCATATATAACTGGAGGAGATCGTTATGGCCGAGAAGCAAACCCTGCCGCCGCAGCATCAGGATCATCGTCCGGGCAGCGAGGCGCAGATGCATCCGCAGCCGGTGTATATCAGCGACGACTACAAGGCTGCCGGCAAGCTGGCCGGTAAGGTGGCGATCATCACCGGCGCGGACAGCGGCATCGGCCGCGCTGTGGCCGTGCACTTCGCCAAGGAGGGCGCCAATGTCGTGCTGCTGTATCTCAACGAGCACGAGGACGCCGAGTTGACCCGCAGCGAAGTGGAAAAATGCGGTGTCGAGGCTCTGTCGCATGCCGGCGACGTGGCCAGCGAGCAATTCTGCCGCGAGGTGGTGGCCGACACGCTGAACGCATGGGGCAGGGTGGATATCCTGGTCAACAACGCCGGCGAGCAGCATCCCCAGGAGAAGCTCGAGGACATCAGCGAAGAACAGTGGGAGCGCACCTTCCGCACCAATATCTTCGCCATGTTCCAGCTGACCAAGGCTGTGCTGCCGCACCTTCAGGCCGGTGCCAGCATCATCAACACCACCTCGATCACCGCCTACAAGGGCAACCCGACGCTGCTCGATTATTCCTCGACCAAGGGCGCGATCACCTCGTTCACCCGTTCCCTGGCGATCAACCTGGCGCCGCGCGGTATCCGGGTCAACGCGGTGGCGCCGGGGCCTATCTGGACGCCCTTGATTCCCTCGACCTTCAGCGCCGACACCGTGGCCAGCTTTGGCGCCAGTACGCCGATGCAGCGCCCTGGGCAACCGGCGGAAGTGGCGCCGGCTTATGTCTACCTGGCATGCAGCGATTCCTCCTATGTCGCCGGCCAGGTCATCCACGTCAATGGCGGCAGCGTGGTCAATGGCTGAGCCGCTGCGCTTTGGTGTCGCGACATGAGTCATTTGTCGTTTTCCTTGGGGGGCTGCGCTTTCGTCGCGGCTAAAGCCCCTCCCACCTAGCCCTGGTATTGAGCCGACACATACTGGTGGCCACTAGCTCGTAGGCCAAAAAGCCTGAACTTTTGCGCGGCGCCCGGGCTCGGACGTTACAAGGAGCGCGCTCACTTGCGCGCTCATCCCCGCGATGGCTTGAAGGCTTGGGAGCACCAGCACAACCCGGTGGGGATTCATTCGCGGCTGCCGGAAGTGAGGAGTCCCACCGCTATGCCGAAAGTCAAACCGCAGACCAAGCAAACTCCCGGATACCCGCACAACGACTACGTACTGCGCGTGGAAGATGCGCTCGCCATGCCGCGCATCGCCATCGAGTCGATCGAGCCAGTGGTGGAGCAAGGGCGCTTTGCCGCAAAAACGATAGTGGGCACGCCGGTCACGGTTAGCGCGGTGATATTCGCCGATGGCCACGACAAGCTGGCCGGCGACCTGTTATGGCGTGAGGTCGACGAGGTGCAGTGGCGCCGGCTGCCGTTGCAGTTTCTCGGCAACGACCACTGGCAGGTCAGTTTCACTCCCAAGCAGGTCGGCCGGGCGTTGTTCGCCATCGAAGCCTGGTGGGATATCTACGCCTCCTATTGCTACGAACTGCAGAAGAAATACAGCGCTGGCGTGTCGGTGGATCTGGAGCTGCAAGAGGGTGAGCAACTGCTGCGCCAGGCCCTGCAAACGACGCCGACGGAAGGGCTCGGCGAACTGCTCGAACGACTGCTCGAATGCCCCTCGATCGACGAGCGCGTGGCGCTGCTGCTGGCGCCGGAAACCACGCACCTGATGGCGAGCATCGAAACCCGTCCGCACGTTGTGCGCAGCGCCATCTACCCGCTGGAGGTGGAGCGCCGTCTGGCGCAGTTCGCCAGCTGGTACGAGCTGTTCCCGCGCTCGGTGACCGACGACCCGAAGCGCCACGGCACTTTTCGCGATGTGATTCAGCGCCTGCCGGATATCCAGGCTATGGATTTCGACGTGCTGTACTTTCCGCCGATCCATCCGATCGGCCGCAGCCATCGCAAGGGCCGCAACAACTCGCTGTTCGCCGGTGCGGACGACCCTGGCAGCCCTTATGCGATCGGCAGCGAGGAGGGCGGCCACGAGGCGATCCATCCGCAGTTGGGCAGCGTCGACGATTTTCGCGACCTGGTGCAGGCCGCGCGCGCTCATGGGCTGGAGATCGCCCTGGACTTCGCCATCCAATGCTCGCCTGACCACCCCTGGCTGCGTGAGCACCCCGGCTGGTTCAGCTGGCGCCCGGACGGCAGCATCCGCCACGCGGAAAACCCGCCGAAAAAATACGAAGACATCGTCAATGTCGACTTCTACGCCAAGGACGCCACCCCCGGCTTGTGGCTGGCCCTGCGCGATGTGGTCAAGGGCTGGGTGGAACTGGGCGTCACGCTGTTCCGCGTGGATAACCCGCACACCAAGCCGCTGCCGTTCTGGGAATGGCTGATCGCCGATATTCGCGCCGCCCACCCCGAGGTGATCTTCCTCGCCGAGGCCTTCACCAGGCCGGCGATGATGGCGCGCCTGGGCAAGGTCGGATTCAGCCAGAGCTACACCTACTTCACCTGGCGCAACACCAAGGCCGAGCTGGAGGAATACTTCACCCAGCTCAACCAGCCGCCGTGGCGCGATTGCTATCGGCCGAACTTCTTCGTCAATACCCCGGATATCAACCCGTTCTTTCTGCACGACAGCGGCCGCGCCGGTTTTCTCATCCGCGCGGCGCTGGCGACCATGGGCTCGGGGTTGTGGGGCATGTACAGCGGCTTCGAAATTTGCGAGTCGGCGGCGGTGCGCGGCAAAGAGGAATACCTCGACTCGGAAAAGTACGAAATCCGCCCGCGCGACTACCAGGCGCCCGGCAATATCGTCGCCGAAATCGCCCAGCTCAACCGCATTCGCCGCCTCAATCCCGCCCTGCAAACCCACCTGGGGTTCCGCGCCTACCACGCCTGGAACGACAACATCCTGTACTTCGGCAAATGCACGCCGGATCTGGAGAACTTCATCCTGGTGGCGATCAGCCTCGACCCGCATAACGCCCAAGAGGCGCATTTCGAGCTGCCGCTATGGGAGTTCGGCTTGCCGGACGACGCCAGCATGCGCGGCGAGGATTTGATGAACAGCCATAGCTGGATTTGGCATGGCAAAACCCAGTGGATGCGCCTCGATCCCACGCAGCCGTTCGGAATCTGGCGCATCCGCCCAGTTGGCTGAGCAGCGAGCGATGCGTTCTTCTGTCGCCATCCGCTGCGCCGCCGCAGAGGCGCACACGGATCACAGCAGGGCGCGACTTCCAGCCTAAAGGAGCAGTCCGATGGCCAAGAAAAGCAGACCCGCAGCCTTTCTCGACGACCCTTACTGGTACAAGGATGCGGTCATCTATCAGGTGCACGTGAAGTCCTATTTCGACTCGAACAACGACGGCATAGGCGACTTTCCCGGGCTGATCGACAAGCTCGATTACATCGCCGACCTCGGCGTCAATACCATCTGGGTGCTGCCGTTCTATCCCTCGCCGCGGCGCGACGACGGCTACGACATCGCCGAGTACCGCGGCGTGCACCCGGACTACGGCGGCATGGCCGATGCCAAGCGCTTTATCGCCGAGGCGCACCGTCGCGGCTTGCGCGTTATCACCGAGCTGGTCATCAACCACACCTCCGACCAGCATCCCTGGTTCAAGCGCGCGCGGGAGGCCAAGAAGGGCTCCAAGGCCCGCGACTTCTACGTCTGGTCCGATTCCAACCAGAAATACCAGGGCACGCGGATCATCTTTCTCGACACGGAAAAGTCCAATTGGACCTGGGACCCGGTCGCCGGCCAGTACTTCTGGCACCGCTTCTACTCGCACCAGCCGGACCTCAATTTCGACAACCCGCAGGTGCTCAAGGAAGTCCTCGGGGTGATGCGTTTCTGGCTCGACATGGGTGTCGACGGCTTGCGCCTGGACGCCATTCCCTACCTGATCGAGCGCGACGGCACCAACAACGAGAACCTGCCGGAAACCCACGAGGTGCTGAAGAAGATCCGCGCCGAACTGGACGCCAAATACCCCGATCGCATGCTGCTGGCCGAGGCCAATCAATGGCCGGAAGACACCCAGCTGTACTTCGGCGGCAGCGACGGCGGGCTGGGCGACGAATGCCACATGGCCTTCCACTTCCCGCTGATGCCGCGCATGTACATGGCCATCGCCCAGGAAGACCGCTTTCCGATCACCGACATCCTGCGCCAGACCCCGGATATCCCGCAGAACTGCCAATGGGCGATCTTCCTGCGCAACCACGATGAGCTGACCCTGGAGATGGTCACCGACCAGGAGCGCGATTACCTCTGGGACTTCTACGCCGCCGACCGCCGCGCGCGGATCAACCTTGGCATCCGCCGGCGTCTGGCGCCGCTGGTGGAACGCGACCGGCGCCGTGTCGAACTGCTCAACAGCCTGCTGCTGTCGATGCCGGGCACGCCGACGCTGTACTACGGCGACGAGATCGGCATGGGCGACAACATCTTCCTCGGCGACCGCGACGGCGTGCGCACGCCGATGCAGTGGTCGATCGACCGCAACGGCGGCTTCTCCCGCGCGGACCCGGCGAGCCTGGTGCTGCCGCCGATCATGGACCCGCTATACGGCTTCCAGACCATCAATGTCGAGGCCCAGGCCCGTGACCCGCACTCGTTGCTCAACTGGACGCGGCGCATGCTGTCGATCCGCAGGCAGCAGAAAGCCTTCGGCCGCGGCAGCCTGAAGCTGATGACACCGAGCAACCGACGGATCTTCGCCTACCTGCGCGAATACAGCGACGGCGATCGCCACGAGGTGATCCTCTGCGTCGCCAACCTCTCGCGCTCGGCCCAGGCGGCGGAGCTGGAACTGTCGAGCTATGCCGGCAAGGTGCCGGTGGAGATGGTCGGCGGCAGCTCCTTTCCGCCCATCGGCGAACTCAACTACCTGCTGACCCTGCCGCCTTACGGCTTTTACTGGTTCCTCCTGGCCGACGCGAAACAGATGCCCAACTGGCATACCCCGCCGGTCGACCGCATGCCGGAGTTGCCGACGTTGGTGATCAAACGTCATCTGCAGGAGCTGGCTCAGGGCAGGGCGCGGCAAACCCTGGAGCAGGAATCGCTGACCGCCTATCTGCCCAAGCGCCGCTGGTTCAGCCACCGCGGTAAACCGCTGCGGCAGTTGCACCTGCTCTACGCCGTGCCGTTCGGCGAGCGGGCCGACCTGTTCTTGCTCAGCGAAGTGCAAGTCAGCCACGATGACAGCTTCGACTATTTCCAATTGCCACTCGGTTATATCGCCGAACACCAGGCCGGCAGCCCGTTGCCGCAGCAATTGGCCCTGGCGCGCTTGCGTCGCGGCCCGCAGGTGGGCCTGTTGACCGATGCCTGCGTATTGCCCGAGTTCTGCCGCCAGGTGCTCGACAGCCTGCGCAAGGACAGCGTGCTGCACTGGGAAGGCAACGAAATCCAGTTCGTCTCCACCTCGCGCCTGCACACCCTGGAGGATATCCCCGAAGAGGAAATCGTCCCGATCTCCGCCGAGCAATCGAACAGCTCGATACTGGTCGGCGAGCGCATGGTGCTCAAGGTGCTGCGTCGCGTGCTGCCGGGCATCCACCCGGAAAGCGAGATATGCGGCTACCTGACCGAGCAGGGCTTCGCCAATATCGCGCCGCTGCTGGGCGAGGTGCGTCGGGTCGATCAGCACGGCGAAAGCCATACCCTGATGATTTTGCAAGGCTATGTGAGCAACCAGGGCGATGCCTGGCAGTGGACCCAGGACACCCTCGAACGGGCGATCCGCGACGAACTGGTCGGCGGCCTCTCGGCGGTGGAGAACCAGTATTACGCGCTCGCCGAACTGCAAACCTTCGCCGGTATTCTCGGGCGCCGGGTCGGTGAACTGCACGTGGCCCTGGCGCGGCCGTCGGACAATCCCGATTTCGGCCCGGTGCAAAGTACCCAGGCGGATACCGAAGAATGGCAGCGCGCGATCACCGAGCAGGTGCGGCAGATGCTCGACGCGCTGAGCGGCGCGGGCAACGGCCTGACGGCGGAGCAACGCGAGCAGGTCGATGCTTTGATCGGCCAAGGCGAATTGCTGCTCGAACTGGTGGCGAAACTCGCGCAACGCGCCGCCGGTGGCCTGCGCATCCGCGTGCATGGCGACCTGCACCTGGGCCAGGTATTGGTCGCCCATGGCGACGCCTACCTGATCGATTTCGAGGGCGAGCCGGCCCGCAGCCTGGAGGAACGGCGCAAGCGCCACAGCCCGTTGAAGGATGTCGCCGGCATGCTGCGCTCCTTCGACTACGCGGCGGCGCTGGCCATGCGCAACGCGCAGAGCACCGACGTCTCGGCTGAAGCCGAACAGGCCCGGCGCACCATCGCCGCGACCTACCGCAGCCAGGCCCGTAGCGCCTTCTACGACGCCTACCGGATCGCCGCGGCGCAATTGCCCCATGCCTGGCATCAGCGCCAGGGCGAGGCCGCGGCACTGGCGCTGTTCTGCATCGAGAAAACCGCTTACGAAATTCTTTATGAAAGCCGCTATCGCCCGGACTGGCTGATCGTGCCGGTGCAGGGAATGGCGGAACTGATCGAACACTTATCGGGGGGCGGACATGATGAATGAGGATGTAGCCGAGCACTTGGCCGAGGCCGATATCGAAGCCCTGAGCAACGCCACCCATGGCGACCCTTTCGCGGTCCTCGGGCCGCATCGGGACGAACGCGGCACCCTGGTTATCGCCTATCTGCCGGAGGCCGTATCGGTCGAGGTGCTCGACGGCGCCAGCGGCGAATCGCTCGGCAGCATGGCTCAGGGCGCGGCGCCTGGTTTGTTCAGCCTGCGCCTGGATAGCCCGCGGGCCTACCGCTACCGGATCGACTGGGGCGGCAGCGTGCAGGAAACCGAAGACCCCTATGCCTTCGGCCTGCTGCTCGGCGAGATCGACCTGTACCTGTTTGCCGAGGGCAACCACCGCGAACTCGGCGAGCGCTTCGGCGCCCAGCTGGCTACTTACGACGGCATCGACGGCGTACGCTTCGCGGTCTGGGCGCCAAACGCGCAGCGGGTCTCGGTGGTCGGCACTTTCAATAACTGGGACGGTCGCCGCCATCCCATGCGCCAGCGCCAGCCGAGCGGGGTGTGGGAGTTGTTCATCCCGCGTTTGCAGGCCGGCGAAGTGTACAAATACGAAATCCTCGGGCCGGGTGGCTTGCTGCCGTTGAAGGCCGACCCCATGGCCCTGGCCACCGAAGCGCCGCCGGCCACCGGCTCGGTGGTGGCGCAACCCTTGCTATTCGACTGGCACGACCAGGACTGGCTCGAGCGCCGGGCCGGGCACCAGGCGCACTCGCAGCCGCTATCGATCTACGAACTGCATGCCGGCTCCTGGCGCCGCGAAGGCGGGGAGGAGGGCCGTTTGCTCAGCTGGCACGAGTTGGCCGAACAACTGATCCCCTACGTGCTGGAGATGGGCTTCACCCATATCGAACTGCTGCCGATTATGGAGCACCCGTTCGGTGGCTCCTGGGGCTACCAACCGCTGTCGCAATTCGCGCCGAGCGCGCGCTATGGCAGCCCCCATGATTTCGCCGCCTTCGTCGACGCCTGTCACCGCGCGGGCATCGGCGTGATCCTCGACTGGGTGCCGGCGCATTTCCCCACCGATCCTCACGGCCTGGGCCGTTTCGACGGCACCGCGCTCTACGAATACGAACACCCCTTCGAGGGCTTCCACCAGGATTGGGACACCTACATCTACAACCTCGGGCGCACCGAGGTGCACGGCTTTATGCTGGCCTCGGCGCTGCACTGGCTGCGCACCTACCACGTCGACGGCCTGCGCGTGGACGCCGTGGCCTCGATGCTCTACCGCGACTACTCGCGAAAGGAAGGCGAGTGGATACCCAACTGCCACGGCGGTCGCGAAAACCTCGAAGTGATCGAATTTATCCGCCACCTCAACGACGTGGTCGCCAGCGAAACCCCCGGCGCCCTGGTGATCGCCGAAGAGTCGACTGCCTGGCCCGGGGTCAGCCGGCCGACCAGCGAAGGTGGCCTGGGCTTCCACTACAAATGGAACATGGGCTGGATGCATGACAGCCTCAAATACATCGGCGAAGACCCGGTCAACCGCGGCTACCACCACCATCAACTGACCTTCGGCCTGCTTTACGCGTTTTCCGAGCACTTCATCCTGCCGGTCTCGCACGACGAAGTGGTGCACGGCAAACGCTCGTTGCTGGACAAAATGCCCGGCGACCGCTGGCAGAAGTTCGCCAACCTGCGCCTGTACCTGAGCTTCATGTGGAGCCATCCGGGTAAGAAACTGCTGTTCATGGGCTGCGAGTTCGGCCAATGGCGCGAATGGAGCCACGACCACGAACTGGACTGGTACCTGCTGCGCTACGGCGAACACCAGGGGCTGCAAAACCTGGTGCGCGACCTGAACCTCCTGCACCGTAACGAACCGGCACTGCACCAACTGGACGGCTACGAAACCGGCTTTCAATGGCTGATCGGCGACGACAAGGTCAACAGCGTTTACGCCTGGCTGCGCAAAGGCGAGCAGGGCGCACCGTTGCTGGTGGTGCACAACTTCACCCCGGTGCCGCGCGAAGGCTACCGCATCGGCGTACCCCTGGCTGGACGTTGGCAGGTACTGCTCAACAGCGACGCCGAATACTATGCCGGCAGCAACAACGGCAGCTGCAACGAAGTAACCGCCGACGAGGAAGTCAGCCACGGCCAACCCTACTCGCTAGCGCTAAACCTGCCGCCGCTCGGGGCCTTGATCCTGCGGCCGGAACTGAGCGAAGGGGCGTGATGGGAAACGAAGATTGCGATTAGCCGACAGCCGAGCTCATCGCTAACCCTGTAGGAGCCAGCTTGCTGCGATTCGGCGCTCCGGCGATCCAAGCCAAACGGCAGTGCCGGCAAGCGGCTCCTACATTCCTGAAATGCTGACAGCGTAAGCCCTGCAATCCTGCAACCGTGTCATAGCCAATCCAAAAGCCCGCAGCCAAAACTACGCACCTAAAACTACGCACCCAAACGTAGGGTGGAAAACCGCAAAGCGTTTTCCACCACGGCCAACCACGCCCATAAAAAATGCCATCTTTTTGCCATCTTGAGCGGTGACGGTAACGGTAAAAACCGATATAACGAACCTCAATCCGGTCACGACTCACATGAATCTGGCCAAGCAATCGAGGCTTTCCGGCCTTGGTGTATAACCTGCCAAATCGGTCATCCTGACCCCGAAAGCACCAACCTAGACAGGAATCAGAGACATGACAAGGAAGGTTATCCCCCAATCCCGTCCGGCAGGTTATGCACCAATTGGTGTCTATTTATAGTTAGGGACCACATGCGATCCTCCACTCAGATTGACGGTCACATATTTGAAATAGAACTAACCAACTTTGGGAGTGAAAAATACTTTATCGATGGCCAACTAATAGAAAAGCGACGGAATTTTTATCTGGCGGGAGTTCGAGAATTCACTGTCGGCAACCGAAACGTCAAAGTCGAGGTCTGCTGCAAGCCAAGAAAATATTATTGTAGGCTATTGGTAGACGACGAACTTCACACAGAGAGGCTATTTCCTGAGGTAGATGAAAAAATCAAGGCCTACGCTGAGAGGCGAAAGCCCATTGAACCTCTTGAAATAAAAATTAAGACAATAATCATAATGTTGGTTGTTGTCGCCGTTGTAGTTACCATAATCAGGAATGTGTGAGTCCCTAACAAGTGGTTCAAATCGCTCGCTGCGCTCACTGGAACGCGCTAAAGCCCGCCCCTTAACCATACGTTAGCGTGCATTTATGAATACTGAGCTTGCCAATAACATTTCTAGTTTTGAGCCTGCAGATGGTAACTGGTTGCCACTTGAGTACTTGCTTGAAGAGGCGTTTCAGTCATCTGCGCCAGAAAAATACTACCAAGCAATTTTCAACTTATTCGAGCGCTTTCCAGAAGAAGATGGCTCCGGTGTTTTCTGGTCGGCGTTACATGGTATGGAAGCTGTCGGCAGCTATGAAGAAAAATTAGTTCAAAACTTTCGGCGCTTTCCTACTGATATGACAAGAGCAATGTTAGTTCGGCTTAGAAACTCAGGTAATACGCATGTTGCAGGGGTGTCATTGGCTTTGCTTATTGGGGCGAAATGAGAGTGCACCTGCCCGCTAACAATTGGTTCAAATCGCTCGCTCCGCTCGCTGGGACGGGCTAAAGCCCGCCCCTTAACCAAACGTTATAAACCGCGTTTAATACACTGCAGCGAGTAAAAATAAAAACCACCCCAGCCAGAGATGGAGTTCATATGTCAGAGCAAACCACAAGACTGTACATTAAGCATCCCGACCAAGAAATACAAAAAAAATTATATACAATATTCAAAACTATAAATGATGAACAAAAACCAAGTGGCGAAGAAACAGAAAAAGATCTGTTGGCTTGCGCTCTCGAAATATCACCTGCCAATGCAAATAAAGCATACTCTCAGCTTTTAAAAAATATCTGTGATGCTTTCGGGAAACCGTCCGACGATCTTATTGCGGAAGCAAAGGGAGCGACTGCGGGATACAATACTTTCCGATTTGTTCATGGCAGTGTCGGCTTAGACGTAATTAGATCAATACTTGAATTTCTATTTGAACTATCACCTGAAATTGACGCCAGAGCATGCCTCAGAGGGGACGATGAACCATGTGAGTTTTTCTTCAAAATAGATAATGGGAAAGTGTTAGATCAGTACTACGAACCAGACGATGGTTATGAAGATGAGGGTGAAATGCCGCATGCGTATATATGGTGGCATGAAGGCCTACCTGAAGAAATCAATGAAGGCCTTTTGTACAGCGCTTCTGAGTGAGTAAACCCTGCTTAAGGCTTATAACTAGCGGTTCAAACCGTTCGCTGCGCTCACTGGGGCGGGCTAAAGCCCGCCCCTTAACCAAACGTTAGGCACTAAGGCAAAAATGAGCTCACACATAAACCCCGCCGAACCCAAAACAATCCTCATGCTCTCACCTGCCGCAACGTCCTGGGCTTTGCCACTCGTGGCTATATTCATTTTCTCATTGCACGGAAGCCTTGGCGTTAACTTGCTTTTAGCTTTTGCTCTAGTAATGGCCTCATTCATAATCGGCACTATTTATGGCATATCCGGCATAAAAAGATTTAGAGAGAATCGCAAGGTGTCCACTTTAGTCCAGTCCATAATTGGTCTATTTATCAATCTTTCTTTCTTCGTCCTACTGATAGCCGTTTCTATCCCGGGCTATTTAAAAGCAATGGCAGCCAATTAATGTAGGCGCGCCTAACAATGCGTATATGAACTCTCCCCACAAGTAGTGAGCAAAGCATTGCTTTTGCATCTGTCGTCAGCGCGGTTGCATTCGTATATCCGGCCTTGTCTTGGGCTTTTTGCCCTGGCCATTCTGTAGTTCGCGCAGCGGGGGCCAAGCGTTCAATCGATCACGATCGATCAGCATTGTTATCGGCCTTGTTCCGCTGCAGGACTCGCCTGTTCGACAGTGCTGCTGCTCACCACAACCACCAGAAAACCATCACACCTTACTGATTACCCCCGCCGTCAGGCGGGCCTTACGCTTTGCCAATCACCACTGAACCGGCGCTCATGGCACCACACCGCCCAGCAGATCCGCACCAGTTTGTTGGCCAGGGCCACGGCCGCTTTGTTGTGGCCGATGCGTGCCGCGGTCTCCACCGCCCAGCGCTGCAGCTGGGTCAGTTTCTCCGGCGTGCGGGCCTGACATCGCTGCGCCGCCAGTAAGGCTGCTCGGGCGCCGTGAATAAATAGCGTGCGCACATAGACGTTGCCGTGACGGCTGATATGCCCCAGCTTGCGC
>NZ_CAMPHI010000061.1 GCF_946885955.1 uncultured Pseudomonas sp.
CATCCTGCTGATCGGCATCGTCAAGAAGAACGCGATCATGATGATCGACTTCGCCCTCGACGCCGAACGCAACCAGGGCATGGCACCCGAGGCTGCGATCTACCAGGCAGCATTGCTGCGCTTTCGGCCGATCCTGATGACCACCCTGGCAGCGTTGTTTGGCGCGGTGCCGCTGATGCTTGCCACGGGCTCCGGCGCCGAGCTGCGCCAGCCCCTGGGCCTGGTGATGGTCGGTGGTCTGCTGGTCAGCCAGGTGCTGACGCTGTTCACCACGCCGGTGATCTACCTGTACTTTGATCGGCTGTCGCGACGCCTTGGCGGGCGCAGCACTGCGGGGGTGGCGGTTTGAACGCTTTTTGTAGGAGCCAGCTTGCTGGCGATCGGTGTCCCTACGATCAGCCAAAGCGTAGCCCGGATGCAATCCGGGGGCGGTATCGACCGTTAGACCCTTTCCCGGATTGCATCCGGGCTACATGTAATTCACTGCGCTCCGGCGATGCTTTTGTGTTGCCGATGATCGCCAGCAAGCTGGCTCCTACAGGGGCTGTGGCGTGAACCTGTCCGCACCCTTTATCCTGCGCCCGGTCGCCACGCTGCTGCTGAGTCTGGCGATTCTGCTCCTCGGCGGCGTCAGTTTCGGCCTGTTGCCGGTGGCGCCGTTGCCGAAGATGGACTTCCCGGCGATCACCGTGCAGGCCAGCCTGCCCGGCGCCAGCCCGCAGGTGATGGCGGCGACGGTGGCGACGCCGCTGGAACGTTCGCTCGGCACCATCGCCGGGATCAGCGAGATGACCAGCCGCAGTAGCCAGGGCAGTACCCGGATCATCCTGCTGTTCGATATCGACCGCGACATCGACGCCGCCGCCCGCGAAGTGCAGGCGGCGATCAATGCCGCGCGCAAACTGTTGCCCAGCGGTATGCGCACCATGCCCAGCTACCGCAAGGTCAATCCGTCGCAGGCGCCAATCATGGTGCTGTCGCTGACCAGCGAGGTGCTCAACAAGGGCCAGCTGTACGACGTCGCCTCGACCATCCTGGCGCAGAAGCTGTCCCAGGTCAGCGGGGTCGGTGAGGTGCAGATCGGCGGCAGTTCGCTGCCGGCGGTACGCGTATCGCTGCAACCGCGCCTGCTCGACCAGTACGGCATCGCCCTGGACGAGGTGCGCCAGGCCATCGCCGACGCCACCGGCCAACGGCCCAAGGGGGCGGTGGAAAACGATGCCCAACACTGGCTGGTACAGGCCAACGACCAACTGGAACATGCCGCCGACTATGCGCCGCTGATCATTCGCCAGGAGAACGGCGCCAGCGTGCGCCTGGGCGATGTCGCCAGCGTCGTTGATGGCGTCGAGGATCGCTACAACAGCGGTTTCTACAACGACAACGAAGCGGTGCTGCTGGTGATCAACCGCCAGTCCGGCGCCAATATCATCGAAACCATCGCCGATATCCGCGCGCAACTGCCGGCGCTGCGCGAGGTGATCCCGGCCAGCGTCAAGCTGGAGGTGGCGATGGACCGCTCGCCAGTGATCCGCGCCACCCTGCACGAAGCCGAACGCACGCTGCTGATCGCCGTGGCGCTGGTGATTCTGGTGGTGTTCGCCTTTCTCGGCCGCTGGCGTGCGGCGTTGATCCCGGCGCTGGCGGTGCCGGTGTCGCTGGTCGGCACCTTCGCAGTCATGTACCTGTGGGGCTTTTCGCTGAACAACCTGTCGCTGATGGCGCTGATCATCGCCACCGGCCTGGTGGTGGACGACGCCATCGTGGTGCTGGAGAACATTTCCCGGCATATCGAGAATGGCGAAAAGCCGCTGCAGGCGGCGCTGAAAGGCTCGCGCGAGGTGGGCTTCACCTTGCTGTCGATGAACCTGTCGCTGGTCGCGGTGTTTGTTTCCATCCTGTTCGTCGGCGGTATCGCCGAGCGCCTGTTCCACGAGTTTTCCATCACCCTGGCGGTGGCCATCGTCATCTCACTGCTGGTGTCGCTGACGTTGACGCCGATGCTCTGCGCGCGCTGGCTCAAGGCTGAGGCAAAGCGCGAGCCGGGGCCCTTGCAGCGCTTCGGGGCGCGCCTGCAGACGCGTGTGCTGGAGGGCTACCGACGCAGCCTGGAATGGGCGCTGGCGCATTCGCAGCTGATGCTGTTCGGCTTGCTGGCGACCATCGGCCTGAATGGCTACCTGTATGTCGCCGTGCCGAAGACCTTTATGCCGCAGCAGGACACCGGCCAGCTGATTGGTTTTATCCGCGGCGACGACGGCCTGTCGTTCCAGGTGATGCAACCAAAGATGGAAATCTATCGCCGCGCGGTGCTCGCCGACCCTGCGGTGGAAAGCGTGGCTGGTTTCATCGGCGGCAATGGCGGGATCAACAACGCCTTTATGATCGTGCGCCTGAAGCCCATCGACACGCGCGGCGTATCGGCCCAGGCGGTGATCGAGCGGTTGCGCAAGAGCGTGCCCAAGGTGCCGGGCGGGCGCATGTTCCTGATGCCCGACCAGGACCTGCAGTTCGGCGGCCGCCAGGGGCGCAGCTCGGACAATGAATACGTACTGCTGGCCAGCGATCTGGACGACCTGCGCATCTGGCTGCCGAAGGTACGCGATGCCCTGGCGGCCTTGCCGGAGCTGACCGATATCGACGCCAACGAAGGCGAGGGCGCCCAGCAGGTCAGCCTGGTGATCGACCGTGATACCGCCAAGCGCCTGGGCGTGGACATGGCGATGGTCACCTCGGTGCTGAACAACGCCTTCAGCCAGCGCCAGATCGCCACCATCTATGACAGCCTCAACCAGTACAGCGTGGTCATGGAAGTTGACCCGCGCTACGCGCAAAGCCCGGAAGTGCTGGACCAGGTGCAGCTGATAACCGCCGACGGCGCGCGCGTGCCGCTGTCCAGCTTCGCCCACTGGGAGCGCAGCCTGGAGGAGGACCGGGTCAACCACCAGGGCCAGTTCGCCGCCGAGAGCATCGGCTTCTCCCTGGCGCCGGGGGTGACCCTGGAGCAGGCCAGCGCCGCCATCGAACAGGCGGTGGCGCGGGTTGGCCTGCCCACAGAGGTGCAGGGCATGCTCGGCGGTACGGGCGGCGCCTTCCAGCAGGCGGCCCAGGGCCAGCCGCTGATGATTTTCGCCGCGCTGCTGGTGGTGTATATCGTGCTCGGCGTGCTCTACGAGAGCTATATCCACCCGCTGACGATTCTCTCCACGCTGCCCTCGGCCGGGGTCGGCGCGCTCCTGGCGATTCTGCTGGTCGGCGGCGAATTCAGCCTGATTTCGCTGCTCGGGCTGTTCCTGCTGATCGGCGTGGTGAAGAAGAACGCCATTCTGATGATCGACCTGGCGCTGCAACTGGAACGCCAGGAGCAGCTGAGTCCGGAGGAGTCGATCCGTCGCGCCTGCCTGCTGCGCTTCCGTCCGATCATCATGACCACCCTGGCGGCGATCCTCGGCGCGTTGCCACTGATCCTGTCCAGCGCCGAGGGCGCGGAAATGCGCCAGCCGCTGGGCATCGCCATCGTCGGCGGGCTGCTGCTCAGCCAGTTGCTGACCCTTTACACCACCCCAGTGGTTTACCTGTATTTCGACCGCCTGCGCCACCGCGTCAACCGTTGGCGCGGCGTGCGTAGCGACGCTGCTTTGGAAACCCCGTTATGAATGCCTCGACCCTGCGCCCGTTGTGTCTCGCCATCGCCATGCTCGGCCTGGGTGCCTGCACCCTTGGCCCGGACTACCAGCGCCCAGCCATGGAGATTCCCGCCGAATTTCGCCATGCCGAAGGGTGGAGCCGCGCGCAACCGGCCGACGCCCTGGCCCGAGGCGCCTGGTGGGAGCTGTATGGCGATGCCGAGCTGAACGGGCTGATCGGCAAACTCAATGTCGACAACCAGAACCTTGCCGCCAGCGAGGCGCAGTACCGCCAGGCTCGCGCCCTGGTGCGCGGCGCACGGGCGAGTTTCTACCCGAGCCTGTCCGGCAGCGGCGGGGTGACGCGTTCCGGCCAGGGCGCGGGCTCCAACAGCACCCTGGGCAACGCTAGTTCGGTGGGCAATAGCTATGAGTTGGGCCTGAACGCCGCCTGGGAACTGGACCTGTGGGGCAAACTGCGCCGCGGCCTGGAATCCAACCAGGCGGGTGCGGCCGCCAGTGCAGCCGACCTGGCCGCCGCGCGGCTGAGCCTGCAATCGGAACTGGCGCAGAACTACCTGCAACTGCGTGTTCTCGACGAGCAGAAGCGCCTGCTCGACGCCACCGTGGCCGCCTATGCGCGGGCGCTGAAGCTGACCGAGAACCAGTACCGCGCCGGCATAGTGCCGCGCTCCGATGTGGCCCAGGCGCAGACCCAGCTGAAAAGCACCCAGGCCCAGGCCATCGACCTGGAATGGCAGCGCGCGCAGTTGGAGCACGCCATCGCCGTGCTGACCGGCGCCGCGCCGGGCTCGCTACGCATCGCCGTGCGCGAAGAGCTGCCCCAGTTACCCGCAATTCCCCTGGCGCTGCCCGCGCAACTGCTGCAACGCCGACCGGACATCGCCGCCGCCGAACGCCGGGTCGCCGCCGCCAACGCCGAAATCGGTGTCGCCGAAGCGGCGTGGTATCCCGACCTGACGCTCTCCGCCAGCGGCGGTTACCGCAACAGCAGCTTCGCCGACCTGATCAGCGTGCCCAACCGTTTCTGGTCCCTGGGCCCCGCGCTGGCCCTGACCCTGTTCGACGGCGGCGCCCGCCGCGCCGAGCTGGAGCGGGTCGAGGCCAGCTACGACCAGACAGTGGCGCAATACCGCCAGGCCGTGCTCGATGGCTTCCGTGAAGTGGAGGATTACCTGGTGCAGCTCGAGGTATTCGAGCGCGAGGCTGCGGTGCAGCAGGAAGCGCTGGCATCCGCACGTGAGTCGCTGCGCCTGATCGAGAACCAGTACCGCGCCGGCACCGTCGACTTCAACAGCGTGGTTAACGTGCAGGCCACCGCGCTGAACAACGAACGCACGGCCCTGACCCTGCTCGGCAATCGTTTGACCGCCAGCGTGCAATTGATTGCCGCGCTGGGGGGCGCTTGGCAACCCGAATCGGCTGGCGAAAAGGCTGCCACTCCATAGCCTGGAGTGAGCCGATTGGTGCCCGATAGGCGGTATATCGAGTTATTCCTGTGGTCGGCTGGACGTCGGCTACAGCTGCGCTAGGGTTCAAGGAGAGTAATAGCGTGCGGTGACAGGGACGCATCTATGGATAGATACCAGGTGTTGCCTTTCTGGCTTGCCGATCAGCCTTTGGCGGTGGCCCTCGAACAAGTGGTTCGGGTGCTGCCCGCATTGCAGAGCATGCCGCTGCCGGGTGCCCCGGAGACCATCTGCGGCTTGGTCAACGTGCGTGGGCAGCTGTTGCCGGTGGTGGACCTGGCGCGGCGTTTCGGTTGGGTCATGCCGGCCCTCAGCCTCTGGCAACCTTTTATCTGGCTGCGCACCAGCAAGCGCGATTTGTTATTGCCGGTGCAACGGGTCGCGCCGGTAAGCAGCTATGGCAGCGATGACTTCACCCCGGCAACTGACCCCCGGGTGCCTTCCAACCTGTTGCTCGGTGCGGCGCGTAGCGCCGATGGCCTGCTGCTGATCCAGGATGTCGAGCAACTGCTGAGCCAGGCCGATGAAGCCAGATTAAGCGAGCTGCTGGCGAACGGCGAGGGCACATCCGATGCTGCGCATTGAGTCCGTGTGTTCGCCGCAGCTGCTGATCGCGCTTAGTCACAAGGTATTGCGGCACCTGGGCATGGACTTCTCCGGCGCGCGCAGCAGCGATATGTTGCGCCGCCTGCACCTGTTGGCGGTGGAGCAGCAGGTGGTCGATTTCGATGCCTGGCTGAGCGAACTGGCGTTCGCCACCTGGGATCGACCGCTATTGGAAATGTTGATACCGGCGTTCACCGTTGGCGAAACCTACTTCCGCCGCGATGCCGAAGCGCTCGACTGGCTGGCCAGTCATCACCTGGGGCCCTTGCTGGCACGTCGCAGGCAAAGCGGACAGCGCAGCTTGCGTCTATGGAGCGCTGGCTGCTGTACTGGCGAAGAGGCCTACAGCCTACTGTTTCTGTGCGATCAGTTGCTCGGCGCGGAGCGCGACGACTGGTCGCTGGAAATCATCGCCAGCGATATCAACAGCGCTTTTCTCGCCCGTGCCGAACAGGGCCTGTATGGCGCCAACGCCTTTCGCCGTAACGAGAACCGCTTCCGCAGCCAATACTTCCAGGCCGCGGGCCGCCTGTGGCGGGTGCGTCCGGCCTGGCGCGGGCGCATTCGCTTTGTCCAGTACAACCTGGCTGACGATGCGCCTGCCTGCCCGATGCCCGGCGCCGACCTGATCCTGTGCCGCAATGTGCTGATGTATTTCTCGCCAGGCCGCGCGAGCGCGGCGTTGCGCCGGCTGCTCGCCAGCCTCAATCCGGAAGGGCTGCTGCTGCTCAGCGCAGTCGAAGCCGGTCTCGCCACCCAGGCTGGCCTTAGCGGGCGCTGGGCCGGCAGCAATTACGCCTTGCGCAGCGATGCCGCAAAGGCCCAAGCGCCGCCCGCGTCAATCGTGCCGAGCATGGAAAGCTGGCCTGCGCCGCGCCTGGCGCCGCTTGAGAAGCCGCCCAGGACGACTGCGCCCGTGGCATCCGCCGCCCCTGTCAAATCAAGCAGTGCCGTGCCCCCCACGGCCGCCCCCCTCAGCCAAGCCGAAGCGCTCTGGCAACACGCTCTGGATGCTGCTGGCCAAGGTCACAACGGCATCGCCCGCGAGGCCCTGTTGGCATACCTGGCCTGTGCGGGTTTGAGCCATGCGCAGCAGCATCAGGCCTGCCTGTTGCTCGCCCGCGGTTGTGCCGACCAGCAGCATTACCAGGAGGCCCAGGATTGGCTGCAACGCGGCTTGACGCTCGACCCGGCCTCGGCCACCGCCTATTGGTTGTTGGCGCAACTGGCGCAGCAGCGCGGCGACCACCCCGCGGCGTTGTTGGCGCTGCAGAAATGCCTCTACCTGGACGACGGCTTCATCCTTGCCTATTTCCTGCAGGCGCGTCTGCTATTCGATCAAGGCCGTCAGCCAGCCGGCGCCAAAGCCTTGCAGGTGTGCCGGCAACTACTCGAAAGCCAGGACAGGGAAAGCCCGGTGGCGCACGGCGACGGTCTCAGCTGCGCACAGCTGCTGCGCCTGTGCGAGCAGTTACAGGAGCAAATCCAGACATGTCCGAACCCATGAACCCCAACCAGCAAACCGTCGATGACTCGGCGAGCTGGGCACGTTTGCATGAGCGAATGGCCGAGTTCGAACGACGCCTGCTCGAGGGCTTCGCCATCGACCCTGAAGAGCGCGCGGCCAGGTTGCACCAGCGCGGTCGCGACTGGGCCCAGGTGATCGACGATCAGACGCCCGCGGACCAGTTCGAAGTACTGCGTTTCGGCATCAGCGGCGAGCTGTACGCCATTGCCAGCGAACACGTCGCCCAGGTATTGCCGCTAAGCCAATACACACCGTTGCCGAATACTCCGGCTTACGTACTGGGCATCGTCAATGTGCGCGGGCGGATCGTCTCGGTGCTGGATCTGCGGGTGCTGTTCGAACTGCCGATCGGCAGCCTTTCGGAGCGTAATTTCCTGTTGATTCTGCAAAGCCCGCAGATGGAGTTCGGCGTGCTGATCGACCAGGTGCTGGGCATCGCACAGATTCGCCGTAACAGCCTGCAGAAGCCACCTGTCAATCTCACCGGGGTGCGCGCCCAGTACCTGCTCGGGGTCACCGACGAGCAAGCCACGGTGCTGGACGGCGCGCGTCTGCTGGGCGATCCCGATTTACCGGTAATGGCCGACTAATGCATTCAAGCCAGGAGATTTATCCGCATGATGGGCAAAACGCTACGGTTCGATATAGGCAGCAAACTGCTGATTGCCTTCGCCGCGCTGATTATCGGCTTCGGCAGCCTGATTTTCATGACCCTGGAACGCTTCGTCAGCCTGCAGGAAAGTGAAGAACTGCAATTCGAAGGCCACTTCGGCTTGATTTCCGACGCCAAGGAGCTGCGCATCAATATCGAGGCCCAGCGCAATGAGCTACTGCAAGCGATAAGCGCAGGTGGCGTCGACGGCCTGGATCAACACGAAGAGCAGATTCGTCAAAGCAAACTGCAAAACGATCGACTGATGCAGCGTATGCGTGCAGCGATGACCAACGACCCCAAGGCCGACGACCTGCTCGAACAGTTGACCGTGCTGCGGGCTGCGATACAGGAAACCCGCGAACATCAGTTGCAACTGATTCGCGCCGGCCAGATGGAGGAGGCGTTACAGCTGAGCACCGGCGTGCAACCGGAGCGGTTCGAGCGGATTCACACCTTGGGCCTGCAATTGACCACTCTGACCGAGCAGCGCATCGCCGAAGCGCAGCAGCGTTCGCGCCAAGCGCTGACGACTTTGCGCGAACGCATGCTCAACTTGAGCCTGATGCTGGTGGTTGGCGGTGCGCTGCTGGCCTGGTTGCTCAGCCGGCATATCGCGCTGCCGTTGGCGCGACTCACGGGCTGGGCCGAACAGATCGGCCGTGGCGAGATCCCGCGTGAGACCATCGCCAGCTCACGCCAGGACGAAGTGGGCCGGCTGGCCCAGGCATTCGCCGAGATGAGCGCCTACCTGCGCGAACTGGTACAGGACATGAACGAAGGTATCTCGGTACTGGCCAGCTCCAGCGAGGAAATTCTCGCCGCCACCAGCCAGGTCGCCACCAGCACCCAGGAAACCGCCACGGCGATCAGCGAGATCGCCACCACGGTGGAGGAGGTCAAACAGACCGCGGTGCTGGCCGGGTCGAAGTCCCAGGGCGTCGCCGAAAGCACCGAGCGTACCCGTCAGGTCGCGCTGGGCGGTAAGCAGGCGGTCGAGGAAGCGCTCGCCGGCATGCAGCAGATCCGCGAGCAGATGCAGGCCGTGGCGGAAAGCATCATGCGTCTGGGCGAACAGAGCCAGGCCATCGGCGAGATAGTCGCCTCGGTCGGCGACCTCGCCGAGCAATCCAACCTGCTTGGGGTTAATGCCTCGATCGAGGCGGTCAAGGCCGGGGAAATCGGCAAGGGCTTCTCGGTGGTGGCGCAAGAGGTCAAAGCCCTGGCGGATCAATCGAAACAGGCCACTGCGCAGGTGCGCGGGATTCTCGGGGATATCCAGAAGGCCATGACCAAGGCGGTACTGCTTGCCGAACAAGGCAGCAAGACCGTGGAGCTCGGCTATGACCGCGCACGCTCCAGCGGCGAGGCGATCCGCAGCCTCAGCGACAGCATCGAGCAATCCAGCGAAATGGCGCTGCAGATCGCCGCCACCAGCCAACAGCAGCTGATCGGCATGGATCAGGTTTCAAGCGCCATGGAGAACATTCGTCAGGCCAGCCAGGACAATGTCGGCGGTACCCGTCAGGTCGATCTGGCGGCGCGCAATCTGCATCAGCTCGGCCTCAAGCTCAAGGGCCTGGCCGCTCGCTTCAAGCTGTGAGTACGTCATGAGTCTGGATCGCAAAGCGCTGCAACAACGGCTGCTGGCCGCTTTCAAGGTGGAGGCCGACGAGCGCCTGGGCATCCTTGCCGATAGCCTGGCCAATTGGCGCGAGGCGCATGCCAGCGAGGCGTCCATCGAGTCGCTGTTTCGCGAAGTGCACAGCCTCAAGGGCGCCGCCCGTGCCGTTGGTTTGCAGCCGATCGAGCGCTTGTGCCATGCCTGGGAAAGCCTGCTGGCCGAGGTGCGCAGAGGTAATCTGGCGCTGACTCCGCAACGGGTCGAGTTATGCCGCTACGCCCTGCATGTGTTGCAGCAGCTGCACGGGGGGCAAACCGGCGACGAGGAACAGCGTCAACGGCTGATCGCCGACCTGGAGGCTGCGGCTCGCGACGAGGCGTTCAGCCTGCCGGTGGAGGTGCCGGGTATGCCATTGGCGCCCAGCGATCCTGGGACACTAAGGGTCTCGGCACGACGCCTGGACGCATTGCTGTTCCATAACGAAACTCTGCTGCAACACAAGCTCGAGGCCAGCGAGCAGGCCCGGCAGCTCAGCGAGCATCGCGCCGCCTTCGACCCCCTGCGCGGCCATCGCCTGGTCGCCGGTGTCGCCTTGAAACAGCTGCGCGAGAATGCCCAGGTAATGTCGGCGGCGAGCCAGGACACGCTCAGGGCGCTGCTCGATTACCTGGACTGGAGCCAGGCAAAGATGGATCGTCTGCACTTCGAAGCGATTCGCCTGGAAAAGGCCGGCAAGCATCTGTCCCAGGGGCTGACCCAACTCTCCGAGGCCCTTGGCGAGGAATTGCAGGGGGTGCTGCTGCTGACCGGCAGCCACCTGACCGATGGCCTGCCGGCGATGGTGCAGGACCTTGCCAGCCAGGCCGGCAAGCGGGTGGCGCTGCAAATCAGCGGCAGCGATCTGCAGGTAGACAAACGCATTCTCGACGAACTGCGCACACCGCTGACCCACCTGCTGCGCAACGCCATCGATCATGGACTGGAGACGCCCGCGCAGCGCAGCGCCTGTGGCAAAGCGGAAGTCGGCGTGCTGCAGCTGGAGCTGCTGCAGGAGTCAGCGGACCGCTTCGAACTGCGCGTGCGCGATGATGGCCGTGGCCTGGACATAGCCAAGCTCAAGGCCCGCGCAGTTGTCAGCGGCCTGCTCGATGGCGAACAGGCACAGGCGCTGGACGATGGCGAAGCGGGCAAGCTGATCTTCGCCTCAGGGCTTTCGACCAGCGAGCTGATTACCGACCTGTCCGGGCGCGGCCTGGGCATGGCCATCGTTCAGGAGGCGGTGGAGCGCATCGGCGGGCGCATCGAGGTCGAGTCCGTAGCGGGGCAGGGTAGCTGTGTTCATCTGCACCTGCCGCTCAATCTCTCGGCGTTTCGCGCGGTCATCGTGCGCAATGCCGAACGCATCTTCGCCCTGCCTGCGCTGGCGGTGGAGCGCTGCCTGCGGCTACCGGCCAACGCGGTAAAAACCCAGGAGAATCGCCCCACCCTGGTCTTCCAGGAACAGGTGCTGCCAGTATGGGCGCTGGCCGATGTGCTCGAGCTCGATGCCCAGGTGCGCGGTGAGGGGACGCTGACTTTGCTATTGCTGAAGGTGCGCGGCGAGCGTTTCTTCCTGCTGGTCGACGAACTGCTCGGTGATCAGGAAATCACCGTGAAGAACCTCGGCAAGCAACTGCCGCGGGTGCGCAATCTGCTCGGCGCGACGCTGCTCGGCGATGGCCAGTTGGTGCCAATCCTGCACCCTGGCGACCTCTACCGCAGCGCCCAGGCCATCGGTGGCGGCAGCTTTGAACGTAGCGCCGAGCAAACCGGTCCAACGGCCAAGCAACGCCTGTTGATCGCCGAAGACTCCTTCACTTCGCGCGGCCTGCTCAAAGCCATCCTCGAAGGCGCCGGCTACAGTGTAAGCACCGCCAACGACGGCCTGGAGGCCTGGAATGCGTTGAAGCAGAGCCGCTTCGATCTGCTGGTATCGGATGTCGAAATGCCGCGCATGGACGGATTTACCCTGACCTCGCGCATCCGCCTCGACCGTGAACTGGCACAACTGCCCGTGGTGCTGGTGACCGCGCTGCACTCCGCGGAAGATCGCGCCCACGGACTGGAGGTTGGTGCCAATGCCTACCTGGTGAAAAGCGGCTTCGAGCAGGACAGTTTGCTCGACACCATCCGGCGCTTGATTTAAAGGGAGTTGGCCATGCGTGTATTGATTGTCGACGACTCACCGAGTGTGCGCGTGCTGTTGCGTAGCGTAATGGAGGGCGCTGGGCTGCAGGTGCGCGAGGCCGCAAATGGCGAACAGGCGTTGCACGTGCTGATGAGCTTCACCCCGGACATAGTCACCATGGACGTGCATATGCCGGGGATGGATGGCTACGAAACCACCGCGCGGATTCTCGAGCGGCATGCGTTGCCGGTGGTGGTGCTGACCCTTAGCTGCAATGCCAAGGACGCCTCGACCGCGATGCGCGCCCTGGAAGCCGGCGCCCTGGCGGTATTGGAAAAACCCGCCGGGCCGCACTGTGCCAATTTCGAGACACGGGTGAACGACTTGTTGCGCACCTTGCTCAACCTGGCCCAGGTGAAGATCGTACGACGCCCCTACACGCCGCCGCTGGGCACGGCGAGGGCGTTGTTGCCCAAGCAGAACTTGCAACCGGAGCAGCCATTGCTGGTCGCCATCGCCGCCTCGGCCGGCGGCCCAGCGGCGCTGAAGGTTCTGCTCGACAAGCTGCTGCCGAAACAACCCTGGCCGCTGCTGCTGGCGCAGCATATTTCCGCGGGCTTTATCGACAGTTTTCGAGACTGGCTGGCAAGCCTCTCAAGCATGCCGGTGCACCTCGCCCAGGAAGGTCAGGAACTATTGCCTGGCGGGCTTTATCTGGCACCGGAGGGGCATCACCTGGGGGTCGACGCGAACCTGCGGGCCCGCCTGGAACGGGGCAACCACAACATCCCGTTTTGCCCCTCGGCCAATCACCTGTTCAACAGTGTGGCGCAAAGTCTGGGCAGCCGGGCTATCGCCATCCAGCTCTCCGGCATGGGCCGTGACGGCGCCGAAGGCTTGGCCGAGCTTCATCGCCTGGGCGCCATGACGATTGTCCAAGAACCCGGCAGTGCGGTCATCGATGCCATGCCACTGGCCGCCATCAACTTGCAAGCCGCCCAATTGGTGCTGGCACCCGAGGCGATGGCTACGTTACTCAACACGCTCGCAGCACGCAGTATTTCGTCCGGCCATGCGCCTGGAGGAGAAGGATTATGTTGACCGATGCGAAAATCCTCATTGCCGAAGACAGCCCCACCCAAGCCGCGGAACTGCAGTACCTGCTCGAGTCGGCTGGCTGCAAGGTGACGGTCGCCCGCAACGGGGTCGAGGCGCTGGCCTGTCTCGCCGAGGTCCAGCCGATCGTGGTAATCAGCGATATCGTCATGCCGCTGATGGATGGCTACGAACTCTGCCGGCAGATCAAGGAAAAGCCGCAGACCGCGCACATTCCGGTAATCCTGGTCACCAGCCTGGCCGACGCGCGCGACGTGGTACACGGGCTGGCCTGTGGCGCCGACAACTTCATCGTCAAGCCCTACGACGAGAAGTACCTGATGTCGCGCATTCGCTACTTTTTGGTCAACCTCGAACTGCGCAGCAGCGAGCGGGTGCAGATGGGCGTGGAAGTGATGCTCGAAGGCGAGCGCCATTTCATCACCGCCGGGCGCCAGCAGATCCTCGACCTGCTGATTTCCACCTACGAGCAAGGTGTGCGCCTGAACCACGAACTACAGGCCAAGCATGACGAACTGACCCGCACCAATTCGCTGCTCAACAGCCTGTTTCACTTCACCAGCGGCCTGACCGACGCCAACAGCGAAGAGCGCGTCATCGATATGGGGCTCGGGCGCATCCTCGAGTTCCCCGACGCGGTGGCTACCTGGCTGTTGCTGATCGATACAGAGAAGGCCGAAACCGGCGTGCGTGTGGCGGGTGTACGCGCGCGCCGCAACAGCCTCGACCTGGCCCAACTCAACGCCTGCGCCAACGATTGCCCGTGCCGCCATGCCTGGCTCAGCGACCGCTTGAGCGTGCCCTGCAATATCGCTGGCTGCCCGGCGCTGGCGCAACAGGGCGAGGGGGCCCATGCGAGCATCCCGTTGCTGCTCGGTGGCGAGATCATCGGCATGCTCAACGTGGTGCACAGCCAGGCGCAAAGCTGGCCGGACGACACGCTCAACGCGCTGTCCTCGATCGGTCGCCAGTTGGCTATCGCCCTGGGCCGGGTGCGCCTGTTCGAAAGCCTGGAACAGCTGGTGGAGCAACGCACCCAGGCGCTGACGCAGAGCGAGGCGCTGCTGCGCAAGATTCTCGACAACCTGCCGGTCGGCGTCTCCGTCGCCGATAGCAGCGGCCGGCTGATCCTCAGTAACCCGGAGAGCACGCAAATCTGGGCCGGGCCACAGCCGATGGAGCTGGGCGACTACGAGCGTTACAGCGGCACCTGGGCCGAAAACGGCGAACCCTTGTTGCCCGGAAACTGGCCCATGGCCCGTGCGGTACTGAGCGGCAAGGCGCAGCGTAACCAGGTGATCGATATCCAGGCGTTCGACGATACCGAGAAAACCATTCTCAACTCGGCGGCGCCCCTTCTCGACGAACACGGCGTGCTGCAGGGCGCGATTTCCGTAATCCAGGATGTCAGCGAGCAAAGGCGTCGCGACCTGGAGTTGCGCATCCGCACGCAGGCGATCGAAGCCAGCGTGAATGCCATCGTGATCACCGATAACCAACAGGGCGATCAACCGATCATCTACGTCAATCCGGCCTTCGAACGTATCACCGGTTATGCCAGCGAAGACGTGCTGGGCCGCAATTGCCGCTTTCTCCAGGGGGCGGATCGGCAACAGCCGGAAATCGAAAGCATACGCCGCGCATTGCAGGCCCAGGAGGAGGGCTGCGCCGTGCTGCGCAACTTCCGCAAGGATGGCTCGGCGTTCTGGAACGAATTGCGGCTGTCTCCGGTGGTCAACGATCGCGGCAAGATCAGCCACTTCGTCGGCATTCTCCACGACATCACCGAGGCCAAGGGTTACCAGGAGGAGCTGGAGCATCAGGCCAACCACGACAGCCTGACCGGGCTGCCGAACCGCAACCTGCTCAACGACCGCATCCTCCGTGCCATAGCCTTCGCCAGCCGCAACCACAGCGAGTTCACCCTGGCCTTTATCGACCTGGATCAGTTCAAGGTGGTCAACGACAGCCTTGGCCACCACGCCGGCGACCAACTGCTGATGCAGGTGGCCGAGCGCCTGCTGGCCTGCGCCCGGGATACCGACACTGTGGCGCGCCTGGGCGGCGACGAGTTCGTCATCCTGCTGACCGACGACGATCTGCTGAGCAAGCGCATCGCGCGTCTCGAGGAATTCAAGGAAAGCATCGCCGTGCCGCTGATTCTCGAAGGCCAGGAAGTGGTGGTGAGTTGCAGTCTGGGTTTCTGCTGTTTCCCCGACGACGGCCGGGATATCAGCACTCTGATGCGCAACGCCGATACCGCGATGTACCAGGCCAAGCACAAGGGGCGCAACCGTGTCTGTGCGTTCACCCCGCAGATGAACGAGCAGATGCAGTTGCGCCTGATATTGGAGCGGGAAATCCGCCAGGCATTGCAGGCAAACGAGTACCGGGTGGTCTATCAACCGCAATTGGACTTGAGCAGTGGTCGCCTCTGCGGCTTCGAAGCCCTGGTGCGCTGGCACGGCCAGGGTCGGATGCGTATGCCCGACGACTTCATTCCCCTGGCCGAGGAGACCGGGCAGATCGTCGGCATCGACTTCTACGTTTTTGATGCCGTGTGCCAACAGCTAAGGGCCTGGCGCAGCGAGTTGGCCGGCGTGTGCGTCGCGGTGAACTTTTCCGCTATCAGCTTTATGGCTGCGGAGTTCGTCGAGCGGGTGCAGTGCATCCTGGAACAGCACCAGGTGGAGCCGACGCAGATCAAGCTGGAGGTCACCGAGACCATGCTGATGACCAACGCCGATGAGGTGTTGTACCGGATGCGCACCTTGCATGCGCTTGGCGTTCGTTTTTCGATCGACGACTTCGGCACCGGCTATTCATCCCTGGGTTACCTGAAGCGTTTTCCGTTCAGCGAGCTGAAGATCGACCGTAGCTTCGTCACCGACGTGCACCTGGATCCGGATAGCGCGTCGCTGGTTCGCTCGATGATCTCCATCGGCCACAATCTGGGTATCAAGGTCATTGCCGAAGGCGTTGAGAACGCCCAGCAACTGGGCTTTCTGCGCGCCGCAGGTTGCGACGAGTTGCAGGGTTACTACTACTCGCCGCCGTTACCGGCGGCAGCCTGTCTGCAGTTCCTCAGCAAAAGCGCCGACCTGATGCTGCCGACCATCCTCGCCGATGAGTCACAACGCTATTTGCTCGTGGTCGATGACGAAGCGGGCATCATCAATGCCCTGCAGCGCGAACTGCGCCTGGAGAGTTACCAGATCCTGACCGCCAGGAGCAGCGCCGAGGCGCTGGACCTGCTGGCCAGTTATCCGGTCGATGTGTTGCTGACCGACCTGCGCCTGTCGGACATGCATGGCGTGGAATTCCTACGCGATATCAGAGTCATCTACCCGGAGGTGATCCGCATGGTCTTGAGCGGTTCCAGCGACGTGACCAGCATCCTCAAGGCGGTCAACGAAGGGGTTATCTTCCGCTTCATCACCAAGCCCTGGGATGCCGACGACCTGCGCGGGCAACTACGCGAAGCCTTCAATCAGCGCCAGTTGCTGCAGGAAAACCAGCGTATGCGCCTGCAATTGCTGGGCGCGCCGCATACGCCGGGCGGACTCTAATCGATCTAGTGCCAGTGCCTCGGATCAGTCATGGCTTCTGCGATTGACCGTCTGCGCCGCCTGGATCACATCCGCGCCTATGCTGCCCTCGAACTGTTGCCACACCGGCCGCATGGCCTGGCGCCAGGCGCTACGCTGCGCGTCGTCCAGGGTTATCACCTGGCTGCCGCCGGCCTGCTCGATGCGCGAGCGGTCGGCAAGATTCGCCGCTTCGGCCTGGCGATTTACCTCATAGGTGACCTCGTCGACGATGCCTTCGAGCTTCACCCGAATCTGGTGGGGAATCGAATACCAGAAGCGTGGGTTGCTCACCAGCATGTAATCGAGTACGCCATGGTTGGTTTCGGTAATGAACGGCTGCACCGTATTCAGCTGTTTGCTGTAGATATTCGACCAGGGGTTCTCCGCGCCCTGCACGCTGCCGCTTTTAAGCGCGCCGAACACTTCGGCGAAGGGCAGTACCTTGGGTGTGGCACCGAGCTGATTGAACTGCGCTTCGAGCACGCTGGACGGCTGAATACGGAATGTCAGGCCGGCGGCATCGCCCGGCAGGCGAAGCGGACGGTTCGCCGACAGCTGCTTCATGCCGTTGTGCCAATAGGCCAGGCCGACGATATTGTGATCCTCCATGACGCGCAGCAAATGGCGGCCCTTGGAGCGCTTCTGGAAGCGATTGACCGCATTGAGGTCGTCGAACAGGAAGGGCAGATCGAACACCTGC
Organism: uncultured Pseudomonas sp.; assembly: GCF_946885955.1. The sequence goes on from NZ_CAMPHI010000061.1 coordinate 17,100, forward strand.
AACTGCTTGGTGTATTTCTCGAATTTGGCCAGCGAGGGAGCGAGCAGCTGCACCTCGTCATTGACCAGCGCCTCGAGCTCGTTGGCATCGCCATACAGGGTGGAATTGGGGTAGACCTCGACCACGACCTTGCCGCCCAGGCGTTCTTCGACGAGCTTCTTGAACAGCAGTGCCCCCTGGCCTTTGGGCGTGCTGTCCGCGACCACATGGGAAAACTTGATTACGATCGGCCCATGGCTCTCGGCGCCATGGCTGTTGGCAGAAGCCAGCAGCAAGGTGCTGGCTGCGATAGCGACTATCGACTTGAACATATGCAATTGCCTCGTTCTTCTTATGATTTTTGCGGCTGATAGCCATTGCTGGCCGTGCATTAGCCACTTTAGCGCAGGGCGCCATATGTCGATTCAAGGCAATGCCTGTGCCAGAGATGGAGTAGACCCTGGGCTCAGGGTGTTCGGCGATTCGCTGCAAGCCTGCACCGTGCGCATGGCGGAAAACCGCCACAAAGCAGCAAGTCATAGGCAAGAATTCGCCTACCAGGCTAGGCGAAACCGCCAGTTCTCGGGTGCTGGGAAAAAGATGAACCCCATTTCGTAGCCCGTATAAGCGCCAGCGCAATCCGGAAGCAACTGATCGTTCCCACGTCGAAGCGTCGAAGCGTCGAACCGTCCGCGTGGGAATGCCGCTCGTGAGGCTCCGCGTCACCTGCCGATCCAGACCTGAGTGAACAGTCTTTGCCACTCAGCGATTTTTTGCCGCGATCCACTGCGACATGTACTGCGTGCTCTTGTGCGAATGGTGCCGCAGCATGCTGCCGACGAAATTGGCCTGCCGCAGTGGTTCGCGCTGCTCGCCGAGCTCCCGCAGACGGGCAAGCAACTGCTCGCCCAGGGGACCGCGGGCGAAACGTTCGGCGAGAATGCGCGAGCCGTTGTTCTGCGCCGCGAGCCACAGCTCGGGGGACTGGTACAGAGCCACCGCCGCATCGGCGATGGCTTCGGGGCTTTGCGCGACTGCGCCGGCCCAGGGTAATTCGCCGTGCATGCCTTCGCTGCCGATCGTCGTGGTCACGCTCGGTGTGCCGCAGGCCATGGCGTCGGCCAGTTTGCCCTTGATCCCGGCGCCGAAACGCAACGGCGCCAGGCATACCCGTGCCTGGCTCATTACTTGGTGCGCGTCCTCGGCCCAGCCGAGTACCAGAAACCCCTGCTTGGGATTGTGCAGCGCCGTGGCCTTGGGTGGCGGATAAGCGCCATAGATATGCAGTTGCGCCTGCGGCAGGCGTTGGCGGATCAACGGCCACAGCGCGTGTTTGAGCCAGAGCACCGCATCCCAGTTCGGCGCATGGCGAAAATTGCCGATGCTGAGGAAGTGCTCGCGGGTGGCGAAATCCGGCTGGGTGGTATTCGAGGGGATCAGCATCAACGGGCAGTGATGAAGCAACGCCGCAGGTACGCCGAACTGCTGTTGCAGCAGCTGCATCTCGAATTCCGAAATCATCAGCGTCAGATCGCTACGGTAGATCGCGGCGATCTCGCGCTGGGCGATATCGCTGGCGGCCATCGCCGCGAACAACTGCCCGGCGTCGGCCTGTACGGCGCCGAGCCGGTGCTTTTCGGCTTCGCTGGTGCAGGCCTGTTGCGCCTGTTTCAGCAGTTGCTGGCGGGCCTCGCGCAGGCTATGCAGGTCGCTGGTATCGAGCACTCGCAGGGCCTGCGGGCAAGTGCGCTCGACGCGCCAGGCGAACTGTTCCTCGGTGAAGAATCGGTCGAACAGCACCATGTCCGGCTGCAGTTCACTGACCAGCGCATCGAAACTGTCGCAGTTCAGGGTGATCGCCACTTCCGGTACGCCCAGCTCCGCCAGAACAAAACGATGCTCGGACAGCGCCGCCGCGCTGGCGAAAGTCACCTCCCAGCCCTGGGCGCGAAACAGCTCGATCAGCTCGATCATCCGGCTACCCGCCGCCGAAGAGCGCGGCTCGGGCCAGACATAGCCGACGATCAGTACACGCCGCATGGCCGCTAGCGCCTATCGGTTGCGTTTGAACAGCGCGCGCCAGGCGCCCAGCAGGATCAATCCCAGCAGCAGGACGACGCTGAGCAGGGTCCAGCGGGTGAACGACACACCGAGGATCGCATAGTCATTTTCGCCGCAGACCCCGGCACTCATAAATACCCCCGGCAGGTATTCATGCAATGGCAGGTAGAACGCATAGAACGGGAAGGGCGAACAGCTGAAGCTCTCCAGGATGCCGGACTCGATCAACACCAGGTGGGTGTTGTCGTACACCGCCATGCCGCCGGTCGCGATCAGCAACGGCCAGAACACCAGCGTCAGCCACCCCAGCCCGAGTGCGTGCGCGGCGAGGATCAGCAGGGCGAGGCTGCCGCTCAACAGGAGCCACAGACGGATCTGCACACACAGGGTGCAAGGCTCCCAGCCAAAGCCGTGTTGCAGCAACAGTGCGCCGCCGAGCATGGCGAAACAGGCGATGGCGATCAGCCAAAGCAGGGGGGAAAGCGAGGTCTGGCGAGTCATGTAAATCTCCGTCTATACCCTGGAAAGGTTCTAGGGTCTGTTGCCTTAGCCTGTGAGCGCAGCGGCGAATCTTGCCATAGGCCGAGCATGGATGGGCAGACACAACGGATGCCTGAGCAAATAAACGGTCTCAACGACCTGCCAAGCCGGCCACGGCGGAATTGTGCAGCCGCCCGTACCGCGCCTGGCTTTCGGTCGTCAGGATCGGCTGCAATCGTACGGGCGCGACTTGTATCGGGGGCGTTCCAGGCATCGGAAAAGCTCGCCCAGAGGTCGAAATGCCGGTCAATTAAGCGGCATCTCAGGGTATTTACCGTACGCCAGGCAGCCAACACGTAGTCCGGATGCAATCCGGGAGCGGCTATGCAGGCACCAGAGTTCCCCGGATTTCATCCGGGCTACAGAAAAATGCTGCTTCGCTGCTGTTCAAGGCGCATGAGCCAGCGGCAGCTTGACCACGAACTGGCTGCCCGTCCCCGGGCCGGCGCTGCTGGCGAAAACCTCGCCGCCATGGGCCTGAACCAGTTCGCGCACCACCGTCAGGCCGATGCCCAGGCCGGGGCTGTCGAGATCGACAACATCGGTGTTCTGCACAAACGGCTCGAAAATATTCGGCAGGAGATCGGCGCCGATGCCGATACCGTTGTCGGTAAGTGTTATGACGATGAGGCCGCCTTCGCTTTCGACCGACAGCTCGATCCGGCCGCCCACCGGGGTGAACTGGCAGGCATTGCTGAGCAGATTTTCGAGAATCTGCTCAATGCGCATCGGGTCGCCGTCGAGAAGCAGCGCCTGTTGCGACATCCGCAGTTCGAAGCGTTGCGCGCGGCTTTCCATTTCCGGGCGCCAGGTCTGTACGACCCCCGTGACGATATCGCCGAGTACCAAGGGTTTGCGTTCAAGTTTGAGCTTGGCGACGCCTACGCGGGAGATATGCAACAGGTCGTCCAGCACCCTGGCTAGATGTGCCACCTGACGCTCGAAAATTTTTTGCAGACGCTCGGGCACTTGCTGTCTGGGTCGCCTGAGCAATTCGGCGACCATGCGAATCGGGCTCAGAGCCGTGCGTAATTCATGCGCGAGCAAGGTCAGCGCTTCCTTCTGCTGGCGCTCGGCCTCTTCTGCCGCGGATTGCAGGGCCTGTGCGGTCAGGGCAGCGAAAATCAGCTGTTCGTTGGCCTCCTGCAAATGGACGTTCTGACGGTCGTGTTCGGACTGCAACAGTTCGTAATGGCTGACCAGGCGTTTGAGCGAGGCGAACTCGTCCGGGTTGTCGTGCTGCTCCTCGCTGTGGGAGTCGCTGTGAAACACGTATCCGCCAAGACCTTGCCGCTTGGCCCGGTACATCGCGGCGTCAGCGCGTTCGACCAGTTGCTCGGGATTATCGCCATCGTCCGGGTAGATGCTGATACCGATACTGGTGGTCAGGCGCAGCACGTGCTCGCCGATGCGGCTGGGGCTCCCGAGCGCCGTCGAGACCTTTCTCGCAATCAGCGCCGCATCCTCGGGATGAGCGATTTCCGTGAGCAGAATCAGGAATTCATCACCGCCCAGGCGGCTGACCGTATCCACTTCCCGCACCGAGGAAATAAAGCAGTTCGCCGCATGTTTGAGTACCTCGTCGCCGACGATATGGCCAAGCGTGTCGTTGATCTGCTTGAAATTATTGAGGTCGAGGAATAACAGCGCCAGGCGTTGGTGGTGGCGTTTGGCATTGGCGATGGCGCGGGTGAAACGGTCGAAAAACAGCACCCGATTGGGCAGGGCGGTCAAGGCGTCTATTTCCGCCAGGCGCAGGGCTTCCTGCAGCTTGCGCTCGGCACGGTCGGCCTTGACCTGAGTGCGCAGCATGGCGAACACCAGCTGTTCGTTGGCTTCCACCAGCGGTGAGTAAGGCGTGTTGGCTAGACGCTTTTTCAGTTCGTCCAGTTTCTCTGGCGACAAAGGCACGATGGGCTGGTCGCGCCCCGCTGCCTTACTCAATTCCCGGCGCGCTTTGGCCGCCGCGCGCGCGCCCCGGCCTTTGTGTTTATTCACGGTAGAAATGCCTCCCGGTTGCCAATCAGAGGAAATCGTCACCAGGATTTGCCGATGGCTGGCCTCCCAGTAACCCTTGCTGATCGGCGAGTGTCTCACCTAAGTGAATACCGTCATTGTCGATGGTGAACTGACGTAATTGATTGGAATGCCTACTACCCCGTAATTTCACCACCGCCATTGCCCGTAGCAGGCGGCTTTCCACCTCGACATAACGCTGCATGATGATCGCATCGGCGAGAAAGGCCGTGCCGTAGGGGCTCAGACGCAGTTTCGTATAGTCGTCTTCGACCTCGGAAATCAGCAGTACGGTGAGGCCAATGCTGGCCAGGGTTCTGATCAAACGCGCCAACGATTCGCGAAAATCTTCGCGAAAAGCCGGCGCCAGCGATAGCTCGAAGCCCGATAACGAGTCGATCACCACCCGCCGGGCGTCGAGGCGCCGAATTTCCTCGACCAGTCTGAGCGCCAGCTCGTCGATCGATAGATCGGGTGCCCGGCAATCCAGCAGGCTGACGTATCCATCGTTGATCAGTTTCGCGAGGCGTGGATTACGCGAGCGGAACGGGTTGTGCTCGAAATTGGCGATCACCGCGGTTTCACCGCGAGCAGCCCCCTCGGCGAGAAATGCCGTGGCGAGAATGGTCTTACCCGACCCCGACGGACCGACAACCAGCAGCGAGTAGCCGCAGGGCAAGCCGCCGCCCATCATTGCGTCCAGGTAATCGACCCCCAGCGATAAGCGCGCGGCGCCATCCGGCGCCGGCAGTACATCGCCCTGATGCGCCATGGTATCGGACGGTGCAAAGACTTCGATGCCCCTGGCCGAGCTGATCCGGCAGGTATGCAGCCCCGGCAGAATCGGCTGGCCGCGCATTTTCATGATTTCCAGTTTGCGCACCATGGAATTGCGCTGCACGTTCTGGTGCATCCAGATCAGACCGTCGGCCACGGTGAAGATCGGATTGCCACCGCTCTCGTTGAAGTACTCGCCAATCAGGAACGAGGTGATCTGCCAGCTGGTCAGGAGTTGCCCGAGCTGTTGCAAGAACTGCTGCAGACGGCTGTTCGAGTGAGGATCGACCTCCCCGGCAAGCACCATCGAGCGAAATGAATCGAGGAATACCAGCGCTGGCTGATGGGTCTGTACCTCGGCGACTATGCGCTGCAGCACCAGTTTGAGGTCGCCACCGAAGGTTTCCTCCGACAGGTTGATAAAGTGTATCGACTGCCCTAGCCGGTCCTGCTCGAAGAAGTCGAATTGCTGCTGATAGCGGAGCATTTTCAGCGGCGGCTCGCCCATCACCGTGAAGTACAGCACGGGTGCGTGCTCTTTGACCATTGCGAACATGATCTGGTGCGCCAGCGTGGTCTTGCCGCTGCCAGGAGGACCGGCAATCACGTTGAAGGAGAATTCAGGCACGCCGCCACCCAGCACCGTGTCGAGACCGGCAATACCGGTGGTCAAGCAGTTAATGACTACCTTGCTCATGGGGAAACACCCTGCGACGGGCCGGCCGATGAGTTATCCCATACGGAGCGAAGCAGTCGCTCGGCGAGGGAATCACCAATCAACGAGGCCAGCAGTTCATAGAGCTGCCGCAAAAGATCGTCGCCAACAGCGACAGTGATGTCGGTCTGTGCGATAGCGGCTTTCAATTCGCTGAATTCGATTCCGGACTGCACACGCTTGTGAACGCCTTTCAGGCAACCATGACGCATTGCGGTGAGATACAGGCTGCGCTTGCACAGTGCGACCACACCGCGGTGTCCGATGATCGGTGCCAGCGCGCTATCGATTTCCCCCCATACGACGACTATCGCTTCGGCGATCTGCATGGCATCCGCATGTTCCCCGAGTCGGTGTGCCAGTAGAGCGGCGATCTGGCTGCTCTCTTGGCTGTCCATAAGGTTGCGTAGACCATTACTGAGTGCACATGAGGCATGTGAGCATGGACACTCGAGATAGTTCAGAGTGACTGCGGAGCCTTCAAACACAGGGCTTTCAGCGCGGCGAACGGTCTTACCGTCGATCCAGCGACGGGCACTTTCAGCGCCGGATTGTTTCTATTGCGGGTACCCATTGATTTGGAGGTTCGGATCATGAGTCGAAAACAGCGGACCCCTCTCAAGGCGTTCGAGCAAGCCGCAAAGGACGACCCGCAGAAGGTGAAAAAAGCGATCGAGCGCAATCGCCAGGAGTTTGACCAGGGTGCACAAGTGCCGGGCGGCTCCTACGATGTCGACCCTGCCTATGCCGCAGCTGCCGCGAAGGGTGCCGACGATTCCGTCGGTGGCGATCTCGATGAACAAGACGAACAATCAGAGCAACCGACCAAGTCGCCTTGAGGCCGGCGGCCATGTCCGCTCTACCAGCGCGTGTCTTGTAGCCCGGATAAGCCGTGGCGCGACCCGGGGTTGGATTTGTCGAATTGCGCTACCGCTTATCCGGAACACGGGCGCAAAGGTGGCGACGCAAAAAAAGGCTCTGTCCCAATAGCGTGTTGCAGGCCGCTTTTGTAGATACCGTCTTGTTTTT
>NZ_CAMPHI010000062.1 GCF_946885955.1 uncultured Pseudomonas sp.
CGGCGACAGCGGGATTATCGCACCGCTGCAGAACGGCGAACGCGAGGTCGGCCAGGAGCTCGACCTGGTGCTGACCCGTTATTTCCGCCAGGGCCTGTTGCCGGCCGCACTCAGCGAACAGCTGGACGAAGGTTCGGCGCTGGTGCGCTTTCGTGGCGGCGTGTTCAAGCCGGGCGACGCCTATGCCAGCGATACCGATTCGTTGATGCATCGGGCATTCGTCGATGTCATCTGGAGATTCTGAGGGCAGCGCCATGAACCGACAGCCAAGCAAACTCAAGCGCAGCATCGCCGTCAGCCTGGTATTCGGCGGCGTGCTGGTGGGCGTCCTGCAATGCGCCTCGCCCTGGGTGCAGGCGCAGGAGCGGCCGATCGCCGCCCAGGCGCTCAAACACACCGACAACTACACGGTGACCAGCGCGCCGGTGGAGCAACTGCACCTCGACCCGCCGCAGCTGCCAGACCTGAGCGGCTATACCGCCGCCGCGGTCGAAGCCAAGGTCGACCGCAGCAAATCCGGCACCATCAGCGTGCGCCGCATGGTGCAACAGGATGAACTTAAGGACTTCATCGGCGGCGACGAACGCCTGCGCGAATGGGTAACGCGCCAGCACGGCATGCCCCACGCGATCTTCATCGAAGGGGGTTACGTGACCCCGGCCGATCTGGCCCGGCGCCTGCCGCAGGAGCAGTTTCGCGAAGTGACGCCCGGGGTCTATCTGGCGCGCCTGCCGATCGTCGTGGCCCAAGGCGCCACCCTGCAGGTGGGCGAGCAAACCAAGGAACTGCGCCTGTCCCAGGAACGCGGGGCGTTTCTGGTCAACGACGGCATGCTGTTCATCACCGATAGCAAACTCACCGCATGGCGCGAAGCCGATAACGGCCCCGCGACCTTCCGCAAGCCCGACGAATTCCGGCCGTTCCTGGTGTCCTGGGGGGGCAGCGAGTTGTATATCTCCAACAGCGTGGTCACCAGCCTCGGTTACAACACCAGTAAGTCCTACGGAGTGTCGGTCACCCAGTACACCCCCGGTATGCAGAAACGCTTGAAGCGCCCCGCGCCGACCGGCTGGCTGATCAACTCGCAATTCGTCGACCACTGGTACGGCTTCTACTGCTTTGAGGCCGAGAACGTGGTGCTGAAGGGCAATACCTACCGCGACAACATCGTTTACGGCATCGACCCGCACGACCGTTCGCACGGCCTGATCATCGCCAACAACGAGGTATTCGGGACCAAGAAGAAGCACGGCATCATCGTCTCCCGCGAGGTCAACGACAGCTGGATCATCAACAACAAGTCCTACGACAACAAGCTGTCCGGGATCGTCCTCGACCGTAACAGCGTGCGCAATCTGGTGGCCTACAACGAGGTTTACCAGAACCACTCCGACGGCATCACCATCTACGAGAGTGCCGACAACCTGCTGTGGGGCAACAAGGTGCTGGACAACGCGCGGCACGGCATCCGCCTGCGCAACAGCGTCAACATCCGCCTGTACGAAAACATCTCCGCGGCCAACGGCCTGACCGGCGTGTATGGCCACATCAAAGACCTTTCCGACACCGACCGCAACGTCGCGCTCGACCCCTTCGACACCGAGGTGTCGATGATCGTGGTCGGCGGCAAGCTCGTCGCCAATGGCTCCAGCCCCTTGTCCATCGACTCGCCGCTGTCGGTCGAGCTGTACCGCGTGGAAATGCTCGCACCGAGCAAAAGCACCGGTATCACGTTCGCCGGCGTGCTGGGCGAACGCCAGGACGAGATTCTCGACCTGATGGTACGGCGCAATCTGGCGGTGCTGATCGACCCGGTCGAAAGCCAGGCTGAACTCCAGGATTGAGGAATTTCAACGTGATCGAACGCACTTTCAAAGCTCGCCCCGCGGCCCTGTGCAGCGCCCTGCTGCTGGGTGTAGCGCTCGCAGGCACCAGCGCCACGGCATCGGCCGAAGCATCGACCGCACCGCATTACCAGGTGCAACGCATCGGCCCGCTGTGCCCGCTCGCCCGGGACCCGGCCGCCTACAACAGCAAGTACCTGAGTTTCTTCACTACCCTGGTGCAAGGCCAAGGCGACTGGCTGTTCCGCAGCCGCTACGACCTGCGCACCGACTTCGGCACCACCGCGCAAGGCTATCGCCAGTTCAAGCGCCTGCGCGATGCATTGAAACGCAAGGGCGTGGAGCTGATGGTGGTCTATCAACCGACCCGCGGCCTGGTCAATCGCCAGTACCTTACGGCCGAGGAGAAGGCCAACTTCGACTTCGACCTGGCCAAGCGCAATTACCTGCAGGCGGTCGCCGAGCTGCGCAAAACCGGGATCTGGGTAACCGACCTGTCGCCACTGTTCGACGAGCAGGGCGTGGATACCGACTACTACTTCAAGGCCGACCACCACTGGACGCCGGCCGGTGCCGAGCGCACCGCCAAACTGGTGGCCGAGACGCTCAAGCAGATACCCGGCTTCGCCGATATCGCCCATAGCGAGTACGCCAGCAAGAACATCGGCCTGCTGGGCAAGGACGGCACCCTGCACAAGACCGCGGCGAACTTCTGCGGCACCACTTACGCCACTCAGTACGTCAAGCGCTACAGCACCGAGCCAGTCGGTGAAGCCGACAGCGACAGCCTGTTCGGCGACGCCGACACGCCGAAGATCACCCTGGTCGGCACCAGTAACAGCGGCCCGGCCTATAACTTCGCCGGTTTCCTGCAGCAGCACAGCGGCGCCGAGGTGCTCAACATGGCGGTCAGCGGCGGCGGTTTCGACAGCGCCCTGCTGCAGTACATGAGCAGCGAGGAGTTCCATGAAGACCCGCCGAAAATCATCATCTGGGAGTTCGCCACCCACTACGACCTGGCGCAAAGCAGCTTCTACCGTCAGGCCGTGCCGCTGGTGGACAACGGCTGTGTCGGCCGCCCGGCGGTGCTGCACAACAAAGTAACGCTCAAGCCGGGCGCCAACGAGATCCTGGTCAACGGCAAGAACCAGGCGCCACGGGATCTGCGCGGCGGCGACTACCAGGTCGACCTGCGTTTCAGCGACCCCGACGTGCACGAAGCCCAGGCGACGATCTGGTACCTCACCGGCCGCCGCGAGAAATTCAAGCTGGAACAGAGCGACCGCGTCGACACCGGCGGCCGCTATGTCTTCGAGTTGCGCAACGAGCCGGACTGGGTCGACCTCAACCTGCTCGGCCTGGATATCCAAAGCCCGGAAAACATGCCGGCCAACCTCAGTGTCGAAGCCACGCTGTGCAAACGCCCCAGCGCCCAGGATGATTCCCGGCGCGTGGCGCAACGCCAGTGATGCGGCCCATGGGAGAGACGATGAAAGCCGCCCTTTGCATACTCGCCGCCAGCCTCTGCGCACCGATGCTGTTCGCCGCCGAGCTGGTGCCGCCGGCTGGCTACTACGCGGCGGTACCGGTCACCGATAAAAAGCCGCGCTCCTGTCCGCAGGTGCCGCAGCCGTATACCGCCAAACTGGTGTTCCGCAGCAAGTACGAAGGCTCTGGCAAGGCCCGCGCAACCCTCAACCACGTGTCGGAAAAGGCCTTTCGCGAAAAGACCGAGACGATCACCGAGATGGAGCGCGGGGTCAGTAAACAAGTGACGTATTACATGCGCGACGGTCAGCGCGAACAGCTCGAATGCAGCCTGCACTGGCTGGACACCTGGGCCAAGGCCGACGCCATGCTGAGCAAGGTTTACAACCACACCGGCAAATCGATGCGCAAATGGGCGCTGGGCAGCATGTCCGCCGCCTACCTGCGCCTGAAGTTCTCCCGCTCGCAACCGCTTGCGCCCTACCCCGAGCAAACCGCACGGATCGAGGCCTGGTTCACCGCCCTGGCCGAGCAGAGCGTGCGCGACTGGAGCGACCTGCCGCTGCGCAAAATCAACAATCACAGCTACTGGGCCGCCTGGTCGGTAATGGCCACCGCCATCGCCACCAACCGTCGCGACCTGTTCGACTGGGCCGTGGCGCAGGTTCGCCTGGGCGCCAATCAGGTCGACGACGAAGGCTACCTGCCCAACGAACTGCGGCGCGAACAACGCGCCCTGGCATATCACAACTACAGTTTGCCGCCGCTGATGATGGTCGCCGCATTCGCCCAGGCCAATGGCGTCGACCTGCGCGCGGAGAACGCCAGCGCCCTCAAGCGCCTCGCCGAACGGGTGCTCGCCGGCGCCACCGAACCGGCCGCCTTCGCCCGTAAAACCGGCGAGAAACAGGACATGGAAGACCTCGGCAAACACAGCAAATTCGCCTGGCTGGCGCCCTACTGCTCGCTCTATGACTGCTCGGCGCAGACCCGGGCGCGCCAGGATGAGATGCAACCATTCCACAACTTTCGCCTCGGCGGCGACGTCAGTCAGGTCTTTGCCGTACCCCGACGCGCCGACGACCAGGAGCCGCTACCGCACTCCTGAATTCGTCAAGAAATACAGGTAACCGACAGCACCAACCAGCAACTGCAACACCGTATTGAACAGCCCCTCGTCCGCGGGGGGAAAGGGGGGCTCGCAAGCCCTTGAAGCGCTACTCATGGAGATTGACGGATGGTCTTTTCATCCAACGTATTCCTGTTCCTGTTTCTGCCGATATTTCTTGGCCTGTATTACTTGAGCAGCAATCGCTATCGCAACCTGCTGATCCTGATCGGCAGCTATGTGTTCTATGCCTGGTGGCGGGTGGATTTCCTCCTGCTATTCGTCGCTGTGACACTGTGGAACTACCTGTTCGGCCTGCGCATCGACCGCGCCGGCACGCGCAGCAAGGCAGCGCAGCGCTGGGTGCTGTGGGGCGTGGCGGGCAACCTGGCGACATTGGGCTATTTCAAGTACGCCAATTTCGGCATGAGCAACCTCAATGCGCTGCTCGAATCGGCCGGCCTCGAACCCTTCGTGCTGACCCACGTGATCCTGCCGATCGGTATCTCGTTCTATATCTTCCAGTCGATCAGCTACCTGATCGACGTGTATCGCGGCGATACCGAGCCGACACGCAACCTGATCAATTTCGCCGCGTTCATCGCCCTGTTCCCGCAACTGATCGCCGGACCGGTGCTGCGTTACAAGGACCTCGCCGACCAGTTCACCGGGCGCAGCCACAACCTCGACAAGTTCGCCGAGGGTGCCACGCGCTTTATGCAGGGCTTCGTCAAGAAGGTGTTTATCGCCGACACCCTGGCGCCGCTGGTCGATCACTGCTTCGCCCTGCAGAACCCCAGCACCGGCGACGCCTGGCTGGGCATGCTGGCGTATACCGCGCAGCTGTACTTCGACTTCTCCGGCTACAGCGACATGGCCATCGGCCTGGGTTTGATGATGGGCTTCCGCTTTATGGAGAACTTCAACCAGCCGTATATCAGCCAGTCGATCACCGAATTCTGGCGGCGCTGGCACATCAGCCTGTCGACCTGGCTGCGCGACTACCTGTACGTGCCCCTGGGCGGCAACCGCGGCGGCACCTTCAACACCTACCGCAACCTGTTTCTGACCATGCTGCTCGGCGGTTTCTGGCATGGCGCCAATTGGACCTTTCTGATCTGGGGCGCCTGGCATGGCACCTGGCTGGCGATCGAACGCGCACTGGGAGTGAACGCCGCCCCTCAGTCGTTCAATGCCTTGCGTTGGGCGTCGACCTTCCTCCTGGTGATGCTCGGCTGGGTGATCTTCCGCGCGGAAAACCTCGACGTGGCCTGGCGCATCTACGGCGCGCTGTTCAACCCCGGAATGTTCGCCAGCCAGGGCTGGCGACTCAGCGAACTGAACAGCGCCAGCATCGACGGCCTGCAGATCCTCACGCTGGGGCTGGCCTATGCGGTGATCGCGTTCTGCGGCTTGCGCCAGTTCTACCGCCACCGGCAGCGCAACGCACCCGCCAATGGCCCGGCGAGCGACCTGCCGCGCATGGTCAAGGCGGTACCGGGCGATAGCGCGACCTTGCAGCTCAGCGGCGACATGGTCCTGCAACGCCCGACCTGGAGCGCCACGCTGCCACGTCATCTGGTGCGCGGCGCGCTGTTGCTGCTGTTCTGCGCGTCGGTGCTCAAGCTCTCGGCGCAGAGCTACTCGCCATTTCTCTATTTCCAGTTCTAAGGGAGCCGAGCATGAGCCGTACCTGGCAAAAAACTTACGTCGCGCTGTTCCTCGGCGTGCTGGTGTCGTTATCACTGTGGTCGCTTCGCGGGGTCGCCAGCTACCACCTGCCGAAGACGCTCAGCGTATTCGACGGCGGCCTGGCGAAGACCTTCGAAAGCCATTACGACAAGCAATTCCCGGTCAAGGAGCTCGGCACCAATGTCTGGGCGGCGCTGCAATACGTGCTGTTCAATACCGGCCGTCCTGGGGTGATGATCGGCGAACACGGTTGGCTGTATTCCGCCGAAGAGTTTCAACCGGTCGCCGATGGTACACAGCACCTGCGTGAAAACCTGAGGCTGATCGAAGGCGTACGCAATTACCTGGCGCAACGCGATATACGCCTGCTGCTGGCCATCGTCCCGGCCAAATCGCGGCTGTACCCGGAGTATGTCGGCGACAACCATGTCACCGCCCTGCGCCAGGACAGCTACCAGCGCTTGCACCAGGAAGCGCAGCGCCTCGGCATACCCGCCCCCGACCTGCTCACTCCGCTGCAGGCGGCCAAGTCCGAGGGTCTGCTGTTCATGCGCACCGATACCCACTGGACCCCAAAGGGTGCGGATATCGTCGCCCGCCAATTGAGCGACGCGATCAAGCGCAACTTCCAACTCAGCGGCGAGCCGCAGACGTTCATCACCGAGGCCAGCCAACGCAAACCGTACCAGGGCGACCTGACCCGGTTCCTGCCGCTGGCGCCGCTGTTCGAACAGCTGATGCCCGAACCCGACCAGTTGCAGCGCTACAAGACCCATCTGCCGCAAGCCGACGACGATGCCAACGCCCTGTTCGCCGACAGCGAACTGCCGGTCGCGCTGGTCGGCACCAGCTACAGCGCCAACCCCAACTGGAACTTTGCCGGTGCCTTGCGCGAGCACCTGCAACGCGACCTGAGCAACTACGCGGAGGACGGCCAGGGCCCCATCCTGCCGATGCTTCGCTACTTGCAAAGCGATGAGTTGAACGATGCGCCTGCGCAGGTAGTCATTTGGGAATTCCCTGAACGCTACCTGCCGATGGCTAACGATTTCAGTGACTTCGACGCCACCTGGCTCGCGGAACTGAAAAACAGCAGTACCCGGCAGAACCTGGCGAGTAGATCTCGACACTGAAAGCGCCCACGGGCACCAACCAATGGATCTTTTTCCGCAACACCATGGAGTTATCACCATGCACAAACTCTCCCCCCGCCGCTGGACCGCTTCGGTCTGCGCACTCGCCCTGGCCACCGCGGCTCTGCATGCGCAGGCCAATGAAGCGGCGCTGTACGCCCCGGTTGCGCCGAAAGGCTCGGCGTTCGTGCGGGCCTATAACGCCGGCACCAGCGAGGTGAATGTCAGCGTCGGCAACACCGACCTCAACGATGTCGCTCCGCTGGCGTCCAGCGATTTCAGCTTTCTCCCGGCGGGCAGCTACAGCGCCCATGTAGGCGATGCCACCTTGTCGGTGAAACTGGATGCCGACAGTTATTACACCCTGGTCAATCAGGCCGGCGAGAAGCCGCTACTGGTGGAAGAAGCGCCGTTCGACAACAAGCGCAAGGCGATGCTGCGGGTGCAGAACCTCAGTGACAGCAAGCTCAGCCTGAAAACCGCCGACGGCAAGGCCGTGGTAGTCGACGAGGTAGCGCCCGATGGCCATGGCGAGCGCGAGGTCAACCCGGTCAAGGTCAGCCTGGCGCTGTACCAGGGCGACAAGAAAATCAGCACGCTGAAACCCGTTGCGCTGTCGCGCGGCGAACTGGTTTGCCTGTATGTCACCGGAAACGGCAACGAATTGTCGCCGGTATGGGTCAAACGCCCAGCCAGCGAATAAGCAACCGCCACAAGAGCAAAGACCGACGTCAGATCGGCAGCATAAAAAATACGGCGCCGTCGTTATCAAGGCGCCTTTGGAGAAGTTCCCCTCTGCTCCGTTGCACTTGGAGCATGGCCGCAAGCGCTTCCCGCACGATGCGGGGTTTCACCTAATCAGCATGCATGTACGCATGAACGCTTCAGGAGAACAGACATGATTCCAGTAATTCTTTCCGGCGGTAGCGGTTCGCGACTCTGGCCCTTGTCGCGCAAACAGTACCCCAAGCAGTTTCTGGCCCTGACCGGCACCGACACCCTGTTCCAGCAGACCATCAAGCGCCTGGCTTTCGACGGCATGCAGGCACCGGTGCTGGTGTGCAACAAGGAGCACCGCTTCATCGTCAATGACCAATTGCAATCGCAACACCTTGCCTCGCAAGCATTGATTTTCGAGCCCTTCGGCCGCAATACCGCGCCGGCGGTGGCGATTGCCGCGATGCAACTGGTCGCCCAGGGCCGTGACGAATTGCTCCTGGTGCTTCCCGCCGACCACGTGCTGGAAGACCAGAAAGCCTTCCAGCGCGCCCTGGCATTGGCCACCCTGGCCGCCGAGCGTGGCGAGATGGTGTTGTTCGGCATTCCCGCGCTGCGCCCGGAAACCGGCTACGGCTATATCAAATCCATCAGCGGCAGCGGCCTGCCGGATGGCGTGAGCCGCGTACAGGAATTCGTCGAGAAACCCGACGAGGTCCGCGCCCAACAGTTTGTCGAATCGGGCGATTACTACTGGAACAGCGGCATGTTCCTGTTCCGCGCCAGCCGCTTCCTCGAAGAGCTGCAACGCCATGAGCCGGATATCTACGACACCTGTTTGCTGGCCCTGGAGCGCAGCGCCCTGGACGGCGACACCATCAGCATCGATGCCGCGACTTTCGCCTGCTGCCCGGACAACTCCATCGACTACGCGGTGATGGAAAAGACCACCCGCGCCTGCGTGGTGCCCCTGTCCGCCGGCTGGAACGACGTCGGTAGCTGGTCGTCGATCTGGGACGTGCACGAGAAGGATGCCGACGGCAATGTCACCAAGGGTGATGTGGTGGTGCACGACAGCCATAACTGCCTGGTGCACGGCAACGGCAAGCTGGTTTCGGTGATCGGCCTGGAGAACATCGTCGTGGTGGAAACCAAGGACGCCATGATGATCGCCCACCGCGACCACGTACAGGACGTCAAAAAGGTGGTCAAGCACCTCGACAGCCTGGACCGCAGCGAAACGCAGAACCATTGTCAGGTGTTCCGCCCGTGGGGTTCCTATGACTCGGTGGACATGGGCGGGCGTTTCCAGGTCAAGCACATCACCGTCAACCCGGGCGCGACGCTCTCCTTGCAGATGCACCACCACCGCGCCGAGCACTGGATAGTGGTCAGCGGCACCGCCGAGGTGACGTGCGACGACAAGGTGTTCCTGCTCACCGAGAACCAGTCCACCTATATCCCCATGACCTCGGTGCACCGCCTGAGCAACCCCGGCAAGATCCCCCTGGAGATCATCGAAGTGCAGTCCGGTAGCTATCTGGGCGAAGACGATATCGAGCGCCTCGAAGACGTCTACGGCCGCAGCAAGGCCGAGCCGCTCAAACTCGCCGCTGGTTGAACCACGGGCCGCTCCCCTGCGCGGGGCGCGGCCGACTACAGACGTATCGCCACGCCCGCGGCCTTGTGTAGGATGAACCTCTGTTGATCCTGCACAAGGCCTTTCATCGCCATGTTATTCGGCGCAATTCTGCTCCTGAGCTGGCTGATCCTGCTGATCCGCTACCCCGTCAAAGCCTTGCCCATCTCGCTCGCCGCGCTGCTCGGCCTGGGCCTGGTCAGCGCCTGGGTGCTCTGGCAGGAGGGCCGCGACAATCGTGACCTGGACCACCTGCAGTTGCGCATCGTCTACGACCCGCAGCGCTGTCCGGGCGACCAGCCACTGGCGACGACCCTGAGCAACGGCAGCGATGCCGCCTTGCTGGAACTGCGCTGGACAATAGCCGCGTACCGCCCCGGCGAAAGCACCAACCTGGCGGAAAACCTCTACGCGACGCCGCGCTACGCTGGCCCCGGCAACCTGTTGCCCGGCGCCACCTGGAACACCTGCCTGCCGATGCCGCCCCTACGCAGTGGCTATCGCCCCAGCAGCCTGGAATTTCGTGCCGAGCGGATACAAGGCCGCTTCAGCCACTGACCCCGCACAAGGATGCCCTTATGTCGCAACCCACCGCCCTGATCACCGGATGCTCCAGCGGCATCGGCCGCGCCCTCGCCGAGGTTTTCCAACAGGCCGGCTACCGGGTCTGGGCCACCGCGCGTAAGGCCGAAGACCTGGCCGCGCTGCAAGCCGCGGGCTTCGATGCGGTGCAACTGGATGTCAACGACGGCCAGGCCCTGGGCCAGCTGGCCGAACGCCTGGCCACGGAAATCGAGGGTCTCGATGTGTTGATCAACAATGCCGGCTACGGCGCCATGGGCCCGCTGCTCGACGGTGGCGTTGAAGCCATGCGCCGGCAATTCGAAACCAACGTGTTTTCGCTTGTCGGCGTCACCCGCGCCATGTTCCCGCTGCTGCGACGCAACAAGGGCCTGGTGGTGAATATCGGCAGCGTCTCGGGCGTGCTGGTCACCCCGTTCGCCGGCGCCTACTGCGCCTCCAAGGCCGCCGTGCACGCGCTCAGCGACGCCCTGCGCCTGGAGCTGGCGCCGTTCGCCATCGACGTCATGGAAGTGCAGCCCGGCGCCATCGCCTCGAGCTTCGGTGCCAATGCCAGCCGTGAAGCCGAACAACTGATTGACCAGGCCTCGCCCTGGTGGCCGATCCGCGAGGGCATCCGCGCCCGCGCCAATGCCTCCCAGGACAACCCCACCCCCGTCAGCCACTTCGCCCGCAACCTGCTCGCCGCCGTGCAGCAGAACCAGCGCCCCACCCTGCTACGCTTGGGCAACGGTAGCCGCAGCATGCCGCTGATCGCCGCACTGGTGCCCAGACGCCTGCTCGACGCCGTGCTGCGCAAGCGCTTCGGTTTGAATCGCAGCCTTTGACAACCCAGCAAGCGGATAGCGCCCATGCCTGACTCGATCCCGATGCACCGCCTGGCCCTGAGCGGCATAGTCGCGGCCGTGCTGCTCAACCTGCTGCTGCGCACCTTCGTCAGGCTCGGTGGCGTGCTCACCACCCTGCTGGTCGCCGCCGCCATCGCTGCGGTCATGGCCGCGTGGTTCGCCTGGCGCTATCGCCGCGCGCCCACGACGGGCGAACGCTGGCGCTTGCTCGGCGTGTATGGCGGTGGCTTGGCGCTGTTGTATATCGGCCTGCTGACGATGATGGCGTTGCAGGACAACCCCAGCCCCATGGGCCTGGTGATCTTCGCCCTGCATTACTTCAGCTACCCGTTCTTCGCCTGGCTGTTTTTTTCACGGCACTTTCACAAAGGCCCGCGGTAGGTTTCTGTAGCCCGGATGCAATCCGCGGAAAGGCGGTGCGGGCGACATCGCGCCCCGGATTGCGCCAAGGCTTATCCGGGCTACAGGGCTGGTTGGCGCTCCGTAGGTTGGCGTTAGCGGCGATTAATTCGGTACAAGCACAACATCGCCATCAGCCGCCGCGTAACCCAACAAGGTCGTGATGCGTTGCGGGTGATCGGACAAACCCTCACGCCTCGCGACCATGGGCCGTGGCCGCCAGCTGCGAGGTATCGACCCGCACAAAAATCGAATCGCCGACTGCGGTCAGCAAATCGCCGGCATACACCTCACAGATCACCCGGGTCTTGCGCCCCACCTCACCCTCGACCCAGGCGCGCAGGGTCAAGGGCACGCCCATCGGCGTCGGTTTGATGAACTTGATCCCGAGGTTACCGGTGACGCAGTCGATACGCGGCAGGCTATCGGCCGGGCGATGCTCGGCACGGTAGTGATAGGCCATCGCCGTCCAGTTCGAGTGGCAATCGACCAGCATGGCGATCAACCCGCCGTAGACCAGGTCGGGCCAGCCGCAGTAGTGGGCGTCCGGCAGGTGCTCGGCAATCACCGACTGGCCATCCTCGGCCCAGTGGCTTTTGATCTGCAACCCCTGGTGATTGCGGCTACCACAACCGTAACAGACGCCTTCCGGCGCGGCCTGGTCTTGCAGTGGGAGGTGACTCATGGAGGTAATCCTGTAGTTGATTCGGGTAAGTCCGGGCGTGGCAGAGTATCGCCTCGGACCTAACAGCGCACAGCCCCACAGGACTTGAATAACCGAAACATCGCAGTATCTGGATGCGGGATCACACCTGTAGCCCGGATAAGCGCAGCGCGATCCGGGATTGGCTACCCGAATTGCGCCAAGGCTTATTCGGGCGACCGAAAACTCTGATGCCCCCTGCTACTCGGCAACCCACTAACCGCGCGCGGCAACCACCGGCACCGTCAGCGCCTTGGGTTTGCGAAACACCAGCACGTTGCCGAGCATCACCAGCAGCAAGCCGAACAGCGCGGTGAGCGTCCACTGATAGCCCTCGACGAACACCGAGATATTCAGCGCCACCACCGGAAACAATACCGTGCAGTAGGCCGCCCGCTCCGGCCCCATGCGTCCGACCAGGGTCAGGTAGGCGGTGAAGCCGATCACCGAACCGGGGATCGCCAGGTACAGCAGCGAACCGACATAACGCGTACTCCAGTCGAAGGTGAACGGCGTGCCGCTGAACAAACAGATCGCCGTCAGCATCAGCGCGCCGTAGAGCATGCCCCAGGCATTGGTGGTCAGCGGCTTCAAACCGGCCTTCTGCTGCAGACTGGAAAGTAGATTCCCGGCGGAGAAACACAGCGTGCCGATCAGCGCCAAAGCGATCCCTAGCAGGGTTTCCCGACTGGCGGTGTGCCCGGCCAGTTCGGGCCAGAACAACAAACCCAGACCAGCCAGGCCCAGGGCGCCACCAGCCAACACATTGGCGGCGATACGCTGCTTGAAGAACAACCGGGCGTTCAACGCGTTCCACAACGTCGCGGTGGAAAAGATCACCGCGATCAAGCCACTGGGTATCCACTGGCTGGCGGTGTAGAAGCACAAGAAGTTGATGCAGAACAGGCACAGCCCCTGCACCACGCAGATCAACTGGCCGCGTCTGTCGAGCTTTTGCAGGCGGCCGCTGAGCGCCAACACGGCGAACAGTACTGCCGCGGCCAGGGCGAAGCGATAGACGATGGAAACGGCAACCGCGACCTCGCCCAGCTGCAATTTGATGGCGATCCAGGTAGTGCCCCAGATCAGTACGGTCAACAGATACAACGACAGGTTCATCGCACGACTCCCGGTAGATAACCAAAAGTCTGCGCCGCGCCCGACGCGAACGCTTGCATAAAATTGCGGGTTTTAAGCGCGGTGCGAACGTGAATTTTTTACAAAACAGTGGCGCCGGCCTTGCCTTTTACCTGTACCAACGTAATAAGCTCGGGCCCCTCGCATATCGTCAACGCAAAGGAATTGCATGAAACGTCCCCGCAAACGCCACCTGCTCTTGCTCGCCCTGCTCGCCTGGCTGCTCGCACCGGAGTGGCCGCACATCCCGGTGCAGGGCGCCAGCGCCAAGGATTGGAATCGACTCAGCTTCTGGTTCGAGCCTTGGGGCCGTTCCGGGGTGCACAAGGGCATCGATATCTTCGCCAACCGCGGTACCCCGGTGGTGGCGCCGACCTATGGGCTGGTGCTGTTCCGCGGTGAGATCGACATGGGCGGCAAGGTGATTCTCATGCTGGGGCCGAAATGGCGCCTGCACTACTTCGCCCACCTCGACAGCCTGGACGTCTACCCCGGCCAGCCGCTAATGCCCGGCAAGCGCCTCGGCGCCCTGGGCGATACCGGCAATGCCCGCGGCAAACCGCCCCATCTGCACTACAGCATCGTCACACTGGTGCCCTACCCCTGGCGCATCGACGGCAGCAGCCAAGGCTGGAAGAAGATGTTCTACCTCGACCCGGATCGAATCCTCAAAGGCAACTAGCAGGCCATTCAGCCCCGCGGCCGCAACCAGAAAAGGGCGAACAGCCAACGCTTCCAGCCGCTGGTCGCCGACGCTATCACGCCTTGCGCCGCTGCATAGCGCCAGGCCCAGTTGAGCGCCTGGCGCAGATTGCGCAACGGGCTGGCGCGGTCGCGATACACCACGGCCAGCAGCCCCATGGCCTCCGCATGACCGGTTTCTGCGGCTTGCTGGAGATAGTCGGCGGCCGACTGCCACTCCACCGGATCGGTACGCAGCAGAGTCTCGCCCAGGAAATGCTGAAAATAGCCGACCAGCTCCGGAGTTCCGTCGTCGGCGAAATGCTCGAGGTAGTTCTGCGCGTGGTGCAGGGCTTCCTGCCACAGCCGCCCGGCCGCTTCCTCTTCGCTGTGTTGCTCGGCTTCTTCGACCAGCAATTCGAGCAACGCCCGGGTAGCCGGACCGTGGCCGTCGGAGGCAACGGCGCGCCAGAGATCGCGCGCCTGGGCTTTATCGACGGCGCAGCCGAGGCCATCGCGCCAGCACTGCCCGAGCAGATACAGGCCCTCGATATGTTCGCGCTGGTTGCGCCCGCTCAGCAGGCGCAGCCGTTCCAGCGCCGCGAATGCCTTGTGCGCATCGGGCGTGCCTGTGGCCGGGTCCAGCCATAGGCGGCCCTGCAGCAACAGCAATTGGTAGCCTTCGTCGAAATCGCTGTCGAGCGCCATGGCCCTTTCCAGCCACTGACGGGTTTTGCCCAGGGCGGCAGCATCGCCGGTGCCTTGCAGCGCCAACTCGATCAGGTAGATCCAGGCCGCCGCCGACGGCGTTGCATCGAGCCGCTCGAAACCGCAGGCACGCTGCGCCCAAGCATAGGCTTGCGCCCCATCGCGGCTGGTGCGGGCGAGCGCCAATGCGGCGTCCAAATCGCCCTGAGAATAGCGCCGCTGCCATTCGCCGATGGCGTCTATCGGCGCCGCGCCCGGCCGGATAAACACCCGACGGGTGTTGCCATCCTCCAGCAGCTCACAGGCGTCGACGGCTTCGCCCTTGTCCCAAGCCTCGACCAGCGCCCTGCGCTGGCTATCCATCAGGCCGCGGAGGAAAAACTCGCGATCGCCCAGGCTGCTAAAACGTCCGGCAATCGCCGGCCGTTCCGCCGTCCACCAGCACTGCATCACATAAGGCCGGTCATCCTGCAGCGCCTCGAAGGTCAGCAACAGCGGCTGCTCGGCCAGTGGCACGACGTCCACCGAGGCGTAGCGACCCGGTAGCGCGGGCTCGCGCTTGAGCACATCCCACAGCCGGTAGCGGTCGTCTTCATCGCGTACCGCCAACCACTGCAGGTTGCGGTTGCCCAGGGTCTCGATAGCCTGCTCGGCCATGGGCACGATCTGCTGCTCGGCTTCATCGATCACCCCGGTGCCGCGCTCGTCGGTCACGCGGATCAGCAGGCGCGATTGCTCGCGGCTGCCGCTGGCGATATAGCCTGCGACGTTCGCCTCCTCGGGGGCGGGCGACAGGCGCCAGGAATCGGCCGGCAAAGGCGGCGCGCCAGGCCCCACGCCCAGCGGTTCGATATCCCTATAGCGACACGCGACGCGCCAATCGCCCTGGCTGGGCAGCAGGCCCTGGCGGCCATCCCGGGTGACCCGGTAGATGCCTTCAGCCTCGATGGCATGCACATGGCGGGTGAAGCAATCCACTTCGTCCCATTCGCAGGCGACGACCAACGCCCCCGCCGCATCGACCCAGCCCTGGCGACCCTGCCGCCACACGCGCCAGCCGCGGTTATCCTGCTCTTGCCGATGCTCGACGCGGTTGAAACAACAGGGCTGCAAAGAGCGACCGCTTGCGTCGATCAACCCCCACAGGCCGTTCTCGGCGACCCAGGCGACACCCGGGGCGTCGAACAGGCCCAGCCCACCGAAGGCATAAGTTTGCTCGTAACGCGGCGCCACCACCACGTTGCCGTTTTCATCGAGGTAGCCGTAGCGCTCGCCCTGGCGCACCCGTAATAGCGCACCACACTCGCGGCGCAGCTCGTCGTAATGGGCCGGCAGTCTCCAGTCGCGTTGTTCGATATCGATAACGCCGTAGCGCCCACCTTGCAGCACCACGCAGAGTTCGCTCGCGGCGGAATCGACCACCTCGTCGAATTGCGGCGCGAACAACAGCTCCACCCTGGGTTCGATCTGCAGCAGCCCCCAGTGCTGCGCCTGCCGGACCCAAACGCGGACGTAGCTGTCGGCATCGCGGCGAATCTCGTCCCACTGCGGCTGCACCTGCCAGCGTTCATCCGCGGCATCCTGTGCACGCATACCGACCTTGCCGGCGTGGCTGATTGCCCGGTAGCCGTGCCCCAACCAGGGATCGAGCGGCGCCGGCTCGGCCTCGCGGAACTCATCGAAACGCGTGCCTTGCGCCTCGAAGTCGTCCAGCTGCTCCAACGCCGCAAAATACGGATGATCCAGGTGCGCCAGGCCGAAGGAACGCACCCATTCGTCGAGGTCTTCGAAGTCCAGCACCTGGGTGATGTCGTGCAGGTCGACATCGGCGCCGTCTTGCACGATTTCCAGGCTGGAGTCGACGCGCCATTGCCAGAACTCAATGCGCGTTTGTTCCACATAATCGAAAGGCCCGGAAACCGCATCCAGATCGCCCTGCAACCAGAGGTCGGCCAGCGCTTCGCCCAGTTCGGCCGCGCACTGCTGGAGAAACTCCGCGACCGCGGCCAGGTAGATACCGAGCGCGGGAACGCGGTGAAACTGCGGATGCCTATCGATATAGGCGCAAAACTGCTGCCAGTTGGCCAACGCCGTTTGCGCATTGACCCGCAGGCCCAGCTGCGGCGTCTGCGTGCCCTCCTCCGCCACGGCTATGGCCGGCACCACGCTGGCCTGGGCCAGCAGCAAGCACCAGAGCGCCGGCACGTCGCCGCGCTGCGCGAGACAACGGTGCGTGCGGCCCGCACCGCCCATATGCAGCCACACGGCGGACGCCAGGGTTGAATCCATTCTGCTCATAGGTTCCATCTGCATAAGTCGCCAGGCGATGCACAAGCAAGGCCAGGGCAATTAGGTTTAGCGGTTACAGGCTCAGGGCCGATTGCGCATGAGCACAGGTCGCGCAGCTGATAGTAGCGGGTAACGCGCCACCGAACCGTGCGCGATTCGGCTTGCCGTCAGCGTAGCGAGACGGGATGGGCAAAAAGCACTGCCCCGTGTCGCGACACCCGCGGCGAGTATCCGGTATACGCACGTTTAGCCCCGAGGCGGCAGGCACGTGGGAATAATGCGGAGCCTTAATAATTAATCACGACATAAACCCTGGTTAATAAGTCGCACAAATATATATAGCTATTCGACATCACCCTGCCGACAAACTAATTTTAATAAGCATCACCCAAGTACCACCGGGCATTTATTTAATAAAAACCCGCCGTAACTGGCATGCGGCCTGAGAGTTGCAGTATGTCCATACGAATTACAAAACTGATCGCAATTACAATCACGACCATTATTTCGACATTGACGCATGCCGCTTCCCCTTGGGAAAACCTCGAGTTCATTACCGAAGAATTTCCGCCCTACAACTACACCGAGAGCGGCATTGCCCGTGGCATCACCGTCGATGTGCTACTGGAGTCGGCCGCATTGGCCGGGCTGCCCCTCGAACGCAGGCACATCCGCTCGATGCCCTGGGCCCGCGGTTATCAAATGGCGCAGAAAGGCCCTGGCGTGCTGCTGTTTTCGATGACCCGCACCGAGGATCGCGAGCACCTGTTCAAGTGGGTCGGGCCGATCGTACCTATCCGCATCGTTTTGCTGGCGCGCCGTGGTCAACAATTGCGGATCAGCCAACCCAGCGACCTGAGCACCTATAGGATCGGCGTCATTCGCGACGACATCGGCCATCAATTGCTCAACCAACTGGGCATTGAAAACAAGGACCTGCAGATTTTGTCCAGTGCGGTGGGCTTGGCGAATATGCTGGAAAGAGGCCGCATCGATTTTTGGGCCTACGATGAAATCACCGCCAACTGGTTTATCAAGAAGTTGGGGCTCGACAGTTCGCGCTTCACCGCGGCGTATACCCTCAAAGATGGCGAAACCTATTACGCCTTCAGCCTGGATACCGACGATGCGCAATTAGCCGCCCTGCAAAAAGGGCTGGACCAGTTGAAACAACAGCAGCGCTATCTGGATATCATCAATGCCTATAAATAACCAAGTAACACCCGCAAGCTGACCCAAGAGGTGAGCACAGCGAATCAAGTGACTCGCCCGTGAAAGGCAGCCCCTAGGCCACCGGCCGCAAGAGCGGCCTCTTTTGCTTCAATTCCGATAGGAGTGCACTCTATGTTTTGCAGCCAGCCGAGCCTGGTTGCAATCCTCACCAGACGTTAGAGAACGAGCCCCATGCCAGATTCTCGTTCCGAGCAAAGCGCCGCGAACGCGCAAGCGACAGCAACGCCGACGGCCCGTGAGGCGGTGGCGCTATTGCGGGAACAATCTCGCCGGATCGCCACAAGGGCACACCGGCAGGCGGCCAATGGAATCCTGCTTTTTGTCTTCCTCGACCTCCTATTGCTCAGCGGTTATTGGGCGACCGGAGCGGTCCGCCCTATCGAGATAGCGGTTTTCGCCTTCGGCGGCTTCGGTGAAGTCGCAATTTTCCACTTCGCTATTGCACGCGGCTGGCACCTGCAAGGCTCCGGCGTCGGTCTGGCGGCCGCGATGACCTGTCTCTTCTCAGCACAGTTGCTGGGTTTTGCCTTCTACGTGCCCCAGGTCGGGCTGCTGATGCTGATGACACTCATCACCGTAATCGCGATGACCGCCCTGACGCTGCCGATGAAGTACACCGCCGCGCTGTGCTTCATGATCGGGCTGTGCAGTGCCGTGCTGATGCGCGTGCACGACACCACGCTGACAATGCCGATGCGCACCTGGCCCGAACAGGCGCTGAGCGCGCTGTGGTTCACCATGCCGCTGGGGCGTGGCGCCCTGCTCAACCTCAAGGGCCAGGAGTTGCGGACCGCTCTGGGGCGGAAAAATACCGCCCTGGCGGCCGCACTGGACCAACTGGAACTATTGGCCACCCACGATGAGCTGACCGGCCTGCTCAACCGCCGCGCGGCGGTGCAGATTCTTTCTGAGGAGGTGGCTCGCTCCAGACGCACGCACAGACCCTTCAGCATCGCGCTGTTCGATGTCGACAAGTTCAAACAGATCAACGACCGGCTGGGCCATGGAACGGGCGATCAGGTGTTGAAGCAGTTTGCCGCAGTGATCAAAACAGGCGTCCGCGATACGGACCGCTTCGCGCGTATTGGCGGCGAAGAATTTCTGCTGATCATGCCAGAACAGCAAGACCCGCAAAGTGCCGCACAGATCGCAGACCGCCTGCGCGGGCTGGTCGAACAGCACGCCTGGGGAAACCTCGATCAGAGCCTGGCGGTGACGGTGTCGGCAGGCGTAGCGACCCTGGACGCCGCGGAGGAAGTGGAGCATTTGATGGCGCGCGCGGACAAGGCCCTCTACTCGGCCAAGGATCAAGGGCGCAATCGGGTTTGCCTGGAGTGAGTCGGCATGCGTTGAGCGAGCGTCCCGCCGAAGAGTGAACGGAGTTGCTGCGTTTCCACCGAGCGGCGGTCCTTACTGGCCGTAAATGCACCCAGGCATTGCCGAATCTTGCGCTTTTTCACCCGCCGGGGCTGGCGCGCGGCAACGCGCGGAGTAGCATGGTGCGGCAGAGGAAAGCCCATGTCGCAACTCGATCAAAGCCAGGTGTTCCTGGCGATGTACAGCTCACCCAATTCCAAACTGTTGCACAGCGCCGAGCTGGGCGACGGGCTGGCGGCTGCGAGCTGGAGCAACAGCCACGATACCCGCGACTACGCAGCACCGAGCCATCACACGCTGTCCTGCTATTTGGCCGGCGGCACCGGCACCTTTCGCCGCGAACGCCCGCATGACAAAGGCGCGCCGGACAAACTGTGCATCCTGCCGGCGGGGCATGAATCGGCCTGGGTGATCAATGGCGATATCCACCTGATGCACCTGTATGTCAGCCAGGAGCAATTCGCCCTGGGCGCGGTTCGCCTGCTCGATCGCGAACCCCGCGAGTTGCAACTGCGCGAAGGCACCTTCCTCGATGATCCGCAGCAAGCCCGGCGCTTTCGCCAGCTCGGCCAGCTCGACTGGCAGGAACCCGGCGAGCGCCTGCTGACCAGCAGCCTGGCCCACGACCTGCTCGACCATGCCCTGCTGTCCCAGGTCGGCCGACGCGACGGCCTGCGCCTGACCGGCGGTTTGGCGCCGGCGCAACGCAAACGCCTGCGCGAATTCATCGACTGCCACCTGGACGAGCCCCTGAGCCTCGGGCAATTGGCCGGGTTGTGTGCGCTGTCCGAATACCATTTCGCGCGGATGTTCAGCCTCAGCTTCGGCGTACCGCCGCACCGTTATCTGCTGGCGCGCCGCCTCGAACGCGCCCGCGAGCTGCTGCGCACCAGCCAAATGCCCTTCGGCGAAATCGCCCTGGCCTGCGGCTTCGCCAGCGCCAGCCATTTCAGCAATCGCTTTCGCCAGGCCGTGGACGCGACGCCGGGGCAATACCGCAGCGCATTCGCCGGCTGAGTCCTCGGCCGCCCCCCCGTAGGATGGCGTTGAGCGCAGCGATCCCCATCACCGCTCCGTTCGCTCGCCTGCTCACCCTGCCACGCGCCAACCCTCATAGCCTGGAAATCACTCGATACATGCTGCCCGGCCTTGCGTCCGTAACGGGCTGCTAATCCACCTGGGCTGTGCCAAAATCATCGGCTTTGTCGACCTTTGGCTGTGTCATGCCCACACTCCACTATTCCGCTGCGAGCCCTACCTGATGGCCCTGGACACGCTCCAGCTGCGCCGGGCCGATTGGCGCGCGGAATTCGGCGCCGGCGCGCTAGAGCGCGGCCAAGGCTATGCCAAACAAGGCCGCAGCACGCTACTGAGCATCAAAGACGGCACCCTGCTCGCCAGTTGCCGCGGCTCGGGGGCGCAAACCTATCACCAGCGCATCCTGTTGTTGCCCGACGGCGATACCTGGCAGGTGATCGGCCATTGCAGTTGCCCGGTGGGCCGCAACTGCAAGCATGTGGTCGCCGCCCTGCTCACCTTGGAAAACCAGCAAGCCGCCGGGATCGATCTCAGCCCTCTGATCGAGCCGCGCGCCGATGTGCTCGAAGAGCGCCTGGAGGGCATCCAGCCGCAGCCGGTGCTGACCCTCGGCAGCCATGTGCGCGTGCATTTCGATGCGCGCAAAGGCCGCATGCATGAACAAACCCATCATCGCGCCGCCCTGGCCTTCGACTATCAGGGCTATCGCACCTTCGGCAAGGCGCTGAAGGACCTGCTGGTGCGCCCGGCAATCGACCGCCGCCTGCGTATTATCCGCGACGCCGAGGCCGAGGCGGCGCTGCGTAAACGCCTGGAAGAAACCGGCCTGCAGCGCGCCCTGAGGCAAAGCGAGGCGCTGCCCGAGGAAGCCGGCGAGCCCTTCGAGCTGGGCAGCGACAGCGCCTGGCTGACCTTCGTGCAGGAACAACTGCCGCGTTTGCGCGAGCTGGGCTGGCAGATCCACATGCAGCCGGATTTCCACTTCAACCTGGCGCAGGTCGACGACTGGTATGGCGAGATCGAGGAAGAACCGGAAACCGGCTGGTTCGACCTGGAGTTGGGCATCGAAGTCGACGGTCAACGCATCAGCCTGCTGCCGATTCTGTTGCAGGCGATCCGTCGCACCCCCTGGCTGCTGACCAACGAGGCCGTGGCCCAGCGCCAGGAAGGCGAGATGCTGCTGGTCAATTTGCCGCACAGCCACAAGCGCATCGCCCTGCCCTTCGCCCGCCTGCAACCGTTGCTGAGCACCTTGGGCGAACTGTTCATCCGTGACGGCGAAGAGGTTGGCCAACGCTTGCGCCTGCCGCGCGCCGATGCCGCGCGCCTGAGCGGCCTGGAACAAGGCCTGGGGTTGAAATGGCAAGGTGGCGAACAATTGCGCGCCTTCGCCCAACGCTTGCAATCCCTCGCCGAACAAAACGTGGCCGCCCCCGAGGGGTTGCAGGCCGAACTGCGCCCCTACCAACTGCATGGCCTGAGCTGGATGCAGAGCCTCTGCGAATTGCAGGTCGGCGGTGTGCTGGCCGACGACATGGGCCTGGGCAAAACCCTGCAGACCCTGGCGCATATCCTTAGCGAAAAACAGGCCGGGCGCCTGACCCAGCCGGCGTTGATCGTCATGCCCACCAGCCTGATTCCAAACTGGCAGGATGAAGCCGCACGTTTCACCCCGAGCCTGCGCGTACTGACCCTGCACGGGCCGCAGCGGTGCACCCAGTTCAAGCTGATCGCCAGCCATGACATTGTCCTGACCACCTACGCCCTGCTGCCGCGCGACCTCAAGAACCTGGCCGCGCAGCCCTATCGCCTGCTGATTCTCGACGAGGCGCAGAACATCAAAAACCCGCGCAGCAAGGCCGCCCTCGCCGCCGGCCAGTTGCAGGCCTGGCAACGCCTGTGCCTGACCGGCACACCGCTGGAAAACCACCTGGGCGAACTCTGGTCGCTGTTCAACTTCCTGATGCCCGGCTGGCTCAGCGACGCCAAGAGCTTCGCCCGCGACTACCGCACGCCGATTGAAAAGCACGGTAACCAGCAGCGACTGGCGCACCTGCGCGGACGCATCAAGCCGTTCGTCCTGCGGCGCAAGAAAGAACAGGTGGCGCGCGAGCTGCCGGAAAAAACCGAAATCACCCAGTGGGTCGAACTCAGCGCCGCCCAACGCGACCGCTATGAAACCCTGCGCCTGGCGATGGACAAGAAAGTGCGCGACGAAATCGCCCGTCAGGGCCTGGCGCGCAGCCAGATCGTCATCCTCGAAGCGCTGCTGCGCCTGCGCCAGGCCTGCTGCGATCTGCGCCTGCTCGGCGACGACGATGTCCAGCTGAAAAGCAGCGACTCGGGCAAGCTCAGCACACTGCTGGAAATGCTCGAAGAGCTGGTCGCCGAAGGCCGTCGGGTGCTGCTGTTTTCCCAGTTCACCTCGATGCTGGCGCTGATCGAAAACGAACTGCAGGCGCGCAAGATCGGCTACGCCAAACTCACCGGCGCCACCCAGGACCGGCGCACACCGGTGCAACGCTTCCAGGCCGGCGAGTTCCCGGTATTTCTGATCAGCCTGAAAGCCGGCGGCGCGGGCCTCAACCTCACCGCCGCCGACACCGTGATCCACTTCGACCCCTGGTGGAACCCGGCCGCCGAAGCCCAGGCCAGCGACCGCGCCTACCGCATCGGCCAGGACAAACCGGTGTTCGTCTACAAACTGATCGCCCGTGGCAGCGTCGAAGAAAAGATTCAGCACCTGCAAAACGCCAAAGCCACCCTGGCCCAAGGCGTACTGGAAGGCGCCAGCCAAGGCCAATGGCAACTCGGCGAAGACGACCTGCAGGCGCTGTTCGCGCCGTTGAGCGACTGACGCACTTAGCCGACGTAGATTCTGTATTCATGCGCAAGATCTACGGCTTCGTAGCCCGGATGCAATCCGGGGGGCGGTTGTGCGCTCACTATCGCCTCCCGGATTGCGCTGCGCTTATCCAGGCTACGATCTGCGGTCTGGGCTCGTAGCCGAGGCTTTATCCACCCACC
>NZ_CAMPHI010000063.1 GCF_946885955.1 uncultured Pseudomonas sp.
ACACCGCATCGGCGCCGTAGGCGAAGGCGTAACGCATGTTCTTCAGGGTGCCGGCGGGGCACAGCAGTTCGGGGGCGACGGTGGACACGGGCATGGACGCGGGCTCGGCAAATCAAAACCGGCGATCCTAGCTCAGGCTCCCCTCCTGGGCATTGATCCAGGTCTATGAAGCGGTGCGCCGGCACAAACCCGGCACACAGCAAAACGCCCCGTTTCCGGGGCGTTTCGTTTGTCGCTAGGCGACTACTGGCTGTTCACTCAGTGATCGATCGCGGCACCTGCACCACGCGGGATGCGGATGTCTTCGATGATGTGCTGGATGTGCTCCGGCGGCGCCGCAGTGACCTTGGCCACGATGATCGATACGCCGAAGTTGAACAGCATGCCCAGGGTGCCGATGCCTTCAGGCGAAATACCGAACCACCAGTCCGCCGGGCCCGCAGTCGGGTTGATGAACTTGTAGTAGACGATATAGCTGAAGGTGAAGGCCAGACCGACCACCATGCCGGCGATCGCGCCTTCCTTGTTCATCTTCTTGGAGAAAATCCCCATGACGATGGCCGGGAAGAACGAGGCCGCCGCCAGACCGAAGGCGAACGCCACCACCTGCGCCACGAAGGCCGGCGGGTAGATCCCGAACAGACCGGCGACCACCACCGCCACACCGGCGGCGATACGCGCGGCGAGCAGCTCACCCTTCTCGCTGATGTTCGGCATGATGTTGCTCTTGAGCAGGTCATGCGAAATCGAGGTCGAGATCACCAGCAGCAAGCCGGCAGCGGTCGACAGTGCAGCGGCCAGACCACCAGCGGCGATCAGCGCGATCACCCAGCCCGGCAAACCGGCGATTTCCGGGTTGGCCAGTACCATGATGTCGCGGTCCACGTACAACTCGGTTGCAGCCGGAGTCGGGGCGTTGGTCACCAGACGCTCACCATGCGCACCACGCTCGGCGGCGAAGGTCGGCGCACCGGCGAATGGAGCACCCGGGCCGTACTGGATCTTGCCGTCACCGTTCTTGTCCAGCCAGGCGATCAGACCGGATTTCTCCCAGTTGGTCACCCATTGCGGGGCTTCGCTGTAGCTGATGCCCGGAATGCTGGTCAGCAGGTTGGTCCGGGCGAAAGCGGCGATGGCCGGCGCGGTGGTGTAGAGGATGGCGATGAACAGCAACGCATAACCGGCGGACAGACGCGCCGCACGCACGGTCGGGGTGGTGAAGAAGCGAACGATCACGTGCGGCAGACCGGCGGTACCGACCATCAACGCCATGGTGATGAAGAACACGTCGATAGTCGACTTGCTGCCATCGGTATAGGTGTTGAAGCCCAGTTCGGTGCTCAGGCCGTTGAGGCGCTCGAGAACCGAGGTGCTGGTGCCGACCACGTCGCTACCGAAGCCCAGCTGCGGGATCGGGTTGCCGGTGATCATCATCGAGATGTAAACCGCCGGCACCATGTAGGCGAAGATCATCACGCAGTACTGCGCCACCTGGGTGTAGGTGATGCCCTTCATGCCGCCAAGTACGGAGTAGAAGAACACGATGCACATGCCGATGATCACGCCGGTGTTGATGTCCACTTCCAGGTAGCGGGAGAAGACGATACCGACGCCGCGCATCTGCCCGGCCACGTAGGTGAAGGAGATGAAGATCACGCACACCACGGCAACCAGACGCGCGGTCTGCGAGTAGTAACGCTCGCCGATGAAGTCCGGCACGGTGAACTTGCCGAACTTGCGCAGGTAGGGTGCCAGGCACATGGCCAGGAGCACGTAACCGCCGGTCCAGCCCATCAGGTAGACGCTACCGTCGAGGCCGACGAAGGAGATGATCCCCGCCATGGAGATGAACGACGCCGCGGACATCCAGTCGGCGCCAGTGGCCATGCCGTTGAGTATCGGGTGCACGCCCTTGCTGGCGACGTAGTACTCGCTGGTGGAACCGGCACGGGTCCACAGTGCGATGCCGATGTACAGCGCGAAAGTCGCGCCGACGAACAGATAGATCAGAGTTTGGGTATCCATGCTCGGCGCCTTATTCTTCGTGGACGTCGTGCTTGCGGTCGTACTGATTCATCTTCCACACATAGAAGAAAATCATCGCCACGAACACATAGATCGACCCCTGCTGAGCGAACCAGAAGCCCAGAGGGAAGCCGAAGAACTGAATGTTATTGAGCTGGTCGACGAACAGGATCCCTGCGCCGAAGGACACTGCGAACCAGATGGCCAGCAGGATCAGCATCAGCCGCAGGTTGTCTTTCCAGTAGGCCTTGGCGGCCTCTTGTTTAGACGCGGACATGTGAGGTACTCCTCAATATTGTTGTTGTTTTGGCACTTTCACGTTAGCAGTAACACCGCCAACCGCCAGGCGACTTTAGTCGTGCAGCCCAACCATGCCGATACGGGCGTGACAGGAGCTTGCTTACAGTCTGGTGCTAAATGCGCGATTGCGCCTCACGACCAAGGTCGAATATGGCCAAAGGTCTGGAGCTGGAACCGTTTCACGCCCAAAACCACAGATAACGAAATTATCGGCAATGAATTTCAGGGAGGGCCAATGCGGCCGGTCGAGGCGAAAGAGCAGTTGTGTCAGTGGCTGCGTAAGCGGGGCATCGCAGGTATTCAGAATGATCTGGGCGAGCGCCATGCCGTGCGCAGCGCCGACGGAGAGGAATGCCTGCTCTGGCTACCCGAGCAGGACACGACACTGTTCGTCTTCGTCCTGGTCGCCGAACTGACGATGCCGCGGGACAACGGAATCCTGACCCTGGCCATGGCGTTGAACCTCGAACCGAGCCGGACCCAGGGCGCATCCCTCGGCTATAACCCCGGTTCGAATCAGCTCATGCTGCGCAGCGTGCACCCCATGGGCGACCTGGACGAACCCGCCCTCGACCGCATCATGACGCAGATGAGCACTCTGGCCGGGGGGCTGAGGCTTTACATCGACGCATATCGACACAAGGAAACCGCCAACCGACGAGAGCAGCAAGAACCGCTGCTTTCATCGGCGTTCCATCCAAGCGCCCGGCTATTCAGAGCGGGATGAGAGGCTACAGCATGCAGACACACAACTTGGCAGCCTCAACAGGCGTCACCGCCCCTGTGGAACAGGGCGAAGCTTCTTCCTCAGCCGGGCTCCGGCCAGGCTCTCCCGGCGCATTCGCCCATTTCCAGCCCCAGGCGACGGGTGCCCTGGTTCCATTGGGGAGCGTCGAGGAGGTCTTTTTCGACGCCCGATCCTCGTTCTCGTCGGCCGATGCGGCGGACCTGCCCAGCCACGAGGAAGTGCAAGCGCAGCATCGCTCGCTGCGCACCCTGCTACCGGACCTGATGACGTCGCTCGCCTCGCTGCGCGACGGCGCCTCGCAGTACATCAAGACCAAAGCCAAGGAAATGGCGGACAACAGCATGGGAGCGACCACGAATATCGAGTCGAAACGGCAGATTGCCGCGGAGCACGGTTGCCAGCTTGCCTACCCATTCCACCAAAGCAAGTTCCTCTTCGACAAGACTATCGACGACAGACAGTTCGCCGCCGACTACGGTCGAATCGGGGGACAGGGTCACGGCTGCTTCGGCCTGTCCGCCAACTGGTGCCAGAGCCGCGCCAAGGGCCAATCGGACGAGGCCTTCTTCGATAAGCTGGCGAACCATCGCGAAGATGCGTTGCTGCCTCGCGTGTTGGGCTTTCAGCATATCGAGCAACAACCCTACAGAGACAAGATCCAGAACGCCGGCGCCATGCTCCGGGGCACGCTACCCAAGCTGGGCATGACACTGGGCAAGGCCCCAGATGGCGTACGGGATGCCCACTATCATGGCGTGCAGCTGGAGAACCTCGATCGCGACCTGAAATTAATGCTCAAACCCGGCCAGAACCAGACCTTCCTGCTATTCAGCGAATACCACGCCATGGCCCTGCACCAGGACAGCCAGAACCGCCTGCATTTCTTCGACCCGCTGTTCGGTGTGGTTCAGGCGGACAGTCGAGAACATATGACCAGCTTCCTCTCCGACGTCTTCGAACGAGATGCCCGCAATCATTGGCCAGGCGGGGGGCGCCGACTGCAGATCAGCAACGTAGCGCCGGGGCCGACGCTTCATTTCCGTTGATCGAGGATCGCTGCTACTCCAGTGGAATAGCCGAATAACTCGCGCTGTTGAGGTCGAATCCACGCATTGGCTTAGGCGGGCGCAGGCAGAGGAACCTAGCGATATTTAGTCCTTAGCAGGTTGTTGAAAAACGTAGGCGAGGCAGGCAAGACAAGGCAAAAACGGCCGAAAAAGCGGAGTTTACTGCTGTAAATGAGCATTTTGAGACGCCGAGTCCCGGGCCGTTTTTAACGCAGTATTGCCAACGCAGGTAGTTTTTCAACGGCCTGTTAGCCACTGACTGTGCTTCAGGCTACAGTTCCAGCTCCCACATAGCGCAACCAGGAGATTGCATGTCCAGCCCGAGCATGAGCCTGTTCCATTCCGCCTCTTCGCCCTTCGTGCGCAAGATCATGGTGTTGCTGCACGAGACCGGCCAGCTCGATCGGGTCGCCCTCGAAACGGTGCAGCTCAGCCCGACCGCGCCCAACGCTGCGGTCAACGCAGGCAACCCGGCCGGCAAACTCCCGGCACTGCGCCTGGCCGACGGCAGCGTGCTGCACGACAGCCGGGTGATTCTCGATTACCTCGACCGCCAGCACGTCGGCGACCCGCTGATCCCACTCGACGGCCCGGCGCGCTGGCGGCGCCTGACCCTGGCCTCGCTGGCCGATGCGATGCTCGATGCGGCGGTGCTGATGCGTTACGAGACCTTCCTGCGTCCCGAAGCCAAGCGCTGGGACGACTGGCTGACCGCACAGCGGGAAAAGATCGAACGCGGCCTGGCGCACCTGGAAGCCGAAGCCATCGCCGAACTGGCCAGCCACTTCGATATCGCCGCCATCGGCGTGTCCTGCGCCCTCGGCTACCTGGACTTCCGCCAGCCCGAACTGGGCTGGCGCCAACGCTACCCGAAGCTGGCCGCCTGGTACGCCGAGGTCAGCCAGCGGCCGTCGATGCAGGCGACCCAGCCGCCCGTATAAGTCATTGCAGCACCTGCAATCCAGCCGGGACGCTATAGCGTCGACCGTTATAGGTCAGCCGATAGCGCGGCCTCGTCACCTGCTCCTCGACAGTCGTGCAGTCCTCGCCGCGCGCTTCGGCGCGCGATTGCACGCTGCGCTCACTGAGCAGTAGGTCGTGATAACCCCCTCCACCAGCCTGCTCAGCCACGGCCAGGGTGAGCGTGCGGTCATGCCATTCGCCAGTGCAACGGGTGTCCCATTCGCCAGATAAGCTGGAAACCAGCAACCGTTCGAGCGGGACCTGTAACTGATCGCCTTCCAAGAGATAGAGACGTAGCGAGGTTTCGTAAAAGGGATTGGCGCTGGAACTACCGCGCCGCTTGATACGCAAACCAAACGCCAACTGCTGGTCGCTCAGGCGATAGAGCGCGGTGTCGAAGGCTAGGCCGGTCACATAAACCGCATCCCAATCCAACAGATCAGGCTCCAGCCGGCGCGCCTGAATTCGTCCAGTGGCAGTCGCCACCACCAGGATTTCCAGATCGCTTTCGCCATATCCATCGTGATCAACCCTGGGTAAGGGCACCGCCACCAGGGTGAACTGCGGCTGCGCCGACCAAACTTTACAGACCACCGCATCCGCGGCTACTGCCTCGTCGCCGTAGGCCATCTGCATAACCTGTGGAAGTTGCTCACGGCACGCCTGCGCCTGGGCCGAACTCAGCCCGCAAAGCGCGATCATCACCAGGGCCGCTTTGTTGAGGTTCATCCTTGCTCCTTGTTGGTTACCGTCCGGGCTTAGGTGCGCATTCTAACCTCACCGTGACGAACCGCCGATCAGGCATAACGCCACTAATCCCCTTCTCCGTCCCCGCCCTAAGCCCCAGGAAATCGCCCCGCAGAGGATGTGCCCAGCAAAGGCCTTATCCAAGATTCACGCGTGGTGGAAACAACAAAAACAACTTCGGGAAACGAACCATGCACAACCTCCGATTGCAGCGGCACCTGCTCGCCCTTCTGCTGGCAAGCACAACTCTTGTCAGCGCGGCCAACGCCGCCCCCCTCGAACCTGGCCCCGACGAGGCCCTGCTCTATTACCAGCGTGACGACAACGCCTATGACGGCTGGGGTTTGCATCTGTGGAATACCTCGCAATGCAGCGGCGTACGCGACGGCACCAGTTGGGACCAGCCGTTGGCGGCGGCCGGTATCGATGCCGAGTACGGCGCCTGGTACCGCATTCCGCTGACCGTCGACGCCAGTTGCCTGAACCTGATCATGCACAAGGGTGATGACAAGGACCTGGGCGGCAGCGACCTGACCTGGCGCTTCGACGAGCTGGGCCGACGGGTCTTCAGCCTCAGCGGCAGCGCCCAGTTATCCGCCACGCCCATTGGCGCGGAGCCGCTGGTGATCGACGGCGCCCGCGCCCATTGGCTCGACCCGCAGACAGTCGTACTGCATGGCGGCAGCGATGCCGCGCGACTCGAATTGCGCTATTCACAGCAGGCCGATATCCATATCGATGGCGAAACCCGCAGTGTCAGCGGCGGCCAGACCATCGTCCTGCAACCCGGCAGCCTCAGCGATGCGCTCAAGGCCCGCTTCCCACACCTGGCCGCACAACCGGCCTATCACCTGGAACCTACGGCCGAAACCTTGCGCGCCGCGTTGAAGAGCCAGTTGCTGCTGCTCGCCTACGACGCCGCCGACAAGCTTATCGCCGCCACCCAGGTACAGACGCCCGGCGTGCTCGATACGCTCTATGCCTATCGCGGCAAGCTCGGCGCCCTGGTCGACGCCAATCGAGTGCGCTTCCGCCTGTGGGCACCGACCGCGCAACGGGTGCGCCTGCATGTATTCGACCGTAACAAACGGCTGCTGCCCGGCTTCCCGGCGCAGATGCGCGAGCGTCACGGCGTCTGGACCTATAACGGGCCCAAGCGGCTGGATCGCCAGTACTACCAGTACGAAGTCAGCGTCTACCACCCCGTCAGCGGCCGTATCGAGACCACGCTGACCAGCGACCCCTATGCCCTCAGCCTGTCGCGCAACAGCCAGTACGCCCAGGTGGTGGACCTGGATGCCGCCGACCTCAAGCCCGCCGGCTGGGACAATCTGCAACCGCCGCGCGCGGCCAAGCCGGAAGCGCGGGTGATCTATGAGACCCAGGTGCGCGATTTCAGCGCCAGCGACACCAGCCTGCCCGCCACGCAGCGCGGCACCTACCTGGCCTTCACCCAGGCGCAGAGTCAGGGCGTGCAACACCTGCGCGACCTGCGCCGCGCCGGCCTGACCGACGTGCAGCTGCTGCCGGTGTTCGATATCGCCACGGTCAACGAAGACCCGCAGCAGCGCGTCGAACTGGACGACCCGTTCGCCAAACTCTGCGAACTGTCGAATGACGCTCGCCAGCACTGGGCCGGCTATTGCAACGCCGGCAGCATCCGCGACGTGCTGCAAGGCTTCGACCCGACGGGCAGCGAGGCCCAGGCGCTGTATGCGGATCTGCGTACGCTGGATGCCTTTAACTGGGGCTACGACCCCTTCCACTACACGGTGCCGGAAGGCAGCTACGCCAGCGATGCCGAAGGTGTGCAACGCATCCGCGAGTTCCGCCGCATGGTCCAGGCATTGGCGCGCATGGGCCTGACCACGGTGATGGACGTGGTCTACAACCACACCCACGCCTCGGGCCTGGGCGAGCAGTCGGTGCTCGACAAGCTGGTGCCCGGCTATTACCACAGACGCGACCCGGTAAGCGGCGCGGTGGAGCGCTCGACCTGCTGCGACAACACCGCCTCAGAACACGCCATGATGGAAAAGCTGATGGTCGATTCGCTGCGGGTCTGGGCGCGCGACTACAAGATCGGCGGCTTCCGCTTCGACCTGATGGGCCACCATATGCGCGCCAATCTGGCCAAGGCCTATAAAGCGGTGCGCAAGGTCGATCGCAATACCTACTTCTATGGCGAAGGCTGGAATTTCGGCGAAGTGGCCAACGACGCCCGTGGCGTCAACGCCACCCAACTGAACATGGCCGGCAGCGGCATCGGCACCTTCAACGACCGCCAGCGCGACGCCGTACGCGGCGGCGGGCCGTTCGACGGCGGCGACGATCTGCGGCGCAACCAGGGTTTCGCCAATGGCCTCTACGTGCTGCCCAACGAGCTGAACACTGGCAGCCTCGAAGAACGGGAAAAGGCGCTGAAAGCGGCCGACCTGATCCGCGTCGGCATCGCTGGAGGCCTGCGCGACTACGCCTTCGAAAGCGCCGACGGTAGCCTCAAGCGCGGCGGCGAAATCGACTACAACGGCCAGCCGGCCGGCTACACCCTCGACCCGCAGGAGACCATCAACTACGTCTCCAAGCACGACAACCAGACGCTCTGGGACAACAACCAGTACAAGCTGGCCGGCTCCCTGAGCAGCGCCGAGCGGGTACGCCTGCAACTGCTCGGCCTGGCCGTGCCGCTGCTCAGCCAGGGCGTGCCGTTCATCCACATGGGTTCGGACATCCTCCGCTCGAAATCCATGGAGCGCGACAGCTACGACTCCGGCGACTGGTTCAATGCGGTGGACTTCGGTTACCAGGACAACAACTGGAACAAGGGCCTGCCACGCGAGGACAAGGACGGCGCCAACTGGCCGCTGATCCGCAGGATCATCGCCGACGCCAACGCGCGGCCGACAGCGGCGGACATCCTCGCGGCCAAACGGCAGTTCCTCGAACTGCTGAAAATCCGTAGCAGCAGTCCGCTGTTTCAGTTGGACAGCGCCAAGGAAGTCGATAAACGCCTGCACTTCCACAATACCGGTCCCGAACAGCAAGCCGGGGTAATCGCCTTCAGCCTCGACGACAGCCGTCATCTAGGCCGTGACCTCGATCCACGCTATGAGTCGCTGATGGTGATCCTCAACGCCTCGCCAAACCCGATCAACCTGCCCGGCGCCCTGCCCGGCTATCGCCTGCACCCGCTATTGAGCCAGTCCAGCGATGCGCGCAGCCGCGAAGCGACAGTGGAAGCCGGGCAGTTCCAAGTGCCAGGGTTGACGGTCGCGGTGTTCGTTCAGCCCCAGGCCCGCGGACGATAATACTGAGCGATACCCATCACGCCGATCTCAGGGTGGGGTGGTCGCAACCCGCGGGTATCAATCCGCGGGTTTTACCCGTCCGAGGTAAAGCGCGGTCATGCGCCGGAAACAAGGCGGCGATCCGCCGCGCCAATACAGCCCCCACCCGCGCATCCTCGCGCAATCCCACATGCCCGCTCATGTGCGGTACCACAGGCGGAAGAAGCCCAGCGCCAGCAATAGGGCGCTTTGGCCGAGGGCCGCGCACATCTGCAAAAAGGATTGCACTGAGTTGTTCTGCGCGGCATGGGCGACACCGGTCAGGTCGGTCCAGAAGGCATCCGGTAAGAGCGTCAGGCTGAGTTGCGCCAGCGGTTTGCCGGTGAACAGCAGGCCGTCGATCAGGCTGAACTGGCCAAAGAACATCAGGCCGATCAACAGCAGCATCGCGACCACCAACCCCAGGGCGAAACAGGCGGAAAATTGCAGTAGTAAACGCATGATCATCTCCTCAGTGGAGCGCGACCGCAGCCGCGCCCGGTTGGCTCAAAGCGTGGCGGTGCTGGCCGGCGCGCTGCGGCCGACGCTGTACCAGTCGAGTTTGCGGGTCAGCACCATGACGCAGCCGAGCACCGCGAAGACCAGGATCGAGCCCATCAGCAGAGCGTAATCCTCGGCGCTGAGCAGCCCGAACAGCAGGCCATAGAGCAGGCCGAGCAACCCGCCGAAGGCGCCGCCGCGCAGCCAGCTGTGCAATACGTGGCTGACGTAGAAGCCAATCAATGCGACGCAGGCCGCGGCGGAAATGGCATAGGCACTGGCGAAACTCAGGTGCTCGGACAGCGACAGCAGCAACAGGTAGAACAGCGCCAGCGACATCCCCACCAGGGCGTACTGCACCGGATGCACGGCCATGCGCTTGAGCACTTCGAAGAGGAAGAACACGGCGAAGGTCAGGCCGATGAACAGCAGCGCATATTTGATCGCCCGCTCGGTCTTCAGGTACTGGTCGACCGGGTCGACGAAGCTGACGCCGAAGGTCCGCGCCGCGAGCCCCTCGCAGCTTTCCCGCCCGACGCAGTCCTGCAGCGCCTGCTCCAGGTTGGTGGCGAAGAAGCTGGTCTGCCAATGGGCAGTGAAGCCTTCGGCGCCAATATCGCGGCTGCTCGGCAGGTATTCGCCGACGAAGCTTGGATGCGGCCAGTCGGAACTCAGCTCGACGCGGCTGTCGCGGCCCACCGGCGTGACGCTCAGTTGCTCGGTGCCTTGCAGTTGGAGGTTGAAGGCGAACTCGAGCATCTTGCCGCCTTGGCTATCCAATGCCGGTAGCGGCGCATGCACGCCCTCGCCGAAGCGTTCTTCGCCGGAGCCCGGCTCGAAGCTCAGCTGCGCGCCGTTGAAGGTCAGTTGCAGGTCGTTGCTGATGCCGCGGACGTCACTTATACCCACCGCGAGAAAGGGCTCGTCGAAGTGGTAGAGCCCCAAATCGTCGCCGAGCCCCAGGCGCGCCGGCAATTTGAATGCGCCGCTTACCTGGTTATCGCTGCGATACAGCAAGGCCTCGTAGATACCTCGGGCGCGCAGTTCGGTGCCGACCTTGCCGTTGAGCACGAAGCGCTCCGGCAGAAAGTACAAGCGCCCATGCGATCGCTGCTCATCCAGATAGCGCTCGCCGGTCTTGCTGTGGGTTTTCCATTCGTGCCAGACCTTGGTGTAGGGCAACACCAGAATCGGTCCGGTGATCTTCTGGCTGTAGCTGGAGCTGCGGGCAATATCCTGCAGCACGCCCTGGCGCAGGTATTGCCGCTCGTTGACCAGGCCATCGATCATCGTCAGGGGGATCATCAGTAACAGGATCAGCAGCGCGATGGCGCCCAGTTTGAAAGCCAGAATGCGGCTCATGGTGCAACTCTCCGGTGCAATTAAGGTAGCCAGAGTGTGCGCAGCCATTGA
Source organism: uncultured Pseudomonas sp. (assembly GCF_946885955.1). The sequence goes on from NZ_CAMPHI010000063.1 coordinate 11,091, forward strand.
GGAGGCTGTATGGAGCGAGGGTGGCGATTGTGTGGAGAGCTGGTGAGCGGCCGCGCGTCGGCGGTGAGGATGTGAACACGGTTGCAGAACCGTTGATCGACTGCCCTCGCCCCGGAGTTTTTCTGCACTAAAGTTCCAAGTCACCTGTCACTCATAAGGAGACAGGCCACCCCGCCACTGAAGATTTATCCAATCTGAGAAGGAACGGCAATGAACCACTGTAGAAGGATCTGCCTAGCCAGCGCGCTATCGATCCGCGCCAGCGGCCCGGCGCTCTCTAGGCTGACCGGCGAATCGCCACGCAATGGGATCGCGCACCGCCCACCATCGCTCCCACGCCCCGCTCCTCGCATGACGCCGACCGAAAGCACCCCCGGCGCGCAGAGTCGCCGCACGGCACGGGCATCCTGCAACCTTGATTGAGCCCGCAATGCGCCTGCGCCCTGGCGCAAACCGCAGCCCGTCCCAAGCGATGCCCGCCGGAACTCCGCCGGCGGCACCTATGGAGCTGTGTATGCGTCGATAGCAGCGCTGCCCGCACGCACCTCTGGGCGACCAACTGATCGCCCGGTGCGCATCGGCGCCGGCGATCGCCCGCGCGTCTGGGCCCCAGGTATTGCAGCGCCATCCTCCGGACAACGGAGGATCGTTTCTTATCGCCATAAGTATTTGATTTTATTAACAAAAAACGACGAACGGACTTGGTTTTTCGACGTAATCCCCTAGGGTTTGGAACAGCCGCGTTGGGCGGCAAACAATCAGAAAATCAGGAGATGGAACATATGCAAGGATTTCAACGGACGACAGTAGCGCTGCTGGTAATCGCGGCAGGACTGACGCAGATCCAGGCCGCGGAGCGGCCCAGCTTTTCCACGCAGGCGCTGGCGGCGACCCAGGAACGGGAACCACTGCGCTACATCATCAAATACAAGGAGCTGTCGCCCTCGCTGATGAGCAAGAGCGACCAGCCGGCACCGCTCTCGGCGGGCAAGTTCCAGAGTAAAGCGGCGCAGCGACTGCTCGAACAGGCCCACGCCAAGGTGCTGAAGCACCTGGAAAAGCAATCGGCCAGCGTCGCACGACTGACCCCAGCACAATTGAAACAGCTCAAGGCCAACCCGGCCGTGGCCTATGTCGAACTCGACCCGCGCCGCTACCTGATGGCGGAGCAGGTGACCTACGGCATCCCCATGGTGCAGGCCGACCAGCTGTCCGACAGCAATATTTCCAATATGAAGGTGTGCATCGTCGATACCGGCTATGACCTCGGCCACCCCGATCTGCCCTCCGCCGGGATTACCGGCAACGACGGCTACGGCAGCGTCGACAGTGGCAACTGGTACACCGACGGCAATGGCCATGGCACCCATGTCGCCGGCACCATCGCCGCGCTGGGCGGCAACGATATCGGCGTGGTGGGCGTGAGCCCATCGGGCAACCTCGGCCTGCATATCGTCAAAGTGTTCAACAACAACGGCGATTGGGCCTACGGCTCAGACCTGGTGCAGGCCATCCAGCAGTGCCGCGACGCCGGCTCCACGGTGATCAGCATGAGCCTCGGCGGTGGCGCATCGTCAACCACCGAACGCAACGCCATGGACGCCGCCTATCAGGCCGGCGTGCTGGTGGTGGCGGCGGCCGGCAACGATGGCAATAGCAGCCTGTCCTACCCGGCATCGTACGACTCGGTGGTGTCGGTGGCGGCGGTCGACAGCAGCGGCAACCGCGCCTCGTTCTCCCAGTACAACAACCAGGTCGAAGTCTCCGCGCCAGGCGTGGACGTGCGTTCGACCACGCCCGGCAACACCTACTCGACCTACAGCGGCACCTCCATGGCCACCCCGCACGCCTCGGCGGTCTATGCCCTGGTCTGGAGCCAGCACCGCCAATGCACCGCTCAGCAGATCCGCAAGGTGGTCAACCTGACCGCCCAGGACCGCGGTACCAGCGGACGCGATGCCTATTATGGCTACGGCATCGTCAAGGCCAAGCAGGCCAGCGACCTGATCGACCAGCAAGGCTGCGACGCCAGTGGCGGTGGCGGCGGCAACGCCCAGGAGAAGACCTATAGCAACCTCGCGGCCGCGCGCGGTGCCTGGCTCTACCAGAGCGTCAACGTGCCCAGCGGCACCCAGCGTCTGGTCGTCAGCATCAGCGGCGGGAGTGGCGATGCCGATCTCTACACCCGCCTGGGCAGTCGACCGACCACCAGCCAATGGACTTGCCGGCCGTACAAGAACGGCAATCAGGAAACCTGCACCCATGAAAACCCCGCTGCGGGCACCTGGCATATCGGCCTGCGCGGCTACGCCGCGTTCTCCGGTGTAACCATGAACTGGCGTTACGAATAGCCAACCCGGCCCCGGAGCGGGCAAACTGCTCCGGGGCCTTATAACGTCGGTCAGTGGCGATTCGAGGCCTGTAGATTTCTTATCTCGCCAGAGGCCAACCATGCGCATCGCCGCCGCCCAATCCCTTTCCGTTGCCAACGACCTCGCCGCCAACGTCGACATCCATTGCCGCTTTATCGCCGCGGCCCAGGCGGCCAAGGTCGATATCCTGGTGTTTCCCGAGCTGTCACTGAGCGGCTACGAATTGCCCACACTGGGTAACTGTCTGGTGCAAGCGCAGGACGCCCTGCTCGCCCCGATCCGCCAACTGCTCGAAGGCGGAAGCATGACCGTGGTGCTCGGCGCGCCACTGCCAAGCGGCTCGCCACTGCCTTATATCGGCGCCATCACCCTATTCCCCGATGGCCGCAGCAGCCTCTACTACAAGCAGCATCTGGACCCCAGCGAAGTCGCATTTGCCAGCGAGGGCGAACGTTGCGCCGTACGCCACGACCTGGCCGACGAGTCCTTCGCGTTGGCGGTCTGCGCCGATATCGGTCATGAACAACATGCGCAGCGCGCCGCCGCCAGCGGCGCCAGCCTGTACCTGGCCGGGGTGCTGCTGTCGCAGAAAGGCTACCCGCAGGATGCCGCCAACTTCAGCCGTTATGCCGCCGAGTACCGCATGACCACGCTGCTGGCCAACCATGGCGGTCCGTCCGGCCCCTATGTCTCGGCCGGCAGAAGCGCGATCTGGGCGCCGGATGGCGCCTTGGTGGTGGAAGCCCCCGGCCCAGGCAGCTATCTGGTGATCGCGGAAAAACACGCGACCGGCTGGCAGGGCGAGCTGCTTTCAGTCGATAGCTGAGGGCCTTGCGCACCGGGATATTTCCGCCAGTTGCGATATCCAAGCTATCGGCATACGGGTGATGGTTTACCGACTCGAATGCCGCTACGCTCAGCCGTCAATTGGCTGTGCCCGCGCACAAGGAGACCAACCCCATGACCCACCCGATAAGCTGTAATTGCGGCAAGCTCAAAGGCACGCTGGAGCTGAACGACGGCCTCAATCGCGCCATCTGCTATTGCCGTGACTGTCAGGCCTTCGCCCGCTTTCTCGGCCACGAGGCGCAGGTGCTCGATAGCCAGGGCGGTACCGATATCGTGCAAACCATCGCGAAGAGCCTGCGGTTCACCGACGGCATTGAACAGCTGGCATGCATGCGGCTCAGCGAAAAAGGCCTGCTGCGCTGGTATGCCAGCTGTTGCAATACGCCAATCGGCAACACCTCAGCCAATTACCAGCTGTCCGTCGTCGGTCTGGTGCATAGCTGCCTGGGCTCGACGCACAGGCCCCTCGATGCGACCTTCGGCCCGGTCCGCGCCTGCGTCTACACCGAGAGCGCCCTCGGCGCCCCCAAACCCAAGGCCTTCGGCTTGGCGTCGACCATGCTGCGGATAGTCCCCCGGTTGCTCAAAGCCCGCCTGGATGGCAGCTACAAGCACACGCCATTCTTTATCCCAGGCACCAGCACACCGATTGTCCAACCCAGGGTGCTCAGTGTGGAAGAACGGGCAGGTGTAACGGGTACGGCATAAGGGTGGGATCCAGGTTTTCGCCGCGTAAGCGCGGTTCGGTCAAGGAGTCGGTAATGACGCAGATGGCTATCGAAACGGTCGAGGTCGACGAGGCGGCGCGACAATTGTTGTCCGCCTGCGGCCTGCCCACCGATGACCTGCAGCAACCGGCACCCCAGCTGCGCCTGTTCGGCTACCGGCGCGATGGCCAGTTGCTCGGCCTGGTGGGCCTGGAAATGCATGGCCCAGAGGTACTGCTACGCTCCCTGGCGGTGACGGATGCGGCACGCGGCCAAGGCCTGGGGGCATTGCTGCTGGCGCATGCCGAGGGACATGCCGCGAGTCAGGGCGCTCATACCCTCTACTTGCTGACCAACACCGCCGAAAGCTTCTTCGCCGAGCACGGCTATGGCCGCGTCGAACGCGCCGCGGCGCCAGCTGCGATTGCCGCCACCCGCCAATTCGCCGGGCTGTGCCCGGCAGCCGCCGCCTTTATGCGTAAGCCTCTGGCGAACTGAGGCGCTACTCGCCGCGGATGTAGCGTTCGAGCTGCTCGATCAGGCTGGCTTGCTCGGCGATGGTTTCCTTGACCAGGTCGCCGATCGACAGCAGGCCGATCAGTTCGCCTTCGGCCAGCACCGGCAGATGGCGCAGATGGCGGTCGGTCATCAGTTGCATGCAATCTTGCAAATTGTCACGCAGACCAATGGTGATCACCTCGGCCGTCATGATCTCGCTGACCTGGGCGCCGAACGCCGAGCGTTCCAGTAGCGCCACCTTGCGCGCGTAGTCACGCTCGCTGACGATGCCGACAAGGCGGCCCTTGTCCAGCACCACCAACGCACCAATGCCTTTCTCGGCCATCAGCTTGACCGCATCGAGCACCGTGCTGGTCGGGCTGACGCTGTATACCGCGGCATGTGGCTTGGCTCTGAGAATCTCGGCGACTGTTTTCATGCAGTGGCTCCCTGTCTTGTGATATTCGCGGTTGAGGTCGGCGGCGGGTGCGGCCCAAGCATACGGGCAACCCGGCAGGGGAATCAGAGCATCTGCGCAGGGTTAGCGCAATAACCACGGCGACCCGCACCGAGCGAGCGACGTCAGGGCTCGCCAAGCGCCAGGCTCAGGCGCGCCTCGACGCCGCCGTCGACATTGGCGACGCACAACTCGCCGCCGTGCAATTGCATCACTTCCTCGACAAAATTCAGGCCCAGGCCGGTGCTTTTGCGGCCACTACCGGGGCGTGGCAGCGAGTAGAAGCGCTCGCTCAGGCGGGCCAGGGCATAATCGGGAATCGCCCCGCCCTGGTTGAACAGAAGCAACTCGACGCGCTCGCCCCGCACCACCGCTGCGAAACGCAGCAGCCCGCCGGGCGGCGTGAAATCCAGGGCATTGTCGAGCAGGTTGGCCAGCGCCTGACGCAGCAGGAAGCGTTCGCCGCGCACCGTCAGATCCGCCGCCAGATGATTCTCGACCTGCAGGGCGGCGCCTTCGATACGTGCCATCTGCGCCTGCAGCAGGCTCTCGACCAGCTCACGCAGCGGTACCGCCACCTGCTCTTCCAGGCCCTGACGTTGCTCGACCAGCGCCAGGTGCAACAGACGCTCGATCAGTTGCTGCAGCCGCGCGCTTTCCTGGTCGATATTGGCGACGAAGCGCTGGCGCTGCTCGTCCGGCATCTCGCCCTGGAGCAATTCGGCGGCCCCGCGAATCGCCGCCAGCGGGCTTTTCAGTTCGTGGGTCAGGGTGTGCACGTAGCGCTCGACGTAGGCTTTGCCTTCCAGCTCGGTGCGCATGCGTTCGACCGCCTCGGCCAGTTGCGCCAGTTCGCCGCCGCGCAGGGCCGGCAACTCCGCGCGGCGCCCCTCGCTGACCGCCTGGGCGTAGCGGGTCAGACGCCGCAGCGAGCCGCTGAGCCACCAGGACAGTAACCCGCCGACCAGCAGACCGAGGCCGATCAGCCCGGCGCCGAGCCAGCTCAGGCGGCGTTGCGAACGTTCGATATAGGGCTGCAGGGCGCGGTTCGGTTTGGCCACCGAGACCACGCCGATAATCCGCTCGCCATCCTTGATCGGCGCGGCCACGTACATCACCGAGGAGTCCGGGTCTTCTGGGTCCTGCGGAGTGGAACGGGCGCCATATTTGCCGCGCAGGGTCAGGTAGACGTCATTCCAGCGCGAATAGTCCTGGCCGACCGCCTCGTCCGCGGAGTCGAGCAGGACGATACCGCGGGCATCGGTGACGTAGATACGGTGATTGACCTGGGTTTTCTCCAGGCCCCAGATTTTCGCCTGCGGTTGGCGCTGACCGTAGGCGCGCAGCACCTCGTGCAGACGGCTTTGGGAAAGGTCGCCGGCCTTGAGGTCGTCGCGCAGGAACTCGGCGAGCAGGTTGGCGGTGTCGACCAGGGTTTCTTCGGTGGATTGGCGCACGCCAGGGCGGATTTCCTCCATCACCGTGCTCAACACGAAGTAGCCGGCCAGGCCGACGAAGAGGAAATACACCAGGAAGATGCGAATACCCAACGGCATCAGCTGTGGCTCGGCGAGTAGCTGTAGCCCAGGCCGCGGTGGGTCTGGATCGGCTCGGCGTCGGCCGCCACCAAACGCAACTTGGCGCGCAGGCTTTTGATATGGCTGTCGATGCTGCGCTCGTAGCCGACGTCGACGGCGACGCCCAGGTGGTCGAGCAGTTGCTCGCGGCTGAACACCCGCTCGGGTTGGCCGAGCAGGGTTTGCAGCAGGCGGAATTCATGGCGGGTCAGACTCAGCAGCTGGCCGCGGTAGTGGATCTGCACCCGTTCGAGGTCCAGTTGGAACGGACCATTGGCCGCGGGCGCGACGGACTCGCGCGGGCCAACGCGCTTGAGAATGGCCTTGACCCGCGCCGCCAACTCCCGCGGGCTGAAGGGTTTGACCACATAATCGTCGGCGCCGATTTCCAGGCCCACGACCCGGTCGATTTCCTCGTTGCGCGCGGTGAGAAAGATCACCGGCACCTCGGAAAAGCGGCGCAAGCGTTTGCACGCCTCGAAGCCGCTGATATCCGGCAGGCCAACGTCAAGGATCAGCAGATCCGCCGGGCTACGCTCCTGCAAGGCCAGGGCCTCCTGCGCCAGGCTTAACCAGGTGGTGCTGAAGCCCTCGGCTTGCAAGGCATAGATCAGGGTATCGGCGATCGCGGCTTCGTCTTCGACAATCAAAATGTGCGGCATGGGCGTCCTGCTCGTGGGCAACTCGGCGAGGAGCCTGCGACAGCTGGCAAGCAGCGTCAAGCGGGGGCATGGCCGTGGTGATCCGGAGGCAATCTGGAAACGGTTTTCCAGGCGCAGATTTTCCCGGATTGCATCCGGGCTACACATGCAGCTTGTAGCCTGGGTTGAGCGCGGCGATACCCGGGGCGCCCTTTCCCGGGTGTCGCTTCGCTCGACCCGGGCTACGGATGACTACAAAACCCTAGGGGACATAGGTCTTGGCTTTCAGCCCAACTGAAAACGGCTGGTGTTGCGTTGCAGCCCCTGGCTGCCGTCGCGCAGTTTTTCCGCGGCGGAACTGACCTGTTGCGCGCCATCGAGCAGCGCCGTGGCGGCCTGGTCGACCTGCTGAATATTGCCGCTGACTTCATCGGCGGTCGCCGCCTGCTGTTCGGCGGCGGTGGCGATCTGCGCGAGGCGATCGCTGACCAGCTGCACCGACTCGACTATCCCAGCCATATCCTCGCCCATGGCCAGTACGCTGCCGACATCGCCTTCGGCCTGGCGTACCGCCTCCTCCATCAAATCCACCGACTGGCCGACGACCCGGTGCAGGTCGCTGACGGTCTGGGCGATTTCCGCGGTGGAGTTCTGCGTGCGTTGCGACAGCGAGCGTACTTCGTCGGCGACCACGGCAAAGCCGCGGCCCTGGTCGCCGGCACGGGCGGCCTCGATCGCGGCGTTGAGCGCCAGCAGGTTGGTCTGCTCGGCGATGCCCTTGATCACATCCACCACCCGGGTGATCTGTTCGGTCTGGGTGCGCAGCTGTTGCAAGGCCTCGGCGCTCTCGCCCAGGCGGCTGCTGAGCTGACGCATGCTGGTGCTGGTGCGCGCGCTGCGCTGGTTGCTCTTGTCGGCGATTTCCCGGGTCTGCCCGGCCTCCACCGCGGCCTGCTCGCAACTCTGCGCGACGCTTTGCGCGGTCGCCGCCATTTCGGTGGCGGCGGCGGCAATCTGGCTCATCTGCCCCTGTTGCTGCTCGACCGCCGCCAGCGCGCCTTGCGCCTGGCTGCTCAATAGTTGCACGGTGCCGTCGAGGTTGCGGCTCTCCTGGTTGACCCCCTGCAGGGTCTCGTTCAACTGGGTTACCGCAGCATTCAGCGCCATCGCGATTTCCGCCAGATCATCCTGGCCGTGCACCTGGATCTGCTTGCGCAAATCGCCGTCACGCAGCGCCCCGGCGACATCGACGATACCCGCGGTACTGCGACGGATCGAGGCGTTCAGGCAAAGCAGCACATACAGCGCCAGGACGGTCAGCACCACGAAGCCGCCGATCACCTCGAACATGCCCGACTTGATATGCGTCCGGTACTTGCCCTGGCTCACCGCGAACTGCTGGTACAAGGCATCCTGCAGGGCCATTACCTGCGCCTGCAGGACGCTGACGCGCTGGACGAACTGATCCGGACTGACCGCCATCGGGTTGGCCTCGAAAATATCCCGATCGATTTCGGCGAAAAACAGATCGAGGCCTTTCTCGGCTTCGCTGAGCGGCCCTTCCAGGTTGACCATGGCATCCGGGGCGCTCTTTCTCAGGCTGACCCCGGCTTTGATCACCTGGCTGCGCGCCTCGTCGAGGTTACGCCGCAGGTCGCGCATCAACACCCGGCTCTGCAGGGTGAAGTGCTGGGAAAGCACCGCGCCATAGCCATTGCTGATGAAGCTGCCGAGGTGTTCGCGCAAGCGCGGCAGAGTGAAGGTCAGCTGCTCCATTATCAGGTAGGTATCGATATTCGGGTCGAGGATCAGACCGCTGTCGGTTGCCACCTGTTCGCGCAGGGCCATCAACTGCAAGAGGGTTTTTTGGTAACGCAGCAGGGCATCCGGTAATGCCATTTTGCCCACAGCCGCTACCGAGATATCACCGCGCATGTTTTGCAACTGCGTCAATTGTTCGCGCGCAGACGCACTGATGGCGTCAGTTTCCAGGCGCTCGTTCACCTTCGTCAGGGCCTCGTCGAGAGCCCCGGCGCTTTGCTTGAGCAGCGCTTCGGCCGGCCGGTCGGTGCCCTTCCAGCGCGAGAACAGCGTGCGCTGTTCGAGCAGGCTGTCCTGCACTTCGCCGAGTGCCTGAATCCCACTCATCCCGTCAAGCTCGCGGTCGATCAGCTGCAGGCGCGCCAGCTGATCACTGCTGATCACCCAGAGCGCGTAGCCCATGGGCAGTACGAATAGCACGAACAGCAATTGGAATTTGCGCGCAAAGCTGAACCGCTCCAATAGCCGCACACCTGGCGTAAGTAATGGCGTCATAGAATGACCTCAACAAGTCCCTAGCGCACCCGAACGGGCACCACACTGAGTCAACCCAAGCAAGAACTGCGCCCGAATCAACTGGACTTGCAGAGTAGATGCTCAGGTATTTTCTACTGAGCATAGAGCATTACGCGCTAACAGCCGGGAACAGACGCAGTGAAACGTTGCGCGGGATTGATCGCCGCGTCGAGTTCCTGCAGGGCCGAGGCGCCGATCAGCAATGGGTAGTTGAAATGGCTGCGGTCGGTCAGATTGACCTCGACCACTCGCTGCGCATCGCCCAGACAGACTTCCAGCTCGATCACCGGGCGCTCGATAGGCTCCAGCTCGGCCACCTCCGTAACGCCCTCCTGAACCCGGCTCTTGATTTTGCTGAGCCGCGTCAGCGGTTGTTCGAACAGCGTGTCGTCGGCATTTTCGCTGGCCAGACGGAAGCGCACCCAGGGCTCGCCGTCACGCTGAAAGCGCTCGATATCCCTGGCCGACAGCGACGTGGTCTTGGCCCCGGTATCCATCTTGGCCTCCAGGGTCTTACCGATTTGCGGCAATCTGATTTTTTCATAGCGGCCGTAAAGAGTCGGTTGCTCGGCCATTGCCGGTACTGCAAATAAGGTCAATAGAAGGGTAACGGTCTTCACGTAGTCGGTTCTCCGAATGGCTATGGTCGATTCTCCGAACAACAGGAGCTAGGGTCTGTTGCCGTTTCATCGCGACCGCGCCGGAGCCTGTTTTAGCGCGAGGCAAGGCACGAGACGCG
>NZ_CAMPHI010000064.1 GCF_946885955.1 uncultured Pseudomonas sp.
TGGCTGTGGCTGGCCAGCATCGCCTCGAACATCGGCACCTGGATGCACGAGGTCGGTGCCGGTTGGCTGATGACCTCGTTGTCCGCCAGCCCGATGCACGTGGCGCTGGTGCAGGTTGCCGGTTCCGCGCCGATGTTCTTTCTCGCCCTGCCGGCCGGGGCCATGGCTGACATCATCGACCGCCGGCGTTACCTGCTGGCGGTTCAGGTATGGATGGCCGCTGTGGCCATGGCCTTGGCCTTGCTGACCCTCAGCGGTCAGATGACGGTCAGCCTGTTATTGCTGCTGACCCTGGCCATGGGCGTTGGCACCGCGCTGATGATGCCCGCCTGGTCAGCCCTGACCCCGGAACTGGTGGGCAAGGCGGATCTGCCGGCGGCCATCGCCTTGTCCAGTGTCGGGGTGAACGTGGCCCGTGCGCTCGGCCCGGCCATCGCCGGGGTACTGGTCAGCATGAGTGGCCCCTGGGCGACCTTCGCCCTCAATTCGCTGTCGTTCTTCGCGGTCATCGCCGTGTTGTTGCTATGGCGGCGCGAGGTCGCCCCGACAGTGTTGCCGGCTGAGCGACTGTGGGGGGCGATTCGCGCTGGCTGGCGTTACAGCCGTGCATCCAGGCCGCTGCAAGCGGTGATGGTGCGCGCGGTGGCGTTCTTTCTCGGCGCCAGTGGCGGCATGTCGCTGCTGCCCTTGATCGTGCGTCAGGAACTGCACGGCAGTGCTACCGATTTCGGCTTGCTGCTCGGCAGTGTCGGCGTCGGCGCGGTGACCGGTGCGATGCTGCTACCGCGGATTCGCGACAGGCTCCGCGGCGATTGGTTGGTCGCCCTGGCCAGCGTGCTTTACGCGTTGGTGATCTTCGCCTTGGCCTTTATTCGCGATCTGCGTCTGCTGATTCCGGTGATGCTGCTCAGCGGCGCGGCCTGGATCGCCGTGCTGTCGAGCCTGCAGGTGGCGGCGCAAACCGCCGTACCCAGCTGGGTGCGCGCTCGGGCCTTGTCGGTCTACATCCTGGTGTTCTTCGGCAGCATGGCCGGCGGCGGCATGTTGTGGGGCTTCGTCGCCAGTCAAAGCTCGATCACCTATGCGCTCTGCTTAGCCGGAGTGACGTTGCTGCTGGGCATCGCCATGACGGCCTACTTCAAATTGCCGGTTACCGATGCCGAGGACCTGGCGCCCTCCCTGCACTGGCCGGTACCGGTGCTCGACGCGGGGCAGGACCCCGACCGGGGACCGGTGATGGTCACCCTCGAATACCAGGTCGCGGCGGAGCATTGGCCGGACTTCCAGCACTCCATGCAGGCGGTACGGCGCATGCGCCAGCGCAATGGCGCGTTTTCCTGGGGGCTGGTGCAGGACACGGAAAACCCGCAGCGCTGGTTGGAGTTCTTCTTCGACGAGTCATGGCTCGAGCATCTGCGTCATCACAACCGGGTGACCCGCGCGGAACAACAGATCGAAGCCCAAGCCCGACGCTTCCAGACCGAGGGCGTGGCGATTCAGGTTCGCCACCTGTTGAACGGCTAAACACACCGATTTCGCTTGGTACTGGCGGCGAAACAATCATGCTGGATGAAGCGCCAGTAGCTTTATCTGAGTCCAGCATTCAAAGGAGTCACCCCATGAGCAACGCAACTTCCTACGCGCGCCTCAATAAAGACGACGCTGTGGTTCTGCTGGTCGACCATCAGACCGGTCTGATCTCCCTGGTTCAGGATTTCTCGCCGAACGAGTTCAAGAATAACGTGCTGGCCCTGGCTGACCTGGCCAAGTTCTTCGAGCTGCCGACCATCCTCACCACCAGCTTCGAGCAAGGCCCGAACGGCCCGATCGTGCCGGAACTCAAGGCGATGTTCCCGGACGCGCCCTATATCGCCCGCCCTGGGCAGATCAATGCCTGGGACAACGAAGATTTCGTCAAGGCGATCAAGGCCACTGGGCGTAAGCAGTTGATCATCGCCGGTGTGGTTACCGACGTCTGTGTGGCGTTCCCAACCCTGTCGGCGCTGGCCGAAGGCTTCGAGGTGTTCGTGGTCACCGATGCGTCCGGCACCTTCAACGAAACCGTGCAGCAAGCCGCCTGGAACCGCATGACAGCCGCTGGCGCGCAGATGATGAACTGGTTCTCCGTGGCTTGCGAGTTGCATCGCGACTGGCGCAACGATATCGAGGGCCTGGGCAACCTGCTCTCCGAGCGCATCCCCAACTACCGCAACCTGATGAACAGCTACGCGGCATTGGCCAAGTAAGCTCCTGGCGCCCGCCTGCGGGTGGGCGCCTCGCGCTGTCTGTAATCGAAATCCTCAACTATTCGGGCAGCGCGCTTCGCGTGGCCCGCCGCGGTAATGGCGGCTTCAGGAGCTAGGCATGAACCGCAATGACATGCGCAAAGTGGATCTGCAACTGCTGATCGTCTTCGAGGTGCTGATGCACGAGCGCAATCTTACCCGAGCCTCGGAAAAGCTGTTTCTCGGCCAGCCGGCGATCAGTCATGCACTGGCGCGGCTCAGGGACTTCTTCAACGACCCCTTGCTGATTCGTACCGGCCGCAAGATGGAGCCCACCAAGCGTGCGCTGGAGATTTTCGAGCAACTGCGGCCCGCTCTGGACGCTATGTCCAATGCGCTCAGCTATGCACAAACGTTCGATCCCGCAACCACCAGGCAGACCTTCCGTATCGGCGTGTCCGACGATGTCGAATGCGGCCTGCTGCCGCTGCTGTTGAATAACTTGCGCCAGGAAGCGCCGAACCTGGTGATCGTCATTCGCCGCACCAACTTTCTGCTGCTGCCCAGCCAATTGGAGTCTGGCGAAATCTCCGTGGGCGTCAGCTATGTGATGGAGTTGCCGGCCAACGCCAAGTGCCGAACCCTGAGGTCGATCGATACCCGGGTACTGCGCGCGGATGACCGGCCGGGTCCGCTCAGCCTGGACGAATACTGTTGCCGGCCGCATGCGCTGGTGTCTTTTTCGGGTGACCTGAATGGCAATATCGACCGCGACTTCGCGCGCATCGGTCGTTCGCGCAATGTGGTACTGGCCGTACCGCAGTTCAACAGCCTGCGGGCGTTGCTGGCCAACTCGGAGATTCTCGCCACGGTGCCGGATTACGCGGCTGCCGAACTGATCGCCGGTGGCGGCTTGCGGGCCGAACCGCCGCCCTTTGACATCCAGCCGTCGAAACTGTCGATGGTCTGGAGCGGCGCCCAGGACAACGACTGCGCCGAGCGTTGGCTGCGCTCGAAGATCGTTGAGTTCATGGCCGGCGACAATCGCTGACGAGTTGCCGAGCGGCCACGGCATCATCAGCCAATAAGCGCTTGCGGGCTCTTTGCGAGCGACTCCGTCAGATAGTCGATCAGCAGGCGGACCAGCACGGACGCCTGGCGGTGCTGCGGATACACCGCGAATACCTTGGCCAATGGCAGCTGGTACGCCTCCAGCACCCGGACCAAGCTGCCCGCCTCGAGCGCGGCGCCGACGATAAAGGTCGGCAGCATGGCCAGCCCGAGTCCTGCGATGGCGGCATCGCGCACCAGCTCGCCATTGTTCACCCGCAAACGCCCGCGCACCGCGATCCGCTCGACGCGGCCATCTATCCAGTAGCTCCAGTCGACCGCCTTGCTGTGCCCGTAGAGCAGGCACTCATGGCCGCGCACGTCGGCCGGCCGCTCTGGTGCTCCACGCCGGCGTAGATAGTCCGGGCTGCAGCAGGTCACCGTCTGCAGCGGCGCTATCTGCCGGGCTACCAGGGTCGAGTCCTCCAGCACGCCGATGCGCACGGCCATGTCATAACCCTCGCCGAGCAGGTCGATCAGGCGATCGCTGAGGTCCAGCTCGATACTCACATCGGGATAGCGCTGCAGGAACCCCGGCAGCAGGGGGCTAAGGTGCAGGGTACCGAACGACATTGGCGCGGACAGACGCAGTAGCCCGCGCGGCGATGCACTTTGCAGGGAAACCAGCTGCTCGGCTTCGGCCACGTCGTCGAGTATCCGCCGTGCCCGCTCGTAATAGGCCAGCCCCAGCGGGGTTGCGTTCAGTTTGCGCGTCGAACGATTGATCAACCGCACCCCCAGGCGCGCTTCCAGCCCGGTCATTCGGCGGCTGACGAACTGCTTGGACAGGCCCAGGGCTTCAGCCGCCGCGGTGAAGCTTTTGCACTCCAGCACACTGATAAACAGGCGCATGTCCTCGAACTGGCTCATTGTCTCTTCCTGGTGGACGATTAAACGCATTTCAGGTCATTACTCAATCTGCCGGTGGACAGTAATCTGTTTTCACGGTGCTGAATACAGCCCCCTCAGCCAACCAGGAGAATCCCCATGACCCGCATTGCTCACCCCACCGCCAACCTTGGCGGCCCCGCGACCGAACTCCGCAAAGCCTCCGAGCGCGGCTTGGCCGATCATGGCTGGTTGAAATCGCGCCACAGCTTTTCCTTCGCCTCCTATTACGATCCGGAGCAGGTGGGCTTTTCCGATCTGCTGGTGATCAACGATGATCGGGTGACTGCCGGCGGTGGCTTCGGCAAACATCCGCACCGCGACATGGAAATCTTTTCCTACGTGCTGGAAGGGGCCTTGGAGCACAAGGACACTTTGGGCACCGGATCGGTGATCCGCCCCGGCGATGTGCAACTGATGAGCGCGGGCACCGGTGTCGCCCACAGCGAATACAACGCCAGCACTACAGCGCCTGTGCACTTTTTGCAGATATGGATAGTGCCGGCGCAGAAAGGCATCGCGCCGCGTTATCAGCAGCAGCATTTTTCGGCAGAGGAGAAGCGCGGCCAGCTGCGACTGGTGCTTTCGCCGGATGGCCAGGACGGTTCGCTGACCATCAATCAGGACGCCCGTGTGTATGCCGGCCTGTTCGATGGTGCCGAGCGGGCAGAGCTGACCTTACCCTCCGGCCGGCACGCTTATGTCCACGTCGCCACAGGATCGCTGAGGGTGAACGGGCAGCGTCTGCAGGAGGGCGATGGGCTGAGAATTCGTCAGGCCGAAAAGCTCGAATTCGCCCATGGCGAGAATGCCGAAGTACTGGTATTCGACCTGCGCCCCGGCGAGCAGCCGGTAATGTAAGCAGCTTGTCCCAGTGCTTGCTGGGATAAACCGCCGGTGCGCAAGCACCTCGCAATACCTGAGCCCCTGACTTCTGCTGAAGTCAGGGGCTTTGGCGTTTCCAGCAAGTAGTTTTTCCATGGCCTGCCAAGGCTCGGTATCACCGAAAAAGTGCGCCGGCCGGCGATATCGGTCCGCGATATGTCCGCGTTCGGGCGATGCTCAGCGCGCCGCTTCTTTGAAATTGTCGTCCGAGGGCTCTTTGGTATAGGCGCCCTGGTCATGTACCAGTTTCTTGCTGCCGTTCATCAGGGTAGTGATGCGGCTGTCGGAGGTCTTGGCCGAGGCGGCCTGGTTGCTGGTGCCGGTGATCAGCGGTGGGTTGGAGCTGAACGACCAGAGGTAGTGCCAGACCGCGGCGTTGTGCTTCTCGGTCTGCTGCAAGGAGTTGAAGTACCAGGGTTTGAGTTCGGTAAATGCGGTCATGTTCATCAATCCGCTGTTGGCATCGCCGACAAACACTGTGCTGGTAACCGATGAGGTGCGGTAGGCCTCGAAGGTCACGCCCTTGGTTTTCAGCTCGCTGACATAGCTGCGGCAGACTTCGCCGACCCACTTGTTACCCAGGTAGCTCTTGGCGTAGTTGGAGTAGAAGGGGTCGAGCAGCGCGACCCGCTTGGGCATCAGCTTGCTGTTGACGGTGCCGGCGCTGACCGCGTCGCTGATCTTCTTGGTCAGGACAATCGCCATCTGATTACCCAGGGAGTGGCCGAGAATGCGGATATTGCTGCCGGTATAACCGGCCATATTGGCCTTGTAGCTATTGAACAACAGATCGCCGACCGACTGGCTGGGGCCGCTGCTGTAGGCGCCGCTGCTGTTGCGCCAGCGCATGGCACGCGGGCCGCTGGCGGTCCAGATCTTGGCTTCGGCGTCCTTCACCTCGCCTTCGTCGGCGAACTGGTTCCAGTACAGGATGCCGACGTTATAGCCCGCGGCGAGCCAGGCGTGCGCCAGGTCGAGGTCCGGGCCGCCAGCATCCTGGCGGTTGAAGGTTTCGCGGTTCTTGTTCTGGCTGGAGCCGTTTTGCCAGCCGTGGATGTAGATCACGGTAGGTTTGCTGGCGCCGTAATAGGCGTTGCTGTTACCAGGCACGGCTTTTTGCCAGCTGTCGCCGTAGCCGAACCAATACAGCCCGTAGTCGAGGTTGTTGAAGGTGCTGTCGGGGAAGACGCCTGTGGCCGCTTCGGCCAGGGATGCGATGCTAAGCAGGAAAATCATAACGAGCTTGCGCATGGAACGGCCCTTTTTATCTTGGGATTATTGTTGTTTGGGGTCGCCGCAGCTTAGTACTCGGTAGTTTCCTCACCATCCCCCAGATGGGGGAAGTACTGTGCGGGAAATCGGAAAACCTCGGCGTGCTGGGCCGGCCCGCGCTCAACTGGCGCAAGGATCGTTCTGCGGAGGTTGGTGCTATGGCATTTCCAGGCGGCTTGGCTGTCGAAACGACCGGCATCACAACCTGTGTTATCTCGACTTGGGCGCCGTCATAGCTGAGGACGCCGACTGTCTGGCTGTGGCAAACTCTGCGACTTGAGGCGAGAGTTGACGTTATTTGGCGAGTAGATTCCGCTTTTTATGCACTTATATACCCGTGGCTGGTTAGCCGCGGTACACCACTTCAGAGAGTGGCCGGCGTATGCGGCCCGAACAAGAGGAGCCTCCCGTGCACAACGTCGTGATTAGTGGCACAGGTCTTTTTACCCCGGCTAACAGCATTTCCAACGAGGAACTGGTGGAGGCATTCAATGCCTACGTTCAGCTGTTCAATAGCGAGAATGCCGAGGCGATCGCCCGGGGTGAAGTCGAAGCCCTGACCGAGTCCAGCAGCGCCTTTATCGAGCGCGCATCGGGGATCAAAAGCCGTTTCGTCATCGATAAAGCCGGCATCCTCGATCCCACGCGCATGACCCCACGCATTCCCGAGCGCTCCAACGAGGAGTGGGGGATTCTCTGTGAGATGGCGGTTGCCGCCGCCCAGCAAGCCTTGAGCCGCGCCGGCAAGACCGCGGCCGATATCGACGGGGTGATCGTCGCCTGCTCCAACCTGCAGCGCGCTTATCCGGCGGTGGCCATCGAAGTGCAGGCGGCGTTGGGCATCCAGGGCTTCGGTTATGACATGAACGTGGCCTGTTCTTCGGCGACCTTCGGCCTCCAGGCGGCGGCCAACAGCGT
The DNA here is from genome assembly GCF_946885955.1 of uncultured Pseudomonas sp. The sequence goes on from NZ_CAMPHI010000064.1 coordinate 7,299, forward strand.
GCAGCTCGGCCAGGCGCGGGCGATTCTGATGGTCAACCCGGAGATCTGCACCGGCCACCTGAACTTCCGCGACCGCGACAGCCACTTCATCTTCGGCGATGCCTGCACCGCGGTGATCGTCGAACGCGCGGACCTGGCGACCTCGCCGTATCAGTTCGAGATCGTCGGCACCAAATTGCTGACCCAGTTCAGTAACAACATCCGCAATAACTTCGGCTTTCTCAACCGCGCGGCGGAAGAGGGCATAGGCGCGCGCGACAAGCTGTTCGTCCAGGAAGGCCGCAAGGTGTTCCGCGATGTTTGCCCGATGGTCGCCGAGCTGATCGCCACGCACCTGGCCGAGAATCAGCTGAATGTCAGCGATGTGAAGCGTTTCTGGCTGCACCAGGCCAACCTCAATATGAACCTGCTGATCGCTCGCAAGCTGCTCGGTCGCGATGCAGAGCCCCATGAGGCGCCGGTAATTCTCGATACCTATGCCAACACCAGTTCGGCCGGCTCGGTGATCGCCCTGCACAAGAATCAGGACGACCTGCCGAGCGGCAGCCTGGGCGTGCTCAGCTCGTTCGGCGCCGGTTATTCCATCGGCAGCGTGATACTGCGTAAGCGCTGATGAATTATCCCGCTGACAGCGCCTTGCTCGCTCGCCTGCTGGCCGGCGAGCAAAAAGCCTTTCGCGAGTTGGTCGCCACCTACCAGAGCGCGATGCGTGCGGTGGCGTACGCCATCGTTGGCAGCCGCAATGCCGACGAAGTGGTGCAGGACGCCTGGCTGGCGGTGGTGCGCAATCTGGAAGGTTTTCAGGGTCGTTCGAGCTTGAAAACCTGGTTGCTGACCATCACCGCCAACACGGCCAAGACCCGCCTCAAGCACAACCGCCGCGAAGTGTTGCTGGACGATATCCCCTCGCCCCACGGCAGCATTGGCGACGAACGTTTCGCCGACGATGGCCACTGGCTGCTGGCGCCCCACGCCTGGCATCAGGACACGCCTGAAGCGCTGCTGACCGAGGCCGAACTGCTCGAATGCCTGGAGAAAACCCTGGCCTGTCTCTCCGAGCAACAAGGCAGCGTGCTGCACCTGCGCGAGCGTGAAGGCCTGGAACTGGAGGAGATCTGTAATCTATTGCAGGTCTCGCTCTCCAATGTTCGGGTGCTGTTGCACCGCGCGCGCCTCAAGGTGTTCGCCACGCTGGAGCATTTCGAGGAGACCGGGGCATGTTGAGTTGCAAGGAACTGGTTGCCCAATCCAGCGATTTTCTCGACGGTCATATGAGCCTGCGCAAGCGCCTGGCCGTGCGCCTGCATCTTGCCATGTGCCAGAACTGCCAGCGCTTTATCAGGCAGATGCGTTTGAGCCAGGCGGTATTGCGCCGACTGCCACAGGGAAAAAGTCCCGAACTCGATGCCCTTGCGGCGAAACTGGCCGAGCTGCGGCGCAACCGTTCGTAAACCCGCCAACCTTCCGATTGTCCCGGCCTTTGCGGCCGGTGCCGATCTGTGCCTGTGATTCGCGTCTTTCGCCTTCTGCCAAGCACCTTAGCCTGGGAGGAGAAATTTACCGTCTCCTGTAACGCCCGCCCGCTTGCTACGTCCATTACGCCGAGGGAGCCACTACGGCCCCATTATCAAGCGTATTGGAGAGTTGCCATGAAACACCTGAATACCCTAGTTGCCACCCTGGGCGCCGCTTTCTTGAGCAGTGCCGCGTTCAGCGTACAGGCCGCCGGCAACCCCTTCGCCGCGCAGGAACTGAGCAGCGGCTACAGCATGGCCGCAGCCGAGAAGTCCGCCGAAGGTTCCTGCGGCGAGGGCAAGTGTGGTGCCGAGATGAAGGCCGAGAACGAGGGCAAGTGCGGCGAAGGCAAGTGCGGTGGCGCAGCCAAGAGCGAGGCCAAGAGCGACGCTGAGGGCAAGTGTGGCGAAGGCAAATGCGGTGCCGAGAAGGCTTGAGTGAGAGCGGGAGCGCAGGGCATGCAGACGACATTCGTCAGTGGCGCCGGGCTTGGCCTGCGCCGCGGCCTGCTCGGCGCGTTGCAGGACTGCAGCGCGGCCGAGCTGGATTTCCTCGAAGTGGCGCCGGAAAACTGGATCGGTGTCGGCGGTCGGCTGGGCAAGCAGTTGCGCGCGCTGACCGAGCGCCTGCCGTTTCTCTGCCATGGCCTGTCGCTCAACCTGGGCGGTTTCGCCCCGCTGGACATGCAACTGCTCAAGGCCATCAAGGGCTTTCTCGATGAGCACGGTATCCGTGGCTACAGCGAACACCTGTCGGCCTGCGCCGACGACGGCCAGCTGTATGACCTGATGCCGCTGCCGTTCTGCGAGGAGTCGGTGGAACGCATCGCCGCGCGTATAGGCGTTGTGCAAGACGTGCTCGAACGACCATTGATCATCGAGAACGTCTCGGCCTATGCGCAGCTGCCAGGCGAGCTGGACGAGGCGGACTTCGTCCGTGCGGTGCTGGAACGGGCCGACTGCCAACTGCTGCTCGATGTGAACAACCTGTTCGTCAACAGCATCAATTTCGGTTTCGACCCCCAGGCCTATATCGCCGCCATGCCCGGGGAGCGTATCGCCTATATGCATGTCGCCGGGCATTACGACGAAGCCGCGGATCTGAAGATCGACACCCATGGCGCGCCGGTGATCGACCCGGTGTGGGCGTTGCTCGAACATGCCTATGCGATGCATGGCGTGCGCCCGACGCTGCTGGAGCGCGACTTCAACTTCCCGTCGATTGCCGAGCTGTACGACGAAGTCGCGCAGATTCGCCGGTTGCAAGCGTCCGGCCAGCAGCGGAGTTACGGCACATGAGCGGCGTAGAACTGCAACGCGCCTTCGCCGCACGCATCCGTCGGCCTGACGAGCAGCCGCTGCTCGAAGGGATCGATGCCGCACGCATGGCGGTGTACGAAAGCCTGTTCTTCAACAATATCGAAAGCTTTATCAGCGGCGCCTTCCCGGTATTGCGCACGCTATTCGACGCGCAGCGCTGGAATTGCTTGGTGCGTGGCTTTATCGCCGAGCACCGCGCCGCGACCCCGTATTTTCTGGAGATCAGCCAGGAGTTTCTCGGCTGGCTGCAACAGGGCTATGTCGCAGAACCTGGTGACCCGGCGTTTATCGCCGAGCTGGCGCACTACGAGTGGGTCGAGTTGGCCCTGGATGTCAGCGATGCGCCGCTTGCTCCGCATGGTTGGTCGGCCCTGGCCTGGCCGCTGGCCTACCGCTGGCCGGTGCAGCGGCTTGGCGTCGACTACCAGCCCGCCACGCCGCCGGAGCAGACCACCTGTTTGCTGGCCTGGCGCGACCCGCACGACCAGGTGCGCTTTATGCAGCTGAGCCCCTTCGCCTACCAACTGGCCCTCGGCCTGCAAGCCGGCGCGAGCGCCGAGGCCGCCTTGCGGCAGCTGGCCGACGAGCATGGTCTGGCGGCCGATGCGGACTATTTCAACAACGCCCAACAACTGCTCGATGACTGGCAGCGCCAGGGCATCTGGCGCGCCCCCTTGACCGCCTGACGTTGCGGTGACTTTGGAGATATCCCCATGCTGACTTTCCTCAACCGACTCCAGGACGCCCTGGACGCCACCCGCCGCCTGGATTTCCTCGGGCCCTTGCTGCTGCGCCTGTACCTGGTGCCGATTTTCTGGATGGCCGGTACCCATAAACTCTCCGACATCGAGGCCATCGCCGCCTGGTTCGGCAATCCCGACTGGGGGCTGGGTTTGCCGTTTCCCGAGGTGCTGGCCTGGGCCGCGGCGCTGACCGAAGCCGGCGGCGCAATCCTGTTGCTGTTTGGCCTGGCGGTGCGTTGGATCAGCATCCCGCTGATCGTCACCATGCTGGTGGCGATCTTCACCGTGCATCTGCCCTTCGGCTGGCAAGCGATTGCCGATGCATCGGCGCCGTTCGGTAACGACCGGGTGCTGGCGTCGGTGGAGAAAATCGCGCGGGCGCGGGAAATTCTCAAGGAGCACGGCAACTACGACTGGTTGACCAGCAGTGGCAAATTCGTGGTGCTGAATAACGGCATCGAATTCGCCGCCACCTATCTGATCATGCTGGTGGTGCTGTTCTTCAGCGGTGCCGGACGTTGGTTGAGCCTGGATTATTGGCTGGCCAAAGTGCTGCGTCGGCCGGTTTAACGCGCCAATGACTGTTCGCGTCGCCTGTTGGTAAAGAGTGCGGCGCGCCCTTATAGTCGAAAGGAGTAAAAGTTCAGTCAGTCATTAAAATTTTATATATCGGCCACGGCGCTGAAATATCCCCTCGCCAAGATTCCCCTCAGCACGAACGAGCCCCCCGCTCGGGTGTTTTCAACACTAAAAGTCTATTAGAGGAATCCTTGATGATCCGTAAGCACAGCTTTCGTGGAGTAGCGGCCGGTTTCGCTACCAGCGCCCTGGCTCTGGCCGTTTCCGCCCAGGCTTTCGCCGGTACCGTGAGCACCGACGGTGCCGATCTCGTGATCAAGACCAAGGGCGGCCTGGAAGTCGCCACTACCGACAAGGAATTCAGCTTCAAGCTGGGCGGTAAGTTGCAGTGGGATGCCACCAACTTCGACGGCCTGATGGCCGGCCGTCAGAACAACCCGTTCGATGACACCTTCAACACCTTTATTCGTCGCGGCGAAGTCGGTTTTGAAGGCGTGGCCTACAAGGACTGGGGTTATGGCCTGCGTGTCAGCTATGACGAAGATGATGGCACCGACTTCGATCGTGCCTTTATCACCTACAGCGGTCTGGGTTTTGCCGACGTGACCGTGGGCCAGTTCGGTGTCGACTACGGCCTGGAAGGCACCACCAGCTCGTCGTGGATTACCGCCATCGAGCGTCCGTTCATGTACGACTTCCTCAATGGCGACGAAGATGCCAAATTCGGTATCAACGTGATGCATACCGGCGACAACTACGGCCTGATGGCCCAGGTCGCCCATTACGACAAGTATGAGTCTGACGATAACGACGAGCTGTTCGGCTACACCTTGCGCGCCAACTGGGCGCCTTATCTGAATGGCACCGACGTGATCCACCTGGGCGCCAACTTCCACAGCAACAGCCCGGATGACAACAGCTCCAGCGTACGCACGCGCATGGGCATCCGCAGCGACGACGACGCGCGCATCGCCTTCGGCAGCACCGCCGTTACCGACAAGGACGTTGAATGGGTACTGGAAACCGGTGCTCAGTTCGGTTCCTTCCGTGCGGCTGCCGAATACTTCCAGCGCCAGGTTTCCGGTGAAACGGCCGGTGGCTTGGACGCCGACGTGGATGCGAGCGGCTACTACGGCCAGCTTTCCTACATGTTCGGCGGCGCTCGCAACTACAAGGCCGGTGCCGGCAAGTGGGACAAGCCGACCAATATGAACGGAACCTTCGAAGTATTCGCGCGCTATGAAAGCAGCACCGTCGACGCCGACGCGGGCGCCATCCCGGCGCAGATGATGAGCGGTGTGGTGGGCGTGGTCGCGGACGACCTGAGCGATGAGTTCAAAGCCAATGCGATGGTGGTGGGGGTCAACTACTTCGCCACCCCGGCGGTGCGCATGAGCCTGAACTACGTCGACTATGAAGTCGACAACCTCGACACCAACTCGCAAGTCGGTGGTGAAGATGTGCAGGACGATGGCAAAGCCATTATCGGCCGCCTGCAGTACGTGTTCTAAGACACCCGCTACTCCTTCTTAAGCTCGCTGCATGTGCAATGCCGCTCACTTGGTGCTAAGTGAGCGGCATTTTTTATCTGTCGGCTGGCTGCTGTTCCAGGCGGTTCAACACCTCAGCGGCCCTCTGTTTCGGCGCGGCATGACGCTATAGTGCGGTTTTGCACGTACCAGCCGAGTTGCCGATGCCTCTTTCCTGCCTGACCGCCCTGCAGCAACTCACGCCCGCCAGTTGGGATGCACTGCATGGGGGAGACCAACCATTTTTGCGCCACGCCTTTCTCTCCGCCCTGGAGGACAGCGGCAGCGTCGGCGGGCGAACCGGTTGGCAGGCGGCCCACCAGCTGTTGCTCGATAGCCACGGCCAACCCCTGGCGGCGCTGCCGGCCTACGTGAAAAACCACTCCTACGGCGAATATGTGTTCGACCACGGCTGGGCCGACGCCTGCCTACGCGCCGGCATCGCCTACTATCCCAAGCTGCTCGGCGCCATTCCGTTTTCCCCGGTGAGCGGTCGGCGCCTGCTCGGCGACCCGCTGGCGGCTGCGCAACTGCTCGATGAGCTGGCGTCGGATCTCGAGCGACAAGGGCTCTCCAGCCTGCACATCAATTTCACCGATGCGGCCGACGAGGCCTTGCTGCAAGGCCGCGAGGGCTGGCTGCAGCGACTGGGGTGCCAGTTCCACTGGCGCAATCACGGTTATCGCGATTTTCAGGATTTTCTCGACGGGCTCAGCTCGCGCAAGCGCAAGCAGATGCGCAAGGAGCGCGAGCAGGTGGCAGGGCAGGGCATCGAGTTCGAATGGCGGGAAGGGCGGCAGATGAGCGAGGCGGACTGGGACTTCGTCTACCTGTGCTATGCCAATACCTATCACGTGCGCGGCCAGTCGCCTTATCTGACCCGGTTGTTCTTCAGTCTGCTGGCCGAACGCATGCCGGAAATGCTTCGGGTGGTGCTGGCCCGCCAGGGATCGCGGCCGGTGGCGATGGCCTTCAGTCTGGTCGGCGGCGACAGCCTCTACGGGCGTTACTGGGGCTGCCTGGCCGAGTTCGACCGACTGCATTTCGAAGCCTGCCTGTACCAGGGCATGGACTACGCCATCGCCCATGGCTTGCAGCGTTTTGACGCCGGTGCCCAGGGCGAACACAAGCTGATCCGCGGCTTCGAACCGGTGATCAGCCATTCCTGGCACTACCTCTGCCACCCGGGATTACGCGCCGCTGTAGCGGATTTTCTCGACCGCGAGCGGGACGGCATTCGGGCCTACGCCGAGGAGGCGCGAGGCCTGCTGCCCTATCGTCAGGAGCCTTAAGCCGATTGCCTGTGCGTATCGAGAATATGCAGGCTGTAACCCGGTACCTCCTTGGCGCAGCGCTTGGCCTCCGAAGCGAGGCCAGCCAACTGGCTGGCATCCAGGTGGGCGCACTGTTCGGGGCGCAGGTGCACCACGCCCAGCGATAGCGACAGCAGGGCGTATTCCTTGCGCTGGCCCTGGCGGTTGGCGGCGAAGAAACAGCCGGCCTGCAGGTGCTCGTCGCGGTAGAAGCGCCGGCACTGGTTCTGGAAGTCGTCGAACAGACGGTTGAGCCGGGCGCGCCAGTCTTCCGAGCCGAACACCAGGAGGAAGTCGTCGCCGCCGATATGGCCGACGAAATCCCGGCTGGTATCGACCTGCTGGGTCAGGCAATGGGCCAGGCTCAGCAATACTTCGTCGCCCTTGGCGTAGCCATAGAGGTCGTTGTACGGCTTGAAGTTGTCGATATCCACGTAGCAGATCACCGCTTCGCGATTCTGCTGCAGCAGGCGACTCAGGCACTGCTGGATCGGCACATTGCCGGGTAGCAGGGTCAGCGGGTTGGCGTAGCGCGCCTGCTGGATCTTCATCTCGGTGATCAGTTTGAGTACGTCTATCACCCGACCCATGCCCAGGTAGCGTCCATCGTCGGTAACGATGAAGTCTTCCTCGATGCGCTGGCGTGCGCGGCTGGTCAGCAGGCGGCTGACCTTCTGCAGCGACTGGTGCTTTTCCACGGCGAGGAAGTCGTCGTTCATCAACCGGCTGATCGGTTTACGCGCGAACAGGTCGGCCGCGAAGGGCTTGAGCAGCGTGTCGGAAAGCGAATGACGGTGCACGATACCCACCGGCTGCTGGTTTGCGTCGAGCACGGCCAGGGAGTTCAGGTTGGCCTGGGCGCGGAACGCTTCCAGCACCTCGGCGATCGGGGTGTGGCAGCCGACCGCCGGCTGGCTGTTGAGCAGTGCGTTCAGGTCGCCGCTGTTGTCTTGCAGCGGAGCCGGGCCATTGCGGTGTTTGGGCAGCAACTGATAGGCGTCACGTGGCGGTTGTTCCTGCGGGCGGCTGAGCAAGTAGCCTTGCAGCAGGTCGACGCCCATCTCGGCGAGAACGACAAGCTCCTCTTCCAATTCGATGCCTTCGGCGATGACCTGGGCGCGGGAGGCCTTGGCCATCTTCAGAATGGAGTCGACGAACTCGCGCTTGACCACGTCCTGGTGGATGCCGTCGATGAAATGGTGGTCGATCTTCACGTAGTCCGGGCGCAGCTCGGACCATAGCCGCAAACTCGAATAGCCGGCGCCGAGGTCGTCCAGGGCGATCGAAAAACCCATCGCGCGGTAGTGGTGCAGGGCGGTGTCGAGCAGGGCGAAGTCGTGGGTCGGCGATTGCTCGGTCAGCTCGATTACCACCTGGCTCGGCGGAATACTGAAGGTCTGCAGCATCTGCAGGGTGCGCCCGGGCTGGTGTCCGGGCTCGAGCAGCAGGTCGGGCGAGACGTTGAGGAACAACTTGCCTTGCAGTTGCAGTTCGCTGAAACGTCGGCAGGCGTTCCTGCGGCAGGCCATGTCCAGCTCGGCCAGGCGCCCGGCGCGGCGAGCCACGGCGAAGAGTGTCAGGGGGGAATGCAAGGGGCTGTTGGACGGGCCGCGGGTCAGCGCTTCATAACCGAGAATGCGTCTTTCGGAGAGGCAGACGATCGGTTGAAACAGGCTGTGCAGGTCGCCGTGAGCAAGAATCTGATCCAGTGCGCTCAACTGCTCGGTGACGGTCATGGCTGTTTATCCGTGAAATGCAGGGGCCGATATCGCTATCGGCCCCTGCATTTCACGACAGTTTGATGACTGTTTAATGACGTCCGCTTATTGCTTGGCTACCCGACTGCTGAGGCCGAGGTAGTCGATCAGGATATGCCCGGTTTCCGAGAGGTAGGCGTCGTCTTCCGGCTTGGTTTTCGGCGGTTCGACCGGCGTCTCGTCTTCGTCGTCCTTCTTCAGCTCGCTGAGCAGATCTTCGCCCTTGGCTTTGCGCCGGTTGTTCTCGATGACCAGTTGCTGGGCTTCGATAGAGGCCTGCTGCGCACGGCGTTTGGTCTCGTTGAGGCTGACGCTGGTTTCGGCCATCAGCTTCTGTGCCAGGGTCAGCTGGTCACGGGTGAAGGTGAAGTCCGGGTTCTTCGCCGTGCGGCTCTCGTAGCGCGATTGCAGCTCCGCGAGGAACGGTTTGATCGGGTCCAGCTCCGGCTTGATCGCCGGCTTGATGCTGTCCCACGGCATGGCTTCAGGCAGCGCGCTTTCGCCGATTTCCTTGTTATCCATGACATCCGGATACTTGATGTCGGGGATCACGCCCTGGTGCTGGGTGCTCTGCCCGGAGACCCGGTAGAACTTCGCCAGGGTCAGCTTCAGCTCGCCATGGTTGAGCGGCTGGATGGTCTGCACGGTGCCTTTGCCGAAGGTCTGGCCGCCGAGAATCAGGGCGCGGTGATAGTCCTGCATGGCGCCGGCGAAAATCTCCGAGGCCGAAGCGGACAGGCGATTGACCAGTACGGCCATCGGGCCCTTGTAGAAGGTGCCGGTGTTCTCGTCGGCCAGTACGTCGACCCGGCCGTCGCTGTTGCGCACCAGTACGGTCGGTCCCTGGTCGATGAACAGACCGGTCAGCTCGGTGGCTTCCTGCAGCGAGCCGCCGCCGTTGTTGCGCAGGTCGATGACCACACCGTCGACCTTTTCCTTCTTCAGTTCGGTGAGCAGGCGCTTAACGTCGCGGGTGGTGCTGGTGTAGTTGGGGTCGCCGGCACGGAAGGCCTTGAAGTCCAGATAGAACGCCGGTACCTCGATCACCCCCAGCTTGTAGTCGCGGCCCTGCTGGTTCAGGTGCAGGATGGACTTCTTCGCCGCCTGCTCTTCCAGCTTGACCGCTTCGCGGGTGATGTTGACTATCTTGCTGGTCTGGTCGTTCGGCGCATTGCTGGCCGGGATTACTTCCAGACGCACCAGCGAGCCTTTCGGGCCGCGAATCAGCTTGACCACTTCGTCCAGACGCCAGCCGATCACGTCGACCATTTCGTCCTGGCCCTGGGCAACGCCGATGATCTTGTCCGCCGGGGCGATCTGCTTGCTCTTTTCTGCAGGGCCGGCGGGCACCAGACGTACCACCTTGACTTGATCGTTATCGCTTTGCAGCACCGCGCCGATACCTTCCAGCGACAGGCTCATGTTGATGTCGAAGTTTTCCGCGTTGTCCGGCGACAGGTAGGAGGTGTGCGGGTCGTAGGACATTGCAAAGGCATTGATATACGACTGGAAGATGTCTTCGCCACGGGTCTGTTGCAGGCGCGATAGTTGATTCTTGTAGCGTTTGATCAGCAGTTCCTGGATCGCCTTGGGCTCTTTGCCGGCAATCTTCAGGCGCAGCACTTCGTCTTTCACGCGCTTGCGCCAGAGTTCGTCGAGTGCGGCGGTATCGGCCACCCAGGGAGCGTCCTTGCGGTCGATCAGCAGGTTTTCGTCAATGCTGAAGTCGAACTTGTCGATGCCTTGTTCGAGCAGGTTCAGGGCGAACTGCAGGCGACCTTGCAGGCGCTCGAGGTGGCGCTTGTAGATGTGGAAGCCGGGTTCGAGATCGCCGCTTTTCAGCAGGTCGTCGAATTTGTCGCGCCACTGGTCGAATTCTGCGATGTCGCTCGCGGTGAAGTAGCTGCGCGAAGGGTCGAGCATCTTCAGATAGCTTTCGTAGATTTTCTCCGAGCGCTCATCATTCAACGGTGGCTTGTTGTAGTGATGGCGATTGAGCAGTTCGACCACATTGAGGCTGGCAATGACCTGCTCGCGGGTTGGCTGCAGATACTCCCAGGGGTCTGGCGTGGTGGTCTTCGCATAGAGCGGCACCGCACCCAGACTGAGGCTGAGGGCGAGAAGAGTATTGAGCAGCGGACGTTTCATACCGATTCGACGTACAGGCAGTTGATAACGCATATTAGGCCATCTGTAAGGGGCGCCATGTTCCATTGGCGCAATGCAAAGCCCGGCGCAATGCGGGGCTCGGTTCAAATGCACTATGGAGGCAGCGTGAAGGCATTGCAAGGCGTTGAAGGGCGGGCGGAATGTGTGGAGCAACCGGTTCCGGCCTGTGATGTGGGCGAAATTCGCATCCGTGTAGCGGCAGCGGGCCTGAATCGTGCCGATTTGTTACAGCGCGCCGGCTTGTACCCGCCGCCCCCAGGCGCCAGCGAGATACTCGGCCTGGAATGTGCCGGGGTGGTCAGCCAGGTGGGCGCCGGTTGCGACTGGAAGGTCGGCGACCGGGTCTGTGCCTTGCTCGCTGGCGGCGGCATGGCCGAAGAGGTGGTGATCGACGCGCGGCACGCCTTGCCGATTCCTGACGGCGTGTCGCTACACGAGGCGGCGGCGCTACCGGAGGTGTACGCAACGGCCTGGCTCAATCTGTTCCAGCTGGCGGGTTTGAAGCCTGGCGAGCGGGTCCTGCTGCACGCCGGTGCCAGCGGTGTCGGCTCGGCGGCGATCCAATTGTGCAAGGCGTTCGGCAACCCGTGCTGGGTCAGCGTCGGTTCGGCCAAACGGCTGGCTTATTGCGAGTCCCTGGGCGCCCAGGGCGGGGTATTGCGCAGTGACGACCTGCAGGCATTGCGTGATTTTGCGCCGTTCGATGTGATTCTCGACCCGGTCGGTGGCCAATACGCCGCGCTCAATCTTGCGCTGCTGGCGCTCGACGGGCGCTGGGTGAATATCGGCTTGATGGGCGGGCGCCAGGCTGAGCTGGACATAGGCGTGCTGCTCAGCAAGCGCGTGCAATTGATCGGTTCGACCCTGCGTAACCGCGACGACCAGTTCAAGGCCGATTTGCTGCGCGACCTGCAGCAACAGGTGTGGCCGCTGTTTGCCGAGGGTCGACTCAAGCCTCAGTTGCAGCAGCGGTTCGCCTTCGCCGATGCGCAGGCGGCCTTCGACGCGCTGGCGAGCAATCAGGTCGACGGCAAGCTGGTGCTTGTGATCGACGATAGCCTGAGCTGATACGCCATCCCTAAATGTGGGCGCCAGCTTGCTGGCGATGCTTTTGCCCTATTGAAGATCGCCAGGAAGAAGTGGGCGTCTTCGGCCAGGGCACTCCCAACGGGGAGTTCCTGGCTGGGCGCCTGCAATTTCAAACTAAATTAAGTCTTTGTTTTTTAAATTTTTCTTGTGGGTTCGATTGAGTTAGCCAATCAAACCCATGGCCTCAATCAATAAGGTATTTCGAACGTAGGCGGGTAGTCTTCTCCGGGTCGAATTTAATCGCTCAATTAAATCAACCTGAGGAGTCACTCAATGATCAACAGCACCGTTCAACCCTTCAAAGCCAACGCCTTCCACAACGGCAAATTCATCGAAGTCACCGAGCAGTCCCTCAAGGGCAAGTGGTCGGTACTGATCTTCATGCCGGCTGCCTTCACCTTCAACTGCCCGACCGAGATCGAAGACGCCGCCAACAACTACGGTGAATTCCAGAAAGCCGGCGCTGAAGTCTATATCGTCACCACCGACACCCATTTCTCGCACAAGGTCTGGCACGAGACTTCCCCGGCTGTCAGCAAGGCTCAGTTCCCGCTGGTCGGCGACCCGACTCACGCGCTGACCCGCGCGTTCGGCGTGCACATCGAGGAAGAAGGCCTGGCGCTGCGCGGCACCTTCCTGATCAACCCGGAAGGCGTGATCAAGACCGTGGAAATCCACTCCAACGAAATCGCCCGCGACGTATCGGAAACCCTGCGCAAGCTGAAAGCCGCTCAGTACACCGCCGCTCACCCGGGCGAAGTCTGCCCGGCCAAGTGGAAAGAGGGCGAGGCTACTTTGGCGCCTTCCCTGGATTTGGTCGGCAAAATCTAAAAAAACGGTCGCAAAGCTGCTGCGCTCACGCTGGCGGCGTTGGGATCAGGCTCGGAATGCTCATGTACAGTCGTACACTCCGCGTTCTCACCTGATCCCGCCTTGCCAGCGTTTCGCTCGCGACGCTTTCCGCTCCGTTTTTCTGCTGATTAACGCGCTTAAGGGCTGTTACCCAGCCCTCCAGTGCCGGACGCCCGGGCGCGATCCGCTCGGGCGTTTTTGTTTCCGAATTTTGTCAAAGGGATACCTGAATCATGTTGGACGCCACGCTTAAAGCTCAATTGAAGGCCTACCTCGAGAAGGTCACTCAGCCGTTCGAGATAGTCGCGTCCCTCGATGACAGCGACAAATCCCGCGAACTCAGTGCCTTGTTGCACGATATCGTCGGCCTGACCGACAAGATCACTTTGCGTGAAGACGGCGATGACAGTCGCAAGCCGTCCTTCGCGCTCAATCGCCCCGGGGCGGATATCGGCCTGCGTTTCGCCGGTATCCCCATGGGGCATGAATTCACCTCCCTGGTGCTGGCACTGCTGCAGGTTGGCGGCCATCCGTCCAAGCTCGAAGCCGATCTGATCGAACAGGTCAAAGGCATCGAAGGCCAGTTCAGCTTCGAGACCTATTTCTCGCTGTCCTGCCAGAACTGCCCGGACGTGGTCCAGGCGCTGAACCTGATGGC
>NZ_CAMPHI010000065.1 GCF_946885955.1 uncultured Pseudomonas sp.
TCTCGCTGTCCTGCCAGAACTGCCCGGACGTGGTCCAGGCGCTGAACCTGATGGCGGTGCTCAACCCGAATATCCGCCATGTGGCGATCGACGGCGCGCTGTTCCAGGCGGAAGTCGAAACGCGGCAGATCATGTCGGTGCCGAGCATCTACCTTAACGGCGAGCTGTTCAGCCAGGGTCGCATGGGCGTCGAAGAGATTCTCGCCAAGATCGACACCGGCGCCAGCGCCCGCGACGCCGACAAGCTCAACGCCAAGGACGCCTTCGATGTGCTGGTGGTCGGTGGCGGTCCGGCTGGCGCCGCAGCGGCCATCTATGCGGCGCGTAAAGGTATTCGTACCGGTGTGGCGGCCGAGCGTTTCGGCGGCCAGGTGCTCGATACCATGGCCATCGAGAACTTCATCTCGGTGCAGGAAACCGAAGGGCCGAAGCTGGCCCGCGCTTTGGAAGAGCACGTCAAGCAATACGACGTCGACATCATGAACCTGCAGCGCGCCAGCGCCATCGTGCCCGCCAAGGAGGCTGGCGACCTGCATGAAGTGCGCTTCGAGAGCGGCGCATCACTCAAGGCCAAGACCCTGATTCTCGCCACCGGCGCGCGCTGGAGGGAGATGAACGTACCCGGCGAGCAGGAATACCGCGGCAAGGGCGTGGCCTACTGCCCGCACTGCGACGGCCCGCTGTTCAAGGGCAAGCGCGTCGCGGTGATTGGCGGCGGCAACTCCGGCGTCGAGGCGGCCATCGATCTGGCGGGCATAGTCGCGCATGTCACCTTGCTGGAATTCGACAGCCAGCTGCGTGCCGATGCGGTGTTGCAGCGCAAACTGTTCAGCCTGCCGAACGTCAGCGTGATCACCAGCGCCCTGACCAGCGAGGTGACCGGCGACGGTCAGAAGGTCAACGGCCTGGTGTACAAGGACCGCAACTCCAGCGAGTTCCACACCATCGAGCTGGAAGGCATCTTCGTGCAGATCGGCCTGTTGCCCAATAGTGATTGGCTCAAGGGCACTATCGAGCTGTCGCCGCGTGGCGAGATCATTGTCGATGCCCGTGGCGAAACCTCGCTGCCGGGTATCTTCGCCGCGGGCGACGTGACCACGGTGCCGTACAAGCAGATCGTCATCGCCGTGGGCGAGGGTGCCAAAGCGTCGCTCAGCGCCTTCGACCATTTGATCCGTCACAACTGATCCCAGCGCGCTAATCGCTGGGTCCAGGACGAAGCGGACAACCTGCAGGGTTGTCCGCTTTTTTGTGCCTGGTACTCCTGTTGGGTGTCGTGTCGCCGGGCCTCGGGCGAGCTTTGCCCTCTCTTCGCCACATGACGGACAGGTAGCCCGCGGGGCTTTAGGGTATCCGCTCAGGCGGTTTCGCCGGTGTTCTGTTCGATCAGCAGGCGGCGGGTGGTTTTCAGCAGGCGATCGGACAGCTCCGGGTCGCTGACGCTGCGCGACAGCAGCAGGGCGCCGACCATGGCGCTCAGAATCAACACGCTTTGCTCGTCCGCATGCTCGCTGTTGAGGCAGGCTTGGATCGTGCTCAGACGGCTGCGCACCAGGTCGTCGGTGGTCGGGCTGGGCGCGCCGCGCTGGCCCAGTTCGGCCGAGATGGTCGGCAACGGGCAACCTTCGCCGGGGTTGGCGCGGTGCGACGTCGATAGATAACCGCGGATCAGGCCGGCCAGGGGCTGGTCGCTGTCGGTCATCTTGGTGGTTACGGCGGTCAGCGTGTCGGCGCTTTGGCGCAGCGCGGTCTCCACCAGCTCGTCTTTCGATTTGAAGTGCGCATAGAAGCCGCCGTGGGTCAGCCCCAGGGATTTCATCAAGGGTTGCAGGCCGGTGGCGCCGACACCATCGCGGCGGAACAGCCGCGCAGCTTCATCGATTATGCGCTGGCGGGTCTGGGCTTTGTGGTCTTCTGCGTAGCGCATACGGCTCCTCCAGGGATTTCTCAGCCTTCAAATGCTGGCCGTCATCTTACACCCGGACTTCGTATCAGTCCGCGATCCCTGCGCGCTCGCCATGACTCTGTCGCTCGGGCAGGGTATGCCAATTAAATTATAGACGTAATGTAATCTATTGAATTATGGTTGTCATTCAATTGCTCGGCACACCTTGCACCGATCCCTGAATACAGGACAGACGCCATGCAAACCTCTCCATCTCCGTCCCGCGACTTGCTGCTGATTCTGGTGGCCTTGACCGCACTGGGGGAAATTTCCACGCAATTGATCATCCCCAGCCTTGGGGCTATCGAGTTGATCATGTCGGCGCGCCCGGGCAGCAGCCTGCTGGCGTTGTCGTCTTTCGTCGCCGCCTTTGGTCTCGGTCAGCTATGGCTGGGGCCGCTGTCCGACCGCATCGGCCGGCGTCCGGTGTTGCTCGCCGGCCTGGCGGTCTACCTGCTCGCCACGCTGTGGATGCTGCTGGCCAGCAGCATGGGCGAATTCATCGCCGCGCGCGTGCTGCAGGGGCTCAGTGCCTGTGCCGCACTGGTACTGGCGCGCGCCATCGTGCGGGATGTATGGCAGGCGCAAGCCGGGCCGGCGCTGGCGTTGACGGTGATCGGCATGCTCTGTGCGATTGCCTTGTCACCGATGATCGGCGGCGTGTTGACCCTGTATGGTGGCTGGCGTGCGCCGATTCTACTGGCCCTGCTGATCGGTTTTGGCGCCGTGTTGGCCGTGCTCGCTCGCTACCGTGAGAGCAACCGCAATCTCGATCCGCAGGCCGGGCAACTGAGCCGTCTGGGTGGCAACTACGCCGACCTGCTACGTGCTGCTTCATTCCGCGCGCTGGCGCTGACGCTGGCCTGCACCTATGGGGCGATGTTCGCGGTGATAGCCGGCTCATCGGCGGCCTATATCGGTTTGCTTCACTTGAGCCCGGCGCAATACGGCATCACCTTCGGGGCGATCGTTTCCGCATTGATTGCCGGTGCACGGTTCACCCAGCTGCGGATCATGCAGTGGGGACCCGAAAAAATCGTCGCCATCGGCGTCGCCTTGGTCGCGGCCGGCGCGCTTGCCACCTTCTCGGTTTATCTGCTGTTCGGCTTGTCGGTAGTGGGGCTGTCGCTCCCCCAGGTGTTGGTGACCCTAGGCGGCGGCATGTTGCTACCGGCCTCGGTGGCCGGTGCGGTCATCCCCAACGCCCACCGCGCCGGTCTGGCGGCGGGGTTCATGGGCTTTGCGCAGATGGCAGGGGCGACCTGCAGCGGTTTGCTGCTCAGCCTGTTGGCCGATGGCACGGCCTGGCCCATGGTGTTGCTCAACTGCGTATTCGCGGTAGCGGCGTTCAGCGCTTTTCACCTATTGCGCCCGCGACCTGCGGTGAGCGCGGTGTTGGCTCGCTGAGCGAAAGCCGCTCGGCCCGCTGCGCCAATGGTGATGCCGGCTTCCATGGTGTCGGTGCGCGGACCATGGCGATCAGCTGTTTGCTGCGTTGATAACGCTGCAGGCGCTGGGCCAGGCTATGGGGCAGTGCATCGCAAGGCGTGAAATCAAGGCGTAGGTAGAACGCCGCCAATTGTGGATGGCAAAACAGCCAGACCGGTTCGCTGTGATCGGCCAGCGCATGCTCGATCAAACGGCTGGCGATGCCCTGGCCACGTAGCGGCGACGCGACCAGCAGGCTGGTCAGCCAAACCCCCGATTCGACCGGTCGCAGGCACAAGGCCGCGCCTATCTCAACGTGCTCGGCGACCCATATCCGGTCCGTGGGGTGGGTGCGCACGGCGCTGCGCTGTGCGCGGTAGAACTTTTCCGCGAGCGGTTTCAACGAAGGGGGAAGGGCGCGGTAGTGCAGATCGGGCGTCCGTTATCAGAGGGTTGAAGTGCTGCTGCGCGGCCAAGCATAACCGGGCAGGGGCAATAAGGCGCGGTCAGCGGGCGGTGACTGTTCGACTGGTTAACAGTTCGCCGGCAAATTGCCCTTATACCGGTGACAGCCACGCTGTACGGTCGCATCATGGGCGCTCATGCGCGTTTGCCGGGGCGGTTCCCCGGCTCCAGAAGCTGCCGATGACCTTGAACGAAGAATCCCTGATCTATGCCGGGCAAAGCGTCGCCGGCAAAGTGCGGGGGCATAACGAAGATGCCTTGCTGTGCTGCCCCGATTTGCATCTGTGGGCGGTGGCCGACGGTATGGGTGGGCATAGTTGCGGTGAAGTGGCCAGTGCCTTGGCGCTGGAAACCTTGCAGAGCGCCTGTACCGCCGACGTATCTCTGGTCGATGCGGTGCACGCGGCGAACCGGGCGATTGTCGCCGCCGCGGCCAGCGATAGCCAAGGTCGCGGCATGGGCACCACGCTGGTCGCGGTGCGCTTCGAAGGCGGCGATTTCCATATGGTCTGGGTCGGTGACAGCCGCGCCTACCGGGTTGGCGCCGAACATATCGAGCGCCTGACCCATGACCACAGCTGGGTGCAGTCGATGATTGACGCGGGGCAGATGAGCCCCGGCGAAGCGCGTAGCCATCCGCAGCGTAATGTGATCCTGCGTTGTCTGGGGCGCGACGATCAAACGCTCGAAGTGGGCGCGATACAAGGTCGGCTGGGCACCGACGAACTGCTGCTGCTGTGCAGCGACGGCCTGACCGGCGAACTCGACGACGAGCAGATCCATCAGCTGTGCAGCAACGCGCAGACCCTCGACGAGCTGGTGACGCAACTGATCGACGCAGCCAATCGCATGGGTGGCAACGACAATATTTCCTGCATCGTGCTGGCTCGCAGCGTACCGCCGCCCAGCCAGGAGAGCAGAGCGCGCGGTTTGCTCAGCCGTCTGTTCAGCCTGCGCAAGAAATCGCCCGATGCGGGGCAGCAGCCATGAGCGAAACCTTGATCGAAATACCCGGCTACAAGGTGCACGGCTTGCTCGGCCAAGGCGGCATGGCCGAGGTCTACCTCGCCACCCAACAGTCGCTGCACCGCAAGGTCGCGGTGAAGGTGTTGCTGAGCGCCGACGACCAGGCCTTCAGCCAGCGCTTTATCAAGGAAGGCCACATCGTCGCCTCCCTGCATCACCCCTCGATCATCACCATCCACGACATCGACCAGTTGGCCGACGGCCGTTACTACCTGGCGATGGAGTTCGTCCCCGGTGGCGACCTGGCGCAGCACCGGGGCGAGATATTCGCGCCGCAGCGTGCCCTGGAGATCGTCCGGCAGATCGCCAGCGGTCTGGCCGTGGTGCATGAAAAGGGCCTGGTGCACCGCGATATCAAACCGGCCAATATCCTCTTTCGCGAAGACGGCACCGCGGTGATCACCGATTTCGGCGTGGCCAAGGAGGTGGAGCTGGATCACGACCTCACTCAATTCGGCATCGCCGTCGGCAGCCCGGCGTACAGCAGCCCGGAGCAGGCGCAATGCCAGGCGCTGGATGCGCGCAGCGATATCTACAGCCTGGGCGTGATTCTGCTGGAGATGCTCACCGGCACCAATGCCTTCCGTGGCGCCAGCTATCCGCAGACCGTGATGAACCACGTACAAATGGCCGTGCCCGAATTGCCCGGGCCGTTGCGCGAGTATCAGTGGCTGCTCGACAGAATGCTGGCCAAGGACCCGGACGAGCGCTTCGCCGACTGCCGCGTGCTGTTGGCCAGCCTGGACGAAATGTGCGGGTCCGAGCTGGACGGCACGCAGAGCGCGCGGGCGCCGAAACCCACCAGGGCGCGCCAGTCTCAGACCCGCCCCCTGTTGCTGTGGCTGCTGGTCAGCGTGCTGCTGGGCAGCGCGACGGTCGGCGGCTACTACCTCTACCAGCAGAAGCGGATCATCGACTACCTGGCCAGGGGCGAGGAACGTCTGGATGAGGGTCGCTTGCTCGAACCGCCGCAGGATAACGCCGACTTCTACTTCCGCCAGGCCTTGGCCCTGGATGGCGACAACGCTGGCGCCCTCGATGGCTTGCGGCGGGTATTGCAGGCGCGCCTGGACGGTTATCTGACCCAGGCCGAGCAACGTCTGGGCGAGGGCCAATTGCTGCAGCCCGAAGACGACAGCGCAACCTATTACTTTCGTCAGGTGCTGGCCTGGGAGCCGGACAACCTGCTGGCCCTGGCCGGCCTCGACCGCATTGCGCAGCGTTTTATCGAACGCAGCGAGGCCGCTTATGGGCGCCGTGAGTTCGCCGATGCGCTGGCCTATATCGAGCAGGGCCTGGAGGTCGCGCCGAACAATGAAACGTTGCTGCAGCTGCGCGCCGATCACCAACGCCGTACCCGCGTGGCGCAAGCGCCGCGGCCGGCCAGCAAGGCACGCAGCACATCGACGGCGCGCACGTCGGATGCGCCAGCGGCCCGGCAAAACCCGATCAAGCGCCTATGGAATAACCTCTTCAACGATTGAGGTAGATGTGCATGCTCAGGATTCATTTCAGCGATAACCGCCAAGCGCCGATCTGGTTGGTCGACGAGCGCTTCACCATTGGCCAGGACAGCCGCAACAGCCTGGTGTTGTCCGACCCGGGCATCAGCCCCTTTCACGCGGAAATTCGCCAGGACCAGGGCTTCTATTACCTCAGCGATGTCTCCGGCCAGGGCGGCGTGTCCGTAAACGATGAGCGTGTCGCGGCGCGTTTCCAGTTGCGTGCCGACGACCGCGTACGCATGGGGACGGTCGAGATCTTGCTGGTCGACCCGGCCAGGAGCAAGGTCAGGAGCGAAACCGCACCGCGCTGGTTCGTACAGGTCATCAGCGGCGAGCACGAAGGCAAGAAGTTCCATATCAACGGCTCGATGACCTTCGGCCGTTCGAGCAAATGCGAGCTGTGTTTCAGCGACCTGGAGCTGTCGCGGCGCCACTGCGAGTTCTACCTCAAGGACGACGTACTGGAGGTCAAGGACCTGGCCTCGGCCAATGGTGTGATGGTCAACCAGCAGAAGGTCGGCACCGCCGTGCTGCAACCGGGCGACCAGCTGAAGATGGGCTCGGTGAGCCTGCTGGTGATAGGTCCCAAGGTCGCGGTCGCCCAGGTCGAAGATGAAGACGCCACTGTGTTCATGCGCGCCATCGACCTGCCCAAACCTATCCGCAACTCACCGCCGCCGCGGGCGGCCGTCGCTCAGCCGGTGGCCAGGGCCAACCCGTTGCGCACCTCCGCCCAGGTAAAGCCTGCGGCGAAACCGCTACCGGTTGGCGCTGGCACTCTTCGCTCGAACAAGCCGTTGCTGGTCGTGGCGGTGGCTGTCGTGCTGCTCTGTGTGGTCACTGCCCTGGCGGTCGCCCGACTGTTTTAGGGCGTCCGCAGGGGCGTCTGCAGGACCCGTTCGGCGACCCGCACGACTGGGCAGTTGACGATGATGCCGGTGGCCTCGATGCTGATCTGGCCCTGTTCCTGCGCGCTCAGCACCTGATCGGCCGAGCGCAGTTCACGTGCGCTTTGGCCCGGGTTCCAGCGCACGGTGTAAAGGTGCCACAGCGGGCTGTAGGCGATGTCCTGGTTGCCGGCCCCCAGCGGTTGCGGGATCGAGGGCAGGACGCTGGGCTGCTCCCGGCCGACGAATTTGTAGATGCGATCGTAGGTTGCCAGCGGATGAGGCCCGGGCTGCTCCGGCAGCGCATTGGCCAGGCGCGGCACGAAATTGGCGTGCATTGCCGCCGCCATCTGCGCGTCGGAACTGTCGGTGGTGATGTAGTAGACCTTTTGCCCATCGAACCAGCCCATCAGTAAGGGCAGGCTGATCTGCGAGTCCGGGGTGGATGGCGCGGGGCCGGCGCAACCGGCCACCAGCAGGCCGATAGCCAATGTCGCGAACAACTGGTCGAGGCGCATGCGGTTTCCTATTTTTTCAGACCGGCAATTGGCAGGCAGGCCAATTGAGCGCCTGAAACAGCGAACGTTACAAGCGCCCAGGTTATTTCAGGCCGTCCGCAGGCTGCGTTGCGCGGTAATTTCCGGCAGATCCTGGCGACGCATATACACCCGCAACGCCTCGCCGATATGCAGACGATCATCGATGCGTTGGTCGAGCAGCAATTGCAGGCGGGTGCGGCTGAGGCTCATCACGTCGCCCTCGAGTGGGCTCCAGACGAACTCGGATACCGGCGTGATGCTGTCGTCCGGAACATCCATGCCGAACGAGTCCTCGCTGAAACGCACGATGTACTGACCGCTTTTCGCATTGAAGCCGACAAGGCCCTGCAGTTGCTCGGCGGCCGCGCAGATACTGGCGGAAGTGATGCTCATCTGAAACCTCGCGATGACGGTGGGCGGAATGGCCGTCATAGCCTAAGGCGTCGTGCGCAGGGCTTCTTGCTTGAGATCAATAAGCCGGCATATCCGCTTAGCCGACTTGGCGCAGGCGCTCGAGGGCTTGCCGGGCGCTGCGGCTTGCATGGTGGTCAGCACAGTCGTGCACGCGCGCCGGGGCTTATTGAACCGGCGTGTGCGGATCAGGCGCTTCGTCGGCATAAGGAAAGATGGCGCGGTACTTCTCCGGTAACTGGCCAGCGGCCCGCAGTGCCTCGATGGCAACGTCGAAGTCGTCGCGCAGTTGCCGGGCACGGGGGGATGCTTGGGAGAACGCCATGGTGAAGTCCTGCTGCAACAGGGTGATATGCGGCAGCACCGGCAGACCGGCCTCCTTGAAACCGGATTCCGCCGGGTCCTGGTAGTCGAGCAGGTAGTCGGCCCGTTGCAGATACATCATTTGCGCCGCCGCTCTATGAGTCGGGGCTGTACTGGTGAGCACGCCATTGGCCGGATTCCCGGCCACAGCCGCCAGAGGCGAACCGGGGTAAACCAGGCCCTGGATCAGCAGAACTCGTGTGTTGCGCAGCTCGTCGAGCTGCGCCGGCGGCGGTTGACCTTGGTAATAGAGATTCAGCAACACCCGGGCAATCAGGTAGCGGCTGCGCAGGGTGTACTGCGACATCACCGGATGCCGGACGAGCGAGGGGCACATATCGATCGAGCCGTTTTCCATCGTCTTGAACAAGCGGTAACTGGGGTACTCGATAAACTGCGTCCGGTAGCCGGCGCGTTGCGCCACCCGATCGAAAAGCTCCAGTAAATGCCCGGCCGGCTGGCCTCGCTCATCGGTATAGGAATAGGGCGGGAAGTCGATATAACCCACGCGGACAGGCGGCTGATCAGCTACCTCAGCCCGCGCCCAAGGCAGCGGAATGCCGGCCAGGATGGCGGTCAATAACCAGACAAAGCGTTTAGGCGGCAGGAAAGTCATGTGGATCAGACTAGCTCAGTCGTGGCGAGTCGGGTCGGGTCGAGCACGATCATCCGAACAAATACTGGCAGCCGCTCCCAGGGCTGAGCACGGGGCGTAACAGGAAGATCTCAACCCACCGGCCTTTGTCGCAAGTAGGCCAAGGTTTCCAGCAACGCCTGGGCTGGAGGCCTGGGTCTATAGGCCAATTGCCCATGTGCCTTGCCGATATCGTATTCCTGCCTGACGCCATAGAAAGTATTCACCTGGCTCAGGGTCAGCAGCGCCGGTTTGCCGGTCAGCCTGGCGAGCACTTCATTGCACCAGGCAATGGTCAGCAAAAGCCACTTGGGGGCTCGCGGCGGCAGTTTGCAACCGGGCGAGGCGTCATTGGCAGCCGCCACTATGGCGCTGAGCGGGGAACTGTGCCGGTTCGCGAGAATATAGCGTTGCCCTGCGACACCCTTGTGTGCGGCGGCGATGCAGGCGCTTGCCACATCTCGCACGTCTACGAAATTGAAGTGGAAATTCGGATCCAAGGGCAGGGCATTTTTCTCGATGGTGTCGATGAGCGCCATGGTGTCGGTCAAGCGATACGCATGTGGACCTATCATCGCTGAGGGCAACACCGAGACCATCCACAGGCCATGGTCGCAGGCGACTTGCCAGGCCTGCTGTTCGGAGAGGATCTTGGAGCGGTAGTAGGGATTGCTCAGATCCTGATTCCAGCGTTCTTCGTTCAACGGCTGACCATTGTGGCCGACCGCGGCGACCGAGCTGACATACACCACGCGTTTGACCCCCGCCTGTGCGGCCGCTTCGAGCACCGTACGCGTGCCTTCAACATTGGGCCTGACAATTTCCGCTTCCGGGTCCACTGACCAGTGTTTGAACACCGCGGCCACTTGATAAAGGACTTCGACGCCTTCCAGTGCCTTGAGCATCGCCGCCTTGTCCTCAAGTTCAGCGTAAACCCGTTCGCAGTCCAGGCCTTCGAACGGCAGGTCGTTAGCCAGATCGCGTACTCCGGCCCTGACCCGGTAACCCTGATCGAGCAGCGCCCTGACCAGGTTATTGCTCAAATGGCCGTTGGCGCCGGTTACCAAACATAGCGTGCCCATTACGATCTCCCTTCTCGACAACGTTGTAGGAAGAGAGGCTAAACCTTGCCCCTAGGGGCAGAGTCAACGGGTTGATACGAGCGGGCTGGGGGGAAACAACTGGTTGATGTCGTGCTTGAGTGCCAACAGCTGTTTGTCGCGTTGCTGCAGTGCCTCGATTTCGCTGCGTAGCTGAAGGCGCTTACGCTCGATGCCGGCATTGGCCAAGTCGAGGGGAAAGCGCTGGTTACGTAGCTTCTCCTCGATAAGCGGGACGATTTCCGCAAGTTTGAAGCCCACCGCTTGAGCTTGCCGGATCATTCGCAGCAACGTTACATGATGTTCGTCGTAGCAGCGGTAACTGCCCTGGCGCATCGGTTCGGGCAGCAGACCGAGCTTTTCGTAGTGGCGGATTGCTTTGGGTGTGCTGCCGGTTAGCTTGGCCAGTTGTCCGATAAACATTCCGGGCTCCGTGGAGAACTAGGTATCCAGGTGGGACGCAACGCGGCCAAGCCGAAGGGTCGGGTGAGGATGTAGAACAACCCCCGGATTGCGCTGGCGCTTATTCGGGCTACGAGGGCCGCGTGATGAGTTGCGTGGCGGGAGCCCCCCGGCGGATGCGGGGGGGCGGCTAACATCGATCCGGGCTTTGCGCCTGGATCAGTTGGTCGGCGACGAGGAGAAGGCGCTGATCTTGCCGAACGGCGAGCTTTGCATGCCGACATTCACCGCCATCAGCGGCGAGTTGTTCACCCACACGTCGTCGATCACGATGGTTTCACCGAGATCGTCGTTGTCGGCGGCGACCAGCAGGTAGTAGGTGCCGTCCTCCGGGGCTTCGCCGTCCCAGCTCAGGCTGATCTGGCCGACCACGGCCGAGGCGCTGGTGGGTTTATTGGCGATCACCGTGCCGTAAGCGTCGAGCAGCAAGGCGCGTGGCTTGAGCGCAAGCTTGTTGAAGGCGGTGCAGGGCTGGTTGCACAGCGAGTCGATGTTGAGCGTATAGCGCTCGCCTTTTTTCAACGACAGGGAAAACACCCGGTAATTGGAGATCGAGCTGCCGAAGTCCAGGCGCGGTTCGTCAGCGCCGATCGACCATTGCGGGGCGAGCAGACCGGTCTTCAGCGGCAGGGGAATCGCCTGGGTGTTGTGGATGGCTTCCAGAGTGTTCCTGGCCATCGGGCTGTCGCTGGTCTTGACCGATTGCTCGTAGAGCGTCTGCGGATTGCTGGCGCAGGCTGTCAGTAATAGGCAGCCGACAAGGGAAAGAAACTTATGCACAGTAAAACTCCTGGGTGACAACGTCCTTGTGTGCACGCCGGGCACGGGGGGCGCGGCGGGCGGCGATTCTACCCGCTTTGCACCGAGCGGGGTTGTGATCAATGTCCTTTTGTTCGCACCGACTTCGTATCGACCGCAGGGCGGGGTGACCGCCCTGGGTTAGTGTTGCTTAGCCGTTCAGCCCAACGTAGACGTTCTGCACGTCATCATGGGCGTCGATAGCTTCGAGGAAGGCTTCGACTTCTTCCATCTGCGCTTCGCTGAGATTGGTCACCGGATTCTTCGGGCGATAGCCCAGGTGCGCCGACTGCACGGTAAAACCTTGTTCGGGCAGCGCCTTGCAGACCGCGTCGAGGTCGGTCAGCTCGGTGATGAACAGGGTGTTGCCTTCATCGCTCGCTTCGAAATCCTGGGCGCCGGCTTCGATCGCTGCCAGTTCCGGATCGGCATTGCCTTCGGGGGCGGCTTCGATCAGGCCGACGTGGTCGAAGTCCCAGGTGACCGAACCGGAGGCGCCCATCTGGCCCTTGCGGAACAGCACGCGAACTTCGGCAACGGTGCGGTTGATGTTGTCGGTCAGGCACTCGATGATTACCGGCACCTGGTGCGGAGCAAAGCCCTCGTAGGTGACCCGCTCGAAGTTCACGTGCTCGCCGAGCAGGCCGGCGCCTTTCTTGATCGCACGCTCCAGGGTGTCCTTGGGCATCGAGGCCTTTTTCGCCTGGTGCACGGCCAACCGCAGCTTGGGGTTCATGTCCGGGTCGGCGCCATTGCGGGCGGCGATCATGATTTCCTTCACCAGCCGGCCGAAAATCTTGCCTCTGGCGTTGGCGGCGGCTTCTTTAGGTTTGGCTTTCCACTGGGCGCCCATGATGGTTCTCTTGATCTGTGCGGTTGGAGGGGCTGGCCTGTCTTGCTGCAGCTGCGCAGAGCCTGAGCCTTGGCGCTGCAGAAGCAGGGTTGCGAACTAAGCAGGCGATTTTAGTCGCTCCGGCGCGCGCTGGCACCCTGCAATTTGCCTTGCTACCTCAGTGGCAGGTCTTCGGGCTGCTGGCGAACGCTCTAGCACGCAGGTTGGCGGACGCGCGCGGTGCGCCTAAGGTTAACTGGCACCAAGCGGGCCAAGCTCCGGTCTACCTTATATAGGCGACGTTTTGCCACGCGGTGAAACCTCAATCAGCCTTTAGTAGGTCGTTGCAACACGCAGGTGAGGCAGCCGAGGCAAGGCTGGCCACCCTCGATAAAAACAGGCGAAAAGCGGCTGGGGCCGACCCCAAACCTGTTTTTCATGACGTATCGGTAGCGCAGGCCATGTTTCAACGACCTGCCAAACCCGTATAGGAGACAAACATGCGCAAGGTATTGGTGGCTTTCGATGGTTCAGACAGCTCGCGGCGGGCGCTGCAGTATGTGATCGATTTTACCCGCGAGCACAGCGCCAAACTTGAGGTGCACCTGCTTAACGTGCAGTTCGAGCCAACGCTGTATGGCGAATACGTGACCGGCGACATCATCGAGCAGATGCAGCGTTCCTTGCTCGCTGCGGCGGCGAATACGCTCGAATGGGCGGTCGATCAACTGCGCTCCGCCGGTATTGCCTGCGAAACTCATACGGTGCTTGGCAATGTCGCCGAACAGGTCGCGCTGCTGGTTGAGCAGCAGCACTGCGACACTGTGATCATGGGCACTCGCGGCCTGGGCAATGTCACCGGCATGCTGCTCGGCTCGGTGGCCACCCGGGTCGTGCATGAGGTGTCGGTGCCGGTGCTGCTGGTGAAGTGAGCCGGGTGCGCCCACAGGCCGCTGGGAGGCAGCGAACGGTGATCGCCAGCTAAGCCCGCGGTCAGCGTTTACCCATCGACCGACGGGTGCCGTTGGGGGCCGGGCCGATCTTCTTCTCGTGGGCGGATTTGTTGCCCTGCTGGTGCCAGGCCTGGCCGTTGCGCTTGCCCGCGGCGGTCGCGGCAGCGGAAAACAGCGATGTGAATCCGCTCACCCCAGCGCTGTGCGCGGCGGCCGTGATGGCTGGCTCGGTAGCAGAGGGTTCGGCGGCTGGAGAAAGATCGGTCGATTGGTTGCTGGTCATGACGGCGCTGCGAGGTGGGAGGGCGCGCGAGTATACCCGGCTGCCAGCTCACGTCACTGAATGCTTCGAGTGTCGCGCTTTCAGCCCTTGCGAACTTTACCTTGGCTTTACTCCCGCTTGACCATCATTTACTCCAAGCGCCTGTCCTATGGGTACAGGGGAATGCATCCCCTCGATACCAGGAGGCACTTATGATCAGTCGAATTTCCCAGGTTGTGCTGTTGTCGGGCTGCCTCGCGGTGGCCGGTGGCGCTAACGCCTTCGAACGAGAGGACCTGGTGGTGCCGGTCATAGCGGGCGTTGCCGTTGGCGTGCTATTGGGTTCCGCCGGGCACGACGACCACCATCACCGCCATCAGCGCAATTATCGCCAGCCGGTGCAGGTGGTGTATTACCAGCCCCGCCACAGCCGGGCTTACCGCTATGCGCCGCAACCCGTTCGGTATATCGCCGTGCCCGTTCGTGATGGGCGCTATCACCAATACCCTGACTATCGGGAGTATCGCGAGTACCGTCGGCATTGAGCCTGCGCCGGCCCGTCTGAAACCGACGCCACGACATCGTCACAATCCAGCCTGAGGAGCTCGCCGTGTGCGGGCTTTGGGCGTTCTGTCGGCAAAGTAAGCGTTGCCAGTGATAAAGCGCCGGGCATTCACTGGTCTGCCGTTGTTTACCCCGGGGCGAGGGGTGCAAGATTCCGGCATCAGTCAAGGGGGAAGAAATATGGCGACTTTTCAGGCTCGGCGCGGGTCCGGCTGGGTGTGTCTGGGCTATCTGGCGCTGTTGCTGCTCGTGACGACTGAGGCGCGGGCCGATGACGCGGCGCTGGTCGCTGCGATCAACGATTATCGGCTGGCGCCGCAAGGCTGCGCGAACCGGCAAACCACCGCGCTTGGCCCGCTGGCGCCCAACGAGCGCCTGGCGCGTCAACGGGTGACCTCCGCCGAGCAGCTGCAAAGCGCCCTGCAGCAGGCCGGTTATCAACCTGCCGCGGCGCAGGTAATCGCCATCGCCGGGCCGTCGACTCGGGAGGCCGCATACGAGGCGTTGAAACAGCGCTACTGCGCCATTCTGCTCGATCCGCGATATGCCGAGGTCGGGGTGCTGCATGAGGGCAATACCTGGCAGGTGGTACTGGCGCGTTCGCTATTGCCGAGCGATCTGGGCGATTGGCAGCAAGCGGGGCGGGCGATTCTCGAGCAGGTCAATCGGGCGCGCGGTCAGGCAAGGCGCTGCGGCGATCAGCGATTCGATGCGGCTGCGCCGCTGGCCTGGAACGACGCGTTGGCCCAGGCGTCGCTGGCGCATAGCCGCGACATGGCCCTGAGCAACTATTTCAATCATCAGAGCCGCAATGGCGATCTGGCGGGCAAGCGGGCGACGCGCGCCGGCTATAGCTGGCAATCGATCGGCGAAAACATCGCCGCCGGGCAGGGTTCGGCGCAGCAGGTGGTAGCCGGTTGGCTGGCCAGCCCGGCGCATTGCTTCAATATCATGAATGCCGATTTCACCGAAATGGGCGCCGCCTATGCGGTCAACCCGCAGAGCGATGCGGCGATCTACTGGACTCAGGTGTTCGGTACGCCGCAGTAGGCGCGGCCGGCGCGCGGCGGTCGCCTTCCGGCGTACCGTCGGCCCGGCCTCAGGGGATCAGTCCTGGCGGCTGGTGACTTCCAGCAGGTGGTAGCCGAACTGGGTTTTAACCGGACCCTGCACGACATTCAGCGGCGCGCTGAAGACCACGGTATCGAATTCCTTGACCATCTGGCCTGGACCGAAGGAACCGAGGTTGCCACCGTCGCGGCTGGATGGGCAGGTGGAGTTGTCCTTGGCGACCTGGGCGAAGTCCGCACCGCCTTCGATAGCGGCTTTCAGTTCGTTGCACTTGGCTTCGGATGCAACCAGGATGTGACGGGCAGTGGCTTTGGCCATGGGTAATGCTCCTGTTGGGTAGGCCGCAAAGCCTACCGGAATGATGGGGTATACAAAAGGCCAGAGACGCCTTCTGCGACTGCGCAACGGCAGGTAGGTTGAAGGCTGGCGATTGCCCATCCGAGAAAAGCGTGATTGCGCTTGCTGGTGATCCACAAAGCATCGCCAGCAAGCTGGCTCCTACAGGGAATTGCCCCATGCAAGCCTTTACCTGAGTAGCCCGACCTCTTTGTAAAAGCGCTCCGCACCCGGATGCAGCGGGATGGGCAGGCCGTCGATGGCGTGCTTGAGGCTGATCCCCTTCGCCGCCGGGTGCGCTTCGGCGAGGCTGTCGAGGTTTTCGAACAGCAGCTTGGTCATGCGATACGCCGTGTCATCGGAGACTTTTATCTGGCTCACGAGGACGTTGGCGATGGCCGCGGTCGGCACGTTGCGCGGCTGGCCAGGGTAGGTACCGCCCGGGATCAAGCGGGCCTGATAGGCGCTGTTGCCGATCTGTTTGACCACCTCGGCGGGGATCGGTACGAAGGTGATCGGCATGGTGGTCGCCAGCTCCCTGATCGCCGCCATGCCCAGGCCGGCGGATTGCAGAATGGCGTCCAGCTGGCCGTTCTCGATCAGCTTGATCGACTCGGCATAGGGCTTGAATTCGACATGCGCCATGTCGTCGTAGCTGAGCCCCGCCGCCTGGAAGATCGCCCGCGCGTTGAGTTCGGTACCGGAGCGTGGCGCGCCCACTGCAATACGCTTGCCTTTGAGATCGGCCAGGGTGCGGACCCCTGATTGCCGGGTTGCGACGATCTGGATGTAGTTGGGATAGATCGCGGCGATCGCCCGCAGCCTGTCGCGTGGGGCCCAGAAACCGGCCTCCTGGTTGCCTTGCCAGGCGTCGGCCAGCGCATCGCCCAGAGCGAAGGCCAGCTGACCGCGGGCGATCTGCAGCAGGTTGAGGTTCTCCACCGAGGCTTTGGTGGCCTGCACCCTGGTTGTCGAACCGTCGATGCCCGCGGCGTACAGCTGCGCCAAGCGGGTGCCGATCGGGAAGTACACGCCGCTGGTGCCGCCGGTCAGGATGTTGATCGACTCGGGTGCGGCGAGGGTGACGGTGCTGCTGCTCAGCAACGCGGCGGTGATCAGCAAGCGTAGACGTTTGGCCGGTGATATTGGCCTTTTCGACCGCGTGGCCTGACTGGAGGGCGACGGCAAACGCCCGCTGCATGGATGAGGAGCGGGTTTCGCCAGGCATGTGCGAAGAGCGGGTAGGGGGCTGTGCATGAGCGGACCTCTATTGTTGTTATGGGTCGCTTCGCGCCAACAGACGCGGGCCTCTGCGTTACAGCAGATGGCATGCCAGCGCGGCAAAGCCGCTTGCTTGAGGGGTTGTTCGAATATCTGCCGACCAGGGTCGGCGGAATCATGCCGAATGAGGGACCTGCTGGCAGGGCGAATAAGCGGAAATCCGCCCGCGTCCAGGCGGTCAACGCCACCAGCGCCGTTCAAACGGTTGAACGGCGTGGCAGTGCGATGCCTCAGGCCATGCCAGGTCCGGCGTGCTCGGCGTCTTGCTGATCGCTCATGTCCAGATCGAACAGCGGATCGAAGTTGTAGCTGCTGGCCGCCACGCGCTCCAGGTGGCGGGCGTGGCCGGGGCGCAAGCCGCTGTGTTCGTACGGGTCGAGTTGCAGCGCCGCGACCGCTGCCAGCACGTCCTCGCCGGCGACGGTTTCCTCTTCCTGCAGGCGTGTGCTGATCTGATCCAGCGCCGGCTTGAGGCGCTGCAGCAGCCTCAGGCATTCGCCGTTGAGCTGTTGCAACAGTTCATCGGCCGCCTGCAGCGCTTCACGGGTGTCGCTTTCCAGGTGGGCGTCGCGCACCGCCTGCAGGCTCAGCAGCGAGCCCGACGGGCCCATGCCCAGCGCGCCGACCATGGACAGCGCGAGTTTGCTCGCCTCGTGCAGGTCCTGACCGGCACCGGAGGACACCTCGTGAAAATACAACTGCTCGGCGCCGCGCCCGGCCAGCAACATCTGGATGCGCGCACGCAACTCGGATTCCAAATGCAGGCGCTTGTCCTCCACCGGTGTCACCAGGGTGACCCCCAGTGCCTGGCCGCGCGGCAAAATCGTGACCTTCTCGACCCGCCCGCAGTTCAGCGCGGCGGCAATCACGGCATGGCCGGCCTCGTGCACGGCGATACGCGTGCGTTCGCTGTCCGACAAGGCGCTGGCGCCCACCGGCTGCTCGCCGATACGGCAGGTTTCCAGGGCGTCGACGAAATCCTGCATGAGCACTTCGCCGCGTTGGCTGCGCGCGGCGAGCAGAGCGGCGTGGTTGACGATATATGCGATGGCCGCCGGGGTCAGGCCGACGCTGTTGCGCGCCAGCAGCGGGTAGTCGATAGCGTCGCCAACCCTGATCCTGTCGGCATACAGGCGCAACAGCTGCTCGCGTTCGGCCAGGCTAGGCAGGGCGACGGCGATGCTGCGGTCGAAGCGGCCTTCGCGCACCAGCGCCGGGTCCAGGGAGTTAGGGAAGTTGGTGGCACCGAGAACCAATACGCCGCTATCGGCGGTGAAACCGTCGAGTTCGGTAAGGAACTGGTTGACGATGCGGTTGCCCTCGGCGTCGCTGGAACGGCTTTGTTCGCTGCGCCGGCCGATGCCGTCGATCTCATCGATAAACAGAATGCAGGGCGCATTTTTGCGCGCGCTGCGAAACAGCGATTTGACCTTCTGAATACCGACGCCGAAGTACATCGAGGAAAAATCGCTACCGCTGACCTGGATGAAACTCGCCTCGCATTCGCTGGCCAGGGCCTTGGCCAGTTGGGTCTTGCCGGTGCCGGGTTCGCCGGTCAGCAGCACGCCCTTGGGTGGCCGCGCACCGAGCGCGGCAAAGGCGGCGGGGTCGCGCAGGTAGGCGGTGACATCCTGTAGCGCCAGTTTGGCTTCGCTGGCACCGATCACATCGGCGAAACGCACGCCGGTTCCGCGCTTCAGCGTCTGATAGGGGCGTAAGTGCCAGGCGGCGAAGCCGAGAACGCCGAGCAACACCAGCAACAGCGGCCACTGGCCGTGCAAGCCGTGGTACCAGGGGCGCTCGCCGTCGGTCTCGAACAGGGCGATGGGAAACAGCGGGCCGCTGCCGTTGCCATAGTCGCGCAGAATGGTTTCGCCGATCCGCCCGTCCTGGTCGGCCAGCCAGTATTGCCGGCCGTCGACGGTCGACACATAGATCGCCTGCAGGCTCAACGCGGCACTGGCGATGCGCTCCCCGCGCAGGTCGCCGAGCAGCGTGGCGAGGTCGCGGCGGTTGGCCGTCCAGGCGTCGGT
This sequence comes from uncultured Pseudomonas sp., assembly GCF_946885955.1. The sequence goes on from NZ_CAMPHI010000065.1 coordinate 18,896, forward strand.
AGAGCGTTCGAGTGCTTGCAGCATGGCTGCCGAAGCGTCCCCTGGCGGGGTCTCGGCGGCTGGCCGGGACTGCCAGTACCAGCCTGCTGCGACAGCGGCCAGGGCGAAAGAACAGACGGCCGCACAGAGTGCGCGGCGGTGACGGGTGAGAAACGATTTTTTCATACTGATCCACACGGCGGAAGCGAGACGACATCGCCCACAGGGGACGAACCGGTGCGGCAGCGAGACTGCGCACGCCAGCCGCCGCCCGGCTTGGCGGCTACTCGGCACGCGTCTGGATTATCGACACAAGTACGCCGCTGTTGAGCCTTCGAAGACGAACGGGGCCGCCATTGGTCGGCACGCGGGAACCTCCCGGGATTTACTTGAGTCCTGGCAGCGTCAAGCACGGTTGCTGCAGGGCGGGCGCGGCGTTTCGCTGACGCAGATCAGCCCTTATGCATTTTTCTGTTACAGACAAGCATCTTAGGACTTGCCAACAGAGGGTATGAATGGCGTAGGCTGGTGACGTCGCCTTGGGAGGCGACGCTATTCGCGGACAGTTGAAGAAGGAAAGCTTATGCAAATCCAAGTTCACAGCGATAACCACATCGAAGGCAGTGCCCGTCTGGTTGATTGGGTCAGTGCCAGTGTTGCCAGCAAGCTGGAGCGCTTCGACGATGAATTGACCCGTACCGTCGTCCATCTGCATGACGACAATGGCCAGAAGGCCGGCGCCCAGGACAAGCGCTGCCAGATCGAAGCACGCCCCAAAGGGCTGCCACCTATTTCCGTCACCCACAAGGCCGAAACCCTGGAGCAAGCGCTCGACGGCGCCATCGAACGTCTCAATCACGCCCTCAGCCACCAGTTCGGCAAGCTGCGGCACAAGCGCGCCACGCCGCTGCAGGACGTGTCCAGCACGGACATCCCCGGTCAGGACGCGCTGCTGCACGAAGACTTCCTCGCGGAGCAACAACTGCGAGCTTCCCTGGGCTAACTCATCACTGATCGTTCCCACGCGCCCCGCGTGGGAACCCAGCCCCCGACAACTACCCATCCTTGATCGTACCCACGCTCCAGCGTGGGCATGCCTCCTCTGACGCTCCGCGTCACCAGCTCAGCGTAAGACCAGCCAACGATTCAGCGCCTCACCGATCTACCCCCTTTCGATCGTACCCACGCTCCAGCGTGGGCATGCCTCCCGTGACGCTCCGCGTCACCAACTCAGCGTGAGACCGGTAAACAATCCAGCCCCCACACCGATCTACCTCCTTCAGCCGCCGCCTTGGCTATGCTTGTGCCTTGCCAATCGCCATCACTCGATTCAAGGACGAATCCATGGGCCGCAGCCGCTATTGCATTACCGAACCCAGCCAACCTCATTTCCTCACCTGCACCGCGCTGGAGTGGCTACCACTCTTCACCCGCCCCGCGCTGGTCGAAATATTGCTCGATTGCTGGCGTTATCAGCAGGCTTGTCAGGGCTTGCGCCTGTACGGTTATGTGGTGCTGGAAAACCATCTGCATTACCTGGCGCAAGCGCCCGATCTGGGCAAGTCGGTCCGCAGTTTCAAATCCTTCACCGCCCGCAAGATCATCGACTACCTGGAAAGCCGCAATGCCGAGCAGATGCTGCAGCGGCTACGTTTTGCCAAACGGGCGCATAAGCAGGATCGGGTTTATCAGCTGTGGCAGGAAGGGGTGCACGCCGAGTTGGTCTGCAGCGATGCAGTGATGAGGCAAAAGCTCGACTACATCCATGCCAACCCGGTGCGCCGAGGTTATGTGGACTTACCGGAGCACTGGCGCTACTCCAGCGCGCGTAATTACGCCGGAGAGGCAGGGCTACTGGAAATCGCCTGCTGGGCTTGAGGCCGGCTGGTGACGCGGAGCGTCACGGGAGGCGTTCCCACGCCGG
>NZ_CAMPHI010000066.1 GCF_946885955.1 uncultured Pseudomonas sp.
CGCTATCGATCTTGTCGAAGTCGACCTTGGCGGAACCGAATACTTCGGAGCACACGCGAGTCAGAGCAGCGGTCAGGGTGGTTTTACCGTGGTCAACGTGACCGATGGTGCCTACGTTGACGTGCGGTTTGTTACGTTCAAACTTTTCTTTAGCCACGACAGTGAACCTCTTGCCTAAAGGGGCGGATTAGCCTTGTTTTTTAACGAGTGCTTCGACGATGTTCGACGGAGCTTCGGAGTATTTGGAGAATTCCATGGAGTAGCTCGCGCGACCCTGGGACATGGAACGAACGTCGGTCGCATAACCGAACATCTCACCCAGCGGAACTTCGGCACGGATAACCTTGCCGGACACTGTGTCTTCCATCCCCTGAATCAGACCACGACGACGGTTCAGGTCACCCATCACGTCACCCATGTAGTCCTCAGGTGTTACAACTTCTACCTTCATGATCGGCTCAAGCACTACACCGCCGCCCTTCTGGGCCAGTTGCTTGGTCGCCATGGAAGCAGCCACCTTGAACGCCATCTCGTTGGAGTCGACGTCGTGGTAGGAGCCGTCGAAGACGGTAGCCTTCAGACCGATAAGCGGATAACCGGCGACAACGCCGTTCTTCATCTGCTCCTCGATACCCTTCTGGATCGCAGGAATGTATTCCTTCGGAACCACACCACCAACCACTTCGTTGGTGAACTGCAGACCTTCAACACCCTCTTCAGCAGGGGAGAAGCGAATCCAGCAGTGACCGAACTGACCACGACCACCGGACTGACGAACGAATTTGCCTTCGATTTCGCAGTTTTTGGTGATCTTCTCGCGGTAGGAAACCTGCGGCTTACCGATGTTGGCCTCGACGTTGAACTCGCGCTTCATGCGGTCAACGAGGATGTCCAGGTGCAGCTCGCCCATACCGGAAATAATGGTCTGGCCAGTCTCTTCATCGGTCTTGACGCGGAAAGACGGGTCTTCCTGAGCAAGCTTGCCCAGTGCGATACCCATTTTTTCCTGGTCATCCTTGGTCTTCGGCTCAACAGCAACCGAGATAACCGGCTCCGGGAAGTCCATACGCACCAGGATGATCGGCTTCTCGAGCGAGCACAGGGTGTCACCGGTGGTGACGTCCTTCATGCCGATCAGAGCAGCGATGTCGCCAGCGCGGCACTCTTTGATCTCTTCACGACTGTTGGCGTGCATCTGCACCATACGACCAACGCGCTCTTTCTTGCCTTTAACCGAGTTCAGAACGCCGTCACCGGAGCTCAGTACACCCGAGTAAACGCGAGCGAACGTCAGCGTACCAACGAAGGGGTCGGTAGCAATCTTGAACGCGAGAGCGGAGAACGGCTCGTCGTCGCTTGCATGACGCTCCATCTCGACGGTTTCGTCGTCGACATCGGAACCCTTGATCGCCGGGATATCCACCGGAGCCGGGAGATAATCGATAACGGCGTCGAGAACCAGGGGCACACCCTTGTTCTTGAAGGAGGAACCGCAAACGGCCAGAACGATCTCACCAGCGATGGTGCGCTGACGCAGCGCGCCTTTGATTTCAGCAATGGTCAGCTCTTCGCCTTCCAGATACTTGTTCATCAGCTCTTCGTTGGCTTCGGCTGCCGCCTCGACCATATTGCCACGCCACTCTTCAGCCAGCTCCTGCAGCTCTGCCGGAATGGCTTCGCGGCGGGCAACCATGCCCTTGTCGGCATCGTCCCAGTAAACCGCTTCCATGTTGATCAGATCGATCTGACCCTGGAAGTTGTCCTCGGAACCAATGGCCAACTGGATTGGCACCGGAGTGTGACCCAGACGCTGCTTGATCTGACCGATCACGCGCAGGAAGTTGGCACCGGCACGGTCCATCTTGTTTACGTAAACAAGACGCGGAACGCCGTACTTGTTGGCCTGACGCCACACGGTTTCCGACTGCGGCTCAACACCGGAGGTACCGCAGAACACCACGACCGCGCCGTCGAGTACGCGCAGCGAGCGCTCTACTTCGATGGTGAAGTCAACGTGCCCGGGGGTATCGATGATGTTGAAGCGGTGCTTCGGGAACTGCTTGGCAGAACCTTCCCAGAAAGCGGTAGTCGCTGCGGAGGTGATAGTGATACCACGCTCCTGCTCCTGCGCCATCCAGTCCATGGTCGCCGCACCGTCGTGCACTTCGCCCATCTTGTGGTTTACGCCTGTATAAAACAGGACACGCTCGGTGGTCGTGGTTTTACCCGCGTCCACGTGAGCCACGATACCGATGTTACGGTAACGGTTAATCGGTGTAGTACGAGCCATAAAGCCCTCGCAAGTTTAGAAGCGCAAAAATTAGAAGCGGTAGTGCGAGAAAGCCTTGTTGGCTTCAGCCATGCGGTGCACGTCTTCACGCTTCTTAACTGCAGCACCTTTGCCTTCAGCGGCATCCAGCAACTCGCCAGCCAAACGCAGAGCCATGGACTTCTCGCCACGCTTACGGGCGAAATCTACCAGCCAGCGCATGGCAAGAGCGTTACGACGGGACGGACGAACTTCGACCGGAACCTGGTAAGTAGCACCGCCAACACGGCGCGACTTCACTTCGACCAGCGGAGCGATGGCGTCGAGAGCTTTCTCGAAGATTTCCAGGGGATCGCTGTTCTTACGTTCTTTAACCTTCTCCAGCGCGCCATAAACGATACGCTCGGCAACGGCTTTCTTGCCGCTTTCCATCACGTGGTTCATGAACTTGGCCAGGATCTGGCTTCCGTATTTTGGATCGTCAAGCACTTCGCGCTTGGCTGCTACACGACGTCTTGGCATTTGATAAGCCCTCAAACGGTCTTCAGGTTAGCCCGGAACTGCATCGCGAGGATGGCGTCCGACCTTACTCTTATCGACTCAGAAAAATAGAAAACTGCAATTCAGTGCAAGCGCCTATCACTTAGGACGCTTGGTACCGTACTTCGAACGACCCTGGTTACGGCCTTTAACGCCGGAAGTATCCAGAGAGCCGCGCACGGTGTGGTAACGCACACCTGGCAAGTCTTTTACACGGCCGCCACGAATCAGGACGACGCTGTGCTCTTGCAGGTTGTGGCCTTCACCACCGATGTACGAGGAAACCTCGAAACCGTTGGTCAGACGCACACGGCAAACTTTACGCAATGCCGAGTTAGGTTTTTTCGGCGTAGTGGTATACACGCGAGTGCATACGCCACGACGTTGCGGGCAGTTCTGCAGCGCAGGTACGTCGGATTTCTCGACGATACGCTTACGCGGCTGACGTACCAGCTGGTTGATAGTTGCCATCTACTAGCTCCACTGTTGTCTTGCGACACTATTTATTTTCAACAAAAGCAAAAAATGGCAGAGCATTCGCCCTGCCAAATTTAGGGGTGCATGAGTCTAATGAGACTCAAGCCCCTAGTCAAGGTACAACCCCGCTGCCGAAACAGCGGGGAGGCGTCCTTAATTTCCGCTGGAGTTCAGCGCTTCGGTCAGTGCGGCTTCCACTTCACTGGCGCTGACACGTACCGGCTGAGCGGCTTCACGCTTGCGCTTGCGCTCGCTGTGATAAGCCAGACCGGTACCGGCCGGGATCAAACGACCCACGACCACGTTCTCTTTCAGGCCGCGCAGGAAGTCACGCTTGCCGGTAACCGCCGCCTCGGTCAATACACGGGTGGTTTCCTGGAAGGAAGCCGCCGAGATGAACGATTCGGTGGACAACGACGCCTTGGTGATACCCAGCAACACGCGAGTGTACTTGGCGACGAACTTGTCTTCTGCTGCCAGACGCTCGTTCTCACCCAATACCGCGGTCAACTCCATCTGGTCGCCCTTGATGAAGGAGGAATCGCCCGACTCGGCCACTTCGACCTTACGCAGCATCTGGCGCAGGATAGTCTCGATGTGCTTGTCGTTGATCTTCACACCCTGCAGACGGTAAACGTCCTGAATCTCGTTGACGATGTACTTGGCCAGCGCGCTGACGCCCAGCAGACGCAGGATGTCGTGCGGATCGCTCGGGCCGTCGGAGATGACTTCACCCTTGTTGACCTGCTCGCCTTCGAACACGTTGAGGTGACGCCACTTCGGAATCAGCTCTTCGTACGGATCGCTGCCATCGGTCGGAGTGATCACCAGACGACGCTTGCCCTTGGTTTCCTTACCGAAGGAAATGGTGCCGCTGATTTCCGCCAGGATCGAGGCTTCTTTCGGACGACGCGCTTCGAACAAGTCGGCAACGCGCGGCAGACCACCGGTGATGTCGCGGGTCTTCGAAGTCTCTTGCGGGATACGTGCGATAACATCGCCCACGCCCACCTGAGCACCGTTCGCCACACCCACCAGAGCGTTCGCCGGCAGGAAATACTGGGCCGGTACGTCGGTACCCGGCAGCAGCAGATCCTTGCCATCTTCGCCCACCATCTTCACCGCAGGACGAATTTCCTTGCCGGCGGCCGGACGATCTTTCGGATCGAGCACTTCGATGTTGGTCAGACCGGTCAGTTCGTCGGTCTGGCGCTTGATGGTGATGCCTTCTTCCATGCCCACATAGGTCACGGTACCTTTCATTTCGGTAACGATCGGGTGGGTGTGCGGATCCCACTTGGCGACGATTGCGCCGGCATCCACCTTGTCGCCTTCCTTCACCGAAATCACGGCACCGTAAGGCAGCTTGTAGCGCTCGCGCTCGCGGCCGAACTCGTCGGCAATCGCCAGCTCGCCGGAACGCGATACCGCGACCAGGTTGCCGTCGAGACGCTCAACGTGTTTGAGGTTGTGCAGACGAACCGCACCACCGTTCTTCACCTGTACGCTGTCCGCGGCGGAAGTCCGGCTGGCGGCACCACCGATGTGGAACGTACGCATGGTCAGCTGGGTACCCGGCTCACCGATCGACTGGGCGGCGATAACGCCAACCGCTTCACCGATGTTGATCTGATGACCACGAGCCAGGTCGCGGCCGTAGCACTTGGCGCAGATACCGTAGCGGGTTTCGCAGCTGATCGGCGAACGCACGATGACTTCGTCGATACTGTTCAGCTCGATAAACTCGACCCACTGCTCATCAACCAGGGTGCCGGCAGGCACGATGACTTCATCGGTGCCCGGCTTGAACACATCCTGGGCGATTACACGGCCCAGTACGCGCTCACCCAGCGGCTCGACCACGTCACCGCCTTCAATGTGCGGCGTCATCAGCAGACCATGCTCGGTGCCACAATCGATAGCAGTCACCACCAGATCCTGCGCCACGTCGACCAGTCGACGGGTCAGGTAACCGGAGTTCGCAGTCTTCAACGCGGTATCCGCAAGCCCCTTACGAGCACCGTGCGTGGAGATGAAGTACTGCAGAACCGACAGACCTTCGCGGAAGTTCGCGGTGATCGGCGTTTCGATGATCGAGCCGTCCGGCTTGGCCATCAGACCGCGCATACCAGCGAGCTGACGGATCTGCGCAGCAGAACCCCGCGCACCGGAGTCGGCCATCATGTACATGGAGTTGAAGGACTCCTGGTCAACGGTATTGCCTTCGCGATCGACTACCTTCTCTTTCGAGAGGTTAGCCATCATCGCCTTGGACACTTCGTCGTTAGCCTTGGACCAGAGGTCGATCACCTTGTTGTACTTCTCGCCCTGGGTTACCAGGCCGGAGGCGTACTGCGATTCGATCTCTTTAACTTCCTCGGTGGCGGCGTCGATGATCCGCGCCTTCTCATCCGGGATAACGAAGTCGTTCACACCGATCGACACACCGGAGATGGTCGAATAGGCGAAACCGGTGTACATCAGCTGGTCAGCGAAGATCACGGTGTCTTTCAAGCCAACGGTGCGGTAGCACTGGTTGATCAGCTTGGAGATCGCCTTCTTCTTCATCGACTGGTTGACCACGTCATACGACAGGCCATCCGGCACGATCTGGAACAGCAACGCACGGCCGACGGTGGTGTCGACGATACGGGTGTTCTTGGTGATGCTGCCGTCACGGTCTTTGATCACTTCGTTGATGCGCACTTTTACGCGAGCATGCAGCGAGGCTTCGCCGCCACGGAATACCCGATCGACTTCCTGCAGGTCAGCGAATACGCGACCTTCGCCCTTGGCATTGACCGCTTCGCGGGTCATGTAATACAGACCCAGTACCACGTCCTGCGACGGCACGATGATCGGCTCACCGTTGGCGGGCGAGAGGATGTTGTTGGTCGACATCATCAGCGCGCGCGCTTCGAGCTGGGCTTCCAGCGTCAGCGGCACGTGTACGGCCATCTGGTCGCCGTCGAAGTCGGCGTTGTATGCGGCGCAGACCAGCGGGTGCAGCTGGATCGCTTTACCTTCGATCAGAACCGGCTCGAACGCCTGGATGCCCAGACGGTGCAGGGTAGGTGCGCGGTTGAGCAGCACGGGGTGTTCGCGAATCACTTCGGCGAGCACGTCCCACACCTCTGGCAGCTCGCGCTCAACCATCTTCTTCGCGGCCTTGATGGTGGTCGCCAGACCACGCATTTCCAGCTTGCCGAAAATGAACGGCTTGAACAGCTCGAGGGCCATCTTCTTCGGCAGACCGCACTGGTGCAGACGCAGGGTCGGGCCTACGGTAATTACCGAACGACCGGAGTAGTCCACGCGCTTACCGAGCAGGTTCTGACGGAAGCGACCTTGCTTACCCTTGATCATGTCAGCCAGCGACTTCAGCGGACGCTTGTTCGAGCCGGTGATGGCGCGACCGCGACGGCCGTTGTCGAGCAGGGCGTCGACCGCTTCCTGCAGCATGCGCTTTTCGTTGCGCACGATGATGTCCGGCGCGGACAGATCGAGCAGGCGCTTCAAACGGTTGTTACGGTTGATCACGCGGCGATACAGATCGTTGAGATCCGAAGTCGCGAAGCGGCCACCGTCCAGCGGAACCAGCGGACGCAAGTCTGGCGGCAGAACCGGCAGAACGGTCAACACCATCCACTCGGGCAGGTTGCCGGAGCCGAGGAAGGCTTCCATCAGCTTCAGACGCTTGGACAGCTTCTTGATCTTGGTTTCCGAGTTGGTTTGCGGAATTTCTTCGCGCAGACGGCCAATCTCGTGCTCCAGGTCGATCGCGTGCAGCAGTTCACGAACGGCTTCAGCACCCATGCGGGCGTCGAAGTCATCACCGAACTCTTCGAGGGCTTCGAAGTACTGCTCGTCGTTCAGTAGCTGGCCTTTTTCAAGGGTGGTCATGCCTGGATCGATAACCACGTAGCTCTCGAAGTAGAGAACCCGTTCGATATCACGCAGGGTCATGTCCATCAGCAAACCGATACGGCTCGGCAGCGACTTGAGGAACCAGATGTGGGCAACCGGCGAAGCCAGTTCGATGTGCGCCATGCGCTCACGACGAACCTTGGCCAGGGCCACTTCAACGCCGCACTTCTCGCAGATCACGCCGCGATGCTTCAAGCGCTTGTACTTACCACACAAGCACTCGTAGTCCTTTACCGGGCCAAAGATCTTGGCGCAGAACAGGCCGTCACGCTCAGGCTTGAACGTACGGTAGTTGATGGTTTCCGGTTTTTTTACTTCACCGAACGACCACGAACGGATCATCTCAGGCGAAGCAAGGCCGATGCGAATGGCATCGAACTCTTCGACTTGACCCTGGTTTTTCAGCAAATTCAGTAGGTCTTTCAAGGCCTTTCCTCCTGGCGGAGCAGAGAGCGGGCTATGCAGCCCCGCTCTCGATTCGCGTCACGTGTTATTCGGTTTCCAGATCGATGTCGATACCCAGCGAACGGATCTCTTTGATCAGTACGTTGAAGGACTCGGGCATGCCCGGCTCCATACGGTGATCACCGTCCACGATGTTTTTGTACATCTTGGTACGGCCGTTCACGTCGTCCGACTTCACGGTCAGCATTTCCTGCAGGGTGTAGGCGGCGCCATAGGCTTCCAGTGCCCAGACCTCCATCTCCCCGAAGCGCTGACCACCGAACTGCGCCTTACCACCCAGCGGCTGCTGAGTAACCAGGCTGTAGGAACCCGTGGAACGCGCGTGCATCTTGTCGTCCACCAGGTGGTTCAGTTTCAGCATGTACATGTAGCCGACCGTGGTCGGACGCTCGAACTGGTTACCGGTACGACCGTCGATCAGGCGCATCTGCCCGCTCTCCGGCAGATCGGCCAGCTTGAGCATGGCCTTGATCTCGCTTTCCTTGGCACCGTCGAACACCGGCGTGGCCATGGGCACACCGCCTTTGAGGTTGTGCGCCAGGTTGAGGATTTCCTGATCGCTCAGTTCGTCCAGGTTTTCCTGACGGCCGCCGATCTCGTTGTAGATCTGCTGCATGAACTTGCGCAGCTCGGCGACTTTGCGTTGCTCCTCGAGCATCCGGTTGATCTTCTCGCCCAGGCCCTTGGCCGCGAGGCCCAGGTGGGTTTCGAGGATCTGCCCAACGTTCATACGCGAAGGTACACCCAGCGGGTTCAGGACGATGTCGACCGGCGTACCGTTGACGTCGTGCGGCATGTCTTCGACCGGCATGATCACCGAGACCACACCCTTGTTACCGTGACGACCGGCCATCTTGTCGCCCGGCTGGATGCGGCGGCGGATTGCCAGGTAGACCTTGACGATCTTCAGTACGCCCGGCGCCAGGTCATCGCCCTGCTGCAGCTTGCGCTTCTTGTCTTCGAACTTGTCGTCGAGCAACTGACGGCGGTCGGAGATATAGGCCTGGGCCTTTTCCAACTGCTCGTTCAGCGCGTCGTCAGCCATGCGCAGTTTGAACCACTGACCGTGCTCGAGACCGTCGAGCACTTCATCGGTGATATCCGCGCCCTTCTTCAGGCCAGCGCCACCTTCGACCTTCTTGCCGACCAAAGCTGCACGCAGACGCTCGAAGGTTGCACCTTCGACGATGCGGAACTCTTCGTTGAGGTCCTTACGGATCTCGTCGAGCTGCATCTTCTCGATCGACAACGCACGAGCGTCGCGCTCGACGCCATCGCGGGTGAAGACCTGAACGTCGATGACGGTACCCTTGGTGCCGGTCGGCACGCGCAGGGAGGTGTCCTTAACGTCGGACGCTTTCTCACCGAAGATCGCGCGCAGCAGCTTCTCTTCCGGCGTCAGCTGGGTCTCGCCTTTCGGCGTCACCTTGCCAACCAGGATGTCGCCTGGGCCGACTTCGGCACCGACATAAACGATACCGGCTTCGTCCAGCTTGTTCAGCGCAGACTCACCGACGTTCGGGATATCGGAAGTGATTTCTTCCGAGCCGAGCTTGGTGTCACGCGCCACACAGGTGAGTTCCTGAATGTGGATCGTGGTGAAGCGGTCTTCTTGAACCACGCGCTCGGAGAGACAGATGGAGTCTTCGAAGTTGAAACCGTTCCACGGCATGAACGCCACGCGCATGTTCTGACCCAGCGCCAGTTCACCCATGTCGGTGGACGGACCGTCGGCCAGGATGTCGCTGCGCGAAACCTGATCGCCCTTGCTCACAAGCGGACGCTGGTTGATGCAGGTGTTCTGGTTGGAGCGGGTGTACTTGGTCAGGTTGTAGATATCGACACCGGCTTCACCGGTCTCGACTTCCGCATCGTTGACGCGGACTACGATACGGCTGGCATCGACCGAGTCGATCACACCACCACGACGCGCTACCACGCAAACGCCGGAGTCACGGGCGACGTTGCGCTCCATGCCGGTACCGACCAACGGCTTGTCGGCACGCAGAGTCGGTACGGCCTGACGCTGCATGTTCGAACCCATCAACGCACGGTTGGCGTCGTCGTGCTCGAGGAACGGAATCAACGAAGCGGCGACCGAAACCACCTGCTTCGGCGACACGTCCATCAGGGTCACGTCTTCCGGCGCCTTGACGGTGAACTCGTTGAGGTGACGTACGGCCACCAGCTCATCGATCAGCTGGCCTTTCTCGTTCATCATCGCCGAAGCCTGGGCGATCACGTGATCGGCCTCTTCGATGGCGGAGAGGAAGACGATCTCGTCGGTCACCAGGGTGTCTTTCACCACACGGTACGGGCTCTCGAGGAAGCCGTACTGGTTGGTGCGCGCATAGGCGGCCAACGAGTTGATCAGACCAATGTTCGGACCTTCAGGGGTCTCGATCGGGCACACACGGCCGTAGTGGGTCGGGTGTACGTCGCGGACTTCGAAACCGGCGCGCTCACGGGTCAGACCGCCCGGGCCGAGTGCGGAAACGCGGCGCTTGTGGGTGATCTCGGAGAGCGGGTTGTTCTGGTCCATGAACTGCGAGAGCTGGCTGGAACCGAAGAACTCCTTCACCGCCGCCGCAACCGGCTTGGCGTTGATCAGATCCTGCGGCATCAGGCCTTCGCTTTCTGCCATCGACAGACGTTCCTTGACCGCGCGCTCAACACGCACCAGGCCCACACGGAACTGGTTCTCGGCCATCTCACCGACGCAACGCACGCGACGGTTACCCAGGTGGTCGATGTCGTCGACGATGCCCTTGCCGTTACGGATGTCGACCAGGGTCTTGAGAACCTCGACGATATCTTCGCGGCTCAGCACGCCCGAACCTTCGATTTCGGTGCGACCGATACGACGGTTGAACTTCATCCGGCCCACGGCGGACAGATCGTAACGCTCTGCGCTGAAGAACAGATTGTTGAACAGGGTCTCGGCAGCATCCTTGGTTGGCGGCTCGCCAGGACGCATCATGCGATAGATTTCGACCAGCGCTTCCAACTGATTGGTGGTGCTGTCGATCTTCAAGGTATCGGAGATGAACGGACCGCAATCGATATCGTTGGTGTACAGGGTTTCGATGCGCACAACCTGAGCCTTGACCACTTTGGCCAGGATCTCGACGTTCAGCTCGGTGTTGCACTCGGCGATGATTTCGCCGGTAGCCGGGTGCACGATGGCTTTGGCCGTGGTGCGACCGATCAGATAATCGATCGGCACTTCCAGTTCTTTAATACCGGCCTTGTCCAACTGATTGATATGGCGCGCGGTGATACGGCGGCCTTGCTCAACGATGACCTTACCCTTCTCGTCCTTGATGTCGAGAACGGCGATTTCACCACGCAGACGCTGCGGAACCAACTCCAGGTTCAGGGACTCACCCTTCACGTGGAATACGTTGGTGGCATAGAAAGCGTCCAACACTTCCTCAGTGCTGTAACCCAGCGCACGCAGCAGTACCGATGCCGGCAGCTTGCGGCGGCGGTCGATCCGGACGAACACGGCATCTTTCGGGTCGAACTCGAAGTCCAACCAGGAGCCGCGGTAAGGAATGATGCGCGCGGAGTACAGCAGCTTGCCGGAACTATGGGTCTTGCCACGGTCGTGGTCGAAGAACACACCCGGGGAGCGGTGCAACTGGGAGACGATAACGCGCTCGGTACCGTTGATAACGAAGGTACCGTTCTCGGTCATCAGGGGGATTTCCCCCATGTAAACTTCTTGTTCCTTAATGTCCTTGATCGCTTTGTTCGACGATTCTTTGTCGAAAATGATCAGGCGCACTTTTACCCGCAGCGGCACGGCGAATGTAACGCCCCGCAGAACGCATTCTTTGACATCAAAAGCCGGCTCGCCCAAGCGATAACCGACATACTCCAGAGCAGCATTGCCGGAATAGCTGATAATCGGGAAAACAGACTTGAAGGCCGCATGCAGGCCAATGTCGCGGAACTGGTCCTTGCTTGCCCCTGCCTGCAGGAATTCGCGATACGAATCCAGCTGGATGGCCAGGAGATAAGGCACATCCATGACATCCGGCAACTTGCTAAAGTCCTTGCGGATACGTTTTTTCTCAGTGTATGAGTAAGCCATCAGCGTTCCCCAGCTTGGTCACCTGCTTATTGGCCCCTCCGACGGGAGTTGCCAGAAACTCTTGCAAACCCTAAGTTTGCGCCGCCATATCGGGCGGGATTTCACGCCCCGGGCCAGCTCATGATTAGCCGACCTAGAACGGAAAAAGGCCGGTGGCAAAAGCCACCAGCCATCAGCCTTACGCGAGTCGCTCGGGCTGTAGACGCAAGGTCGTCGCTTACTTGAGCTCGACTTTGGCGCCAGCTTCTTCCAGAACCTTCTTGGCAGCTTCGGCTTCGTCTTTCGAGACGCCTTCCTTGACCACGCCAGGAGCGCCGTCAACTACTGCTTTGGCTTCTTTCAGACCCAGACCGGTCAGCTCGCGAACAGCCTTGATCACGTTTACTTTCTTCTCGCCGGCTTCAACCAGAACGATGTTGAATTCGGTTTGTTCTTCAGCAACAGCAGCAACAGCGACAGCCGGGCCAGCAGCGGCAGCTGCGGATACGCCGAACTTCTCTTCCATTGCCTTGATCAGTTCAACAACTTCCAGAACGGTTTTCTGGCCGATTGCTTCGATGATGTCTTCGTTAGACAGAGCCATGACTCTAATTCCTGTATTTAGTGGACAGCCTTCGCGGCCATCAAATTAAATGAATAAGCGAGAGAGAAGCGCTGCCTTAAGCGGCGGCGGATTCTTTCTGGTCGCGAACAGCTGCCAAAGTACGAACGAACTTGCTGGTGGCGCCTTGGATCACGCTCATCAGCTGAGAAATCGCTTCGTCGTAGGTCGGCAAAGTTGCCAGTACGTCGATCTGGTTGGCTGCAATGAACTGACCTTCGAACGCAGCTGCTTTGATCTCGAACTTGTCCTGCCCCTTCGCGAACTCTTTGAAAATACGGGCAGCAGCGCCCGGATGTTCATTGGAGAAAGCGATCAGGGTCGGGCCACTGAACACGTCGTTGAGCACGTCATACTGAGTGCCTTCAACGGCGCGACGCAGCAGGGTGTTACGTACGACTTTCACGTACACACCTGAAGCGCGGGCCTCTTTACGGAGTCCGGTCATAGCAGATACGGTCACGCCGCGGGCATCAGCCACGACAGCGGACAGGGCAGCTTTGGCAGCCTCGTTGACTTCAGCGACGATGGCCTTCTTGTCTTCGAGTTTAATTGCCACGGGTTCACTCCTGGATGTTACCGTTTCGTCCAACCGAAGCTGGACGGCGTCTTGGTGTCTGATTCGGTAAGAATCGGGAGCACCATCTGCGTAGGCCGCTGGAAATCGCTTTCCAGATTTAAGGCTTTCGCCACCTACGGTCTTGGATAGCCCCCGCCAGGCAGGGACCCCAATTTTTCAAGCCGGCGCAATCGACGCACCGGCACCTAATTACGCGTCGAGCGAAGACTGGTCGATGATCAGACCAGGACCCATGGTGGTGCTCAGGGTCACACGCTTGACGTAGACGCCCTTGGAGGTCGACGGCTTCAGGCGCTTCAAATCGGAGATCAGAGCTTCAACGTTCTGCTTCAGCTTCTCAGCATCGAAGCCGACCTTACCCACGGAACCGTGAATAATGCCGTTCTTGTCGGTACGGAAACGCACCTGACCGGCTTTGGCGTTCTTGACGGCGGTAGCGACGTCCGGGGTAACGGTGCCAACCTTCGGGTTAGGCATCAAACCACGCGGACCAAGAACCTGACCCAGCTGGCCGACAACGCGCATGGCGTCCGGCGAAGCGATAACTACGTCATAGTTCAGGTCGCCGCCTTTCATTTCGGCAGCGAGTTCGTCCATACCCACGCGATCAGCGCCGGCAGCCAGCGCAGCTTCGGCAGCAGGACCCTGGGTGAATACGGCAACGCGAACGCTCTTGCCGGAACCGTTCGGCAGAACGGTTGCACCGCGAACCACCTGGTCGGATTTACGCGGATCGACGCCCAGATTCACAGCAACGTCCACGGACTCGGAGAACTTGACGGCCGACAGCTCAGCCAGCAGGGCTGCAGCGTCAACAAAGTTATAGGCCTTGCCCGCTTCGACTTTCTCGGCGATAGCCTTCTGACGCTTAGTCAACTTAGCCATTACACACCCTCCACGTTGAGGCCCATGCTACGAGCCGAGCCGGCGATAGTGCGCACGGCGGCATCCATATCAGCTGCAGTCAGATCAGCCTGTTTGGTCTTGGCGATCTCTTCCAGCTGAGCGCGGGTTACGGTACCGACCTTGACGGTGTTCGGACGCGCCGAACCGCTAGTCAGGCCAGCAGCCTTCTTCAACAGAACCGAAGCAGGGGTGCTTTTGGTTTCGAAAGTAAAGCTGCGGTCGCTATATACAGTGATGATCACGGGAGTCGGCAGACCGGGTTCCATACCCTGGGTCTTGGCGTTGAACGCCTTGCAGAATTCCATGATGTTCACACCGTGCTGACCCAGAGCTGGACCGACGGGCGGGCTCGGGTTGGCCTGTGCAGCCTTTACTTGCAGCTTGATATAAGCTGTTATTTTCTTAGCCATGAGCTACTCCAATTGCGGGTGCTAGCGCCTTTCGGCTCCCCGGTTATTACCTGTTTATCCCAGTGACGACAAAACCCCACAGCCTTTGGCTGCGGGGTTAGGGATGCGTATGTCAGTTATGCCTTTTCGACCTGACTGAACTCCAGCTCGACCGGCGTCGAACGACCAAAAATGGTCACCGCCACCTGAATTCGGCTCTTCTCGTAATTCACTTCTTCGACCACGCCACTGAAGTCCGCGAACGGACCATCGATCACGCGAACCATCTCGCCCGGCTCGAACAGCGTCTTCGGCTTTGGCTTATCGCCACTGTCCGCAACACGGCGCAGGATAGCATCGGCTTCTTTATCGGTGATGGGCGCCGGCTTATCGGCAGTACCACCGATGAAGCCCATGACACGCGGGGTATCCTTGACCAAGTGCCAGGTACCTTCGTTCATGTCCATCTGCACCAGAACATAGCCCGGGAAGAACTTGCGCTCACTCTTGCGCTTCTGGCCGTTCCGCATCTCTACCACTTCTTCGGTAGGAACGAGAATTTCACCAAAACCGTCTTCCATTCCAGCGAGTTTCACGCGCTCGATCAGAGAGCGCATCACATGCTTCTCGTAACCCGAGTAAGCATGCACAACGTACCAACGCTTAGCCACGGGACACCTTTAACCGACAATCAACGAAACCAGCCAACCCAGCAGGGTATCGAGCCCCCACAACAACAAGCCCATCACCAAAACAACAGCCACAACGATCATCGTGGTCTGCGTGGTTTCCTGACGAGTCGGCCAAACGACCTTACGAATCTCGACGCGCGCTTCTTTTGCCAGCACCGAAAAGGCCTGCCCTTTCGATGTTTGCAACGCCACGAAGCCAGCAACGATAGCAATCGCTAGCAACGCCAATACGCGATACAGAATCGGCTCGCCAGAGAAGTACTGATTACCAACCACGCCAACCACTACAAGGACGGCAACAACCAGCCACTTGAGCAGATCAAAGCGAGAGTCTTTGGCTTCAGCCTTAGCATTCATTTACGAGGACCCTGTGAGAAGACACGCCAAATTCGTTAGAAAATGGCAGGTCAGGAGGGAATCGAACCCCCAACCTGCGGTTTTGGAGACCGCCGCTCTGCCAATTGAGCTACTGACCTAAAACAAAAATCAGGCCGACCATTATGCCGGCCTGACGGGGACAGATCAACCGATTACTCGACGATCTTGGCAACCACACCAGCGCCAACGGTACGACCACCTTCGCGAATCGCGAAGCGCAGGCCGTCTTCCATGGCGATCGGCTTGATCAGGGTGACAACCATTTTCACGTTGTCGCCCGGCATTACCATTTCAACGCCTTCCGGCAGTTCGCACGAACCGGTTACGTCGGTGGTACGGAAGTAGAACTGCGGACGGTAGCCCTTGAAGAACGGGGTGTGACGACCACCTTCTTCCTTGGACAGCACGTACACTTCAGCTTCGAACTTGGTGTGCGGCTTGATGGTGCCCGGCTTGGCCAGAACCTGACCACGCTCTACGTCGTCACGCTTGGTGCCGCGCAGCAGAACGCCACAGTTCTCACCAGCACGACCTTCGTCGAGCAGCTTGCGGAACATTTCAACACCGGTACAGGTGGTCTTGGTGGTATCACGCAGACCAACGATCTCGATTTCTTCCTGGATCTTGACGATACCGCGCTCTACACGACCGGTAACAACAGTACCGCGGCCGGAGATCGAGAATACGTCTTCGATCGGCATCAGGAACGGGCGATCGATCGCACGAACCGGCTCAGGGATGTAGCTATCCAGCGTCTCGACCAGGGTCTTGACGGCAGTGGTGCCCATACCGTTGTCGTCCTGACCGTTCAGCGCCATCAGCGCGGAGCCGATGATGATCGGAGTGTCGTCACCCGGGAAATCGTAAGTGCTGAGCAGGTCGCGCACTTCCATTTCAACCAGTTCCAGCAGCTCGGCGTCGTCAACCATGTCGGCCTTGTTCAGGAACACGACGATGTACGGAACACCTACCTGACGGGACAGCAGGATGTGCTCGCGAGTCTGCGGCATCGGGCCGTCGGCAGCGGAGCAAACCAGGATCGCGCCGTCCATCTGCGCAGCACCAGTGATCATGTTCTTCACATAGTCAGCGTGACCCGGGCAGTCAACGTGCGCGTAGTGACGTACAGCCGAATCGTACTCAACGTGCGCAGTGTTGATGGTGATACCACGAGCCTTCTCTTCCGGGGCGCTATCGATCTTGTCGAAGTCGACCTTGGCGGAACCGAATACTTCGGAGCACACACGGGTCAGAGCAGCGGTCAAGGTGGTTTTACCGTGGTCAACGTGACCGATGGTACCTACGTTGACGTGCGGCTTATTCCGTTCGAATTTCTCTTTAGCCATTGTGACCGTCTCCCAGCGAAGAATTGAGCAAGTCGTACCGCCATTAAAACAAAGGCAGATACTTGCATATCTGCCTTTATTAGATGGAGCTCATGAGCGGATTTGAACCGCTGACCTCACCCTTACCAAGGGTGTGCTCTACCAACTGAGCTACATGAGCGCTACACATTTACGCAAACAGCAATGCTGGAGCGGGTAGCGGGAATCGAACCCGCATCATCAGCTTGGAAGGCTGAGGTTCTACCACTGAACTATACCCGCGGAGCCTGCAGCTCACGCTAAATCTGGTGGAGGGAGAAGGATTCGAACCTTCGAAGTCGATGACGTCAGATTTACAGTCTGATCCCTTTGGCCACTCGGGAATCCCTCCAAAAGGAGGCGGCATTCTCTTTGCATGCCACCCTACTGTCAAGCATTTTCTCATTAAAAACCTGAGGTTACCTGCATTGACAGCCGCTTAGCAGGAGCACTATCAGCACCACCCTGCGAAGCGGGCGCCATTCTATGCAATCTAACGAGGGGATGCAATGCCTTCACAAGGCATTAATTGATGTTGCAGGCCATTAAAGTCGGTAGCCAGACGCTGCAAGAGAAAATCATCCGCAAGCCGTCGACTTTCGGGCGCGATACGCACCCAGTAGCTGCGCTGAGCACGCGGCAGCTCGCGCATCTCAGGCTCGTAACCGGCGCCACGCAATCGCTGCATGACACTCTCGGCCGAATCGCTGCGAGGGAAGATACCCAGCGAGATGCCATTGGCGAGATCGCCCTCGGTAATAATGTAGCTATCGATTTTTCGCGCCTGCAGCTCCCTCAACTGACGCAGGGACGCCTGCCGAGAGCCCAGCGGAGCCAGATAAACCCAGTAATCGACGCCCCCAACCGCATCCACCGACTGCACGCTGGACCGAATATCCAGACTCAACAACCGCTGCTCGACCACGGCAGCTTCGCTCTGCTGATCGAAACTACCCAAAAACAGACAGACCGCCTCGCGCGCACTAGGATCCGCGACAGGACGCCGCGCCGGCGCCTGCGACTCGCTTAGCAGACGAATCTCCCCCTGCCCCGCCGCTGGAGCGCTAACAGCCTCTATCTCATTAACCCGCAACGGCGCCTGCTGCTGATGCCAGACGTAATAGAACAGGTTCAACACCACGAACAGTAAAAACATCCAACGCATGATCCACCTCAACTCAGCGGGCAAGCGACTGCCAAGCCGACAAACACCAAATCAGGTACGACACGCGCATCAGGCAGCAGATTGGCCACCAGGGCAGCATCGCCACCGGTAAGAAACACCGTGAACGAATCCCCCAGATACCGATGAGCTACATCCAGCTGAGTCCGCACGAACCCCTGAAGCATCAGGGCACACCCTCGCTCAACCGCCTCTGCGGTGGAATGCCCCGGCGACATATCATGCTGCGCCTGCTCCGCCATCAGATGGTCGTAGCGAATTCGCCGAGTATGGGTACACAGCTGCGTTCGCATGAGTGGCATGCCGGGGCAAATATATCCCCCCAGATGCATACCCTGCCTATCGACAAAATCAGCCGTGACCGCCGTCCCCAGATCAAGCACAAGACAGGCACCACTCGCCAGCCGAAAAGCCCCAACCAATGCCAGCCAGCGATCCAGCCCCAGCAGCTCAAAATGCTCGTAACCATTATGTACGCCACCCAATTCAGGGCACGGCTGCGCACGCGCACACTCTATCGCCAAGACCCGCTGCAACATCGTCATGAGCGCTAGGGTTTCTTCATCGCTACGCACGCTGACCAGCCGGCAGAAACTCAAAGCAAGCGCCCTGCTCTTGAGTGCCTCGAGCAGCTCCTCGGTGGACCCGACAACCCCTCCGCAACAAAGCTGAGCATCCGCCCGCTGAATAACCCGCCACTTTATAAAGCTGTTACCGCAATCGAGCTCAAGAATCATTTTTTAACCTCAAGCTGAGCTCTCCACCGCTGAAAGCCTGCTCTTTCCCGGCAACCCGCAGGCGGATCGCCCCTGACGAATCGACCCCCAACACCTCACCCTCGATTGCCTGGCTACCGGCCATCAGGGTCACCATTCGCCCCTGCCACAGGTGATTGGACTGCCACTCATCCTTCAACGATGCGAACCCCTGAGCCTGATGCCGCTGTAAATACACCGCGAGTTGGAGATTAAGCGCAACGACCAGCGCATTGCGGTCGATATAGCGGCCCAACTCAGCGCGCATGGAGGTCCAAGGCTGATCGATCGGCGCCTTATCGGCAACCAACATATTCACGTTGATGCCAATGCCAATCACCACATGGCATACATCCGCAGGATCCCCGGAAAGCTCCAGGAGAATACCGGCAATTTTTCGGCCATCCGCCAGCAAATCATTGGGCCACTTGAGTCCGACCGAGCCCATCCCGCTATCCCTGAGAGCCTGCAGCAATGCCAGCCCGACGACCAGACTCAGACCTTCTACCTGCCGCATTCCGCCAGAGATGCGTAATACCAGGCTGTAATACAGGTTTTCCGCAAATGGGCTGACCCAGTTTCGCCCGCGCCGACCGCGCCCAGCCTGCTGCTGCTCGGCCAATACGACAAATGGGGCGACATACCCCTGGGCCAGCCGTCGCATGGCCTCCGTATTGGTTGAGTCGACCGACGACAGAACCGTGACAGGCCACGCCTGGGAAGCCTGGTCTCCGAGCAGCAGCGACTCATCCAGCAGGGTGAGAGGCGCTTCAAGCCGGTAGCCCCGACCACGCACCTTATGAATAGGTAGCGCCAACTCCGCCTCCAGGGACTGCAACTGCTTCCAGACGGCCGATCGGCTCACCCCCAGCGCCTTGCCAAGCGCCTCCCCGGAATGAAAACGGCCGTCCTGCAAGAGTCTTAATAAAGGCAGCATATGGTCCCCCAAAGCAGTAAGGCACGCATGATAGCGATGCCTTTGTTGACTGCCTACAAACCCCAGGCAAGTATTTTCTCGCGCAAAGACAAACCCCCCACCCGTTTACACGGATGGGGGGTTTGGTTTTAGAA
>NZ_CAMPHI010000067.1 GCF_946885955.1 uncultured Pseudomonas sp.
GGCCATGGTGGCGGCAACGGTGGGGGCAAAGGCAGCGGCGGCGGTCTGGGCGGCAGTCACGCAGGCCAACACGAGAATGCCGGAGCCAATGGCAAAGGATTGGCCAACCGCAGCGACAACCCCGGGCGCGCCACCTCGGCAGCGGCCAAGTCCAAGGAAACCACCGGCCTGGCCAAGGCCATGTCAGTGGTCTCCACCACCGCCGCTTCGGTGGTCGCCGCGCTGAGCCTGCAGAGCGCTTTCGACCGGCAGGCGCAGAGGGATGCGGATGAAAGCGAAGGGCTGACAGACGTCGACAGCGAAGCCGATCTCGCGCAATAACAGTGTTGAACCGCCAGCGCTGTTGAGCGAACAGTGCTGGCGCCGCCTGCAAACCTTTCACTCGGGCGCCTCCGGCCGCTGCTATTCGCTCGCTTCGCAGCCTCCCGTCAACTTCCGCGGCCTGCCCCACAGCAGCATCATCGACCCGCTATGGAACGGCGAGCGCTTTTCTCCAAGGCTGGCATGTACGTGGATCGACGACCAAGGCCCGGAAACCAAAGGCGGTTGGATCGGGAAGCAACACGCGCCATAAGGCTGCGCAATGCAAGCGCAGCGCCTCAGATAGGCGTCAGACTCGCCCTGCCACCAACCTCTTGCCCCACTCCACCAGCGCGACCATCTCCCTGCATATCGCGTCGGCACTCACGCTCAGGCGGGACAAAGTGACATAGGAAAAATACAAGCCGGAACTTTCATCGAGGCCCACGCCGGGACCAGCGGTGCGAAGCGGGTTAAGGCCGGCCCGCAGGATGCGCTTGAGCATAGCGTCCTGATCGGGTGCCGACTGCGTATCCAGCGTGCCGATCAGCATGATCCGCTCCGTGGGCGCGTCATAGCGCAACAGCACGGGGTGCTGTTCGTCGATCATCAGCGAGTACTCATGGGTCGCCGGCAACCCCTCGGTATCCAGCTCCATTTTCTTCATCACATCGGCAAACAGGTTTTTGATAAACAGGTCGTTCATGATGGTTCCTTGCCGGCAGGTGCTGCGAGCACAGGGCGGGAGATTGAGAAGTGTTGCCGTCACCTCCTAGGGGTTACCGTCGTTTCGAAGCAGCGCGCGACGAAACTGCGGCCGATCCTAGCGGTTACCCTCCTTGAGCCGCGCCTGGTATTCCTCGAAGTTGCGCTGGGCGCGCTGGTAGTCCGGTCGCTCGTTGTTATATTCGGCCTCCTTTTCCTCGGACTGCTCGAAATCGAACAGGCTCAGCTCCTTGAACTGCGCACTGGCCGCCGCAGGGCGTGTCGAAGCAGTGCTCACCGGGGTTGCCGAGGGTGGCTCAGCCCGCGACGAGGGCTTGCGCCGCGCAGCACTCGAACCCTGCTGCGCGTCGAACGCCCGGCGCGCGTCGTCATAGTTGGGCTCCTCTCCGTGGTAGCGGGCACGGGCTTCTTCATCGCGGTTGAAATCCTCGAGGGTACGCTGTGGAGTCCGGGCTTCCATCTGTGTGCGCGACGAATTGCCTGGCGACTGCTGCATGACCTGGGGCCGGCTCTGCGGCCGCGCACTCTCCCCCGCGCCTGATTGCTGAGTAAGTCGTTGCATATACCGGGTGTACTCTTGCTCCGCTCTGCGCTCGCTCGGCCGTTCGTTGTAATAGTCCGCCCGCGCGCGCTCTTCACGCATGAAATGTTCCGGAGTCAAAGGCCGCTGCGCCGCCCCCGTCGGTGAGGGTTGCGTAAAGACCCGGCCGCCGTTCTGAGCCGGCCGGCCCTGGAACGACTGCGGTCTCGCGGCCGGGGCTTCGGTCCGGTTTTGGGGTCGACCGACCTGCTCCCGCCCCTGGGGCGCGTTGCTGCTCAATGACGCCGAGAATTGCTCCAGGCGGGCATTACGAGTGCCCGAGTCGCGGATTCCCATGATCGAGTTCAATTGCCCGAACAACTGCTGCGCGCGGGCCGCAGGCAGTGTCGCGGCCTTCGCATCCAGGCGCTCGAGCGCCTTTATCGGCCCTTCCCAGTTCGACCGGGGGAGATCTTCGATCTGTTTGAGGATGTTGCCCCGCAAAGCTTGGCTGGAAGGCTGCCGGACCTGAGCAGGTTCGACCTGGTTGGCCATCGGATGGACCCGCGCGGGATTGCCGTTCGCCGGGGCGCGGGCGGGTGCCTGCCGCTCCGCCGGCCAGGCCTTGGCGTTAAGGGCGTCGGCAATACGATTGCTACGTGACGACGCAGCCCCATCGTTCAGACGATGGCTGAACATTTCGCCAGCAGCCTTGAAGAAGCGCCCGGGCGAGACGGACGAGCGGCCCTCGCGCTGCACCTTGAACTCGCCGTCGGGGGATAACTGGACGCGATAAGTGGCGCCGTCCACTTTCAGTTGCCCATTGCGCACCAGTGCTTTGAGATCGACGGATGAATGCCTGATCGCATCGACACTGGAAAAAGAAAGTTGTGGGTTGCTCTTGATCATTTCCGCCACCTAACCGACTCAGCGAGCCGTGAGTTGGCTCTGGTGATCGATGAGTGGCGGCGGCTTGTCCAGGGTTCCATTTACGGCGAAACGCGCCGCCGGTTTACAGCGCCGGAATCACCTGCGGCTGGTTCGGGGTCTGTTGCACCAGATCTGCGGCGACCTCTACCCGCTTGGGTTTGATCAGGCTGAAGTCGATCAGGCTCTTCGGCTGCGCCGGGTTGCCGATCAGCAGCGGCCGCGGACGGAACTCGGCACTGACCAGACTCTTCTGCGGGTCGTACTCGTCGAAACGCAAGCCCGCCAGATCCGCCCAGGTATGGATGAAGTGCGCCGAGCTGTAAGGCCGTGACAGCGTGCCGCTGAAATCGCGCGAATGGTGCGCCTGCCAGCGCGGCGAATTCCACAGGATAAACGGCACGGTGTACATCGGGCTGGTCGGCGCGGCCTCGTTGCGGCCCAACACATCGGGCTTGGGCGCATCGAACACCGCCTCGCCATGGTCGGACAGGTACAGCAGGAAGCCGTTGGCGTCCTTACCGCTCAGGGTATTGATCAGGCTGGCCACCACATGGTCGTTGTACAGCACCGCGTTGTCGTAGCTGTTGTAGGTCGGTAGCTGCGCGTCGGTGACGTTGGCCGGCGCTCCCGTGTGGTCGGTGAAACGCTCGAACTCCGGCGGATAGCGGTATTGATAGCTCATATGGGTACCCAGCAGGTGCACCACGATGAACTTGCGCGGCGCCGCATCGGCCAGCACCTTGGCAAAGGGCGCCAGCACGTCGCCGTCATACTGGCGGGCGTTCTGCTCACGGTTGTTGTTCAGGTAGAACTGCTCGTCGGCCTGTTCGGAGAAGGTCGTGAGCATGGTGTTGCGCTTGGTCATGGTCTGCTGATTGGTGATCCAGTAGGTCTTGTAACCCGCCTGTTTCATCAGATTGATAACCGAGGGCGTGGTGAGAAAGCGATCGGGGTGCTCCTGGTCGGCGAAGGTCAGCACCTGTTGCAGCGCCTCGATGGTGTAGGGGCGCGGCGTGACGACCGAATCGAATACCTGCAACTGGTCGCGCAACCGGTCCAGCTCCGGGGTGGTCTGCCGCGGGTAGCCATACAGGCTCATGCGCTGGCGGTTGGTCGACTCGCCGATTACCAGCACCAGCGTGGCCGGCTGCCCGGCCTGGTCATCCTGCAGATGACCCAACGGCGGAATACTGGCATTTTCCGCCAGCAGGGCCTGCATATTGCCCAGTTGCTCGCGATAGTTTTTATAGCCCACCAGCAGCTGCCAGGGTGTGGCCGTTTCGATGCGCTGGGCGAACTCATCGAAGCCCGTCTGCCAGCTGTCATGTTTACTGAACTGGCGCAGCGCCGGATAACCCACCGACACGAACAGCGCCAGCGCCGCCGCCACCAAAGCGGCGGGGCGGCTCAGGTACACCGGGCGGATCTTGCGCCAGAGCAGCCAGGCACCCAGGGCGTAGGCCAGGAAAACCAGTGGCATCCACCAGGCGAAGTACTGCGTCAGATACTCGCTGCTTTCCGCCAGGTTCGACTCGAACATGATAAAAATCACGCTCTGCGAGAACTCTTGGCCATACACCAGAAAGTAGCCAAAGGCGCCCAGCGAGCACAGCCACATGGGCACCCCGATGATCGCAGCCAACTGCCGCGCGCGCGCCGGGAACAGCAATAACGGCACCAGCCATAACGCGCTGGCCAGGAACGCCTGACGAAAACCGGCAAAACCGGCGGTGCCGGTCAACTGGATGAGTACCTGGGTTACGCCGGAGAAATACCAGAAAAATGCAAACGCCCAACCCAAACCGGCCCAGTCAACGCCCTTGCGCTGCGGGTTTAGCCCTAGTGCCGACATGGCGACCTCATGACAACTTAATAATCGCCCCGTTATGCCAGCTAGAGTGTGAAAATTTCGTCATGGCAAACTAATAGCCGGCAATCGAATTGCGCTCCGGAGCGGTTGGAACGCCCAGGCAGCGCCGGCGTCGCCTTTGCATGAATGCGCTAGAACTGGCTAGGCTGAAGGTCCTGTCCTTTGCTAGCCTTCATCGAGTCGACCCCTCGTCCCTAGCGAGCCTCTCTTGTCAGTCAATCCTCCCCCCGCTTTGCTCCAGCCTCCCCTGCGCGGCGATCGAAGAAACACTAGCGCACACTCGGCCACGGAGCGCCTGACGTGCTGAAGCGCCGCATAAAGCCTCGCTCTTGGAGCATCCACTGCTGCGCGCTGTTCTTCTATGCGCTGCTGGCGGGCCAGGCCGGGGCCGCCGAAAGCCCGCAGAGCTACCGCGTCGGCGTGGAGGACGTCGATTACTACCCGATCTATTCCGCCGCGCCGCCGGACTATCTCTATCGCGGCTATGCCCGCGACCTGCTCGACCTGTTCGCCGGCCACGAGCACATCCAGCTGACCTATGTAGCGCTGCCGGTGCGCCGCCTCAGCCATGAGTTCCGCGCCGGCCGGCTGGACCTGATGTTTCCCGATAACCCGCGCTGGGAAGTGCAGGAAAAGGCCCAGTTGACCATTGCCTATTCCAAGCCCCTGCTGGTGTTTCAGGATGCCATGCTGGTACTGCCGCAACGGCTTGGCGAGCCGCTGGAGAACTACCACATCCTCGGTTTCATCCGTGGCTTCACGCCCTGGAAATTTCAGGAACAGATCGCCGCAGGGCAGATTCAGATCAAACAGTCGCCGAATCCCCAGGGGCTGATCCACATGGCTCTGTCCGGCTATATCGACGCCGCCAACATGGCGCAACAGGTGGCGCACTACCATCTGCAAGGCCAGCCGCAGGCCCTGGCCATCGAACCGCGCCTACTGCCGCTGCAGGACAGCCATTACTACCTGTCGAGCATTCGCCATCCACAACTGATCCAGCGTTTCGACGCCTTTCTGGCCCGCGAACATAAAGCGGTCCACGCCCTCAAAACCAAGTACGGGCTGCAGTGACCAGCCGATCGCCGGAGCGGCGGTACTCCTATTGCCCCTTGCGCCGCCGACCATCTGCAAACCCAGGCCCAGCCTCGCCCCGGACGACTGGTGCAAATGCGGGAACGGCAGCGGCCCACTTTCACGCTAAAATGCCCGCCCCGTTCACCCGCGAAGCGAAACTATGTCCCTGCCTGCGCACCACCTGGAACTCCTGAGCCCCGCGCGCGATGCCGCCATCGCCAGGGAAGCCATCCTGCATGGCGCCGATGCCGTGTATATCGGCGGCCCCAGTTTCGGTGCACGGCATAACGCCAGCAACAGCGTGGCGGACATTGCCGACCTGGTGCAGTTCGCCCACCAGTTCCATGCGCGGGTGTTCGTCACCCTCAACACCATCCTGCATGAGGACGAACTGGAGCCGGCTCGCCAGCAGATCCGCCAGCTCTACGAGGCCGGCATCGACGCGCTGATCGTCCAGGACATGGGCGTGCTCGAGCTGGATATCCCACCGATCGAGCTGCATGCCAGCACCCAGTGCGATATCCGCAGCCTGGACAAGGCCAGGTTCCTGTCCCAGGCCGGTTTCTCCCAGCTGGTGCTGGCGCGCGAGCTGAACCTGCAGGAAATCCGCACGATCAGCGCCGGCGTCGACTCGGCCATCGAGTTCTTCATCCATGGCGCCCTGTGCGTGGCGTTCTCCGGCCAGTGCAACATCTCCCATGCGCAGACCGGGCGCAGCGCCAACCGCGGCGACTGCTCGCAGGCCTGCCGCCTGCCCTACACCCTCAAGGACGACCAGGGCCGCGTGGTGGCCTACGACAAGCACCTGCTGTCGATGAAGGACAACAACCAGACCGCCAACCTGATCGATCTGGTCGATGCCGGCGTGCGCTCGTTCAAGATAGAGGGCCGCTACAAGGACATGAGCTACGTGAAGAACATCACCGCTCACTACCGCCGCGAACTGGACGCCATCCTCGAACAGCGCCCGGCGCTGGCGCGCGCATCCAGCGGCCTGACCGAACACTTCTTCGCCCCCGACCCGGACAAGACCTTCCACCGCGGCAGCACCGACTACTTCGTCAGCGAGCGCAAGATCGACATCGGCGCCTTCGACTCGCCGACCTTTACCGGCCTGCCGGTGGGTCAGGTGGAACAGGTGAACAAGCGCGACCTGATCGCCGTGACCGACACGCCGCTGTCCAACGGCGATGGCCTCAATGTGCTGATCAAGCGCGAGGTGGTGGGCTTTCGCGCTAACGTCGCCGAATTACAGCACGAGTTCGATGAAGAGGGCGCCAAACGCTGGCGCTACCGCGTCGAACCCAACGAGATGCCGGCGGCGCTCAAGCAGCTGCGCCCGCACCATGCGCTCAACCGCAACCTCGACCACAACTGGCAACAGGCGCTGCTCAAGACTTCGGCCGAACGCCGCGTCGCGGTGCGCTGGCAGGCACGGCTCGACGAACAGCAACTCGCTCTCACGCTCACCAGCAGCGATGGCGTTCAGGCCAGCGCCGCCCTGCACGGTCCCTTCGGCCCGGCCAAGGATGCAGAACAGGCGCTCAACCAATTGCGCGACACCCTGAGCAAACTCGGCACCACGATCTACTACGCCGAAGAAGTGCAGGTCGACGCGCCCCAGGCCCTGTTCGTGCCCAACTCGCAGCTCAAGGCCCTGCGCCGCGAGGCCATCGAAGCCCTGAATGCCGCGCGCCTGGCCGCCCACCCGCGGGGCGGGCGCAAGCCGGTCAGCGTACCGCCGCCGGTCTACCCCGAGTCGCACCTGACCTTCCTCGCCAACGTCTATAACGACAAGGCCCGCGCCTTCTACCAGCGCTACGGCGTGCAATTGATCGACGCCGCCTACGAAGCCCACGAGGAAGCCGGCGAGGTGCCGGTGATGATCACCAAGCACTGCCTGCGCTTCTCCTTCAACCTATGCCCCAAGCAGGCCAAGGGCGTCACCGGCGTGCGCACCAAGGTCGCCGACATGCAGCTGATCCACCAGGACGAAGTACTGACCCTGAAGTTCGACTGCAAACCCTGCGAAATGCACATCATTGGCAAGATGAAAGGCCACATCCTCAACCAGCCGCAACCCGGCAGCGCAGCGGCCACGGTCGGCTATATCAGCCCGGACGACCTGCTCAAGACCATCAAGCGCAAGCCGGCGGGCAGTCATTGAGCATGACCGCCTGAATGGCCGGCAGGAGTGGCAGAAATGCCAGTCTATTCATCCACCCGAAATTCCAGCCGAGCGGTCTGTCCGCTTTCGTCGAGCACGCTGAGCTGGTAGCGGCCGTGGCTGAAGGCCTGATTGATCTCGCCGCCCGGGGGGCTTTCGCCGACCGGTTGGCCATCGACGAACCACCAACGCCGGCCGCTGCCGCCCAGGGTCGAGAGGCGCAGGCGCAGCGGTTCGGGATTGCCGGCGGGGCGGCGCAGTTGGTCGCCGTCGCGTATGCCGACGATCGACAACGGGGCAGCGGCGAGAGGGAGTTGTGGCGGGCAGCTGGGGTCGACTGCCGGCAGGCGAGCGCCGCGCCGTTCCCGCCGCGGCAGCCAGGGTTCCAATGGCGCGGGCCAGAGGGCCAGGCTATGCGCCGTGGCGCCCGGGCAACTGGCGTCGACGCGTAAACCGTCGGCATTCAGCCAGATGTTTTCCTCCAGGCCCAAGCCCAGGGGTTGATCGGGCGCTTGTAGGGTTGGCGGCGTGGTGCCGGCCAGGGTCCAGGCGAAGCGCTGGCGCCGACAGTTGGGGTCGTGGCTATCCAGCGCTTGGCCCAGCGGCCAGCAGATCGCCGCGACGCCGACCTCGGCGGGCTGCGGGTCGGCCGGTAAGGCGATGCCGCGCTGGCTGTCGCGGTTGACCAGCAGGTCATGCACCTGCAACAACAGCGGCGCGGCCGAGGCCAGGCCGAACTGGCCGGGCACCGGGGTGCCGTCCGGGCGGCCGATCCAGATGCCGATCAGGTAGCGCGGTGCCACGCCAATCGCCCATGCATCGCGAAAGCCGTAGCTGGTGCCGGTCTTCCAGGCCAGGCTCGGCCGTTGTACCAGCTGCGCGCGCGGGTCGCGATCGGGCCGAGCCAGGCCGCTGAGGATGCGTCGCACGATCCAGGCGGAGCCCGGCGACAGCAGGCGCCGTTCGCGCAGCGCGTCCTGCGGCTGAAAGCGCAGCCGGGCGCTCTTGCCGCCACGGGCGAAGGCGCTGTAACCGCTGACCAGCTCCTCCAGACGGCTGCCAGCGCCGCCGAGGATCAACGCCAGGTTCGGCTCGGCCAACGGCGGCAGCGCCAGCGGCACGCCGGCATTGCGCAATTCGCCGGCGAAGCGTTTTGCTCCGTAGGCTTCGAGCAGTTGCACCGCCGGCAAGTTGAGCGAACGGGCCAGGGCCTCGCTGGCCGATACCGGGCCACTGAAGCCGGCGGCGAAGTTGCCGGGGCGGTAATCGCCGTAACGCCGCGGCACGTCCTGCAGCAACGATTCGGAATGGATCAGCCCGTCGTCCAGGGCCATGCCATAGAGGAAGGGTTTGAGCGTCGAGCCGGGCGAGCGCAGGGCATTGATCATGTCGACGTGACCGAAACGCTTGGCATCGCCGATGTCCACCGAGCCCAGGTAGGCGCGCACCGCCATGCTCGAATGCTCGACCACCAGGATCGCCGCCGAGGTGCGTTCGGGCAGGCGTGCGCGCCAGCCCAGCAGCAAGTCCTCGAGACGGCGCTGCAGGGCGGCGTCCAGGGTGGTGCGAATCAATGGCGGACTGCCGACGGTGTTCAGGCGCCGCGCCAGCAACGGCGCCAATCGCGGTTCCTGGCGCGGGGCGAGCAGCACCGGCTCCTGCAACGCATCGTCGATCGCCGTCCGCGGCCATACCTCGAAACTGGCCAGCCGCTTGAGCACTTTGTCCCGCGCCGCCTGTGCGCGCTCGGGATGGCGATCGGGCCGCAGGCGGCTGGGCGCCTGCGGCAACACCGCGAGCAAGGCGGCCTCGGCACGGGTCAACTGGCTCGGCGATTTACCCAGGTAGGCCCAGCTGGCCGCCGCCACGCCCTGCAGGGTGCCGCCGAAGGGCGCGCGATTGAGGTACAGGGTGAGGATTTCATCCTTGGACAGGTGCCACTCCAGCTGCGCCGTGCGCCAGAGCTGCTTGAGCTTGCCGGGGTAACTGCGCGCATGCGGGTCGAGCAGCCGTGCGACCTGCATCGACAAGGTGCTGCCGCCGGACAGCACGCGCCCGCCACGCAGGTTCTGCCAGGCCGCACGCGCCAGCGCCAGCGGGTTGACGCCCAGGTGCTGATAGAACCAGCGATCCTCGTAGGTCAGCAGCGCGTCCAGGTAATAGGGCGAAACCTCGGCGGGGCTGACCGGGTAGCGCCACACCCCATCGCTATCGGCGAAGCGCCAAAGCGGCGTGCCGTCCTCGGCCAGCACCACCCGCGCCAGATCGTCCTGCGGCAATGGCAGCGGGAACAGGCGGTCGGCGGTGAACAGCAGCAGCGCCAGGCACAGCGGCACGGCCAACCAGGGGCGGCGCAACAGGGGCCATAGTCTGGTTAGCCGGGCGGTCAGTTTAAGCACACGAAACTCCTGGAAGCCTGCGGCCGCTCTTGTAGCCTGAATGCGCTCGACGAGCAATCGCAAAGCCATTTTGTCGAATGACTGGCACACTAGCCGGCAGCATCCGCAGGGGATAGGAATAGAACAACATGAGTGTTGAAGGTTTTTTTGAATCGCTCGGCCAGGCATTCGGTACGATCATCCGCTTTATCGTCGAAGGCCTGAGCGGTTTCTTCGGCATGCTCGGCGGCGCCGTCGGCAGCTTTATCGATGGCATGTCCAAGGCCCTGGGAGTGACCCCGTCGCTGCTCAGCATCTGCGTGCTGATCATCGGCCTGTGGCTGCTCTACCTCGCCGTCCGCGCCTTTATCAAACGCTCGATCGTCGCCGGGTTGATCTGGGCGGTGCTGGGGTTGTGGTTGTTGAGTGGGTTGATCGGCTAGCCCCCGATCACAGACCTCCTTGTCCGATAGATTTCCCCGGATTGCATCCGGGCTAGGGAAGCCTGGATGCAGTCCGGGGTAGGATCACCGCTCTTCGACCACCATCCGTGCCGGGGTTTCGCCCAGGGCCTGCCAGTTCGGTCGGTACATGGATTCGACCTGGGGTGGCGGCACACGGTAGCTGCCGGGGGTGACGGCGCGGGCCAGGTACAGCAGGTGGGTGGTGTCGTAGCCGTTGACATCCACCGCGGCGACGTAGCGATCGGCGCGGAATTCCTGGTGTTTCACCGCCGCGTTCTGCATCGCTTGCAGCCACTCTTTCACCGCGCTGCCGGCGTCTTCCAGGCTTGCCGAACTCTGCCCGAGGTTCTGGTTCTCCAGCTCCAGGCCGGCCGGCAGCAGGTCAATCACCAGGGCGTCCGGTACTCGCCGTTTGGCCTCGATGCCGAGATGCACCAGCACCAGGTCGCCGCTTTTCAGTGCGCCGAGATCCAGCGGCTGGCCATCCATGCCCAGGTATTGGCGATAGATGCTGAGGTTTTCGCCACCGGCGGGCGGCGCTTTGCTCGGGTAGCCGGACAGCGTCAACTGCTGGTACAGCGGCGCGCTGCCGGTGTTGCTGATGGTCAGCGGCACAGCGAGTTCATCGCCCTCCAGCTTGAGGCCGGCGTGCGCATTGCCCATGGCGAACTCGAAACGACCGCTGCGTATATCGGCGCCCCACTTCGGCTCCGGCTTGCCCAGCAGATTGCGTCCCGCCAGATACAGCGAGTTACGCTCCTGAGTCGACAGCCAAGGGCTGCCGGCCATTTCATCGGCGAGGTTGAACAGGCGTTCTTCGCGGCGGTCGCCGGCCAGGTCGTGCTCCTCCAGCAGGGCCAGGATCAACGCCTGATCGCGTAGCGGGCTGCCGTAGTCGGCCAGCCAGCGGTCGGTTTCGCGGCTGCGGGCCAGGCCCGCGGCCAGCGCTTGCTCGCTACGGGGATGATCGCCCATTTTCTCCAGTGCGATCGCCAATTGCACCAGCGGCAGGCCGGATGCGGCGTCGGCGCGTCGCTCGAACAGGCTGCGCAGGGCACCGAGCGGCGCCTGCTGGCTGCGCGCGAGCACATAGCCGGCGTAGGCCTGCACGGCGAAGCGGCTGTGGTTGACGTTATCGCTGTAATTCACCTCGATCACGTTGCGATCCTGCACATAGCGCAGGAGCCGCTCGCTGGCTTTTTTCAGGGCTTCCTCCGGCACACCGAAGCCCTGCTCGCGAGCGCGCAGGAGGAAGTCGGTGACGTAGGCGCTGAGCCAATACTCCTCCTCGCTGTCCGCGCCCCAAAGGCCGAAACTGCCGTTATAGCGCTGCATGCTCAGCAGGCGCTCGATACCCAACTCGATCGAACGCTTGCGTTGTGCATCCGGTTCGGCCTCGATGCCGAGACGTTCAAGGGTTGCGGCATCGGCATACAAGGACGGATAGAGGCCGCTGGTGGTTTGCTCCAGGCAGCCATAAGGGTAAGCCTCGAGCGCGCGGATCTGCTCGCCGAGGTTGAGCGGCGGGCGACTGGAAATCGCCAGGCGCGCCTGCAACCCGGCTGGCTCGAACGCATCCAGCGCATCTGCGGGCAGGCTCCAGGGCTGATCCTTGAGCACCGTGCGCAAGTGCTGCGATTGCGCCGGATAGGCCGGACGCACGCCCAGCACCCATTCGCGACTGAACGGCGGCAGCTCTTCACCCGGCAGCGCCAACCCCTGCACGCTGACCTTGACCCGGCCCTGACCATAACCGCCGAGGGCACGCACCGGAATACGCAGAATGCTACGTGCGCCTTCGGCCAGATCGAGCGCGGTAGCGGCGGCCGGCTCGGTCAGGCTCAATTGCCCTTCGGCGCTGACCTGCACCTTGAGCGACTGCGCCCGGCCGGAGAGATTGCTCAGGTCCAGGGCCAACGTGGTTTCGTCGCCACCGGCGAGAAAGCGCGGTGCCGATAGTTCGGCGATCAGCGGCGCAGCGACGATCGTCTTGCCTTCGGCCATGCCGTAGCGCTCATCCGTCCAGACTTGCGCCATCAGCCGCAACTCGCCATTGAAATCAGGGATATTCAGGCTGACTTCGCCCTCGCCCTGCTCATTCAGCCGCAGCGGCTGACTCTGCAGCGCGACGATCAGCACGCTGGTATCCGGTCGTTTTCCGCCAGCAGCCAATGCCGCGTCGCCACCGAACGCCAGCTTGGCGATGCGGCCCTGACCGGCTTCGATCAGCTGACCGTAGATATCCAACTGGTCGGCGCCATAGGCCTTGCGCCCGAACAGGCTGGCGTAAGGGTCGGGGGTGGCATATTCGGTGATATTGAGGATCCCGGCATCCACTGCGGCAACCAGCACCTGCGCCTGCTTCGGCACGCTGCCGTCGGCATTGCGCGCCCGCACCTTGACCTTCAGCGCCTGGTTGGGGCGCATCTTTTCCGGTGCTTCCAGGGTCAGCGCCAACTTGCGCGGAGCACGTTCGAGCGGCAGATGCAGCAGGCCGACCGCGCGCTTGGGCGTGGCATTGCTCTTGCGCTCGCCCGGGCGGATCACCAGGGCGCTGATATACAGGTCATGCCGCGCCCAGTCCTTGGCGATCGGGATTTCGAAGGCCTTGCCTTCGGCCGGGACCTCGATTTCCTGCCACCACAGCGGTCCTTCGCTGGACTCGACCAGCAGATAGCCGTTGCCGGCGGCCGGTGGGGTCACCGTGACCGTGGCGGTTTCGCCATCGACATAGGCCGGTTTGTCCAGCGCCAGCTTGACCTGGTCCGGGCGTACCGCGCCGCCGTCGGCGTTGTCCTGCCAGCGATAGCCAGCCCAGAAACGCAGGCTGCTGAGCATGCCGGTCTGGCTGTCGATCACCTCGACACGGTACGGGCCCCACTCCACCGGGAAGCTGATCTTCGCCGTGCCGTCGGCGGCGGTGCTGAGATTCTGCTCGCTGAGGGTGAGGAATTTCTCCGTGTAGCTGTGGCTCCAGCCATCGCTGTCGGAGAAGTTCCAGAAGTAATCGCGACGCTCGCGGATCAGACGCACGGTCAGCTGCTCGGCGGCCAGCTTGTTGCCGTCGGGATCGGCCACCAGCACCTCGAATTCGGCCAGGCTGTCGGCGTCCACCTCTTCGCCGTCGAACAAGGCACGCAGCCCCGGCAGGCGCTCGGCGGGCCATACCGGCTGGCTGAGCCGACGGGTGATGGCGCGGCCACCGGATTCCTGCAGGCTGGCCTGCAGAATCAGGCGCAGCGGCGATTTCGCATCCGCCCAGCGACTGTCGATACTCAGACGGGTCTCGCCCTGTTCGTCGAGGCTGACCTCATCGAGCTCGATATCCTGGCTCAGCTCCTCCTCGGTGACCGAGCCGAACTGATAACCCGGCAGGCTGGCGACCGCCTCGCGTAGCGGCCGCACATAGAGCTGGCCGCTGAGACGATTGCCCGAGGCCGGCGCGCCATACAGGTAACGCCCGCTGACCTCGAACTGCGCGTTGTCACCCGGCGCATAAGGCTGCTCGCTACCCTTGAGCTCCAGGGCCAGGCGTTCGGGGAGAAAATCCTCGACCGATATTTCGTACAGCTGCGGCTGGCCGTCACCGAGATCGAAGAGCAACTGCCAGCGCCCGGTCGGCGCCTCCTCGGCGAGCTGCAACTGGTATTGGAACAGCCCCGAATCATCGGCCTGCCAGACGAATTTGCGGCTGACCTGTTCATCGGGGCGACGCACCTCGACATTCACCGGCTGGGCCTTGACCGCGCGGCCATCGGCATCGCGCAGCAGGGCGTTGAGCAGCACGGTTTCGCCGGGGCGATAGAGATCACGCGGGCCGAACACGAAGAACTGCAAAGGATGCGCCTTGGGCCCGGCGATATCGAATTCCGCCAGGTCCAGCGCCGAGCCGTTGAGGCGCAGCAAGCTGGTCTGTTCGCCCTGATGCGCGAGCAACACTTCGGCCTTGGGCGGCAGCGGCAGTTCGGCATGACCGGCGCTGTCGGTCTCGCCCTCGGCCAGCACCTGGCCGTCGCCGTCGAGCAGCTCCAGGCTCACATCGGCCAGCGCCTGACCGCCGGCCAGGGCCTGGGTGAATACGTCCAGACGGTTGCGATAGCGGTGCGCGGACAGGCCGATATCGCTCAGGGTAAATAGCGTCGCAGGCTGCGAATAACTGTAGTTGCCGGCTTCACGCATAACCGCCAGGTACACCCCCGGCTGCTTGAACGGCTCCAACCCGGCGATCGGCAACAACAGCGTCTCGCGGGTGTTGCGCGCGGGATCGAGGTCGAAACGCCCGCCATACACCAGCTCGGCCATCGGCAGCAGGCTGCCCGCCTCCCAGGTGTCAAGATTGCTGCTAGTGCCCCAGCGCGCAAGAAACGCCGGCAGGGATTGCGGCTTGATCCGGAAGAACTCGACATTCACCTTGTCGACATTCAGCGCGATCACCGGCAAGCCTTCCGCCAGGCGCGTGGGCAGCAGCGAACCGCGGCTGGCGAAACCGACGCTGGCTTGCAGATCACGGGTTTGCAGGCGGGTCACGGACTCATCGGCGAGTTGCGCGCCAGTCAGTGCGCGCAGGCCGGCGTCCACCGTCAGCACCAGCTTGCGCTGCGGCTCCAGCGGGCGCAGGCGCAATTCCATCAGGTTATCGCTGAGTTCCCAGGCGCCATCGACCTTGCCAGTTTTGCTATCGACCAAATGCAGGCGTTCGGCGAACTTCTGCTCGGGATCGAGCGGTACGGAAAAACTCACCGACAGGCTGCTGGCGCCCTCGAGCTGAATTTCGGAGACGTCGATCACCTTCAGTTCGCGCCCGGTATAACGCTCGGCGAGGGCTTTGAGGTCGACCTCGGGCTTGATCGCCTGGCTGCTGGCCGGCGAACTGGAGGTCACCTTGGCGGGTTCGGAGGTAGAGGAATCGCAAGCACTGAGCAGGCTCAGGACTAGCGCCAGAAGCAATCCTTTCTTCGGCATTGCGGGCTCCAACAAATGAGGGGTGCAGAGGGCAGACACTATAGTCGAGCCCCCAAAAAGCCACGAGCCCCAAGCGGGAAAAGCGCCAAGCCACGCACAGCATTTCATGCCCGAAAAAAATGCTTCATCGCATTTTATGGACAAGGTGGGTTTGATACCGGACTGGTAATTTTGTGTTTTCTGGTCGCGGCGCTCTCTGCTTCTGGAACAGGTTCATTAACGCGTCGAATCAGAGTTCTGGTTTCACCCCTCTCGGGCGAGTCACTTGATTCGCTGCGCTCACCTCTTGGGCCAGCCTGCGGCTGTTACTTCGCTACGCTACGTAGCTCTTGCTTGCCCAAGAAAGGGCACCCCGACATCCGGCTCCTTACGCGGCGATTCGGCCTCCGTAAGGGGATTTTGGTGTTGTCTGTGCGATCGCATTTCAAGAGCAAAAGCAGACACCGCCGAGCTTGATCCAGGGGAAATCTCGCAAGCTCGCGACCCGGTCCCGTCAGGAGGCCGAGCGGAGGTGTTGCGTAGGGGGACGAGCCGCAGGGATGCGGCGAAATACCGATGGCGGCCCCGCTTAATGGGCCAGGGATGGCCCATGTAAGCCGGCCCCCGGAGCAACACCGGAGCGAGGGAAGTTGAGCGAAGCGAAACCCGGATGTCGGGTGCCCTTCTTTGGCACACCTTTCTTGGGCAAGCAAGAAAGGTGTGGCGCCCGTGAGGGGCGCAACCCAAACGTTCAGCACACGCGTTAATGGGCTATGCCAAGCCATTGATCGACACACAAAATTACCAGTCCAGTCCAGTCTCAATCGACACTTCCCCCGAAACTCCTCGAAGACCCGAAAATATCGTCGGGAATGGTTCTGCCGAACGCCGGCGCTGCGGCCTTATACTGCGCCGCTCGACTGGAGCCCTCATGTCCCTGATCCGCGACGCCTGGCAGCATGCGCCGACCCATACCCGGGTCTGGGCCCTGGCCGCCCCGATGATTCTGTCCAACCTCTCGGTGCCGCTGGTGGCGCTGGTCGACAGCGCGGTGATCGGCCACCTGCCGCACGCCCATCAACTGGCCGCGGTCGCCGTCGGCGCCAGCCTCTACACCCTGCTGACCTGGGCCATGGGTTTTCTGCGCATGGGCACCACCGGCTTCGCCGCCCAGGCCGCCGGACGCGCCGATGGCGGTGGGCTGCGGCAGATTCTGCTGCAGGCGTTGTTGCTCGGCGGCCTGTTGGCGGCGCTGCTGATCCTCCTGGCGCTGCCATTGAGCGATCTGGCCCTGCACCTGATGCAGCCCTCGGCGGCGCTCGACGACCTGGCGCGCAGCTATCTGCATATCCGCCTGCTCGGCCTGCCGGCGGTACTGGCGGGTTACGCGCTGATCGGCTGGCTGCTCGGCACTCAGAGCGGTCGCGGCCCGCTGGCGATTCTGCTGACCACCAACCTGCTCAATGTCTCGCTCGATCTGCTCTTCGTCCTCGGCCTGGATTGGGGCGTGGCCGGCGCGGCCTGGGCCTCGGTGATCGCCGAATGGAGCGGCGCGCTGCTCGGCCTGTGGCTGGCGCGTCGAGCCCTGAGTACCTATGCCGGACGCATCGACTGGCCGGCGCTGCGGCGCTGGCTGAACTGGCGACCGCTGCTGGCGGTCAACCGCGACATCTTTATCCGCACCCTGATCCTGCAAGGCGTGTTCTTCATGCTCACCGTGCAGGGCACCCGACTCGGCGATGCGACAGTGGCGGGCAATGCCCTATTGCTCAACGGCCTGTTGCTCACCGCCCATGCCCTCGACGGTCTGGCCCACGCGGTGGAAGCGCTGAGCGGGCATGCCTTCGGCGCGCGCGACCGCGATGCGTTGCGCCGCAGCCTGATCGTCGCTGGCGGCTGGTCGCTGCTCGCCAGCCTGGGTTTCGCGTTGTTCTTCTGGCTTGGCGGGCACTGGTTCGTCTATCTGCAAACCGATATTGCCGAGGTACGCGCGATCGCCGTCGAGCACCTGCCGTACCTGGCGGTGCTGCCGCTGATCGCGGTCTGGAGCTACCTGCTCGACGGCCTGTTCATCGGCGCCATCCGCGCCCGCGAAATGCGCGACGCCATGCTTATGGCGCTGCTGCTCGCCCTGCCGCTGGCGTGGTGGCTGCAAGCCATGGGCAACCACGGCCTGTGGCTGGCCTTTCTGTTTTTTATGGGGCTGCGCAGCCTGTGTCTCGGCGGCTATGCTGTGCGCTTGAGTCGGCACAACCTGTGGTTCGCGCCGACGCCCGCAGCAGCCTGACGATTCGAATATTCAAATAAGGACATCACCATGGCCCAGGCTATCGTCGCCTACCTGCACTACCTGTCGATCTTCGTACTGTTCGCCCTGCTCGGCATCGAGCACGTGCAGTTCAAATTACCGCTCGACCTGGCCCGCGCACGCAGCCTGGTGCTCGTCGACATGTCCTACGGCATGGCCGCCGGCGCGGTGCTGCTCAGCGGCCTGGCGCGAGTGATTTGGTACGGCAAGGGCAGCGCCTATTACCTGGGTAATAGCCTGTTCCACGCCAAGGTCGGGCTGTTCGTGCTGGTCGGTCTGTTGTCGATTCTGCCGACCTTCGTCTTCCTCAACTGGCGCAACCAGCTCAAGGCCGGCCAGGTACCGAGCGTCAGCCCGAGACAGGCGCGCCTGGTGATCATGACGATCCGCCTTGAACTGCTGCTGTTGCTGTTCATCCCGTTGCTGGCGGTATTTATGGCACGCGGTTATGGAGTGACCAGCTAGCCCATGGCGCTCGATGATCTGCTTCTGCTGATGCTCGCCGGCTTTGCTGCCGGCGGCATGAACGCCCTGGCGGGCGGCGGCACCTTCTTTTCCTTTCCCGCGCTGCTCGCCGCCGGCTTGCCGCCAGTTACCGCCAACGCCACCAACGCCGTGGCGTTATGGCCGGCCAGCCTGGCCGCGGCCTGGGCCGCACGCACCTCGCTGCGTCCACTCGGCCGCTACTTGCTGCCGTTGCTGGCGGCCGGCCTGTGCGGCGGCCTACTCGGCGGCCTGCTATTGCTGGCAGGCGGCGACGAAACCTTTCGCCAGTTGATCCCCTGGCTGCTGCTGAGCGCCACCGCGTTATTCGCCGCCAGCCCCTGGTTGCGCCGCTGGCTGGCGACGCACCGGCGCATCGAGCCAGACGCCCGCGACGACGCACCGGCACATGGCCCGCTATCGCTAGGCGCGCATATCGGCGTGTCGATCTATGGCGGTTACTTCGGTGCCGGCATGGGCATTCTGCAACTCGCGGCCTTCTCCATCGAAGGCCATCCGTTGGCCCGGGCGAATGCCCTGAAAAACCTGATATCCGCAGTGATCTACAGCATCGCCACCCTGACCTTCGTGATCGCCGGCCGGGTCAGCTGGTATGAACTGGCGATCCTGCTCGTCGGTGCCACCCTCGGCGGTTATGCCGGCGGCGCCCTGGGCCAGCGCTTGCCGCCGACACTGCTGCGCAGCCTGGTGATCGCCGTGGGCAGCGGAATGACCGCCTATTATTTCTGGAGCACCTACTTCAGCGCCTGAGAAGCGCGGCCGCATGACCGCGCCCCAAGGCATCCGCCAGAGCCCGTCGATTTGCCCGCGCGGCGCGGCTCTGCTAGTGTCGCGCCGGTTGCAAATCCCGCCAGAGAACGCCCGCCATGGCCCGTAAAAAAGCCTCGCTCGACTTCGAGCAGTCCCTCACCGACCTGCAGAACCTGGTCGAACGCCTGGAAAACGGCGAGTTGTCGCTGGAAGACTCGCTGACCGCATTCGAACAGGGCATCCGCCTGACCCGCGATTGCCAGGCCGCCCTCAGCCAGGCCGAGCAGAAGGTGCAGATACTTCTGGAGCGCGACGGCGAGCTGGAGGAAGCCCCCTTCGACGCGGACCCGCAAGCATGATCGAAGCCTATCAGGCGCGCTGTCAGGCGCGTGTCGACGCCGCACTGGATCGACTCTTCGTCCCACCGCACGCCGAACTGACGCGCCTCTACCAGGCCATGCGCTATAGCGTGATCAACGGCGGCAAGCGGGTACGTCCGCTGCTCGCCTATGCCGCCTGCGAAGCCCTCGGCGGGGCGGCGCAAGATGCCGACGGCGCCGCCTGCGCGGTGGAGCTGATCCATGCCTACTCGCTGGTGCACGACGACCTGCCGGCGATGGACGATGACGACCTGCGCCGCGGCCAGCCGACCACTCACAAGGCGTTCGACGAAGCCTGCGCGATCCT
>NZ_CAMPHI010000068.1 GCF_946885955.1 uncultured Pseudomonas sp.
CCGGAGCGAGGGAAGTTGAGCGAAGCGAAACCCGGATGTCGGGTGCCCTTCTTTGCCACACCTTTCTTGGGCAAGCAAAGAAACGGAGAGTAGCGGAGTAACAGCCGTAGGCTGGCCCGAAGGGTGAGCGCAGCGAGTCAAGGTGTGGCGCCCGTGAGGGGCGCAACCCAAACGTTCAGCACACGCGTTAATGGGCCATGCCAAGCCTTTGGCGGATACACAAACTTGCCAGTCCGGTGTCCACAATATTCCGCGAAGAGCCTTTGCCATAGCAAAGGCTGGCCCCTGGGATAGCGGGCCAGTCCCGCTCTTCCTCAACCGATGCTAGAAGTGGTACTTCACCAACGCCTGTACCGCGGTCTGGTTGAAACCATCGTCGGAGCCATCGATCGGGCGGATGCCGTACTTGTTGCGCCACATGTTCAGCTCGGTGCCGACGTAGAGCTTGCGCTCCTTGCCGAACAGCGCCTTGCCGGCATCCCACTTGATCTGGATCGAAGAGCCGACCGAGGTCTGGGTGCCGGCGTCTTTCGACGGTGCGCGCCAGTCGATGTAGCCGTCGATGATGAAATCTTGTTCGCCGATGGCGAAGGGGTAGGCGCCGCTCAGGGTCAATTGGTA
Organism: uncultured Pseudomonas sp.; assembly: GCF_946885955.1. The sequence continues at coordinate 622 of NZ_CAMPHI010000068.1, forward strand.
AGTGTGGCCATTGCCCTTGTCCGATGCCCTGAAGTCATGGTCGAAGAAGATGTTGTTATTGATCTTGACCGCGTACAGGTTGGCGTTCAGGTAGGCGAAGCCGGGGGCGTTCCAGGCGCTGCCGATGCCGTAGAGGTAATTCTCGGTTCCCGGGCCGCCGTTGCCTTTCTCGTAGGTGAAGGCGGCGTATACGTCCTTCAGCGGGCCGGCCGAAAGGTCCTGGCCGGTCAGCCAGCTGAGGCTGACGCGCGGCGAGAACTCCATGTAGTAGAAGTCGTCCTTGTCGTCGATTTCCAGGTTGCCGAAGGTGCTGCCGCGGGCTTGCTGGTTGTCAGCCTTGATGTAGTCGAGAAAATAGAACACATCGCCCCAGGCCCAGCCGCTGGCGTGTTCGAAGGTGAAGGTGGTCTGCGAGCGTTGCTCTTCGCCGTTGAAATTGAGGCGCTGGAAGTTGCTGCCATAGAGGTAGGACAGGCTGTTGTCCTGCCAGAACAGCATCTCGCCGGCGACGCTGTGCTGGGCGCCGAACAAACCGGCGGAAAGGGCGAGGCAGTGAGGTAAGTGCTTGAACTTCATTGGTTTTCCTTATTTTAATGGGCGATTTTAAGGCGCAGGGGATCGTGACCCTGCGCTTGAGCACAGGGCCGTATTGGCGAAACGTTTGGGGGCTAGGCCTGGTTGGCCGGGCTCAAGCCATCGTTCAGAGCGCGCGACTGGTGGTCGGGCTCGGCGTTCTGCGGGTTTTGCAGCACGCTATGCAGATGGGCCTCGGGGTCGTAGTCGTTTTCCGCCAGGGGCTGATGTTCCTCCGGCAGGAAAAAGTTCAGCAGAATGGCGCTGAACGCGCCGATGGTGATCGGCGAACCGAAGATGTTTTTCAGCGTGTCGGGCATCTGCGACAGGGCTTCCGGCACTGCCGCCACGCCTAGACCCAGGCCCAGGGAAATGGCCGCGATCAGTACATTGCGACGATGCAGGCCGGCCTCGGTGAGGATCTTGATGCCGGCCACCGCCACGGTGCCGAACATGATCAGCGTGGCGCCGCCGAGTACCGGTTTGGGCATCAGTTGCAGCACCGCGCCGACCGTCGGGAACAGCCCGAGCAGCACCAGCATCGCGGCGATATAGAAGGCCACATGGCGGCTGGCCACGCCGGTCAGCTGGATCACTCCGTTGTTCTGGCTGAAGGTGGTCATCGGCAGGCTGTTGAACATCGCAGCGATGGCCGAGTTGCAGCCATCGGCGAGCACCCCGGACTTGATCCGGCGCAGGTACAGCGGGCCGCTCACCGGTTGCCTGGAGATGATCGAGTTGGCAGTCAGGTCGCCGGCGGTTTCCAGCGGGGTGATCAGGAAGATCACCGCGATCGGTACGAAGGCCACCCAGTCGAAGCCGAAGCCGTACTTGAACGGCACTGGAATACTAACCAGCGGCACCTCGGCCATATTGGCGAAATCCACCTGGCCGGTGAACCAGGCGACGGTGAAGCCCAGCGCCAGGCCGATGATTACCGCGGACAGGCGCACGGCCTGCGATTTGAAGCGGTTGAACACGACGATGGTGCCCAGCACCATGCCGCCGAGCGCCAGGTGGTGCAGCGCGCCGAGGTCGGGCGCGCCGAAGCCGCCGGCGATGTCGGTCATGGCGACCTTGATCAGTGACAGGCCCATCAGGCAGATGATGGTGCCGGTGACGACTGGGGTGATCACCCGGCGCAGCTTATTGATGAACTGACTGAATGCGATCTCGACGAAGGCGGCGCAGAAGCACACGCCGAAGATGGTCGAGAGAATCTCCTCCGGGCTGCCGCCGCGACCCTTGACGATAAACCCGGCGCTGAGGATCACGCTGAGAAAACCGAAGCTGGTGCCCTGCAGGCAGAGCAGGCCGGAGCCGATCGGGCCGATGCGCTTGGCCTGGACGAAAGTGCCGAGGCCGGAAACGAACAGCGCCATGCTCACCAGGTAGGGCACATAGGCGCCCAGGCCGAGCACGCTGCCGACGATCAGGGTGGGGGTGATGATGCCGACGAAGCTGGCCAGTACGTGTTGCAGGGCGGCGAAGATCGCCGGGGTGAACGCCGGACAGTCGTCGAGCTGGTAGATCAGGTCATTGTTGTCCGCAGACGGAGCTGCGGCATGCGGGTTACGGTTCGTGGTCATTGTCAGAGCCTGCCAGTTGTTTTTATACGGTCATGGGCTTGCACGAGGTATCACGGCACCTCTTTTCCAATCGAGGGCAATAATTGTCCGATCGGTCAGAATGCGTCGACTATAGCAACTTGTTTACAGTCTTAAAAACAATTTATTTATAGATTGTGTACAAAAATTTGATCGTTAGTCCGATGGCCTACAGCTGGACTTTGGGCGGGGAAAGGAAGCGGGGAAGCGCAGAGAAGGGGGCGTCCCCGCATGCAGCATTGTTTGGTCGGGATGCGCGCCATCTTCGACGGAGCCTTGTCGTGGGGAGTCGGTGCAGGAGCCAGCTTGCTGGCGATCCCGGCTAGCAGCAGTGCAACAGCATCGCCAGCAAGCTAGCTCCTACAGGATTCATCAAGCGTTCAATCGCGGAACCTGTAGCGGATATGGCCAATAGAAAACGCCGCACCCGGGGAGGATGCGGCGCTTGGATAGATCAGTTGATCCGGGCGCCTTGATCGATCCAGGCGCCGATCAGGTTGCGCTCGTCCTGGGTCATCTGGGTCATGTTGCCCAGCGGCATGATCTGCGCCGCAACGCTTTGCGCGTGAATCTTCGCGGCCTGCTGGCGAATCTGTTCGGGGGTGTCGAACATCACGCCGGCAGGAGCGCTGCTGAACATCGGACTGCTCGGCTGGGCGGAGTGGCAGACTGCGCAACGTTCCTTGATCACTGCGCGGACCTTGGCGAAATCGCCACCGGCCGCGGTAACCTGCTCGGCGGGCTGCGCCGAAGCGAGCGGGGCGCTATCGCCGCTGGTTGCAGGCGCAGTGGGCGTAGTGGGTGCCGCCGCAGGGGTAGCGCTTTGTGCCGCCGCCGGGGCTATCGGCTTCAGGTTCGGCGCGGTGACGAACGCCAGGCAGATCATGCCTAGGGCCGCCGCCGGCAGGGTCCAGACGAACTTGCTGCTGTCGTGGCGGGTGTTGAAGTAGTGGCGCACCAACACCGCCAGCACCGCGATCCCGGCCAGGATCAGCCAGTTGTACTGGCTGCCGTAGGTGCTCGGGAAGTGGTTGCTGATCATGATGAACAGCACCGGCAGGGTGAAGTAGTTGTTGTGGCGCGAGCGCAGCAGGCCCTTGGCCGGTAATACCGGATCGGGCGCGCGATTCTCTTCGATCGCCTTAACCAGCGCGCGCTGGGCCGGCATGATGGTGAAGAACACGTTGCCGACCATGATGGTGCCGATGATGGCGCCGACATGCAGGTAAGCCGCGCGGCCGCTGAAGATGGCACTGAAGCCATAGGCGGCCGCGATCAACAGGACGAACAGCGCGGCGCCGAGCAGGGCCGGTTGCTTGCCGAGTGGCGAGTCGCAGAGGAAGTGATAGGCGACGTAGCCCACAACCAGCGAACCGAGACCAATGGCGATGGCCACGGCGGGCGCCATGTCGCTACCAGGGGCGATCAGGTACAGGCTCGGGTTGAGGTAGTAGACCACCATCAACAGGGCCACCCCCGACATCCAGGTGAAATAGGCTTCCCATTTGAACCAGTGCAGGTTCTCCGGCATTTTTGGCGGGGCCAGTTTGTATTTCTCCAGGTGGTAGATGCCGCCACCATGGATCGCCCACAGATCGCCGGACAGGCCATCGCGCGGGTTCGTTCGGTTGAGGTTGTTTTCCAGCCAGACGAAATAGAAGGATGCGCCGATCCAGGCGATGCCGGTGATCATATGGATCCAGCGGATGCCCAGGTTCAGCCACTCAGTCAAATGTGCTTCCACAATCAGTACCTCATTCCCGGAACCGGAACGCCGGCGCCAGGCTTCTCTTATTGGTGGGGGTCGAGGAGCAGTTGCTCTGCCTCGGTAAAGAAATGCTCATCGCAGTTGTTGCCGGAACCACTGCGATCAACCACCAGGAAGTCATCCCGCTTTTCGATCGTCAGCACCGGGTGGTGCCAAACGCCGCGATGGTAATTAATGCCCTGCCTGCCGTTGCTGCGGAAGGCGCGGACCAACTCCGATTCAGGTGCATCGCCAAGTGGCGCGACCAGGATCAGAAAGGGGTGGCCGAGCAGCGGTATAAACGCCTGGCTGCCCAGCGGATGGCGCTCCAGCATGCGCACCGTCAACGGCATCTCCAGCGCTTCGGCACTGAAGATGCTGATGATCGCCGTATCTTCCGGCTGTGCGGTCTCGACCGTGGCCAGTTTGTGATAGCGGCGGGTGGAGCCGTTATTGATCATGAAGAACTCGCTGCCTTCGGTTTCGATAACATCGCCGAAGGGGGCGAAGGCTTCTTTGCTTAACGGCTCGATGATCAATTTGCGCATGTTGGTCTTCTTGTTTGTCATTGATGGCCCCTTTTTCCTGAGGATGAAGAGGCTTTGTGTAGGAGCGGCCTTGGCCGCGATCAATCCAATAACCATCGCGGCCAAGGCCGCTCCTACAGGGTTTACTTGCTGACCTTGCCGAACAGGCGCAGGCGGCTGATACCGCCATCCGGGAACACGTTGACGCGCACGTGGGTGATCGGGCCGAGGGCGTTGATCTGCTCGGCGAACTCGTGCTCGGCATGCATCTGCAGCTTCTGGCTCGGCAGCAGTTCGCGCCAGAACAGGCTCTGGGTTTCGATCTGGCTGTCGGTGCCGCCTTTGACGAAGGCGCCCTGGATCGAGCAGCTGTCCGGGTAGTTGCCCTTGAAGTGCAGGGTGTCGACGACGATGCGCTCGATCTCGCCGGGGTGGCCGAGGGCGACTATCACCCAGTCGTTGCCGGGGGTGCGGCGCCGTGCGGTTTCCCAGCCGTCGCCCATGTTGATGCCGCGGCCGGGGTTGAGGATGTTGCTCATACGGCCGAAGTGCTCGTCGGAGCAGGCCAGGGCGCGACCGCCATTGAGGGCTGCGGCCAGGTCGACCTGCTGGTTGTCGCCGACGTCGCTCCAGTCGCGGAACGGAATGCCGTAGACGCGCAGGCGGGCGACGCCACCGTCCGGGTAGATATTGAAGCGCAGGTGGGTAAAGGCCTGGCTGTTATTGATTTCGTGGTAGTGGTGGTTATTGCCCTGCAGTTCGACCGCGCCCAGCACTTCAGTCCATTCGGTGGCGTCGCTCGGGTCGCCCTCGGCGACGAAACAGCCTTCCAGGGAGGCCGACGGCGGGAAGTTGCCGGTGAAGAAACTGGTGTCAATGTCCACGCCCTTGATCGAGCCCGCGACGCCGAGGCGGATCACCGCGCTGTCGTAACCTTCGAAACGCTTGCGGCGCGATTCCCAACCATCCATCCACTTGCCGTTGTCGTCGAACACGCCTTCCTTCCATACCGCCGGGGTCGGCTGGAACAGGCGATTGACGTCGGCGAACCAGTCGTCGGTGACCGAAATGGCTTTGGTGCCGAGGCGGGCGTCGGCCAGGTTGAGGTATTTCTCGAAGGGTACGGCGTAAGTTCTCATGTACGTGTCTGCCTTAACGGTGGGCGTGAAAGTGGGCGGCTAAATCAAGCGGCTAGAGCGCCTGCAAGCGGAACAGCGCGATCTTGTTGATCTCGGCCAGGGCGCGGGCGAATTCGCGTTCCGGCGAGTTGTCGATGCGCTCCTCGAAGGCCGCGAGAATCTGGTGCCGGTTGCTGCCTTTCACCGCCATGATGAAAGGAAAGCCGAACTTGGCTTTATAGGCATCGTTGAGTTCGGTGAAGCGCGCGAACTCTTCGGCGCTGCATTCGCTGATGCCGGCGCCGGCTTGCTCGGCGGTGCTCGATGCGGTCAGCTCGCCGCGCACGGCGGCCTTGCCGGCCAGGTCCGGGTGGGCATTGATCAACGCCAGCTGCGCTGAGAAGCTGGCGCTGAGCAGCACGTCGGCCATGCGCTGGTGCAGGCCGTCGACCTCATCGACGGAGGCATCGAGGCCAATATCGAAAGCTTTTTCGGCGACCCAGGGCGAGTGTTCGTAGATATCGGCGAAAACTTTGACGAAGTCTTCGCGGCTCAGGCGCGACGGGGTCAGGGTCTGGAAGCGGCTCATTTGCTGTTCTCTTGCTGCTGATTCAAGGAGAAGGGGTGAGTGGCGTGCCAGTGGCGGGCGATATCGACGCGGCGGGCGCACCAGACCTTGTCGTGGCCTTTGACGTACTCGATAAAGCGCGCCAGGGCGGCGATGCGCGCCGGGCGGCCGAGCAGACGGCAATGCATGCCGATCGAGAGCATCTTCGGCGCACCGGCCACGCCTTCGGCGTAGAGCACATCGAAGGCGTCCTTGAGGTACTGGTAGAAATCGTCGCCGGTATTGAAGCCCTGCACCTGGGTGAAACGCATGTCGTTGGTGTCCAGGGTGTAGGGGATCACCAGATGCGGCTTGGTCGCGGTGCTGGCCGGGTCCCAGTAGGGCAGGTCGTCGTCGTAGGTGTCCGAGTCGTAAAGGAAGCCGCCTTCCTCCATCACCAGGCGCCGGGTGTTCGGCCCGGTGCGGCCGGTGTACCAGCCCAGCGGGCGTTCGCCGGTAATGTCGGTGAGGATGCGGATGGCTTCGAGCATATGCTCGCGCTCCTCGGCCTCGTCCATGTATTGGTAGTCGATCCAGCGATAGCCGTGACTGCATATCTCATGGCCGGCGGCGGCCATCGCCTTGATTACCTCGGGGTGGCGCTGGGCGGCCATGGCCACGGCGAAGACGGTCAGCGGAATGCCATTGCTCTCGAACAGCTTGAGCAGGCGCCAGACACCGGCGCGGCTGCCATATTCGTAGAGCGACTCCATGCACAGATTGCGCTCGCCCAGCAGCGGCTGGGCGGAGACCATCTCGGAAAGAAAGGCTTCGGACTCCTTGTCGCCATGCAACACATTGCGTTCGCCGCCTTCCTCGTAGTTGAGAACGAACGACAAGGCGATGCGGGCATCGCCCGGCCAGTGCGGGTGCGGAGGGTTGTTGGCGTAACCGATCAGGTCGCGAGGATAGTCAGCGCTCACTGCAGTCTTCCTTCTAGCTGTTAGGGCGGCCACTGCAGGATCACCGGAAGGTGTCGTGCGGCCGTGATGGGGTAATTGTATACAAAGTACATTGCATTTTGTAAATCTAAAAATCAGCTATTTTGCAAAATAGATGTCTCTCAGCCGTTCTAGCGTGCTGCCTGGATAGCTGGTTCGGGTAGCTTCCTTCTACTATGCGGCTTGTATGTCGAAGATCCATGGCGCGGCAGGTGTCATACGATTTGTGTGTGCTAAGTTGTGTACAATAATCATAAAAACTGTCTTATATTTTATTTTTGACGTGCTATGCTTCTGCGAAGTCTAGGCTGCTGGCATACGAGTGCCTTAGCGAATTCAACACACGAGAGGAGGTGCGGCCACCGCCAGGCGTAAGGCCCAGGCGGCGGCCCATAGAGCAATGGGACGATTGACCACACATGTTCTGGATGCCGCGCACGGTTGCCCTGGCAGCGCGCTGAAGATCGAGCTGTATCGCGTCGAAGGGGCGCAGACGGAATTGCTCGCCACCACGCTGACCAATCACGATGGGCGCTGTGATGCACCGGTGCTGCAAGGTGAGGACTACCGCAGCGGCGTCTATCAGCTGCATTTCCATGCCGGCGACTACTACCGCGCTCGCGGCGTGAGCCTGCCCGAGCCGGCCTTTCTCGATGTGGTGGTGCTGCGTTTCGGCATCGATGCCGCTCAGGAGCACTACCACGTACCGCTGCTGATCTCGCCCTACAGCTACTCGACCTACCGCGGTAGCTGAAGCGAGCCGATTACCCTCGACTCTTCGCAGAGTCTTAGCCCGCGCCACACTGCGGGCTTTTTTATAGCTGCGATTCGGGTTAAAGGCGCAGGTCGACGTTGAAGCACGTAGCCTGGGTTGAGCGCAGCGATACCCAGGGCGCCGATACCCGGGTATCGCTTTGCTCAACCCGGGCTACCATTGGGTAACGATGATCGTTCCCACGCTCCGGCGTGGTAACGCATCCAGGGACGCTCTGCGTCCCTGAGACGTGGAGTGTCGCCAAGCGCATCCCGATGCGGACAGTTTGGCGCGAGGAACCATCATCGGCGGGTAGAAATAGAGCGGGTAAACCCCGTCCTATGCTTGCGAGCTCAACAAATTCGGCTTACCGACTCAACAACGAAGCCGCGCCGGCACCGCCGAACAACCCCGCGCTGATACGGTTGAACCACACCTGGCCCTTACCGGAGCGCAGGTAGCGCGCCGCGCCGCGGGCGCTGAGGCCGTAGAACAGCTTGCAGCTCAGATCCAATACCGCCCAGGTGGCGATCATCACCAGCAACTGGCCGAGCATCGGCCGTTCGGCACTGATGAATTGCGGCAGAAAGGCGGCGAAAAACAGGATGTCCTTGGGATTGCTGGCGCCGAGGCCGAAGGCCTTCCAGAACATCGCGCGAAACCCCGGGTTGACCGGCTGTTCCTCCGCATTCGCGGGCTTGCTTGTCTGGCGCGAGGCCTGCCAGCTTTGCCAGGCGAGGTAGAACAGATAGAGCGCGCCGACAACTTTCAGCAGGCTGAACAGTCGCTCGGAGGCCAGTAGCAGGGCGCCCAATCCCAACGCCGAAGCGCTGAGCAGGCAGATGGACGCCGAGACGCCACCGATAAACGCCGGCAGCGAGCGGCGCAGACCATAGTTCAGGCTGTTGCTGACCATCAGTAGCGACAGTGGACCGGGGATCAGAATCACGATCAGCGCGGCGCTGCTGAACAGCAGCCAGGTTTCCAGGCTCATTGCAGGTCTCCAGATAAGGCAAAGCCCCGACGCGGCGACGTCGGGGCTAGGGTCTCGCTTGAATCGGCCTTACTTATAGGAAGGCGAACTTGGCGATAAAGATAATGCACAAAACGTACAGGCTGATCGAAACCTTGTCACGCTGACCGGTCAGCAGCTTCAACGTGGCGTAGGTCAGGAAGCCCAGAGCGATGCCATTGGCGATGGAGAAGGTCAGCGGCATCATCACCACGGTGACGATCGCCGGGATGGTGTCGGTGTGATCCTTCCAGTCGATATGCGCCATGCCGCTCATCATCAGCATTGCCACGTAGATCAGCGCGCCGGCGGTGGCGTAGGCAGGGATCATGCCGGCCAGCGGAGCGAAGAACATCGCCAACAGGAACAGCACGCCGACGGTGACAGCGGTCAGGCCGGTGCGCCCGCCAGCAGCGACGCCCGATGCGCTTTCCACGTAGCTGGTCACTGGCGGGCAACCGACCAGGGCGCCGACCACGCTGGAGGTACTGTCGGCTTTCAGGGCTTTCGAGAGGTTCTGAATCTGGCCATCGTCGTCCACCAGATTGGCGCGATGGGCGACGCCCATCAGGGTGCCGGCGGTGTCGAACATATTGACGAAGAGGAAGGCCAGGATGACGCTGACCATCGACAGGTTGAAGGCACCGGCAATGTCCATGGCCATGAAAGTTGGTGCCAGGCTCGGCGGCATCGACATGAGGCCGTTGTACTCGACCAGGCCCAGGCCCCAGCCGATCGCGGTAACGCCGAGCATGCTGAAGAGGATGGCGCCGAAAACGTTGCGATGGCTGAGTACCGCGATCAGCAGGAAGCAGATGGCCGCGAGCAGGGCGCTCGGCTCACCGAACGAACCCATGGTCAGCAGCGTGGCCGGGCTGTCGACGACGATACCGGCGGTCTTCAGACCAATCAGGCCGAGGAACAGTCCGACCCCGGCGCCCATGGCGAAGCGCAAGCTCATGGGGATGCTGTTGAGCAGCCATTCGCGGATGCGCGACAGGCTCATGAGCATGAACATCACACCGGAGATGAACACCGCGCCCAGGGCGATCTGCCAGGAGTAGCCCATTTCGCCGACCACCGTGTAGGTGAAGAAGGCATTCAACCCCATGCCGGGCGCCAGGCCAACCGGCCAGTTGGCATAGAGCCCCATCAGGAAGCAACCCAGTGCCGCACCGATGCACGTGGCTACGAAGGCCGCGCCGTGATCGACGCCGGCGTTGGCCATGATGTTGGGGTTGACGAAGATGATGTAGGCCATGGTGACGAAGGTTGTCAGGCCGGCCAGCAATTCGGTCTTGATCGAGGTGCGGTGTTCGGTGAGCTTGAAGAATCTATCGAGCAGACCAGCGGGTCTTAGCCCTGGGGTGTGAGTCGCCAGTTGTTCTTGTTTAGCGCTTTCCACAGTGGGTACTCCTTATCTTTCTTGTCGTGTACCACCCGGATTCTGCCTTGAGGTCCTGGTTCTCTCTGAGGCGGGTGGTGTTTGGTGTGCCTACTGCCGGGTTAGTTGACCGTGTGGTCAGAAAGCTACACTGTTGCGATTATGCTTTTGTATACAAAAAAAGCAAATAATGTTTTCTTTATTGCTGCGCTTGTCTGATAGTGCTCGTAGACAATCATTGCGCTGCGCGTGTGCGTTGAATTTATAAATAGCTCATATAAAACAATTAGTTATGGTTTGTTTTCGGTTTTTAGTCAGGTGCAGCCCTCTCTTGGAGTGGGTTTTTTGCGGCGTATTTAGCGGATTGCTGCGTAAAAAGAGTGATTGATATAAGCAATCGATCGATGGAGGCGGTCGTCTGGAGGCAGTCGCTGGACGGGTGCTGAGGCGCCATGTCGCGGGCTTTCAGGTATGCGCTTTCGGGTAATTGTGTACAATGCCAGGGCTTATGCTTTCTGGATCTCATGGCAAACTGTTTGGCAGTGGCCAGGGGAAGCAGGAGGAGATTTTGCTGGCACGCGCTAAAGCCGCTGCGGATGTCGTGCGCTAAGGTTTTAGCAATCTTGATCAGCCGTATTTTTTGACACGAGCCCCAATGAACGAACAATTGCAGCCCCTCAAGAAGCAGCCGCGCGCCGGCAAAAGCAGCCGCAGCGGGACTCAGGACGACGTCGTATACGCGCATATCTTCGAGGCTATCCTCGAACAGCGCCTGGCGCCTGGGACCAAACTCAGCGAAGAAGCCCTGGGCGAGATTTTCGGCGTCAGCCGCACCATCATCCGCCGCGCCTTATCGCGCCTGGCCCATGAGGGCGTGGTGCTGCTGCGACCGAATCGCGGCGCGGTGGTGGCCAGCCCGAGCGTCGAAGAAGCCCGGCAGATTTTCTACGCCCGACGCATGGTCGAGCGGGCGATTACCGAACTGGCGGTCGAGCATGCCACGGCCGAGCAGCTCGCCGAGTTGCGGCAGATGGTCGAGGATGAACAGAGCAGCTTTTCCCGCGGCGACCGCGGCGCTGGTATCCGTTTATCCGGCGAGTTCCACCTCAAGCTCGCCGAAGCGGCGAAGAACGCGCCGCTGATCAGCTTCCAGCGCAGCCTGGTGTCGCAGACCTCGCTGATCATCGCCCAGTATGAAAGCGGCAACCGCTCGCACTGCTCCTACGACGAGCACAATCAGCTGATCGACGCCATCGAAGCGCGCGACACCGCTAAGGCGGTCAGCCTGATGATGCACCACATGGACCATATCGACAGCAAGCTCAACCTCGACGAGGAAAGCGCCTCCGACGACCTGCACGCGGTGTTCTCGCACCTGCTGCAGACCGCCAGGAAAAAGCCGGGGCGTACGCCAGCGGGTCGTTGATTGCTCCCTCACTCCTGCGGTGGGGCGGCCGTGTCGGGTTAGCGGTGCGACATAGATTCGTAGGTTGGGTTAGCGGCGCTGCGATAAATAAATCTACACCACGATCCCGGCGCCGCGTAACCCAACAGCGATATCCGCACCTTCGCGTAAGGGGTTGCGACCACGGTGGGTTATGCGGCGCTCCGAGACCGCGTTGTTACGTACACGGTTTTCCATGCGCCGCTAACCCACCCTTGGGAACGCGGCCCCTCAATCCCTGCAATGCACCGACACGCCGGCGGCGAAGGTTTGCTTGATCGCGCGGTCGTCGCCGAGCATGCACAGGGCGAACAGCTTTTCGGCCAGGCTCTGGGCCTGCTGCATGCGGTAGCCGAGCAGCGGCGTGGCGTTGTAGTCGAGCACCACGAAGTCGGCGTCTTTGCCAGTCTCGAAGTTACCGATCCTGTCGTCCAGGTACAGCGCTTCGGCACCGCCCAATGTGGCCAGGTAGAGCGACTTGAACGGATCGAGCTTCTTGCCCTGCAGCTGCATGATCTTGTACGCCTCGTTCAGCGATTGCAGCTGGCTGAAGCTGGTGCCGGCGCCGACATCGGTGCCCAGGCCGACGCGCACGCCGTGGCGTTCCAGCTTGTTCAAGTCGAACAGGCCACTGCCGAGGAACAGGTTGGAGGTTGGGCAGAAGGCCACCGCTGAACCGGTCTCGGCCAGACGCTGGCATTCCTCGTCGCACAGGTGCACGCCGTGGGCGAACACCGCGCGCGGGCCGATCAGTTTGTAGTGGTCGTATACATCCAGATAGCCGCTACGCTCGGGGAACAGTGCCTTGACCCATTCGATTTCCTGACGGTTCTCCGACAGGTGGGTGTGCATATACAGGTCCGGGTATTCGCTTAGCAGTTGGCCGGCCAGGCTCAATTGCTCGGGCGTACTGGTCGGGGCGAAGCGCGGGGTCACTGCGTAATGCAGGCGGCCTTTGCCGTGCCAGCGCTCGATCAGCTCCTTGCTCTCGGCATAGCCGGACTCCGCCGTGTCGGTCAGGTAGTCCGGGGCGTTGCGGTCCATCAGTACCTTGCCGGCAATCATCCGCAGGTTCAGCGCCTCGGCGGCTTCGAAGAAGGCGTCCACCGATTGTTTGTGCACGCTGCCGAACACCAGGGCGGTGGTGGTGCCGTTGCGCAGCAGCTCCTTGAGGAAGATCCCGGCGACGTCGCTGGCGTGGGCCTTGTCGGCGAACTGCTTTTCGGTGGGGAAGGTGTAGGTGTTGAGCCAATCCAGCAGCTGCTCGCCGTAGGAGGCGATCATCCCGGTTTGCGGGTAGTGGATATGGGTGTCGATAAAGCCGGGGGTGATCAGGGCATCGCGGTATTCGGTCAGCTCGATGCCCGTGAGCGACGGCAACAGTTCTGTGGCATGGCCGACGCGGGCGACTTGGCCATTTTCGATAACCAGCACGCCGTCCTCGAAATATTCATAGGACTGCTCGACGCCGACCACGGCGGGGTCGGCGATGCTGTGCAGGATGGCGGCGCGGTAGGCGTGGGTCGTGGTGCTCATGGTCGTCTCTATCAATCGTTGAATGGGCTGGGTAGGAGCGGCCTCGGCCGCGATCAGGTGCAATCGCGGCCGAGGCCGCTCCTACAAAATCTGCGCAAGTCGCGTAGGGTGTGCCGTGCGCACCAGGGAATTGGCATTGGTGCGCGTAGCGCACCCTACGACCTGCGCGAGGCCGGTAGAAGCTTGGCAACGCTGCTCTCGCCCTTTTTCACGTCCTGGCCGAAGGCGGCGTTATAGGTGGCGATTACCTCGCCGGCGATGGACACGGCGATTTCCACCGGCAGCTTGCCTTTGACTTCCGGCAGGCCCATGGGGCAGCGCATCCGCTGCATCACCTCGGCGGCAAAGCCGCGGTCGCGCAGGCGGTGTTCGAACTTGGCGCGTTTGCTCTTAGAGCCGATCAGCCCGTAGTAGGCGAAATCGTTGCGCTTGAGAATTGCGGCGGTCAGTTCCAGGTCGAGCTGGTGGTTGTGGGTCATGACAATGAAATAGCTGCCGGCGGGCATGCGCTCGACCTCGTCGACGACGTCCTCCTCGATCACCCTTTCCACCCCTGCGGGTATCTGCTCGGGAAATTCGTTTTCCCGCGAATCGATCCAGCGCACCTTGCACGGCAGGCTGGCGAGCAGTGGCACCAGGGCGCGGCCGACATGGCCGGCGCCGAACACGGCGATCTGCGCCTGGGGCTGGCCCATGGGCTCGAACAGCAGCACGGTGGCGCCGCCGCAGCATTGGCCGAGGCTGGCGCCGAGGTTGAAGCGTTCCAGGCGGGTGTCCTGGCTGCGCGATGCGAGCATCTCGCGGGCCAGTTCCATCGCCTTGTATTCCAGATGGCCGCCGCCGATGGTTTCGAAGATACGATCAACGGTGACCACCATTTTCGAACCGGCATTGCGCGGCGTGGAGCCGCGCTCTTCGATGATGGTCACCAGCACGCAAGGCTGGCCTTGTTGCTGCAATTCGGCGAGGGCGCTGATCCAGCTCATTTGCTCAGCCTCCAGGTTGGCGGCAGTTGTCCCGGGCGCGGCAGGCGCCAGTTGCTCGGCGACGGGTCCAGTATCGGAACCGGCGTCGGCCGTGTTGGTTGGCTATTCGGTTCGGTGTGTTTTGTCATTGTTGTACACCTGTTTGGTTCCGTAGCCCGGATGCAATCCGGGGAGAATTTGTCGCCTGCTACTCAGCTCCCGGATTTCATCCGGGCTACGTTCAGGCCGTTTCGATCTCGACTGCGGCAGCGGCCTTAGCCGGTTGCTGCAACTTGCGTATTTGCTCCACGCCCCAGAGCACGCGCTCAGGGGTGGCCGGCGCATCGATATTCGGCTGCACCTTGTAGTCGGCGAGGCTGGCCACCGCATCCTTGATCGCGCACCACACGGCGATGCCGAGCATAAAGGGCGGCTCGCCCACGGCTTTGGAGTGAAACACCGTGTCTTCCGGGTTCTTGCGGTTTTCCACCAGCTTGACCCGCAGATCCAGCGGCATATCGGCGATGGCGGGGATCTTGTAGCTAGCCGGGCCGTTGGTCATCAGCTTGCCCTTGCCGTTCCACACCAGCTCTTCCATCGTCAACCAACCCATGCCCTGGACGAATGCGCCTTCGACCTGGCCGATATCGATGGCCGGGTTCAGCGAGGCGCCGACGTCGTGCAGGATGTCGGTGCGCAGCATCTTGTATTCGCCGGTCAGGGTGTCGACGATCACCTCGGCGCAGGCAGCACCGTAGGCGAAGTAGTAGAACGGCCGACCCGCGGCCTTGTCGCGGTCGTAGTAGATCTTCGGCGTGCGGTAGAAACCGGTGGAGGACAGCGAAACCTGGGCGAAGTAGGCCTTCTGGATCACTTCCTCGAAGCTCAGGAACAGATCGCGCACGCGCACCTGGCCGTTGCGGAACTCGACGTCTTCCGGGGTGACCTTGTATTCGCGCACCAGGAAGTCGACCAGGCGCTGCTTGATGGTTTCGGCGGCGTTCTGTGCGGCCTTGCCGTTGAGGTCGGCGCCACTGCTCGCTGCGGTCGGCGAGGTATTGGGCACCTTGTCGGTGTTGGTCGCGGTGATCTGGATGCGAGAGATATCCACCTGCAGCACTTCGGCGACGATCTGCGCGACCTTGGTATTCAGGCCCTGGCCCATCTCGGTGCCGCCGTGGTTCAGGTGGATCGAGCCGTCGGTGTAAATATGGATCAGTGCGCCGGCCTGGTTGAGGAAGGTGGCGGTGAAGCTGATGCCGAATTTCACCGGGGTCAGCGCCAGGCCCTTCTTCAGCACCGGGCTTTTCTTGTTGAATTCGATGATGTCGCGGCGGCGCTTGGCGTACTCGCTGCTTTCTTCCAGCTCGGCGGTCATCTCGTGGATGATGTTGTGCTCGACCGTCTGGTGGTAGTGAGTGACGTTGCGCTCGGTCTTGCCGTAGTAGTTGAGCTTGCGCACCTCAAGCGGGTCCTTGCCGAGTTTGCGCGCCACCGCGTCCATGATTTCTTCGATGGCGACCATCCCCTGGGGGCCGCCGAAGCCACGGTAGGCGGTGTTCGAGGCGGTGTTGGTCTTGCAGCGGTGACCGTTGATGGTGGCGTTGCCGAGGAAGTAGGCGTTGTCGGAGTGGAACATCGCGCGGTCGACGATGGAGCCGGAAAGGTCCGGCGAATAGCCGCAGTTGCCGGCCAGTTCGATCTGGATGCCATGCAGCAGGCCATCGTCGTCGAAGCCGACGTCGTACTCGACATAGAAGGGGTGGCGTTTGCCGGTGATGCTCATGTCTTCCATGCGCGGCAGACGCATCTTGGTCGGTCGCCCGGTGAGGTGGGCGATCACCGCGCACAGACACGCCGGGCCTGCGGCCTGGGTTTCCTTGCCGCCGAAGCCGCCGCCCATGCGGCGCATGTCGATGACGATCTTGTGCATCGGCACGCCGAGCACTTCGGCGACCAGCTTCTGCACTTCGGTGGCGTTCTGCGTCGAGGTGTAAACGATCATGCCGCCGTCTTCGCTCGGCATCACCGAGGAAATCTGGGTTTCCAGATAGAAATGTTCCTGGCCGCCGATATGCAGGCTGCCTTGCAGGCGCTGTGGTGCGGTGGCCAATTCGGCCGCGGCATCGCCGATCTTGTGCTGATGGCTGTCGAGGACGAAATGCTTCTTGCGCAGTGCATCGACCACGTCGAGCACCGGCTCCAGGTCTTCGTATTCGATGATTGCCGCCATGGCCGCCTTGCGCGCGGTTTCCAGGCTGTCGGCGCCGACCGCGATCACCACCTGGCCAACGTACTCGACCTTGCCATCGGCCAGCAGCGGGTCGCCGGCGACCACCGGGCCGATATCCAATTGACCGGGTACGTCCTTGCTGGTGATAGCGATGGCCACACCGGGAATCGCATAGCAGGGCGCGGTGTCGATGCTGACGATACGCGCATGGGCGCGGTCGCTCATGCGCGCATAGACGTGCAGCTGATTAGGGAATTCCAGGCGGTCGTCGACATACACGGCTTCGCCGGACACGTGCTTGTCCGCGCTCTCGTGTTTGACGCTGCGGCCGACGCCGGTAGTGATGTCGGCGCGGAACAGGGCGGCCAGTTCTTCCTGGGTTTTCATTACGTGATGGTTAGACATAGGCGGTCACCCGGGTTTCGACTTCGGGAGCGTTGAGCTCGAGGAAGAATTTACGCAGCAGGTTCTGCGCGGTGAGCAGGCGGTATTCCTTGCTGGCGCGGAAGTCGCTCAGCGGGGTGAAGTCCTCCGCCAAGGCCGCGCAGGCGCGTTCGATCTCAGCCGGGTACCAGGCGCAGCCGAGCAATGCGGCTTCGCAAGCGGCGGCGCGCTTGGGAATCGCCGCCATGCCGCCGAAGGCGATACGCGCTTCCTGCACCACGCCGTCTTCGATACGCAGATTGAAGGCGGCGCAGACCGCGGAAATGTCG
Source organism: uncultured Pseudomonas sp. (assembly GCF_946885955.1). The sequence goes on from NZ_CAMPHI010000068.1 coordinate 17,783, forward strand.
TCGTCCAGACGCTTGGATACCTTGTAGGCGCGGAACGCCTGATTGCTCTGCGCGCGCGGCACCAGAATCTTCTCGATGAATTCGGCTTCTTTGCGGGCGGTCACCTTGTAATCGAGGAAGTATTCCTCGATCGGCAAGCAGCGGCTGTCGTTGCCTTTGCGCAGGACGATCTGCGCGCCCAGGGCAATCAGCAGCGGCGGGGCGTCGCCGATTGGCGAGGCGTTGCCGATATTGCCGCCCAGGGTGCCCTGGTTGCGGATCTGTAAGGAGGCGAAGCGGTGCAGCAGTTCGCCGAAGTCCGGGTATTCCTCGGCCAGGGCGGCGTAGCAGTCGGACAGCACTGTGGCCGCGCCGATCTCGATGTGCTCGGCGGTGACTTCCACGCGCTTCATCGATTCGATATGACCGACATAGATCATCACCGGCAGTTCACGGTGGAACTGGGTGACTTCCAGCGCCAGGTCGGTGCCGCCGGCGAGCAGGCGCGCTTCGGGATTGGCGGCGTAGAGGTCGGCGAGATCGGCGACGGTCAGCGGCAACAGGCAGCGTTTGTCGCCGCTGTTGAGTTCGGCGGTTTCGCGTGGGGCTATGGCCTTCAGCCGCTCGACGGTCTGGGCTTCGGCGGCGTCGAATTGATCCGGCTGCTTCTGGCAGCAGGCCTGTTCGGCGGCATCAATGATTGGCCGGTAGCCGGTGCAACGACACAGATTGCCGGCCAGGGCTTCCAGGGTCTCGGCTTTGTCGAAGCCGTTGCTGGCCTTCTGCAGGGCGAACAGCGACATGACGAAGCCCGGCGTGCAGAAGCCGCACTGCGAGCCGTGGCAGTCGACCATGGCTTGCTGCACGCTGTGCAGTTGGCCTTGATGCTTGAGGTCTTCAACCGTGATCAGCTGCTTGCCATGCAGGGACGAGACGAAGGTCAGGCAGGAGTTCAGCGTGCGGTAGCGCACGCGTTCGCCATCCAGTTCGCCGACCACCACGGTGCAGGCACCGCAATCGCCGGAAGCGCAGCCTTCTTTGGTGCCAGGTTTGCCGGCGTGCTCACGCAAGTACTGCAGCACGGTGACGTTGGGGTCCAGGGCATGCTCGGTACGCAGCTCCCGGTTGAGTAAAAACTGGATCAAGGACGACCTCCAGGCACTTTATTGTT
>NZ_CAMPHI010000069.1 GCF_946885955.1 uncultured Pseudomonas sp.
TACCTCAACAGCACCAAGTATCACCACATCCTGACCATCGAAGACCCGATCGAATTCGTCCACGAATCGAAGAAGTGCCTGGTCAACCAGCGCGAAGTACACCGCGACACCCACGGCTTCGCCGAGGCCTTGCGCTCGGCACTGCGGGAAGACCCGGACATCATCCTGGTGGGCGAGATGCGCGACCTGGAAACCATCCGCCTGGCGTTGACCGCCGCGGAAACCGGGCACCTGGTGTTCGGCACCCTGCACACCACCTCGGCTGCAAAAACCATCGACCGGGTGGTGGACGTGTTCCCCGCCGAAGAAAAATCCATGGTCCGCTCGATGCTGTCGGAATCGCTGCAGTCGGTGATCTCGCAGACCCTGCTGAAAAAGACCGGGGGCGGTCGGGTGGCGGCCCACGAGATCATGATCGGCACCCCGGCGATTCGTAACCTGATTCGCGAGGACAAGGTGGCGCAGATGTATTCGGCAATTCAGACCGGTGGTGCGCTGGGCATGCAGACCCTCGACTCCTGTCTGAAGGGGCTGGTCGCCAAAGGCATCGTCAGCCGCGAGAATGCGCGGGAAAAATCCAAGAACCCGGAAAATTTCTAATCCGTTGCCGGCCGCCGCGAGGCTGGTCGGTACGCAGGTTGTTGGCGAGACACGCGCCCAGCAACTGGTCGTTGGCCAAGCGCGTGATGCTGATGGGCGAGACAACGCATGGAATTCGAAAAACTGCTGCGCCTGATGGTCGAGAAGGGCGGCTCCGACCTGTTTATTACCGCCGGCGTACCGCCGTCGATGAAGGTCAACGGCAAGATCATGCCAGTCACCAAAAACCCCATGTCGCCGGAGCAAACCCGCGAGACGGTGCACTCGGTGATGAACGAGCAGCAGCGCCGCGACTTCGCAGAAAACCACGAATGCAACTTCGCCATCAGCGCTCGCGGCGTCGGCCGTTTCCGCGTCAGCGCGTTCTACCAGCGCAACCTGGCGGGCATGGTGTTGCGGCGCATCGAAACCAATATTCCGACGCTCGATGACCTCAAGCTACCGGAGATTCTCAAGAAACTGGCGCTGACCAAGCGCGGCCTGGTGCTGTTCGTCGGCGCCACCGGTACCGGTAAATCCACCTCGTTGGCGGCGATGATCGGCTACCGCAACAAGAACAGCAGCGGCCACATCATTTCCATCGAAGACCCGATCGAATATATCCACCAGCACCAGAGCTGCATCGTCACTCAGCGCGAAGTGGGCATCGATACCGAGTCCTTCGAGGTCGCCCTGAAGAACACCCTGCGCCAGGCGCCGGACGTGATTCTGATCGGCGAGGTGCGTACCCGCGAAACCATGGACCACGCCGTGGCCTTCGCCGAAACCGGCCACCTGTGTCTGGCCACCCTGCACGCCAACAACGCCAACCAGGCGTTGGACCGGATCATCAACTTCTTTCCGCCCGACCGGCAGAATCAGGTATGGATGGACCTGTCGCTCAACCTCAAGGCCATCGTTGCCCAGCAACTGGTGCCGACTCCGGACGGCAAGGGGCGCCGCGCGGTGATCGAGGTCTTGATCAACACTCCTCTGGCTGCCGACCTGATTCGCAAGGGCGAGGTGCACGAGCTCAAGAGTCTGATGAAGCGCTCCACCGAGCTGGGCATGCAGACTTTCGATCAGGCGTTGTACAACCTCTACGTCCAAGGCGAGATTACCTATGAGGACGCATTGCTCTATGCTGACTCGGCGAACGACCTGCGCCTGCTGATCAAGCTGGGTTCGGAAACCGATGGCGAGCATCTGAGCAACATGTCCCAGGGCCTGTCGCTGGAGGTCAGCGAGGAAGACCCAGGGCGGCGTTTCCGTTAAATACCAATGTTTATCCAGCCCGCATTAGCGGGCTTTTTTATCGATCGGCCAGTTGTGCGCAGGTCCGGTCGGCCGCAGCAATCAACAGGAGCAAAGCATGCAGGCAAGGCAGGACACCCACAGCAAAGTCATCGGTTATCTCTTGTGGATTTTCGGTTTTCTCGGTGCGCACCGCTTTTACTACGGCAAGCCGGTTACCGGCACCATCTGGTTCTTTACCTGCGGGCTGCTGTTCATTGGCTGGATCATCGACCTGTTCCTGATTCCGGCGATGGACCGCGAGGCGGATCTGCGTTTTACCGCGGGCGAGATCGACTACAACGTCGCCTGGATACTGCTGACCTTCCTCGGCGTGTTCGGTGTGCACCGCATGTACCAGGGCAAGTGGATCACCGGCATTCTCTATCTGTTTACCGGCGGGCTGTTCCTGGTCGGTGTGCTCTACGACTTCTGGACCTTGAACGAGCAGATATCGCTACGCAACGCCGGCGCGTCCTAAGCGCGGCGTCAACGCGCCTGCCGGGCAGTGGGGCGCGGGCGGCATGCTAAGGTTAGGGAAGGTTGCCGTGATTGCGCGTTTCATCGGCCTCCGGCTTTCAGCACGCACCCGCGCCTGCGGGTGAGCTGAGAGATATTCGGGGTGGGCTGTTCGAGGGCTGTATGCGTCTATCCATGACTGTCCGCGTCGCGCTGTGCTGGTTGTCGCTGTGTTTCGGACTTGCAGTCGCTCAGGCCAGGGAGTTGGTGGTCGGCGGTATCCCGGAGACCCCGGTGCGCTATCTGGACCCGGCAGACGGCGTGATCAAGGGGCTCGATGTCGATGTGCTCGAACATGTTCTTGGTCGTCTAGGGGTGCCCTATCGGATTCGCCTGGAGTCCTCCTCCGCCCGACTGGAGAGCAACTGGCGTCAGGGTAAGGTGTACGACATGGTGTTCACCTATTCCCGCAAGGAGGAGCGCACGCCCTACCTGCTTTATGCCGAGGAAGCACACATCTTCAACAGCTGGCATTTCTTCGTGCTCAGGGAGAACCTGCCGCGCTTTCGCTACGACAGCCTGGACGACCTGAAAGGCTTGCGGGTCGGTGCAACCCAGGGATTTTCCTATACCCGAGAGTTCTGGGCGGCAGTCGAGGCGGGGCTCTGGCATACCGACCTGGTGACCCAGAATGAGCTGCAGATGCAAAAGCTATTGCATGGGCGTATCGATACCGTGCCGCTGCCGGCTATGGTCACGCTCTATAGCGCTCGCCAGGGCGGTTACGCCGAGCGCATCGCCTATCTGCCCAAGCCGATGAAGAGCGACGCCTATTACAACACCTTCGTCAAAGCCTCCGATTATCCGGATTTGCCGGGATTGGCGCGGCGCTATGACGAGCAGTTGCGGTTGATGAAAGAAGACGGCAGCTTACTCGCCATCTACAGGAAGTACGGTCTGGAGGACCACTACCCGTTCTGAGCGCTATGCCGTTTTAGATTTTGTAGCACTTGGGGAGAATCATCTGCGCCCCGTAGGAGCCCCGACCTCGGGGCGCAATGCTGTTCACTTATGCCAAGTGAGCAGCATTTTTCTGTAGCCCGGATGAAATCCGGGGAGCTGGCGCCTGCATAACCGCGCCCGGATTGCATCCGGGCTACGCGTTGGCTGCCTGGCGTACGGTAAATGCATCTGGGATGCCGCTTGAGTGAACGGTATTACGATCTCGGGGCGCATTTCCACGCCCCGTCGCCCCTCAAGCCTGATAGCTGACATGCCCGTCGACCAGGGTGTAGCGCACCGCGCCCGGCAGGCAATGGCCGATAAAGGGGCAGTTGGCGCCCTTGGAATACCAGCTTTCGCCCGCCAGGGTCGACGCTTGCGGGTCGAACAGTACCAGGTCCGCGGGCGCACCCAGGGCCAGGCGTCCGGCGGGCAGGCGCAAGGCCTCGGCCGGGCCACAGGACAGGCGCGCGAGCAGGGTCGGCAGGTCAAACAGGCCGTCCTGGACCAGGCTCATGGCCAGGGGCAGGAGCAATTGCACGCTGCTGATGCCCGGCTCGGTGGCGCCGAACGGCGCCAGTTTGGCATCGCGTTCGTGGGGTTGGTGGTGACTGGCGATGGCCGAAATCACCCCGCTTTTCACCGCTTCGCGCAGGCCGTCGCGGTCGGCGCGAGTGCGCAGTGGCGGTTGCACGTGGTACAGGCTGGAGAAATCGATCAGCGCCTCGTCGGTGAGGAACAGCTGATACAGGGCGACATCGGCGGTCACCGGCAGGCCCCTGGCCTGGGCGTCTGCGATCAGCTGGGCACCGCGGGCGCTGGTCAACTGGCTGAAGTGGGCGCGCACGCCGCTTTGTTCGACCAGCAGCAGGTCGCGAGCCAGGGCCACGGTTTCCGCGCTTTCCGGAATGCCCGACAAGCCGAGAAAGCTGGCGGTCGGACCTTCGTGGGCCAGGCCGCCCTCGGCCAGGTCGAAATCCTGGGAATGGAAAATCACCGTCAAGTCGAAGGTCGCGGCGTATTCCAATGCACGGCGCAGGGTGCGGTTGTTGCGGAAGGTGTCCAGGCCATTGCCGAACGCCACGCAACCGGCGTCGCGCAGCGCAACGAGTTCGGCGAGCTGTTCGCCCTCCAGCCCCTTGCTCAGGGCGCCGATCGGAAACACCTTGGTATGCCCGGCTTCGCGGGCGCGGTCGAGAATCAACTCGGCCACCGCCGAGGTGTCCAGTACCGGTTTGGTGTGAGGTGGGCAGCACAGCGCAGTGACGCCGCCCGCGGCCGCGGCCAGGGTTTCGCTGGCGATATTGCCCTTGCGGCTGTAGCCGGGCTCGCGCAGGGCGACGCTGAGGTCGACCAGGCCAGGGGCGGCGACCAGGCCATGGGCTTCGAGGGTTTTCTCGGCGACGAAATCGGCTGGTGTCTGGCCGATGGCGACGATTTTGCCGCCTTCGATAGCGAGGTCGGCTACTTGGTCGAGGTTGCTGCTCGGGTCCATCACCCGAGCGCCGAGGATAAGGGTGCGCATCAGTTCTGCTCCTCGGCATTTTCCTGGTTGAGTTGGCGCTGGGCGTTCTGCCCGCTCATGGTCATCGACAGTACGGCCATGCGGATGGCGATGCCGTAGGTGACCTGATTGAGAATCACCGACTGCGGGCCGTCGGCCACCGCCGACTCGATTTCCACGCCTCGGTTGATCGGCCCCGGATGCATGACCAGGGCGTCGGGCTTGGCCAGAGCCAGGCGCTGCTCGGTGAGGCCGAACAGGCGATAGAACTCGCCTTCGCTCGGCAGTAGGCCGCCCTGCATGCGCTCGCGTTGCAGGCGCAGCATGATCACCACGTCGACGTCCTTGAGGCCGGTCGCCAGGTCGTTGTACACGGTCACTCCGTACTGCTCGATGCCCACTGGCAGCAGGGTCTTGGGGGCGATCACACGGATGTCCGGGCAGCCCAAGGCTTTCAGCGCCAGCATGTTCGAGCGGGCTACACGCGAATGCAGGATATCGCCGACGATGGCTACAGATAGCTGCTCAAAGCCGCCTTTATGGCGCCTGATCGTCAGCATGTCGAGCATGCCCTGGGTCGGATGGGCATGGCGGCCGTCGCCACCATTGATGATCGCCAGGTTCGGGCACACGTGTTCGGCGATGAAGTGCGCCGCACCTGAGTCGGCATGGCGTACCACGAAGATGTCGGCTGCCATGGCTTCGAGGTTACGCAGGGTGTCGAACAGCGTTTCGCCCTTGCTCGTCGAGGAGGTCGACACGTTGAGGCTGATGACGTCGGCGGACAGGCGCTGGGCGGCCAGTTCGAAGGTCGTGCGGGTGCGCGTGGAGTTCTCGAAGAACACGTTGCACACCGTCTTGCCGCGCAGCAGCGGCACTTTCTTCACCGCGCGGGCGCCGACTTCGAGGAAGGAGTCGGCGGTGTCGAGGATTTCCGTCAACAGCTCGCGGGGCAGGCCGTCGAGGGTGAGGAAGTGGCGCAGTTGGCCTTGGTCGTTGAGTTGCAGAGGGCGTTTGCCATCCATCATATTCATTCTCAGTTGGCCAGCGTCTGGAGTTCGAGGGTCAGCGGTGTGGGGCCGGACAATTTTACCCGCTGATCGCTGGCCAGCGACAAGGTCGCGCCAACCACATCCGGGCGAATCGGCAGCTCGCGGGCGTTGAGGTCGAGCAGGCTGACCAGGGTCACGCTCGCCGGGCGGCCGTAGTCGAACAGTTCGTTGAGGGCGGCGCGAATGGTGCGCCCGCTCATCAGTACATCGTCGATCAGTACCAGGTGCTGACCTTCGATCTCGAATGGCAGCTCAGAGGGCTGGACTTGCGGGTGCAGGCCGTTCTGGGTGAAGTCGTCGCGGTAGAAGGAGACGTCCAGAATGCCCAGCGGGCTTGAATTGCCCAGTGCTTCCAGCAAGGCCTGGGCGACCCAGATGCCGCCGGTGCGGATGCCGATAAAGCGCGGCTCGTCGATTTGCCGTTGGTTGAGATGGCTGATCAGTGCCGCGGCCATCTGTGGCAGCAATTCGGCGGGATTGGGTAGGGTCATCGGAAGCTCCTTAATGAGCAGGCGTGGGTTCACGCATCGTTCAAGTCGGGCAGTGCTCGTCGAGCCAGCCTTGTAGCAGCAGCGCCGCGGCCAAGGCGTCGACCGGGTGCTCGCGATAGCCGCCGCTCTGGCCTTGTTGCAGGCGCTGGCCCTTGGCTTCGTAAGTGGTCAGGCGTTCGTCGTGGGTATGCACTGGCAAGTTGAAGCGGCCGTTCAGGCGGCGGGCGAATTTCTCCGCCCGTTCACTCATCTCGCTTGGCGTGCCGTCCATGTTCAGTGGCAGGCCGACGACCAGGGCGTCCGGCTGCCATTCACGGATCAGCGCTTCGACCTTCTGCCAGTCGGGTACGCCGTTCTGCGCCTTGAGGATGCACAGTTCGCGGGCCTGACCGGTGATCACCTGGCCGACGGCGACGCCGATCTGCTTGCTGCCGTAGTCGAAGCCCAGCAGCAGTCTGAGCGGTTTGTCGGTTTGCGCCATCAGGCGTGCCCGGCTTGCGAGGTGAGCAGGCTGAGGTTGACGCCCAGGCGCGCGGCGGCGGCTTCCAGGCGCTGTTCGAATGGCAGATCGAAGAGAATCTGTGGGTCTGCCGGGCAGGTCAGCCAGGCGTTATCGGCCAGTTCGGCCTCCAGCTGTCCCGCCTCCCAGCCGGCATAGCCGAGGGTGATCAGGTACTTTTCCGGTCCCGTGCCGTCGGCGATGGCGAAAAGCACATCCTGCGAGGTCGACAGGCCCAGTTCGCCCAGCTCCAGCGTTGCGAGGAATTGCGGGCCGGCAGGGTGGAGGACGAAGCCGCGATCGGTTTGCACCGGGCCGCCGGAAAATATCTGCAACTGCTGGCAGGCCGCCGGTACGGGCTCCTCGGGGCGCAATTGTTCGAGCACGTCGGCCAGGTTGAGGCCGTTGGGGCGATTGATCACCAGGCCCATGGCGCCTTGCGCGTTGTGTTCGATCAGGTAGGTGACGGTCTGCGCGAAATGCGGATCAGCCATGTGCGGCATGGCGATCAGGAAATGGTGCGAGAGGTAGCTGGCGCTGGCGTCTTTCATGGCGGTAGTTTCAGGCTTCGAGGGTCTGGCTTCAAGCGCCAAGCTGCCGGCTGGCGAGAAAAGCGTATGTCAGTTGCTGGAGAGGCGGTCGCCGCGTTCGAAACGCCAGGTGCGAATGATTTCTACCTGGTCGAATTTCTGCGCAAGTTCGCCGGTAAAGGGGGCGAACGGTGCGGCCAGGCGTACGATGCGCAGTGCGGCCTCATCCAGTACCGCCTGACCCGACGACTCGAGAATCTGCAGTTCTGCAATCGTGCCGTCGCTCTTGATCGTCACGAGTGCGCGCAGGCTGCCATAGATGCGCTGCCGCCGTGCTTCTTCCGGATAGTTGAGGTTACCGATGCGCTCCACTTTCTTGCGCCACTCATCGCGATACCAGGCGCTGATGTCGCGCATGGTCGAGGCGCTATTTTGTCGATTGACTCGGGGGCGCTTGGCGTACTGCTGGATGTCCTGGGCCAGCTGAGCTTCCAGGCTGGCGATTTCCGAAGACAGTTGCGCGCTGTCGAACACCGGTGCGGGGGGCGTTTGCGGGGCGGGCTTGGCTTCTTCGCGTTTTACCGGGGTCTTCTGTTGTTGCGGTGAGCGGGTGGCGACCGCGGCTTTCGGTGCTTCCTGGCGGACCTTGGGTTGTTGCGGGGTTGCCGGCGGGGTCACGCGCTTGACCTGGGTATCCTGGAAGGGCGCCTGTTCGGTGGTGGTGGGCGCCGCCTTGTGTTCCAGGGTGCCACTGCCTTGCTGATTGTCCTGGGCGAGGAAGTCGGCCTCTTTGGGCTTTTCCTCGCTCTTGAACGTCGACAGGGTGATTTCAAGAGTTTTGCTGATCTGGTTGGGGTCGGCCAGGGTAAAGCTCAGGCCGAGAATCACTGCGGCGTGCAGGGCTGCGGCGAGGAATAGGGTGAAGCCCAGCCGGTCCGCCGGGCGAATTTCGGCGGGCTGCTTGGTGGTTGGTGTCGTGGCTGCGTTCATCGCGGTTCGGGTCGATTCAGGTTGCCGCGCAGTCTGACCGCTTGGAGTGGCAGGCTGCAAGCGACAAGCGCCAAGCTGCAACCTGCGTCAAGCTTTCCGGCTCCATGGCTTGCAGCTTTCAGCCTCTGTCCTGCAGTTTGCCGGCGATGCAGTCCATCAGGCGATCGCCGATGCGCGTGTCGTAGGCGGCATCGATCTCGCGGATGCAGGTCGGGCTGGTGACGTTGATCTCGGTCATGTACTCGCCGATGACATCGAGGCCGACGAACAATAACCCGCGCTCGCGCAGTGCCGGGCCGACCGCTGCGGCGATTTCACGGTCGCGCTCGGTCAGCGGGCGCGCTTCGCCGCGGCCGCCGGCGGCCAGGTTGCCGCGGGTTTCCCCGGCGGCGGGAATGCGCGCCAGGCAATAGGGTACGGGCTCGCCGTCGATCATCAGAATACGTTTATCGCCGTCGACGATGGCGGGTAGGTAGGCTTGAGCCATAATCTGTTGAGTGCCATGGGCGGTCAGGGTCTCGAGGATCACCGAAAGGTTGTGATCGCCCTCGCGGTGACGAAATATCGAAGAACCACCCATGCCATCAAGGGGTTTGAGAATGATGTCACGCTGTTCTTTGGCAAACTCGCGCAGAATGTCGGGCCTGCGGCTGACCAGGGTCGTCGGGGTATATTGGGGAAACTGGGTCGCGAAGAGTTTTTCATTACAGTCGCGTAGGCTTTGCGGGCGATTGACCACCAGCACACCCTCCCGCTCGGCTTGTTCCAGCAGGTAGGTGGAATAGACGAACTCGTTATCGAAAGGTGGATCCTTGCGCATCAGGATCACATCCAGGTCGGCGAGTGCAATATCCTGTTCTTTACCGAGTTCGAACCAACGTTGCGGGTCGTTGAACACCTGCAGCGGATTGAGGCGAGCACGGGCTTGACCCTTGGTCTGGTAAAGATCTTTCTGCTCCATATAAAAGAGCGACCAGCCCCGCGCTTGAGCCGCGAGCAGCATGGCGAGCGAGCTGTCTTTCTTGAAAGAGATCCGGGCGATAGGATCCATGACGATGCCGAGGCGGACGCTCATTGGCGCTTCTCCGTGAGGGTGGCGACGAAAGACCCGATTCTAACCTGTGCCGCCAGGCTGTGCTGGCGAAATGGGCGCTCTAGGAAAACCCCCGTGTTCCGGGGCTTATAGATTGCATCTGGAGAGTATGCTAAAAAGGCCGCACGATCGGGTTGCAGCCCGACGATAGCAGGGCCTCAGGCGCACTGGTAAAGACGCAGAAAAATAACGACTCACCGAGGCGATGGTAGGGCAAACATGGAACAGCATTCCGAGGGTTTGAGGGTAATGGTGATCGACGATTCGAAAACGATTCGGCGCACCGCAGAAACCCTACTGAAGAAGGTGGGCTGCGAGGTGGTTACCGCAGTAGATGGCTTCGATGCTTTGGCAAAGATCGCCGACACCCATCCTAATATCATTTTTGTCGACATCATGATGCCGAGGCTGGATGGCTATCAGACCTGTGCCCTGATCAAGAACAACAGCGCTTTCAAATCCACCCCGGTGATCATGCTGTCCTCCAAGGACGGTTTGTTCGATAAAGCCAAAGGCCGCATCGTGGGTTCCGACCAGTACCTGACCAAGCCCTTCAGCAAAGAAGAGCTACTCGGTGCTATAAAAGCTCATGTGCCTAACTTTACTCCGGTAGACCAAGCGTCCTGACGTCTTGCTGGATAGCCGAGAGCACCGCTATTGGTGGCGCTTCTGAAGCTTCTTTATGTATTGGAAAACATCATGGCTCGAATTCTGATAGTTGATGACTCCCCGACTGAAATGTACAAACTGACCGCCATGCTGGAAAAGCACGGGCATCAGGTACTCAAGGCGGAAAACGGTGCGGATGGCGTTGCCCTTGCACGCCAGGAAAAACCGGACGCCGTCCTGATGGACATCGTCATGCCGGGGCTCAATGGGTTCCAGGCGACCCGTCAGTTGACCAAGGATGCGGAAACCAGTCATATCCCGGTGATCATCGTCACCACCAAGGATCAGGAAACCGACAAGGTCTGGGGCAAGCGCCAAGGCGCGAAAGACTACCTGACCAAGCCGGTCGACGAAGCCACGCTGCTGAAAACCCTGAATGCTGTATTGGCCGGCTGACGCGGTGCCAATGCGCAACAAACTATAATAAAAGGCCGCAGTTGGCATGTCGGAAGCCCAAACACCCTTTCAAACGCTCCTGGAAATCGACCGGCGCTGTCGGTCGCTTGCGGCCGGCCTGCCTTCGCAGAAAGCCATGGTGCAAACCTGGAGCGGCATTGGTTTTCGCATGGGAGAGCGGTTCTTTGTGGCGCCGATGGGCGAGGTCGGTGAAGTTTTGCACGAGCCTCGGCATACCTTGTTGCCGGGTGTGAAAAGCTGGGTGAAAGGGGTGGCGAACGTCCGCGGGCGTCTGCTGCCGGTAATGGATTTGTGCGGTTTCTTCGGTAACGAGCTATCGCCGCTGCGCAAGAAGCGCCGGGTTCTGGTCGTCGATTACCAGGAAGTGTTCGCCGGCCTGACGGTCGATGAAGTCTTCGGTATGCAACACTTCCCGGTCGACACCTTCTCCGAGCAACTGCCGCCGCTCGAAGCGTCGATTGCTCCTTTCATTCACGGCGTATTTCAGCGAGAGCAACCCTGGTTGGTGTTCAGCCCGCATGCGTTGGCCAAACACCAGGGGTTTCTCGATGTGGCTATTTAAAGAATTTTCGGTTGGGTCGGCACTGCCGGCCTTTTGTCGTTACATGGAAACCGTAGTGCGATCGGTCCAGGCGGGGGCCAGATAATGAAAAAACTAAATGCAGGCAATCTATTGGCAGGTACGCGCAGTAGCACGTTGATCGCGGGGCTGTTTATCGTCCTGATCGTATCCATCGTGTTGTTGTTCGCGAACTTCGCCTACCTCAACACCCAATCGACCTACGACACCGAATACATCGGTCACTCCGGTGAGCTTCGCGTTCTGTCGCAGCGTATCGCCAAGAACGCCACCGAAGCCGCTTCCGGTACCGCCGAAGCGTTTGGCTTGTTGCGCGACGCGCGCAACGACTTCCAGACTCGCTGGGGCTACCTGACCGAAGGTGACGAAGAAAGCGGCGTACCTCCCGCGCCGGAAGCCGTTCAGCCGCAAATGGCCGCGGTGCAAAAGGACTGGGACAGTCTGCGGGGCAATACCGACGCCATTCTGGCCAGTGAGCAGACCATTCTGTCGCTGCACCAGGTGGCTGCAACCCTGGCGGAAACCATTCCGCAACTGCAGGTCGAGTACGAGGAAGTGGTCGACATCCTGCTCGAGAGCGGTGCGCCTGCCGCTCAGGTTTCCGTTGCTCAGCGCCAGTCGTTGCTCGCCGAACGTATTCTCGGCTCGGTCAACAAGGTACTCGCCGGTGACGACGACTCGGTACAGGCCGCGGATATGTTCGGCCGCGACGCCAGCCTGTTCGGTCGCGTACTCAGTGCGATGCTCGAAGGCAACGCGGCGATGGAGATTTCCAAGGTAACGGACGCCGAAGCCCTCGAGCGTCTGGCGGAAATTTCCGAGCTGTTCGAATTCGTCTCCGGTTCGGTGGACGAAATTCTCGAAACCTCGCCCGAACTGTTCCAGGTGCGGGAATCGGCGAACGGGATTTTCACCGTCTCGCAAACCCTGCTGGACAAAGCTTCCGAGCTGGCCGCGGGGTTTGAAGACCTCGCCGATAGCCGTGCGGTGAACACCCTGGCCGGCTATGTGCTCGGTATTCTGGCCCTGGCGTCGATCATCCTGATCGGTATCGTGATGGTGCGTGAGACCAACCGCCGTCTCGCTGAAACCGCCGAGAAGAACGAACGTAACCAGGCCGCGATTCTGCGACTGCTCGATGAAATCGCCGACCTCGCCGACGGTGACCTGACAGTAGCTGCGACCGTAACCGAGGACTTCACCGGCGCCATCGCCGACTCCATCAACTACTCCATCGACCAACTGCGCGATCTGGTAGCCACGATTAACCTGACCGCCGTTCAGGTAGCCGGTGCCGCCCAGGAAACCCAGGCCACGGCGATGCACCTGGCCGAGGCGTCCGAGCACCAGGCCCAGGAAATCGCCGGGGCATCCGCGGCGATCAACGAAATGGCCGTGTCGATCGACCAGGTATCGGCGAACGCCTCGGAATCCTCCGCGGTAGCGGAACGTTCCGTAGCCATCGCCAACAAGGGTAACGAAGTCGTACACAACACCATCACCGGCATGGATAACATCCGTGAGCAGATCCAGGACACCTCGAAGCGGATCAAGCGCCTCGGTGAATCGTCCCAGGAGATCGGTGACATCGTTAGCCTGATCAACGACATTGCCGACCAGACCAACATCCTCGCACTGAACGCTGCAATCCAGGCCTCCATGGCCGGTGACGCGGGCCGCGGCTTCGCCGTGGTAGCGGACGAAGTACAGCGCCTTGCGGAACGTTCCTCGGCGGCGACCAAGCAGATCGAGGCGCTGGTTAAAACGATTCAGACCGACACCAACGAAGCGGTTATCTCGATGGAGCAGACCACTTCCGAAGTGGTCCGCGGGGCCCGTCTGGCACAGGACGCCGGGGTGGCGCTGGAAGAGATCGAGAAGGTATCCAAGACCCTGGCGGCCTTGATTCAGAACATCTCCAACGCGGCACGCCAGCAGGCGTCTTCGGCGGGCCACATTTCCAACACCATGAACGTGATCCAGGAAATTACCTCGCAGACGTCGTCCGGTACCACTGCGACCGCCAAGAGCATTGGTAATCTGGCCAAGATGGCCAGTGAGATGCGCAAGTCGGTTTCCGACTTCACCTTGCCGGATGCTGGGGACAGCGCCTGATCAGCGCGACGGTGATCTGATCGGATCAGCGTATTAATCCATGGCCATGAGCGAGAGGGACGACATGCAGCCAGGCGTCTGGGCTCTGCAAGCGGTGATGGACATGTCCGATGTGGAGTTCCGCAAGTGGCAGACGTTGCTTGAAGAGCGCACCGGGGTTGTAGTCAGCGAGCAGCGTCGGGCGTTTCTGCAAACCAACCTGACCGCGCGGATGCGTGAACTCGGTGTGACGGATTACCTGAGCTATTACCAGCAGGTCACCGCTGGGCCGCGGGGGGCTGTGGAGTGGTCCACGTTATTGGACCGCTTGACCGTCCAGGAAACACGTTTCTTCCGTCATCGCCCCTCGTTCGAGGTGCTCGAGCAATACCTGCGGGGCCGCCTGGCGCAGGGTTTGCAACAGCCCTGGGAACTATGGAGCGTGGGGTGTTCGAGCGGCGAAGAGCCCTACTCGCTGGCGATCACCGCAGCGGAGGTGCTGCGTGAAACCGATCGTCCTGCGCATTTTGGCGTGACGGGTACCGATATCAGCCTCAATGCCTTGAGCAAGGCGCGCGACGCCCAGTACTCGGCGCGCAGGCTGGATCAGATGGAAGAGGACCTGAGCCAGCGGTATTTCCTGGCTCAACCGGATGGACGCTTGAAGGTAATACCGAGCCTGGCGGCGCGTGTTTGCTGCGCCAAACTCAACGTGCTGGAGTTGGCGAAGGCGCCGATGTCCGGCATGGACGTCATTTTTTGTCAGAACTTGCTGATTTATTTTCGTCGCTGGCGGCGCCGCGAGATCCTCAACCGCCTGGTCGAACGCCTGGCACCGGGTGGTCTGCTGGTAGTCGGAGTGGGCGAGGTGATCGGTTGGCAGCATCCGGAATTGACACCGGTGGCCGACGAGCGAGTGCTGGCGTTTACCCGCAAGGGATAGGTTTATGAGTGGAGTGGCTATGGGTGATCGGCACGACTATGTCGCCCTGGAGTGGGTCAAAGGCGAAATCGCGGAAACCCTGAAGCAGGCGCGTCAGGCACTGGAGGCGTTCGTCGAGAACCCCCAGGATTCGACACGCATGCGTTTCTGCCTGACCTATGTGCACCAGGTTCAAGGCACTCTGCAGATGGTCGAGTTCTTCGGTGCGGCCCTGCTCGCGGAAGAAATGGAGCATCTGGTCCAGGCGCTGATCGACGGCCGCGTGACCAACCAGGGCGAAGCGCTGGAAGTGCTGATGCAGGCCATTCTGCAGCTGCCGGTCTACCTCGACCGCATCCAGACCGCGCGGCGCGATCTGCCGATGGTGGTATTGCCACTGCTCAATGACCTGCGTGCGGCCCGCGGCGAAAAACTGCTCTCGGAAACCAGTCTGTTCGCCCCCGATATGTCGGCGCGGGTGCCGGCTTTGTCCAGCGAATCGATCGCTGCGCTGCGCACCAACGAGCTGCCGCAGTTGCTACGCAAGTTGCGGCAGATGCTGCAGGTGGCGTTGGTTGGCGTTATCCGCAGCCAGGACCTGCCGACCAATCTGGGCTACATGGCGCGGGTTTTCGCACGTCTGGAAAACCTGTGCAAAGACGCGCCGCTGGCTGCCCTCTGGCAAATCGCCTCGGGCATGATCGAAGGTCTGGCCAACGGTAGCGTGGCCAACGGCGCCAGTGTGCGCACCCTGCTGCGTCAGGTCGACAAGGAGCTGAAACGACTGGTGGAACAGGGTGCCGACGGCATCAACCAGCCCGCCCCGGACGAACTGAACAAAAACCTGCTGTTCTATGTCGCCAAGGCATCCGCGCAGTCGCCGCGTGTGCAGGCGCTGAAAGAGCAATACCGCCTCGACGAAGCGCTGCCCGATAGCGATGTGATTGACGAAGAGCGTGCGCGCCTGGCCGGACCGGACCGCGATGCGATGCGTTCGGTGGTCGGCGCGCTGTGCGAGGAATTGGTACGGGTCAAAGACAGCCTCGACCTGTTCGTGCGCAGCGACCGCGGGCAGATCAGTGATCTCGACGCGCTGATGGCGCCCCTGAAGCAGATCGCCGACACGTTGGCGGTACTCGGTTTCGGTCAGCCACGTAAAGTCATCGCCGACCAGCTGGAGGTCATCCACGGCCTGTCCCAGGGCAAGCAGGAACCCAGCGATGCGGTGCTGATGGATGTTGCCGGCGCGTTGCTCTATGTCGAGGCGACCCTGGCCGGCATGGTTGGCCCCGCCGAAGACTCGGCGCGCGAAGAAAGCCATCTGCCGACCACCGATGTGGCGCAGATCCACCAGTTGGTGATCAAGGAAGCGCGCAACGGCCTGGAGCAGTCGAAAGACGCGATCATCGAGTTCATCGCCTCGCAATGGAACCACGAGCACCTGGCGCGCGTGCCGGAATTGCTGACCCAGGTGCGTGGCGGGCTGGCCATGATTCCGCTGACCCGCGCCGCGGATTTGCTGAATGCCTGCAACCGCTACATTCAAGAACAACTGCTGGCGCGCAAGGCCGTACCCAACTGGCAGAACCTCGATACCCTGGCCGATGCCATCACCAGCGTCGAGTACTACCTCGAACGCCTGGCCGAAGACCACGCGACCCAGGGCGACCTGATTCTCGATGTCGCCGAAGAAAGTCTGCAGAGCCTTGGTTATCCGCTGAAAGAGAAGCCGTCGATTCTCGACAGCATTCAGCCAAGCGTCGAAACCCTTTCTCCGCTGGCCGATCCGCTGGACGAAATCGAAGTCCTGGCTGACGAGCCAGATGAGCCAGATGAGCCAGATGAGCCGGAGCAGCCGCTGTCGGCGCTCGACAGCGACGAACAGATGCTCTCCCTGGACATCGAGCAAGCGCCGAGCGAAGAGCTCATCGATTTCAGCACCTATGCGGAACCGGACGAGCAACCCATAGTCGGCACCGAGGAACCCGTCGGGTCGCTGGACAACCCGGACGAATTGATCGATTTCAGCAACGATACGTTGGACGCCGAGTGGTCGCTGGTACCTGAACAGCCAACGGATCAGGCGCAAACCGCAGCCGCTCCGGACGAGGAGATCACGTTCGAAGCATTCAGCCTCGACGAGCAGGACAGCCCCGCTACCTGGGACGAAGCCGAGCTCGCCGCGCTGGAATTGCCCGACGTTGAATTGCCGAGCGCGCCCGAAGTGCAGGAGCCGTCCGCGCCTGCCGCCGACAAACCCTTGTCGATGGCCGATGTGATGGCCGCTCCGGTGCAGGCAATCAATCCGCCGGCCCACGAAGTGCCGCCCAGTCTGCTGCCGCCGCCGGCGGACGAAGAGCCGATTGACGATGAGTTGCTGGAAGTCTTCATCGAGGAAGTCGGTGAAGTGCTGGAAACCATCGCCGAGTACTTGCCGCGCTGGTGCGCCAGCACCGACGACAGAGACGCTCTGGTAGAGATACGCCGCGCCTTCCACACCCTCAAGGGCAGCGGACGCATGGTGCGCGCGCTGATCATTGGCGAGCTGGGCTGGTCGATCGAGAACCTGCTCAACCGCGTACTTGACCGTAGCATCGAGGCCAGTGCCGAGGTGCAGCAAGTGGTTGCCGATGTGGTGGCGTTGATGCCGGCCCTGCTCGATGAGTTCGCCGCCAAGGCGCAGCGCCAGCGCGACGATGTCGACCTTCTGGCCGCCACCGCCTTTGCGCTGGCGAAGGGGCTACCGCTCCCAAAAACTGAAACCTCGGTCGCCCAGGCAGCCGCGTCAGAGGATTTTGCCGAAGCTGCCAAGCCATCCGCTGCGGAGGAGCTCGACGTCGAGCCCCTCGACCCACAGTTGCTGGAAATCTTCCGCAACGAGGCCGAAACCCACCTCGACACACTCGTCGGCTTCCTCGCCGATTGCGCGCAGGAACTGCCCCAGGCCATCACCGATGACCTGCAACGCGCCCTGCATACACTCAAGGGCAGCGCCTACATGGCCGGCATCGTGCCGGTGGCGGAGATCGCCGCGCCGCTGGAAAAACTGGTCAAGGAGTTCAAGACCAACCTGATCCCCATGGATCTGGCCGAGGCCGAACTGCTCAGTACAGCGGAGAAGCTCATCCGCATCGGGCTCGAACAGCTGGAAAGCGATCCGCTGGCGCCGTTGCCCGGTGCCGATGAGTTCCTCGAGCGGGTCCGCAAGCTGCATAGCGACCGCTTGGAGGCCGCGCAGGTTGGCCGCGAAAGCGAGCAGGGCGATCGCCGCGACCCGCAATTGATCGGAATATTCCTCGCCGAGGGCATGGATATTCTGCTCGATGCCGAAGATCTGCTTAAGCGCTGGCGTGAGCATCCGTCGGAGCGCCAGGAACTGAGCGCACTGCTGGAAGAGCTGAGTACCCTGAGCCGCGGTGCCGAAATGGCCGAGTTGCCACAGATCGACGAGCTGTGCGAAGGCTTGCTGGACCTCTATGGCGCGGTGGAAGAGGGCAGTCTGGCGGTCAGCGAGCGTTTCTTCAGCGAGGCCGAACAGGCCCATGAGGCGCTGATCAGCATGATGGATCAGGTCGCCGCCGGTTTGCAGGTCAGCGCGCGCCCCGAGCGCGTCGAAGCCCTGCGCAACCTGCTCGGCGAAGCGCTGGACCCGAGTACCCTGGCCCTGCTGTCGAACGATGGCCAGGGCGGTATAGATGTCGTCGAACTCGACGCCGCGACCGCCCAGCTCGAAGAAGCCGAATGGCCAGGCGCGGATAACGGCGCGGCAGACAGCGATAGCGAAGAAATCGAACTGGAGGCCTTGGCTGAGCCGGTCTTCGATGAACCGCAGGCTCCGGCATCGTCCCATGAGGCGCTGGACGCCGAGATGGTCGAAATCTTCCTCGAAGAGGCGGTGGATATTCTCGAGAGTGCCGGCCAGGCCCTCGAGCGCTGGCTGGCGGACCCCGACAACAAAGCGGCGCTGTCGTCCCTGCAACGCGATCTGCATACCCTCAAAGGGGGAGCGCGGATGGCGGAAATACGGTCGATCGGTGATCTCGCCCATGAGCTCGAATCGCTCTACGAAGGACTGGTCGACAGGCGTTATGGCTATTCCCCGCTGCTGGCGGGCTTGCTTCAGCAGAGCCACGACCGCCTGGCCGTGCTGCTCGAACAGCTGCAGCGACGTGCCGTGCTGGAAAGCCCAGCGGAACTGATAGAGGCGATCCGTAGTTTCCGTCAGGGCGGCGAACCAAGCTTGCCGGGGGCTGCCGAACCGATCGATATCCCCGAAGCCGAAGCCGAAGCCGAAGCCGAAGCCGAAGCCGAAGCCGAAGCCGAAGC
>NZ_CAMPHI010000070.1 GCF_946885955.1 uncultured Pseudomonas sp.
GGCCGGACGAAGCCGCCGACCGCGAGCGTTATCAGACCGTATATGCCGAACGCGCTGGTGCCGTGGCCGCGCCGACTGCCGGCTTGCACTTCGATCAGGCATTACTCGCAGCCATTGCCGAAAAGGGCGTCGAGCGCGCTTTCGTCACTCTGCACGTGGGTGCCGGCACCTTTCAGCCGGTACGGGTCGAGCGTATCGAAGATCATCCGATGCACAGCGAATGGCTGGAGGTCGGCCAGGATGTGGTCGATGCGGTCGCCGCTTGCCGGGCCCGTGGTGGTCGGGTGATCGCGGTGGGCACCACCAGCGTGCGCTCGTTGGAGAGCGCGGCGCGTGATGGCAAGTTGAAAGCTTTCAGCGGCGACACCGATATCTTCATCTACCCGGGCCGGCCGCTGCATGTGGTCGACGCCCTGGTGACCAATTTTCATTTGCCGGAATCGACCCTGCTGATGCTGGTGTCGGCGTTTGCCGGTTATCCCGAGACCATGGCTGCCTATAAGTGTGCGATCGCCGAGGGTTATCGGTTTTTCAGCTACGGCGATGCCATGTTTATTACCCGTAATCCCGCGCCGCGCGGACCAGAGGACTGTTTATGAGCCGCACCTGTCGGATGTCGTTCGAATTGTTGGCAACCGATGGCAAGGCGCGACGGGGGCGCCTGACCTTTCCGCGCGGCGTGGTGGAAACCCCGGCTTTTATGCCGGTGGGCACCTATGGCACGGTCAAGGGCATGCTGCCGCGCGATATCGAAGCGATAGGTGCGCAAATCATCCTCGGCAATACCTTCCACTTGTGGCTGCGGCCGGGCACCGAGGTGATCAAGCGGCATGGCGATCTGCATGATTTCATGCAATGGCAGGGGCCGATTCTGACCGACTCCGGTGGTTTCCAGGTGTTCAGCCTGGGGGCCATGCGCAAGATCAAGGAGGAGGGCGTGTACTTCGCCTCGCCGGTGGATGGCGCCAAGGTGTTCATGGGGCCGGAAGAGTCGATGCAGGTGCAGCGCGACCTGGGCTCGGACATCGTGATGATTTTCGACGAGTGCACGCCTTATCCGGCCGAGTTCGATGTGGCCAAGCGCTCGATGGAGCTATCGCTGCGCTGGGCCAAGCGTTCCAAGGAGGCCCATGGTGACAGCAGTGCGGCGTTGTTCGGGATCGTCCAGGGCGGCATGCACGAAGAGCTGCGCATGCGTTCGCTGGAAGGTTTGAACGAGCTGGATTTCGACGGCCTGGCGATTGGCGGGCTGTCGGTGGGCGAGCCGAAAGAAGAGATGATCCGCGTGCTCGATTATCTGCCGACACAATTGCCAGCCGATAAGCCGCGTTATCTGATGGGCGTGGGCAAGCCGGAAGATCTGGTCGAGGGTGTGCGCCGAGGCGTGGATATGTTCGATTGCGTGATGCCGACCCGCAATGCGCGCAATGGCCATCTGTTCGTCGATACCGGTGTGCTGAAAATTCGCAATGCGTTCCACAAGCAGGACGATTCGCCGCTGGATCCGACCTGCGACTGTTATACCTGCCAGCACTTCTCCCGCGCCTACCTGCACCACCTGGATAAATGTGGCGAGATGCTGGGCAGCATGCTCAATACAATCCACAACTTACGTCACTATCAGCGTCTGATGGCTGGTTTGCGCGAGGCTATTCAACAGGGTACATTGGCCGCCTTTGTCGATACCTTCTATGCCAAGCGTGGCCTGCCGGTCCCGCCGCTCACCTGATCACCAACGTTTAAAGAATATCCAACAGGAGTGTTACATGAGCTTTTTGAGCTTTTTGGTTCCCGCCGCATACGCTGATGCGGCTGCCCCGGCTGCTGCAGGTCCCGCTGCCGGTTTCGAATGGGTGTTTCTGGTCGGTTTCCTGGTCATTTTCTATCTGATGATCTGGCGCCCGCAGGCCAAACGCGCCAAAGAGCACAAGAACCTGCTCGGCAATCTGCAAAAGGGTGATGAAGTGGTCACCACTGGCGGTATCGCCGGTAAGGTCGTCAAGGTCAGCGACGATTTCGTGGTGCTCGAAGTCTCCAGCACCGTCGAATTGAAGATTCAGAAGGTGGCGATCGCGGCCACTTTGCCTAAGGGCACGCTCAAGGCGATTTAAGTTCAATACCTTTATCACTCGACGGGGCGCTTAATGCGCCCCGCGTCATAACGGGCGGCGTCATGCTCAACAAATTCCCCCTCTGGAAGTACCTGCTGATCCTGGCTGTGCTGGTGATCGGCTTTCTCTATTCCATCCCCAACCTGTATCCGGACGATCCGGCGATCCAGGTCAGCGGCAAAAGCACTGCCATGCAGGTGCAGCAGGCCGACCTTGACCGCGCCAGTCGCGCCCTGCAGGAGGCCGGGATCGAGGTCAAGTCCACTAGCGTCGCCAATCAGGGCCGTGCCGGTTTGCTGCGGTTGGCCAAGCAGGCCGATCAGCTGCCAGCCAAGACCGTGGTGAGCAAGACGCTTGGCGACGACTTCGTGGTCGCGCTGAACCTGGCTCAGACCACGCCGGACTGGCTGCGTAACATCGGCGCCGGGCCGATGAAGCTGGGTCTCGACCTGTCTGGTGGTGTGCACTTCCTGATGGAAGTGGATATGGAGAAAGCCCTGGAGGCGCGCCTCAAAGTCTACGAGGGTGAAGTCAAAGGCGCGCTCCGCAAGGAGCGTGTGCGCTACCGCAGCCTGCCCGATTTCAACGGTGCGATTCAGCTGGGCTTCGTCGATGAAGCCACGCTGGAGAAGGCTCAAAGCCTGATCCGCAAGGAATTCAATGACTTCGCGATGACATCCGTCGAGCGCGATGGTCAGCAAGTGCTGCGCCTGGCCTTGAGCGCGGCCAAGATCGCCGAGATTCGTGAATACTCGATCAAGCAGAACCTGACCACGGTGCGTAACCGGGTCAACGAGCTGGGCGTTTCCGAACCGCTGGTGCAGCGCCAGGGCGCCAACCGCATCGTCGTCGAGCTGCCCGGCGTGCAGGACACTGCAGAAGCCAAGCGGATTCTCGGCAAGACCGCCAACCTGGAGTTTCGTCTGGCCGCCGAGCCGGATGCCTCCAGGGCCAGCACCGAGATGTTCGAATTCCGCGAAGCGGGTCGTCCACCTGCGCAGCTGGAGCGTGATCTGATCATCACCGGCGATCAGGTGACGGATGCCAAGGCCAGCTTTGACGAAAACGGTCGCCCGCAGGTCAATATCCGCCTGGATGGCCATGGCGGCGAGCTGATGAATCGCGCCACCCGCAACAATGTCGGGCGCAGCATGGCGGTGATCTTTATCGAACAGAAGCCGACAACCCGCACCATGCGTCAGGTGGTCGACGGCGTCGAGAAGGAAGTTCAGGTCCAGAGCTTCACCGAAGAGAAGAAGATCATCAGCCTGGCGACCATTCAGTCGGCCCTGGGTAGTCAGTTCCGCATCACCGGGCTGGACGGCCCGGGTGAGTCCACCGAGCTCGCTTTGCTGCTGCGTGCTGGTGGTCTGGCGGCGCCGATGTACTTCGCTGAAGAGCGCACCATCGGCCCGAGCCTGGGCGCGGACAACATCGGCAAGGGTATCGATGCTTCGCTGTGGGGCATGCTTTTCGTCTCGCTGTTCATCATAGCCATCTACCGCCTGTTCGGCGTGCTGGCGACGATAGCCCTGGGGCTCAATATGGTGCTGCTGCTGGCGCTGATGTCGCTGCTCAGTGCGACCCTGACGCTGCCGGGGATCGCCGGTATCGTCCTTACCATGGGTATGGCGGTGGATGCCAACGTGCTGATCTTCTCGCGTATTCGCGAGGAAATCGCCAGCGGCATGTCGATCCAGCGCGCCATTCATGAAGGCTTCGATCGCGCCTACTCGGCAATCGTCGACGGCAACCTGACCACGCTATTGGTGGGTGGCATCCTGTTCGCCATGGGTACCGGGCCGGTCAAAGGCTTTGCGGTAACCCTGTCGCTGGGCATTCTCACTTCGATGTTCACTGCCGTTCTGGTGACTCGTGCCATGGTCAACTTGAGCTTCGGCGGGCGAGACCTGAAGAAGTTGTGGATTTAAGGGGCTGAGATGAATCGTGTAATCAACTTTATGGGCGTTCGCCACATTGCGATCGCCATGACCATCCTGTTAACCCTGATCGCACTGGGTAGCCTGGCGATCAAGGGTTTGAACTTCGGCCTGGACTTTACCGGTGGCACCCAGATCGAGTTCGCTTACGAGGAGGTGGCCGACCTCGGCAAGATCCGTCAGCAACTGGCCAGTGCCGGTTATGGCGACGCGGTCGTGCAAAGTTTCGGCGCTACCACCGATGTGGTGGTACGCATGCAGGGCGACGATCCGGGTCTGGGCAACAAGCTGGCGCTGGTGCTGCGCCAGGCCGGCGACAAGCTGGAGGTCAGCAAGGTCGAGTTCGTCGGGCCGCAGGTTGGCGAGGAGCTGCGCGACCAGGGTGGCCTCGGTATGCTGCTGGCGCTTGGCGGGGTCATGTTGTACCTGGCCTTCCGCTTTCAATGGAAATTCTCCATGGGCGCCTTCGTTACATTGGTGCACGACGTAATAGTTACCTTGGGTTTTATCTCGTTCTTCCAGATCACTTTCGATCTGACGGTGCTCGCGGCGTTGCTGGCAATCATCGGCTACTCGTTGAACGACACCATCGTGGTATTCGACCGTGTCCGGGAGAATTTTCGGTTGCTGCGCAAGGCCAGTTTGATCGAGAACATCAACATCTCGACCACTCAGACCTTGCTACGTACTTTGGCGACTTCGATTTCCACCTTGCTGGCCATTGCGGCATTGCTGGTGTTCGGTGGCGATAATCTGTTCGGTTTTGCGGTCGCGCTGTTCGTCGGGGTACTGGTCGGTACCTACTCGTCGATCTACATCTCCAACGTTGTGCTGGTTTGGCTCGACCTGCGCGTCGAGGACCTGATCCCGCCGGTGGTGGCCGAGGAAGTCGACGAGCGTCCCTGATCGCCGATTGGTTCATGGTTTCAGTGGTGCAAAAGGCCATTAACATGAACCAATTTCACCTGGTCGTTGTCATAGGCTTAGGCCGGGCGTAACTCGCCTGGCGGCATCGATCAGGAGTTTCACTATGAACAAGTCAATGGTTGTTGGTGCTGTACTGGGTGCTGTCGCCGTCACGGCTGGCGGTGCTTTTGCGACCTACAGCCTGGTTGGTGGTCCCGAATACGCCGAAGTGCTGGCTGTAAAACCCATCAAGGAGACCATCAGGACCCCCCGCCAGGTTTGCCAGGATGTAACCGTGACCCGCCAGCGGCCCGTGCAGGATCAGCACAAGATTGCCGGTACGGCAATCGGTGCGGTGGTCGGCGGTCTGCTCGGTAGTCAGGTCGGTGGCGGCAACGGCAAGAAGCTCGCTACCGTTGCCGGTGCGGTTGGTGGCGGTTATGCCGGTAACAAGGTGCAGGGCAGTATGCAGGCCAACGATACCTATACGACCACTGAAACCCGCTGCAACACGGTGACGGATACCAGCGAGAAGCTGGTTGGTTACGACGTCAAATATCAGCTCGATGGCAAGGAAGGGCAGGTGCGGATGGATAGTGATCCGGGCAGTCGCATTCCAGTCGAGGACGGTCGCCTGGTGTTGACTAAAAATACCAACTGAATCGAACGCTAATAAAAAAAGCGCCTTTTAGGCGCTTTTTTTATGGGAGCCAGCTTAGCGTTTCAGTGAAGCCGACAGGTGCGGCTGGATCGCAGTCAATACGGCTTTGAAGCACTTGGTATTGCCAGCCACGATCTGGCCTTTTTCGAGGAATTCATGGCCGCCACTGAAATCGCTGATCAGGCCGCCGGCCTCTTGGATCAGCAGTGCGCCGGCTGCCATGTCCCACTCGGAGAGGCCGAACTCCCAGAACGCATCGAAACGACCGGCGGCGACGTAGGCCAGATCCAGGCTGGCGGCCCCGGCACGGCGTATGCCGGCGGTCTGGCCAACCAGGCTGCGGAACATGCCCAGGTAGTTTTCCAGGTTGTCCATCTGGCTGTCGCGGAACGGGAAGCCGGTGCCGAGGAGGGCGCCTTCCAGGCTCTTGCGTGGGCTGACGCGCAGGCGGCGGCCATTGAGGGCGGCGCCACGACCGCGGCTGGCGGTGAATTCTTCCTGGCGTACCGGGTCGA
Organism: uncultured Pseudomonas sp.; assembly: GCF_946885955.1. The sequence goes on from NZ_CAMPHI010000070.1 coordinate 6,134, forward strand.
TGATCACGGCGTGTTCCAGGCGACCGCGGTATTTGCAGGCGATGCTGACCGCGAAGTGCGGGATGCCGCGGACGAAGTTGGTGGTGCCGTCCAGCGGATCGATGATCCACAGGTAGTCGGCGCCGTCGCCGCTACCTTCGATCAGGCCGCCTTCCTCGCCGAGAAAGCCGTGATTCGGATAGGCCTTGCGCAGTGCCTGGATGATCAGTTGCTCGGCGGAGCGATCGATTTCGGTCACGTAATCTTTGGCATCTTTCTCGTCGACCGAGATGACGTCCAAGCGTTCGGTAGAGCGGAAGATCATTTCACCGGCGCTACGGGCTGCGCGCAGCGCGATGTTCAGCATAGGCTGCATGGATGGTTCACCTGGGTCGTTAAAGAAAGCCGGCCATGTTAGCAGAAAAGCCGATCGGTTGAAGTGCCGTCTGTGTCTTGCATGGCATTAATGAGGGGGCTTCTGTAAGATTTGCTCCCCCTCCGCTGTCCGTGTGAGTGTTCGTTTTGCTGGAAAATATTCGCGTAGTGTTGGTCAACACCAGTCATCCCGGCAATATCGGTGGCGCGGCGCGGGCCATGAAAAACATGGGGCTGTCGCGCTTGGTGCTGGTCGATCCGCAGGAATTTCCCAGCGGCGATGCTGTCGCGCGTGCATCGGGCGCAACCGATATCCTCGATGGGGCGCAGGTGGTCGAGACCCTCGAGCAGGCGTTGGTCGGTTGCAGTCTGGTATTGGGTACCAGTGCACGTGATAGGCGTATTCCCTGGCCATTGCTCGATCCACGCGAGTGCGGAGTCAATAGTTGTGAGCAGGCTATGCAGGGCGGCGAGGTGGCGTTGGTGTTCGGTCGTGAGTATGCCGGCCTGACCAATGAGGAGCTGCAGCGCTGTCACTTTCATGTGCATATACCCTCCGACCCGGATTTCAGCTCGTTGAATCTGGCTGCGGCGGTGCAGGTTCTGGCTTATGAAGTGCGCATGGCCTGGTTGGCGGCGCAGAACAAGCCAACCAAGACACCGAAGCTGGAAACCACGGCGATCCAGAGTTCGCAGCCGGTCACCGCGGACGAATTGGAGTCGTTCTACGTGCATCTGGAGCAGGCCCTGGTGGAGATAGGCTTTCTCGATCCGGCCAAACCGCGGCATCTGATGAGTCGTTTGCGCCGCTTGTACGGGCGCAGCGCGGTGAGTAAGTTGGAGATGAATATTTTGCGCGGCATTTTGACCGAAACGGTCAAGGCGGCGCGGGGCGAGCACCATAAACAGGGGAAGTCTGATGTTTGAACGCATGCAAGAGGATATCCAGAGCGTATTCCATCGCGATCCCGCGGCGCGTAATACCTTGGAGGTCGTCACCTGTTATCCCGGTTTGCATGCGGTCTGGTTGCATCGTTTGTCCCATGCCTTGTGGAGCAATGGCTGGAAGTGGCTGGCGCGGGTGGTGTCGAATTTCGGGCGTTGGGTTACCGGTATAGAGATTCATCCGGGGGCGAAAATCGGTCGACGTTTCTTTATCGATCACGGCATGGGCATTGTCATCGGTGAAACCGCAGAGATCGGCAACGATGTCACGCTCTATCAGGGGGTAACCCTGGGCGGCACCAGCTGGAACAAGGGCAAGCGCCACCCGACTTTGGAGGATGGTGTGGTGGTTGGCGCGGGCGCCAAGGTGCTCGGGCCTTTCACCGTGGGCGAGGGCGCCAAGATCGGCTCTAATGCGGTGGTGACCAAGGCAGTGCCGGCTGGCGCTACGGCGGTCGGTATTCCGGCGCGGATCATCGCCAAGGTGGATGACGAGCAGCAGGCCAAGCGTCAGGCCATCGCGGAGAAGATCGGCTTCGATGCCTATGGTGTGGGGCAGGACATGCCGGATCCGGTTGCACGGGCTATCGGTCAGATGCTCGACCACCTGCATGCGGTGGATGGGCGCCTGCAGGGCATGTGTGGAGCGCTTAAAGCGCTGGGTAGCGACTATTGCGCCAAGGATCTGCCGGAGTTGCGCGACGAGGACTTCGCCGGGGTGGTCAAAGAGGTGGATGACAAGCCCGTCGCCTGATGCGTGCGGGCTTGCATTTTGCTATTATTTGCGTCCTTCAGTCGCAGCTAATCCCGAGTGAATTGATAGGTCTTATAGTTGACTTAAATGCTCGGGAATTGCATACTCGCGTCAAATTGTGATTCCGCGGTAATCCTCCATGCGACTGACTACCAAAGGCCGTTACGCCGTTACAGCCATGCTCGACCTGGCGCTGCATGCGCAGCATGGTCCGGTGTCTCTGGCGGACATTTCCGAGCGCCAGGGTATTTCCCTGTCATACCTCGAGCAGCTGTTCGCCAAGTTGCGTCGCGGCAACCTGGTTTCCAGCGTGCGGGGGCCGGGTGGCGGTTATCAGCTGTCGCGCGAGATGCAGGGCATTCAGGTCGCCGAAGTGATCGATGCGGTCAACGAGTCGGTGGATGCCACGCGTTGCCAGGGGCAGGGCGATTGCCATGCGGGTGATACTTGCCTGACCCACCATCTGTGGTGCGACCTCAGTCAGCAGATTCACGAATTCCTCAGCGGCATCAGCCTGGCCGATCTGGTAACCCGACGCGAAGTGCAGGAGATCGCGCAGTGCCAGGATCAGCGTCGCAATCATGGCAAGACACCGCATTTCGATAAGATTGAAGCATCCGCCGTCGAGTGATCGTGGGGTGCCGGCCCACGCGGCCAGAAACCTGATTAGGAGAGAGTCAATGAAATTGCCGATTTACCTCGATTATTCCGCCACTACCCCGGTCGACCCGCGCGTGGCGCAGAAGATGAGTGAGTGTCTGCTGGTGGATGGGAACTTCGGCAATCCGGCGTCGCGCTCCCATGTGTTTGGCTGGAAAGCCGAAGAAGCCGTTGAAAACGGTCGTCGGCAGGTCGCCGAGCTGGTCAATGCCGACCCGCGTGAAATTGTCTGGACCTCCGGTGCCACCGAGTCCAACAACCTGGCGATCAAGGGTATTGCCCACTTCTACAGCAGCAAGGGCAAGCACATCGTCACCTCGAAGATCGAGCACAAGGCGGTGTTGGATACCACTCGCCAGTTGGAGCGCGAAGGCTTCGAAGTGACTTACATCGAGCCGGGCGAAGACGGTTTGATCACTCCGGCTCTGGTCGAGGCGGCTCTGCGCGATGACACCATTCTGGTGTCGATCATGCACGTCAACAATGAAATCGGCACGATCAATGATATCGCCGCGATTGGCGAGCTGACCCGTTCGCGCGGTGTGTTCTTCCACGTCGATGCTGCGCAGTCTACCGGCAAGGTGGAAATCGATCTGGAGAAGCTCAAGGTTGACCTGATGTCTTTCTCCGCACACAAGACCTACGGCCCCAAAGGCGTTGGCGCCCTGTACGTACGACGCAAGCCGCGCGTGCGTCTGGAGGCCCAAACCCATGGCGGTGGCCATGAGCGGGGTATGCGTTCCGGTACCCTGGCGACCCACCAGATCGTCGGTATGGGCGAGGCTTTCCGGATCGCCAAGGAAGAGATGGCCCAGGAGAACCAGCGTATTCTGGCTCTGCGCGATCGTTTCTTCGCTCAGGTCGATGGCCTCGAAGAGCTCTACGTCAACGGCAGCCTGACCGCGCGCGTGCCGCACAATCTCAACCTGAGCTTCAACTATGTCGAGGGTGAGTCCCTGATCATGGCGCTCAAGGATCTCGCTGTGTCTTCCGGTTCGGCCTGTACCTCGGCTTCCCTGGAACCTTCCTATGTGTTGCGCGCCCTGGGCCGTAACGACGAGCTGGCGCACAGTTCCATCCGCTTCACCTTCGGTCGCTTCACCACCGAGGAAGAAGTCGATTATGCCGCGCAGAAAGTGCGCGAAGCGGTGACCAAGCTGCGTGAGTTGTCGCCGCTGTGGGATATGTTCAAAGAAGGTGTCGATCTGTCCAAGGTCGAATGGGCTGCTCACTGACGCCGCCCGAGCAAGGTCGCTGCAGAACCAGCGCCTAGCCCGCAGTAGATTCACCGCCTGAAAGAGCGGTACCTGATGAGAGAGGAATACCAGCATGGCTTACAGTGAAAAGGTCATCGACCATTACGAAAATCCGCGCAACGTCGGCAAGATGGATGCGGAAGACCCCGATGTCGGCACCGGCATGGTCGGCGCGCCGGCTTGCGGCGACGTGATGCGTCTGCAGATCAAGGTCAACGAGTCGGGCGTTATCGAAGACGCCAAGTTCAAGACCTACGGTTGCGGTTCCGCCATCGCCTCCAGCTCCCTCGCTACCGAGTGGATGAAGGGCAAGACCCTGGACGAGGCGGAAACCATCAAGAACACCCAGCTCGCCGAAGAGCTGGCGTTGCCGCCGGTGAAGATCCACTGCTCGGTACTCGCCGAGGACGCCATCAAGGCGGCCGTGCGCGACTACAAGCAGAAGAAAGGTTTGCTCTGAGGAGAAGTTCGATGGCTATCAGCATGACCGAAGCTGCCGCTCAGCATGTACGTCGCTCCCTTGAGGGGCGCGGCAAGGGCGAGGGCATCCGCCTGGGTGTTCGCACCACCGGCTGCTCTGGCCTGGCGTATGTGCTGGAGTTCGTCGACGAAACCGCTGGTGAGGACCAGGTGTTCGAAAGCCACGGGGTCAAGGTCATCATCGACCCGAAAAGCCTGGTATATCTCGACGGTACCGAGCTGGATTTCGTCAAGGAGGGCTTGAACGAAGGCTTCAAGTTCAACAACCCTAACGTGCGCGGCGAGTGTGGCTGCGGCGAGAGCTTCAATATCTGAGGCGCGCGTGGGAAGTCCTTGTCATTTTGCTTTGTTTGACTTACAGCCGAGCTTTCGTTTGGATGCTGAGCTGTTGGCCGCGCGTTATCGCGAGTTGGCGCGCAATGTTCATCCGGATCGCTTTGCCGATGCTTCGGAAAGCGAGCAGCGCCTGGCGCTGGAGCAATCCGCTGATCTCAACGAGGCCTATCGCACGCTGAAGAATGCACCGCAGCGAGCGCGTTATCTGCTGGCGCTGCGCGGGCCGGAGTTGCCCTTGGAAGTGACGGTGCAGGATCCGGACTTTCTGCTGCAGCAGATGCAGTTGCGCGAAGAGCTGGAAGACTTGCACGACAGCGCCGATTTGGCAGGCGTGGCAGCTTTCAAGCGACGCCTGAAGACTGCGCAGGAAGCGTTGAACGAAAGCTTTGCGGACTGTTGGGACGATGCGGTGCGGCGTGAAGAAGCCGAGCGACTGATGCGCCGTATGCAGTTTCTCGACAAGCTTTCTAGCGAGGTTCGCCAATTGGAAGAGCGCCTCGACGAATAATGCTCGCATGCCAGCCGGCGTGCCTGAGCCTCCCGATTCCAGATATAAGCATTGATTAACCATGGCCCTACTGCAAATCGCTGAGCCCGGACAAAGTCCTCAGCCCCACGCGCGTCGGTTGGCGGTGGGGATTGATCTGGGTACCACCAATTCACTGGTCGCTGCGGTGCGCAGCGGCCTCTCCGAGCCGCTGGCCGATGCGAGCGGTGAAGTCATTCTGCCGTCGGCGGTGCGTTATCACGCCGAGCATATCGAGGTCGGCGAATCGGCCAAGCTGGCAGCCTCCAGTGATCCGCTGAATACCGTGTTGTCGGTCAAGCGCCTGATGGGGCGCGGTCTGGCCGACGTCACGCAGCTGGGCTCGCAGTTGCCCTATCGTTTCGCCACTGGCGAATCGCATATGCCGTTCATCGATACCGTGCAGGGGCTGAAAAGCCCGGTCGAGGTGTCCGCCGAAATTCTCAAAACCCTGCGTTTGCGTGCCGAGGCCACCCTCGGTGGCGAATTGGTCGGTGCAGTGATCACGGTGCCGGCCTATTTCGACGACGCCCAACGCCAAGCCACCAAGGATGCCGCGCGTCTGGCCGGGTTGAATGTGTTGCGTCTACTCAACGAGCCGACCGCGGCTGCGGTCGCCTATGGTCTGGACCAGCATGCTGAAGGTCTGGTGGCGATTTACGACCTGGGCGGCGGGACCTTCGATATCTCAATTCTGCGCCTGACTGGTGGTGTCTTCGAGGTCTTGGCCACTGGCGGCGATAGCGCACTGGGTGGCGACGATTTCGATCATGCGATCGCCGGCTGGATCGTCGAGCAGGCTGGAGTATCCGCCGATCTCGATCCGGCGCAGCAGCGCCTTCTGCTGGAGGCGGCCTGCGCCGCCAAGGAAGCTCTGACCGAAGCAGAGGTCGCCACGCTCGCTTATGGCGAATGGCAAGGACAACTGAATCGTACGCAGCTCGATGAACTGATCGAACCGATGATTGCGCGCAGCCTCAAGGCATGTCGCCGGGCCGTGCGCGATGCTGCTATCGAGCTCGAAGACATTCAGGCCGTGGTCATGGTCGGTGGCTCGACCCGGGTGCCAAGGGTGCGTCAGGCAGTGGCCGAGCTGTTTATGCGTCAGCCATTGACTGATATCGATCCGGATCAGGTCGTGGCCATCGGTGCGGCGATCCAGGCCGATACCCTGGCGGGCAACAAACGTGGTGAAGGCGAGGAGCTGTTGCTGCTGGATGTAATTCCCTTGTCGCTCGGTCTGGAGACCATGGGCGGTCTGATGGAGAAGGTGATCCCGCGCAATACCACCATTCCCGTGGCGCGGGCCCAGGATTTCACCACCTATAAAGATGGCCAGACGGCCATGATGATCCATGTGCTGCAGGGCGAGCGCGAGTTGATCAGTGATTGTCGTTCCCTGGCGCGCTTCGAGTTGCGCGGTATTCCGCCAATGGTTGCGGGGGCGGCGAAGATCCGAGTGACCTTCCAGGTCGACGCCGATGGTCTGCTCAGCGTGTCCGCACGCGAGCTGGCGTCTGGTGTAGAGGCGAGCATCCAGGTCAAGCCGTCCTATGGTTTGACTGATGGCGAGATCGCGCGAATGTTGCAGGATTCCTTTCAGTACGCCGGCAACGACAAGGCCGCCCGCGTGCTGCGCGAACAACAGGTGGATGCCCAGCGTCTGCTCGAAGCGGTCGAGGCGGCGCTGGAGGCCGACGGCGAGCGCTTGCTCGATGCCGACGAGCGCTTGGCCATCGAAGCGCAAATGCAGCAGCTGCGCGAGCTGATGGCCGGGCAGGATGGGCTGGCCATCGAACAACAAACCAAACGTCTGACCCAGGTGACCGATGCCTTTGCGGCGCGTCGTCTGGATGCCACGGTCAAAGCCGCGTTGGCTGGCCGTAGTCTCAACGATATTGAGGAATAAGCATGCCGCAGATCATCTTCCTGCCCCACGCCGTATTCTGCCCGGATGGACTGGTCGTAGAGGTTGAGCCCGGTACTTCGATCCTGGAAGTGGCGCATGACAATCATATCGAGATTGAAAGTGCCTGCGGCGGTGTCTGCGCCTGCACCACGTGCCATTGCATCATTCGCGAGGGATTTGACTCGCTGAACGAGGCTGACGAATTGGAAGAAGACCTGCTGGACAAGGCTTGGGGGCTGGAAGCGCAATCGCGGTTGTCCTGCCAGGCTATTGTCGGGGATGAGGATCTAACCGTCGAAATTCCGAAATACTCGCTCAACCATGCCTCTGAGGCGCCGCATTGATTCAAGGAGCTGTCATGAGTTTGAAATGGGTCGATGTCCTGGAAATCGCCATTCAGCTGGCGGAGAGCAAACCCGAAGTCGATCCGCGCGTGGTTAACTTCGTCGACCTGCACAACTGGGTGTTGGAGTTGCCGGAGTTCTCCGACGACCCGCAGCGAGGCGGCGAGAAGGTGCTTGAAGCCATTCAGGCGGCCTGGATCGAAGAAGTTTAAGCGCAAGCTGCATACGGCAAGAAACAGTGGCAGCGCTGCCTTGGCTTGATGCTCAAAGGCTTGCGGCTTGTAGCGGCTCTTATGCTTTCAACCCAAACCCGCGTATAATTCGCGGGTTTAATTTTTCGCGATAACCTTTGTTTCTGGAGTTTCACATGGCTGTTCAACGTACTTTTTCCATCATCAAACCCGATGCCGTCGCTAAAAACGTCGTAGGCGAGATCGTTACCCGTTTCGAAAAAGCCGGCCTGCGCGTCGTCGCTTCGAAAATGGTTCAGTTGTCCGAGCGCGAAGCTGGCGGTTTCTACGCTGAGCACAGCGAGCGCGGTTTCTTCAAAGATCTGGTGGCTTTCATGGTTTCCGGTCCGGTCATCGTTCAGGTGCTGGAAGGTGAAGATGCCATCGCCAAGAACCGTGAGCTGATGGGCGCAACCAACCCGAAAGAAGCGGCTGCCGGCACCATTCGCGCCGATTTCGCGGTTTCCATCGACGAAAACGCCGTACACGGTTCGGATTCCGAGGCTTCCGCTGCTCGTGAAATCGCGTACTTCTTCGCGGCGACCGAGGTGTGCGCACGCCTTCGCTAATGCGAAACGTGCGAGGGTGAAGCCATGACTGAAGCTACCGGTAAAACCAATCTGCTGGGTCTGACCCAGGTAGAGATGGAGCAATTCTTCGAACGTATCGGGGAAAAACGTTTCCGCGCCGGGCAGGTGATGAAGTGGATTCACCATTTTGGCGTCGATGATTTCGATGCCATGAGCAATGTCAGCAAGGCCTTGCGCGAAAAGCTCAAGGCCTGTGCCGAAATTCGCGGCCCGGAAGTGGTCAGCGAAGATATTTCCACCGATGGCACGCGCAAGTGGGTAGTGCGGGTGGCATCGGGCAGTTGTGTGGAAACCGTGTATATCCCCCAGGGCTCGCGTGGCACGCTCTGTGTCTCGTCGCAAGCCGGCTGTGCGCTGGATTGCAGTTTCTGTTCGACCGGCAAACAAGGTTTCAACAGCGATCTGAGCGCCGCCGAAGTGATCGGTCAGGTTTGGATCGCCAATAAGTCGTTCGGCAGTGTGCCGGCGAAGATCGATCGCGCCATCACCAACGTGGTGATGATGGGCATGGGCGAACCCTTGTTGAATTTCGACAATGTGGTCGCCGCCATGCGGATCATGATGGACGACCTCGGCTATGGCATTTCCAAGCGCAAGGTGACCTTGTCCACTTCGGGCGTGGTGCCGATGATCGACAAGCTCGGCGAAGTCATCGACGTGTCCCTGGCGCTGTCCCTGCATGCGCCTAACGACGAGCTGCGTAACCAGTTGGTGCCGATCAACAAGAAGTACCCGCTGGAGATGCTGCTCGCGGCCTGCAAGCGCTATGTATCGCGCCTCGGCGAGAAGCGCGTGCTGACCATTGAGTACACCCTGCTCAAGGATGTCAACGATAAGCCCGAGCAGGCTGAGGAAATGATCGCACTTCTCAGCGATGTGCCTTGCAAGATCAATTTAATCCCGTTTAATCCCTTCCCTCACTCGGGCTACGAGCGACCGAGCAACAATGCCATTCGCCGTTTTCAGGACCTGCTGCACAAAGCCGGGCACAATGTCACCGTACGCACGACGCGCGGGGAGGACATCGATGCGGCCTGTGGTCAGTTGGTTGGCCAGGTTATGGATCGTACCCGACGCAGCGAGCGTTATATCGCCGTCCGTGAGCTTGCCGTGCGTGATGTGAGCAGCGAGGCGGAGACGCCGCGTTCTACCGCCAATCGAACCTGAAGAGAGGACACCCATGACCCTGCGCCCAGCGCTGTTCTTGTTAGTCGCCAGCCTGCTGGCTGGTTGTGTGACGACCGGCAAGGTCGATCCAATGAGAACCGAGGCGGGGCGAGACGGAGCGCGTGACGCCTATATCCAGTTGGGTATCGGCTACATGCAGCAGGGTTTCAGCGAGCGTGCCAAGATCCCGCTGAAAAAGGCTCTCGAGCTTGATCCCAGTAACGCCGACGCCCATGCCGCCCTTGCGCTGGTGTTTCAGATGGAGATGGAATCCAAGCTGGCCGACGAACATTACCTCAAGGCCTTGGCGCAACGGGGCAGCGATGCGCGTCTGTTGAACAATTACGGTAGTTTTCTGTTCGAACAGAAACGCTACACGGAGGCATTCGAGTACTTCCAGAAGGCCTCCAAGGACACGCTCTATCCCGAGCGTTCCAGGGTATTTGAGAACCTCGGGATGACGTCCTTGGCGTTGAAGCAGCGGCAGCAGGCCAAAGGCTATTTCGAGCGCGCGCTACGGCTCAATAGCCGGCGACCCACGGCGCTTCTGGAAATGGGCTTGCTGTCCTATGAGGACAAGGAGTACATCCCGGCACGCCGCTATTACGAGAGCTTCAGCGAGTTGTCCGAGCAGAATGCACGCAGTCTGCTCCTCGGTGCACGCCTGGCGAAGATCTTCGAAGATCGCGACAAGGCCGCCAGTATTGGTTTGCAGCTAAAGCGTTTTTATCCCGGCACGCCGGAATATCAGCAATATCTTTCGGAGCAATGATGAAAGCGGCACCCCCCGAAGTTGCAGTAGCCCATCGCGTCAACCCCGGCGAATCCCTGCGCAAGGCGCGCGAGAGCAAAGGTTGGACGATTGCCGAGGTGTCCGCCCAGCTGAATCTGACCCCGCAACGCCTGGGCCAGATCGAAGTTGGTGCTTTTGACAAGCTGCCAGGTCATACCTTTGCTCGCGGCTATATCCGCGCCTATGCCAAATTGCTGGATATGGACCAGAATCGGCTGGTTCTCGAATTCGATCAGTTCACCGGCAGCGATGCGGCGGGGGCCAGTGTGCACAGCCTCGGACATATCGAGGAGCCGGCGCGCTATTCGCAGAGCATTCTGCGTTTCGTCAGTTTTCTTCTCTTGGTGGCCCTGGCTGGCGCCGGTTTTTACTGGTGGCAGGAACAGTCCGCGCAGCAATCGGAGCCCCAGGCAACCAGTGGTATCGGCCGTGTCGAGGTGGAGGGCGCCGATGGCGCTACCCAGGTTCATGTGCTGGACGAGCCGGAAGATCAGGCGGTAATCGACGCACAGGCTGAGACCGAGCTGGATCTGTCGGGTATTGCCGCACAATCGGCCGATCAGCAAAACGAGGCCGCGCCTGTCGAGTCGACACCGGCCACGCCAGGTGCCGAGGAGCCAGCAAACCCTGCCGAATCCGCGCCAAGCGCCGCCGATCAGGCCGGCAGCGCTGCGGCCGTGGTCGAGGAGCCCGCTCCGGCACCTCTGAGCGTCGCGTCCGGAGAGGCTGTGGTGGCCCTGCAATTCAGTGCCGACTGCTGGGTGCAGCTGCGCGACAGCAACGGCAAAATACTGTTCGGCGGGCTCAAGCGTAAGGGCGATAGCCTGCAGTTGGCTGGCAAGCCGCCTCTGGAGCTGCGCCTCGGTTACGCCCGTGGCGCTCAAGTCAGCTATAACGGCGCGGCAGTCGACGTGAACCCCTATATTTCGGGTGAAACCGCGCGCATCACATTGGGTGGGCAATAAGATGCATGGTGAGTCACCGATCAAGCGGCGTATTTCGCGAAAAATTTGGGTCGGCTCGGTTCCTGTAGGGGGCGATGCACCCATCGCTGTGCAGAGCATGACCAATACCGATACCAACGACGTGGCCGCCACGGTCGCGCAGATCCGCCGCCTGCAGGATGCCGGCGCCGATATCGTGCGCGTCTCGGTACCCGATATGGACGCCGCCGAGGCCTTTGGCCGGATCAAGCAGCAGGTCAGCCTGCCGCTGGTGGCCGATATTCACTTCGACTACCAGATCGCCCTGCGGGTCGCCGAGCTGGGTGTCGATTGCCTGCGCATCAATCCGGGTAATATTGGCCGCGAAGACCGGGTCCGGGCTGTGGTTGAAGCCGCCCGTGATCGCGGGATTCCGATTCGCATCGGGGTCAACGCCGGCTCGCTGGAAAAAGACCTGCAGAAGAAGTACGGCGAACCGACCCCGGAGGCTCTGGTCGAGTCGGCGCTGCGCCATGTCGAACACCTGGACCGTCTGAACTTCCCTGATTTCAAGGTCAGCGTCAAAGCCTCCGATGTGTTCATGGCGGTCGAGGCCTACCGTCTGCTGGCCACGCAGATCGAGCAGCCGCTGCATCTGGGCATCACCGAAGCCGGCGGCTTGCGCTCCGGTACGGTAAAATCGTCGGTCGGTCTGGGCATGCTGCTGGCCGACGGCATCGGCGACACCATTCGCATTTCGCTGGCGGCCGACCCGGTCGAAGAGATCAAGGTCGGTTTCGATATTCTCAAGTCGCTACGCCTGCGTTCGCGTGGTATCAACTTCATCGCCTGCCCGAGCTGCTCGCGGCAGAACTTCGATGTGGTCAAGA
>NZ_CAMPHI010000071.1 GCF_946885955.1 uncultured Pseudomonas sp.
TCCCCCGCCACCGCCGCCCGACGAGCCGCCCCCTGAAGAAGGGCTGGAAGATGAGCCCCCCGAATCGAAGCTGGAGCTGGAGTCAGGACTGGGGGGTGGCGGCGTCGCCGCTCTGCTGAGCATGCCCGATAGGCTGCTGCCCAGGCCGACAGCGAAGCTGGCGGAGGTATGCCCGGAAAGCCAGCCAGGCTGGTAGTCCCGCACGTCCGGGGCGATCAAGCCGCGCTCCAAGGCCATGCTGAAGCGCGTCGTCCACTGCGCCTCCACACCCAGGGCCATGGCAAAGGGTAGATGCTGCTCATAAAGCGCGATATCCATCGCCGGGGCCTGACCGGCGCTCGTCAGGTTATCGCTCTCGGCGAGTTGCAGGTACTCGCGGTAGCCTTCTACCTCGTCCAGCAAGCGGCGCCCCTGGGCCGTAGGCGTTTTTAGCCAGAAGCGGAACACAATGACCTGCAGCCATAAAAGCAGCAGCATCACAGCGACGGTATCGCCGACCCAAACGATCAATATTCCCAGGAGAATCAAAGCAAACAACAGGAACAGAACGCCGCTGCCCCCACCGTTACCGCTGACCAGGCTATACACGCCAATACCGCCGGTTCCCGTGCCGACCACCAGCAATACAAGCATGGCCTTGGCGTCATTCGCCTGTTCGGTTGCGCTGAATATCAGGCCCAGACTGACACATATCGTGAAATACAGGCCTATCAGCCAGACCTCGCTATTGCTGGTGAACCAGGCCACAGCCTGGTTCCGCAGATCCTTGGAAAAGTTTTCCAGCGCCTGCTCCAGACGCGGCTGGTAATGCCCATGCAAGGCCATGGATTGCTCTTGCGCAGTAAACAACCGACTGAGCAGCTGTTGTTCGCGGGACGTCAGCGAAGATTGATCGGCCTGGCCTGGCTGCAGGCTGAAACCACCAGAGGTCTTGTCATCGACCATATGCAACACGCCACGAATCGCCAGGTCGGTGAAGGTGATACTCAGTTCACGGGTGGCGCGCTTGCCTGCGGCAAAACCGCGGTGCCAGAGATAACTCACCGCCGCCGGGCCGAGGCCCTCGGGGGCATGAAACAACGGCACTATCAGGCCCTTGGCCGGATCGCGACCCACCCGATACCAGCTGCGCCCATAGAACAGTAATAGGACGAGCACCGCGAGCAAGCCAAAGGCGGCGCGCGTGTTGTCGGTGTAGAGCCCTTGCAGACGCGTCAGCAACGACGGGCGTTGCACCAGCCCGGTCGGCCAGTTCAGCGCCACGGTCAACCCTTCAGATGGGCGTAACGTCCTGGTGGTTCTTACCTGTAGGCGGTGCCCCTGTTGCTGCACCACTTCGTAGTCCGCACCACGCGCACCTTGGTAGCCGGTATAAGCCGTAGCGGTACCGACAACCGCGGTATCGGGCAGCAGCACCTCGACGCTGGCGCGCAGGATAGGTAGCTGCCAGGCGTTGCCCGTGACATTCCAGTAAAGCTCGTCGAGCTTATCCCCATAACGCAACTGGGCGTCCATGCGATAGCGCAGTTCATAGAGGTAGCGGCCGGGTGCAAGTTCGATATCCGCCGAGCCCAGGTAAAAGCGCACAGCCGTCTCGCTCACCTTTTTGCTCAATCGCTCCGGCTGGCCATCGCGGCTTACCCCCAGCAGCGTGACCGGAGTGCTGCGTTCCAAGCCATTACCCAGGCTGTAACGAGTCGGGATGTCACGGTAGATTCCATGGCTTATTTCCTTACCCTCGGCCTGTACCAGAATCCGCTCGGTCACCAGTAACTGGCCATTGGTCTCCACCTGCAAGGTAACGTCGAACGACTCGATAACCTCCTCGGCGAAACCCAAAGCAGGTAAACAACAGCAGCAAATGAACAATAGGGCTTTTAGTCTTCCTGACACGCTACATCTCCAATAACAGGCCGTGCGGGTGTGAACGGCCGCCGCGAACCCTATACGAGGCAGGCGTCGTCCGCCAGTATCGAGTCGGCAATATGGCGTGAGCCTCAGGTGGCGGGTTGCTTACACGGCGCCTGGGGAGACTTCAGCTAACGCGGTTGCAGGGCGCCGCAATCGGCGGATAACCAGCGGCCATGGCTTTGCATGCTGCTGCTCTTGCCGTCATGGATGTCCGTTACCTCGGAGGTGAATTGCTTGTCACTGATAAAGCGCGTCTCGCCTTCACCCTGACTCTGCGGGCAGCTGTAGCGGAATTTCCACAGGCTGGCGCTGCGCTCGGTAATCTCATGTGTGCAACCGGATTGGGGGTCTTGCAGGGGAATCTCCTGGGCTTTGATCTGCGCCTCGCTCATGCACACGCGAATCCCCTTGTCGCCCAACTGCACGCCCTGCTTGGCCATCATCTGCTCCATTATCTGGCGTTGCTCGGGCGGCAGGTTCTTCATCTGTTCGAACATTTGCTGCATATCCGGCAGCGCCTGGCCGTCGACCTGCATATTGCTCGAGCTGATTTCCCATAGTCCGGGTTGAATCTCCATGGCACTGCTCGCTAACGGCACCAGACAGAGAGCCAACAACAGGCGGTTGAATAGCGATAGGCGCATGACGGGGCTCCGGATAGTTGGTCGACCCTGCAAGCATAGGCCGCTGCATCCAATATGGTTTGAAATCCGACGGGGCAACCGGGCCGCGCAATATCGATGGTCGGTTCTGTCGCTACCTGCAACCGACACGCAGCTACCTGCCAACGACCGGCGCGACCGCGCGCTTAATGCGACGACTGCCCGCACCGCTGGGCGTATGCTTCAATGCTTGGCATATGCCCGCCAGGATCCCGCAATGCAGGTCGAACTGATCGAAATTCGTGACCATGTGAGTCGCTTCGCCCCGTTCGACGGGCTGCCGAACGATGTCCTCGACCAGATCGCTCAACAGGTCGAAGTCGCTTATTTCAAGGCCGGCAGCGACATCCTCCACTATGGCGACGCGATCCAGGACCTGCACTACATCCGCAGCGGCGCGGTGGAGATCTACCGGCGCAACGGCGAGCTCTACAACCGCCTGGCCGAAGGCGAGGTGTTCGGCCAATTCGGCCTGCTGCGCGGCAAGAAAGTCCGGCTGCCGGCGCGGGCGATCGAAGACAGCCTGATCTACTTCATCCCCGGCCAGCTGTTCGAGCAGTTGTGCGAGACCTACGAGGCCTTTGCCGACTTCGTCGAGGCCGAAGGCCAGTCGCGGCTGAAGTCGGTGGAAAAATCCGAGGGCAATGCCAGCGAGCTGATGCGGATCGAGGTGCGCAAGCTGGTCACCCGGCGCACCGTCAGCGTACCGCTGGGCACCAGCGTGCAGGATGCGGCGCGGGTGATGACCGAGCACGGCGTGTCTTCCCTGGTGATTCTCGGCGCGCCGCCGGGCGCCGCCAGCAACGCCGGCCAGGGCCAGGCGATGGCCGGGATCACCACCGATCGCGACCTGCGCACCCGGGTGCTGGCCGAAGGCCTGGCCCTGGATACCCCGGTCGAGCGGATAATGTCGCCCAACCCGATCACCATCCAGGCCGAAGACTCGGTGTTCGAGGCCATGCTGTGCATGCTGCGGCACAACATTCACCACCTGCCGGTGGTGCACCGCCAGCGGCCGATCGGGGTGATCAACCTCTCGGATATCATCAAGTACGAGTCGCAGAGCAGCCTGTATCTGGTCAACAGCATCTTCAACCGTCAGTCGGTGGCGGAGTTGCAGGCTCTGGTGCCGGACCTGCGCGCCACCTTCCTGCGCCTGGTCAACGAGCAGGCCACGGCGCACATGATCGGCAGCGCCATGTCCGGCATCGGCCGCAGCCTGACCCAACGCCTGCTGGAACTGGCCGAGGAAAAGCTGGGGCCGCCGCCAGTACCCTACTGCTTCATGGTGCTGGGTTCGATGGCCCGCGATGAGCAGATGATCGTCACCGACCAGGACAATGCCCTGGTGCTCGACAACCGCTTCGATCCACGGGTCCACGACGAATATTTCCTGCAGCTGGCGACCTTCGTCAGCGATGGCCTGGCGGCCTGCGGTTTCACCTATTGCAAGGGCGGAATCATGGCCAGCAACCCCAAGTGGCGCCAGCCGCTGCGGGTCTGGCGGGGCTATTTCACCGACTGGATCGAGCGGCCCAACCCGGAAACCCTGCTCAACAGCTGCATCTTCTTCGACCTCGACAGCGTTTACGGCGAGGCCGAGCTGGTCGAGAACCTCAAGAACCTGGTCGCGCAGAAGGCCAGCCAAAGCCCGCTGTTTCTCGCCAGCCTGGCGCGCAACGCACTCAACCGTACCCCACCGCTGGGCTTCTTCCGTACTTTCGTCATGGAAAAGGACGGTCAACAGAACAACATCATCAACCTCAAGGGCCGCGGCACCGCGCCATTGACCGACCTGATCAGGGTGCATGCCCTGGCGACCGGATCCAAGGCCCAGAATTCGCTGGAACGCCTGGACGCGATTACCGCCACCAAGCTGCTCACCGAGGAAGCCATCACCCAGCTGCGCTACGCCCTGGAATTCCTCTCCATCGTGCGCATCCGGCATCAGGCCATGGACCTGCAGGAAGGCCGCGAACCGGACAACTACATCGAGCCGGAAAAGGTCTCCGCCAGCGAACGACACAACCTCAAGTCGGCTTTTCAGGTGCTCAGCAACGCGCAGAAATTCCTGCGCTTCCGCTACCCCGGGCAGCTGCAAAACCTACCATCATGAGACGCCACAGTACCGACGCGCCACCCGACTGGCCGGCGCTTTTCGCCCAATTGGCGCGAACCGCCCGCGACCCGCGCCTGGCACGCTTCTATCAGGCCGGCACGGTAAGCGCGGACACCCCACTGGAGCAGGCACCGCTGCTGGCCCTGGATGTCGAGACCACTGGGCTGGACAGCAGCCGCGACTCGATCGTCAGTATTGGCCTGGTGCCCTTCGACCTGCGCCGCATTCGCTGCCGCGACGCCCATTACTGGGTGGTCAAACCGGCAAGCGAACTGAACAGCCAGTCGATCACCTTTCACCACATCACCCATTCGGACATCCAGAACGCACCGGAGCTGGACGCCGTGCTCGAGCACCTGCTGACGGCCATGGCCGGCAAGATCATGGTGGTGCATTACCGCCCGATCGAGCGCGACTTTCTCGACAAGGCCATGCGCCGCCTGCTCGGCGAAGGCCTGCACTTCCCGGTGATCGACACCATGCAGCTGGAAGCCCGGTTGCACCCGCGCAAACGCAGACCCGGCTGGCTGCGTCATATGCTCGGCAAGCCAAGGGTATCAATCCGCCTGGCCGACAGCCGCCTGCGCTACAACCTGCCGTTGTACCAGGCCCACCACGCCCTGACCGATGCCCTGGCGACCGCGGAACTGCTCCAGGCGCAGACCGCCACGCACTATCCGCCGAACACGGCGGTGGGCGACCTGTGGAATTGAGCGGCTCGACTCTGATAAGAGCGGCCGCATCGCTTTTGCCCCACTGATTAAACATTCGCCGCCCAGCCCCGGGCTTGCGTAGCGCCCACAAAAAACGCGCCCGAAGGCGCGTTTTTGTATTACCCGTTAACAGCAATCAGCGCGGTTCGCTCAGCAAACCCTTGACGATCGACACACAGCCCACCAGCAGCACTATGGTGAACGGCAGGCCGGTGGAGACCGCCATGGCCTGCAGGGCAGCCAGACCACCGCCGAGCAGCAGGGCGACGGCCACCACACCTTCGAGGATCGCCCAGAAGGCCCGTTGTGGTACCGGCGCGTTGACCTTGCCCCCGGCGGTGATGGTGTCGATCACCAGGGAGCCGGAGTCCGAAGAGGTGACGAAGAACACCACGACCAGGACGATGCCGACAAAGGAGCTGATCTGGGTCAGCGGCAGCTCGCCGAGCATGGCGAACAGCTTCAGTTCCAGCGCCGCGTTCTGCACCCCGGTGAAGCCGTCGGTGACGAGCTGGCCGAGGGCGGTGCCACCAAAGGCGGTCATCCACAACACCGATACCAGCGACGGTACCAGCAACACCGCGATAAGGAACTCGCGCACGGTGCGGCCACGGCTTACGCGGGCGATGAACATGCCGACGAACGGCGACCAGCTGATCCACCAGGCCCAGTAGAACGCGGTCCAGCCCTGGCTGAAGTTGGCGTCCTCACGGCCGAACGGGTTGGACAGCGCCGGCAGGTTGACCAGATAGCTGCCCAGGTTGTCGAAGAAGCCGGTGAGGATCGCCACGGTCGGGCCTGCGACAACGATGAACAGCAGCAACAGCAGCGCCAGCACCATGTTGATTTCGGAGAGGAGTTTGACCCCCTTGTCCAAGCCGGCCAGCACCGAAGCCAGAGCGATCGCGGTGATACCGATGATCAGCAATATTTTGCTGGTGTCGGTATTGGGGATATCGAACAGGAAGTTCAGCCCGGCCGCCGCTTGCTGCGCGCCCAGCCCCAGGGAAGTGGCCAGACCGAACAGGGTGGCGAACACTGCGAGGATGTCGATCACATGGCCCGGCCAACCCCAGACCCGCTCACCGAGCAGCGGGTAGAAGATCGAGCGGATGCTCAGCGGCAGGCCCTTGTTGAAGGAGAACAGCGCCAGTGCCAACGCGACAATGGCGTAGATCGCCCAGGGGTGCAGACCCCAGTGGAAGATGGTGGCGGCCATGGCCAGGCTGGCGGCCGCCTTGGTATCGCCAGCGGCGGCACCCAGCGGCGCCCAGTCGGTACGCACACCATTCTCGACACTGATCCCACCCATGGACGAGGAGAAGTGCGACATTGGCTCGGCCACGCCGTAGAACATCAGGCCGATGCCCATACCGGCGGCGAACAGCATGGAGAACCAGCCGGTGTAGGAGTAGTCCGCTACCGCTTCCTTGCCACCCAGGCGCACCTTGCCCAGGGGCGAGACGATCAGCCCGAGACACAGCAGCACGAAGATGTTCGCCGAACCGAGGAAGAACCACGCCAGGTTGCTGGTCAGCCAGTTACGCACGGCGGTGAACAGCGGCTCGACCTCGCTGCGCATGGCGAGGGTCAGGACCACGAACAGCACGATGGTCAGCGCGGAAATGCTGAACACCTTGCCGTGGAAGTCCATGTTGAATAGAAACTTGCCCTTGATATTGTCCTGGCCGATCACATAGTCAGTGTCGATCAGGTTGGCCGCCCCCGTCGGTGCGGGGATACCATCCACGGCTGCCGCCGGGTCCTGCGCAGAATTCTTTGCCATCTGCTGTTCTCCTTATTATTAGTGTGGCCGGTCTAAACGCTGGCGCTGCGGGCGGGACATCGTCTGTGGACAACCGGGCCGATTACGCTGCCGGCAAATGCTAGCAGCCGGGATCCCGGGCACATTGACCCCGGACCGGCATCGACCAACTCAGAACCGTCATCGGGCGCGCGCATCAAGGGCGGCCATAAGCAGATATTCAGCGCAGCGGCCGCTCGGGGCGGTCCAGGTGCGCGGCAGCTTTGCCAGCGCAACGCGATCTGCGCTTGGCCTAGGCGTGGATGCACGGCCGGTTCCACGCGTCAGCAAGCGTAGACGCGTGGCCCTGGGAACGAGCGGAATCCGGCGAATTCCACAGCCGCAAAAAACAAAACCCCCATCGACAGAGCCGATTGGGGGTTTGCCAACGCTTGTGACGCTGGGAGCGGACCCGGCGTTAACCGTCGTCCCGACCCTTATCCTTGGCGGATACGGGGGAGCCGAGCTCACAGCTCCAGAGTTCCAACGCCGGCTGGCTCGCTTTTGGCGGGCCCAACCATTCGCTCAGCGGATGGCAGCCTTGATCGAAACAGACTTGGTAATCCCCTGCCTCGGGGGTTCGCCCCACGCGCAGCGGTTGCAAGGGCGCCAACTGGCGGCGGTAGTGCCAGCTGCCCTCACGTAGTTCGGCGCCATCCGGGATTTCCATCCCGGCGCCGGAACCCTTGACCCGCGCCTCGCCGAGCAACAACCCCTGCGGCGTGACGCGGTAATCCTCCTCCCAGCGCACCTTTTCGATGGTGTGCTTCCAGGCCAGGGTGAACGCCGGCACCGGCACTTCGGCCCACACCGCCCCGGCCAAGCCTAGGCACAGCCCTAACATGCGCTGGCCAACTCGCCGCGACGGGCGCGCCAGTAGTGCTGGGCGAAAAACACCAGCGCCAGGGCGAAACCGATTTCGTCGCTCATCGGCGTCGCCATGATCAGGCTGGCACCGGCGGCGAACCCCAGCGTGCGTTCCCACCAGGGCATCTTGGTGTGCAGGAAGCCGGTGAAAATCGCACCCCAGATACCGATTGCCAGCGCCGCCTTGAACACCACATAAACGGTCGCCAGCAGGCTATCGCCCTGCAGCATCAGCGCCGGCTGGTAGACCGCCATGAACGGCACGATAAACCCGGCGATGGCGATACGGATGGCCCACAGGCTGATCTTCAAGCCGCTTTCCCTGGCAATCGGCGAGGCGGCAAAACAGGCCAGCGCCACCGGCGGAGTGAGGTCGGCCATGATGCCGAAATAGAACACGAACATATGCGAGACGATCAGCGGCACACCCAGCTCCAGCAGTGCAGGCGCCGCAATGGAACTGGTGATGATGTAGTTGGGAATGGTCGGGATACCCATGCCCAGCACCAGACAAGTGAGCATGGTGAGGATCAACGAGAGGAACAGGTTGTCCTGGCCGATAGCCAGGATATAGCCGGCGAACGTCGAGGCCACCCCGGTCAGCGAGACCACGCCGATGATCACCCCGACCAGGGCGCAGGCGATACCCACCGGCACCGCGTGCCGAGCGCCTTCGACCAGGGCATGCAGGCAGATGGTCAGGGTGTCGCGGCCGCCCTTGATAAACCAGCACACCGCCACCAGCAACGCGACCACGCCGAACACCACGCCGATCCCCAGCTGGAAGAAGCCGGCGCAGAGCACGCCCAGGGCGATCCAGAAGGCCATCCGCAAAGCGAACGAGGAAACGCGCAGGACGATCGCCGAGCCGAGAATCACGATGGCAGTCAGCGCCAGGCCGATCATTCCAGAGAACAGCGGTGTGCGTCCGGAAAATAGCAGGTAGATCAGCACGAGCAATGGAATCAGCAGGTACCAGCGCTCCTTGACCGCCGCCCAGGGGTTCGGGCACTGGTCCTTCGGCAGGCCGCGCAGGTTGGCGCGCTTGGCCTCCAGGTGAACCATCCAGAACACCGAACCGAAGTACAGCAGCGCCGGCACCAACGCCGCCTTGGCCACTTCGAAGAAGGGCACGTTGATGGTTTCGGCCATGATGAATGCCACCGCGCCCATGATTGGCGGCATGATCTGACTGCCCATGCTCGAGGTCGCTTCCACACCGCCGGCGAACGCCGCGCGATAGCCGAAACGCTTCATCAAGGGAATGGTGAACTGGCCGGTGGTGACCACGTTGGCCACGCCCGAGCCGGTGATGGTGCCCATCAGGGCCGATGACACCACCGAGACCTTGGCCGGGCCGCCAAGCTTGTGGCCGAACAGGCCCATGGCGAAATCGGTGAACAGCTTGATCATCCCGGCCTGCTCAAGAAAGGCGCCGAACAGGATGAACAGGAAAATATAGGTGGCCGACACATAGGTCGGTGTGCCGTACAGCCCTTCGGTACCGAAGGCCAGTTGGTTGACGATCTGGTCGATGTCGTAGCCGCGGTGCATAAGGTCGCCGGGCAGGTACTGGCCGAGCAGGCCGTAAGCCAGAAACAGCGAACAAATGAACGGCAAGGCGATACCCATCACCCGGCGCGCCGCCTCGAACACCAGCGCGATCAGCACCAGGCCGATGACCATGTCGCTGCTGGTGAGGTCGCCGGAGCGCTGAATCAGATCGGCCTCGAAGTACCACTGGTACGCCGCGGTAGCCATGCCGGCCAGGCCCAGCAGCCAGGCCAGGGGTTGCCAGGGCTGGCCCTTGCCGCGCGCCGGAAAGCACAGGAACACCACCAGCAACAGGAAGCCGACGTGCACCGCGCGCAGAATCTGGCTCGACACCGGATGAAAGGCCGCGGTGACGATTTGGAAAGTGGAAAACAGCAGCGCGACATAAAACAGCGCTTTAGGCCAGTCGCCTGGGTTGGCTGCGAGACCTTGATTGTGATCGCTCATCGAGCTTATGCCCTCGTTACTACAGGAGAGAAGCCAGAGTCGCTAACAAAACCTGCCGCTCACCGAGGCGCTGGTTTTATTCGCAGCTCTATAGATAGTAATGCCTGGGCAGGATGGGCCGCACAGCGGCGCGCACCCTCCTACCCGGCAAGCCCTTCAGCGGCCTTAGAGCGCGCCGACTTCCTTGTAGTAACGCTCGGCACCCGGATGCAGCGGGATCGGCAGATTCTTCGCCGCGCCTTCCAGCTTGATGTCCTTGGCCGCCGAGTGGGCGTTGCCCAGGCGCTCGAGGTTTTCGAACATCAGCTTGGTCATCTGGTAGGCGACTTCATCGGACACGCCTTCGTGGCTGACCAGGATGTTTTTCACCGCCACGGTCGCCACATCGGCTTCCTGACCGTCATAGGTGCCGGCTGGGATGGTCGCAGGCTGGTAGGCGGCGTTGCCGATCGCCGCGACTACGTCGGCGGGAATCGAGACGAAGTTGATTGGCAGGGTTGCGGCCAGATCGCGAATTGCCGCCATACCCAGCCCGGAGGACTGCAGGGTGGCGTCCAGCTGGCGGTTCTTGATCAGCTCGACCGACTCGGCGTACGGCAGGAATTCAACCTTGGCCATGTCCTCGTAGCTCAGGCCGGCGGCCTTGAAGATGGCGCGGGCATTCAGCTCGGTGCCGGACTTGGGTGCGCCCACGGAAATGCGCTTGCCCTTGAGGTCGGCCAGGGTGGTGATCCCGGCTTCCTTGTTGGCAACGATCTGGATGTAGTTCGGGTAGGTGCCGGCGATGGCCCGCAGCTTCTTCAGCGGCGCCTTGAAGCCCGCGTCCTCCACACCGTTCCAGGCGTCGGCGACGGAGTCGCCCAGGGCCAGGGCCAGCTCGCCGCGACCGGCCTGCAGCAGGTTGAGGTTTTCCACCGAGGCTTTGGTCGCCTGTACCGAGGTCTTGGCGCCGTCGATGCCGGTGCTGTAGAGCTGCGACAGGCCCACACCGATCGGGTAATACACGCCGCTGGTGCCGCCGGTGAGGATATTGATAAAGGTCGGCGCGGCAATGGCCGCGGTGCTGGCAGTAAAGGCCGCCGCCGCGGCGAACAGGCTGAGTCGTTTGGTCAGTCGCATGGATAAATCTCCGTCGTTGTTGTTATTGCAGAGGTTTTTTCACTGTAGACGCTGTGCTCCGGCATTGCGGCCGGAAGGCGATAGCTGAAGGTTACATAGCAGATGCCGTGCCAGAGACCGCAAAGCCCGTTCTAGAGCGGTTTCTCAGCGTTTGACGGGGCATGACAGGCGGAAGTTCGCCTATGTGCAAAAACCCATAAGCGGAAACTTGCCGATTCACGGGCCATGAACCCTGGGATGCGCTTCAGCGGCGAGTTTGAGCGGATCTCGCGACTGAAGCGGGGGCGCCGTCCAGCCCCTCCCACAGGGGGGCACTCGTTCAGGATCGAACGATTTAGAGGCCGGCAGCCCTTGTAGCCCGGATGCGATCCGGGGAGCGGTGTTATCACCAGCGCTTTCCCGGATTGCATCCGGGCGACGATCGCGGCGGTGCGAATCCAGCTGGCGTTGCGCCTACTCCTCGTCGCCGCTGCCGGCCGGGCGGTAGCTGTTGCGCTGCAGGCCATGGCGCTGCATTTTTTCGTTGAGGGTGCGCCGCGGCAGCTGCAACAGGCTCATGACCTCGGCGATATTGCCCTGGCACTGCTGCAGGGCGCGGTGCAGGCATTGCGCCTCGAAGGCTTCCATCTGCTCGGCCAACGATTGCGCGGGCAAGCCGGAGTCACCTTCCGCTCCTGTGCTCAGGCCCAGCGCATGACGCTCGGCGGCGTTGATCAGCTCACGCACATTGCCCGGCCAGTCATGCTCGAGCAGGCGCGCCAGCTCGCTGCTCGGCAACGGCGGCACGTCACGGCCGTTGCGCTGGGCGGCCAGGCGGGCGAAGTGCTCGAACAGCAACGGAATATCGTCGCGGCGCTCGCGCAGCGGCGGTATGCGCAGGCTGGCGACGTTCAGGCGGTAATACAGATCCTCGCGAAAGCGTCCGGCCTTGACCTCATCGAGCAGGTCCGGCTTGACCGCGCTGATCACCCGCAGGTCGACCTGGATGCTCTTATTCGAGCCGAGGCGTTCCAGGGTGCGTTCCTGCAACACGCGCAGCAGCTTGACTTGCTGCGCCAGCGGCAGACTTTCCACTTCGTCGAGAAACAGCGTACCGCCATCGGCATGTTCGATGCGCCCGATGCGTTTGCCCTGGGCGCCGGTGAAGGCGCCGCTTTCATGACCGAACAACTCGCTCTCGAACAACTGCTCGGGGATTGCCGCGCAGTTCAGCGCGACGAAGGGCTTGTCGGCGCGCGCGCTGAAATCGTGCAGGCAACGGGCGACCCGCTCTTTGCCGCTGCCGGTGTCGCCGCGCAGGAGGATATTCACCGAGGTGCCGGCCAGCTCGAGGATCTGCCGGCGCAGGTTCTCCATCGGCCGCGACACGCCGAGCAATTGCGCCTCGATATGATCCTTGCGAGCGAACTGCTGGCGCAGTTGGCGGTTCTCGCAGACCAGCCGGCGCTTGTCCAGGGCGCGGCGCACGCTGTCGAGCAGGCGTTCGGGGGTGAAGGGCTTCTCGATGAAATCGTAGGCGCCGTTGCGCAGCGCCTGCACCGCCATCGGCACGTCGCCGTGGCCGGTCACCAGAATCACCGGCAGGTCGCGATCGAGCTCGAGCAACGAGTCGAGTAGTTGCAGACCGTCGGTGCCGGGCATGCGCACATCACTGACGACGATCCCGG
Organism: uncultured Pseudomonas sp.; assembly: GCF_946885955.1. The sequence continues at coordinate 12,864 of NZ_CAMPHI010000071.1, forward strand.
CAAAATCCCGGTCGACCAACGCCAGCGCCTGGGCCGCATTGGCGCAGCTTTGCACCTGCAAACCGGACAGTTCGAGCCACTGCTGCACGGCCTCGCGGATCGCCGCCTCGTCATCGACCACTATCACTTGAGCTGTCATAACACCTCCTGCTTGATCGGCCGCAGTGTAGCGGTGTCGGCAGAATTCTCTAGCATTGGTGTTCAGAAGCGAGGCCGAGAGCGCCGACACACCCCATCAGCAACCGACCACCAGGACGAATGCTGGCCGGCTATCGCCAGGCTATCACCGCACTATCCCGCGAGCCGCAGCGCCGCGAATTTGCAGGCGCCGTGGCGAGCGAGCCGATCAGCGCTATCGGCTGCCGTCACCCACTTGCTGGACCAGCGCCATGGCGAAAACGCCGTTGCCCACGGACCAGTCGGAGTAGTCGTTCTCGTGCATGAAAATAAAAACATCGCGACTGGACATCGCACATTCGCGCTCCAGATTCCGTGCAATTGCCGCGTAAAGGTCGCGCTTCATCGCATCGCTACGGCCACGGCGCAGGGTAATTTCCACCACCACCAGGCGCTCCGAGCGGGCAATGCCGTTAAAGCTCCGGTCATAGAAAAACTGCTCCGACGCGTATTCCGCCACCAGGTTGAACAACTCCGCCTCCGGCATGCCGATGCTCTCGACCAGGGCGTGATGGATGCCTTCGACGATCTTTTCGCGTTGGCTCTGGCTGGTAGTTTTATGCACATAGGTCCGTACAAATGGCATTTGATTTTTCCTCTCATGAATTCGCGTTAAAGCCGATCACGGCTCACCGGGAGTTCTTACCGAGCGCCCAGCGAATGAGAGATTTCGATAAATCGGACCTGCATAAAAGCGATTTTCTTAGCTCGGCTATGTGATCTAAACTCACATAATGAAACGCCACCTACCCTCCCTGAATGCCTTGCGCGCCTTCGAAGCCGCTGCCCGCCTCGGCCGCATGACCGCGGCCGCCGATGAACTCTCGGTGACGCCGGGCGCGATCAGCCGGCAAGTGCGTCAGCTGGAAACCAGCCTGGGGCTGAGTTTGTTCGAGGGGTCGAAAAACAAGCCGCTGCTGACCCGCCATGGCCAGGCGTTGTTACCCGGCTTGTCGGCGGCGTTCGACCAGATGGAAAGCAGCCTGCGCGCGGTTACCGAGCAAGCGCAGGAGACCCTGGATGTCTGCTGCCTGGGCAGCTTCAGCATGCGCTGGCTGATCCCCCGACTGTATCGCTTCAATGCGCTGCACCCCGGCATCGAGGTGCGTTTGAGCACCAGCAAAGCGCAGGCGCAGCCCTCGGACGGGCGCTATGACGTGGTGATCGACGTACAGGCGCAGACGGCGCAGGAGCCGACCCGGGAACTCTTTGCCGAGTACCTCGGCCCGGTGCTCGCACCCGCGCTGGCCGCCACCCTGCAACTCGACAACGTTGGGCACCTGGCGGGCCTGCCGCTACTGCGCACGAAAACCCGAGGCAATGCCTGGACGATGTGGTGCGAGTCGCTCGGGATACCGCCGCTGGACGCCACCGGCGCCGAGTTCGAGCACTACTACTTCAATCTCGAAGCCGCCCTTGGCGGCCTAGGGGTCAGCGTGGCGCCTTGGCATCTGGTCGCCGACGAGGTGCGCGCCGGTCGCCTGTTGGCGCCCTTCGGCTTTCAGCGCAGCGGCTATCGCTATGTGGCGCGCAGCCGAGCGCGGCACCCGCATGCCGAGTCCTTCTGCCACTGGTTAATACAACAGGTGGAACAGATGCCGCTGCCGCCGGCCTGCACCCTTACCTAGGCATTCGGCGCCGCGGGCAACCTCAGGGTGAACACCGCGCCGTCATCGGCATTACTTGCCTCCAGGCTGCCGCCGAGTTCGCGGACGATGCCGTAGGACACCGCCAGGCCGAGGCCCAGGCCGGCACCTACCGGCTTGGTGGTATAGAACGGCTCGAAGATGTGCGGCAGGTCCGCTTCGGCGATACCGCCGCCGTTGTCCGCCACGCTCAGCAAGCACTGCTCGCCCTCGCGATATATGCGGATGCGCAAGCGCCGCGGCTCGGTCTCGGCCATGGCGTCCAAGGCGTTGTGCAGCAGATTGAGCAGGACCTGTTCGAGGCGGATCGCATCACCCAATACAGCGACATTGGCATCAAGTTCGCAGCTTAATTCAACCCGTTCATTGCGGATACGCAGTTCCAGCAATTGCAGCGCCTGCCCCAGCACGTCGCTTAGCGACAAGCGCTCGCTGAGCCCGGCCGGGCTCTTGCGAGCGAAGGTTTTCAGGTGTCCGGTGAGCGCGGCCATGCGTTGCACCAGGCCATCAATGCGCTTCAGACCTTCGCGCACATCGTCCTGGCGGCCACTATCGAGCAACAGGCGCAGGCTACCCAGTTGCATCTGCATGGCGGTCAGCGGCTGGTTGATTTCATGGGCCATGGCCGCCGACATCTGCCCCAAGGCCGCCATTTTCGCCGCATGCACCAGGCCTTCCTGGGCCTCGCGCAGCTCCGCGGTGCGCAGCGTCACTTCGCGCTCCAAGCGCTCGCGGATACCCGCCTGCAAGCGTTGGTTCTTGCGTTTTTGCGCGAGAAACAGCAGTAGGAACGCCAGGGTCATCCATACCCCGGCGGCGGCCAGGCGGTAGCTGCGCACGCTGTCGGCCAGGGTTTTCGGCTCCAGCAACAGGTGCAGGGTCCACCCCTCCTCGGCCAACGGCATGCGCTGCCAGAGATAGTCGCGCACGCCCTCCGGGCCGTCGACCCGGCGCCACTGGGAGTTGCTGTCGATCTGCCGCAGCACCTGGCTGGGCAGGGGTTGCAACGCCTGCTCGGCATATTTGCGCACCTCCACCAGCTCGGCGCGGGCCTGTTCGCTCAGCGTCTCCAGGGCGCGGAAGCGCCAATCCGGGCGGTTGCTGAGGATCACCACCGAATAGCTGTCGGCCACCAGCAGGACGCCACTCTGGCCAGCCCATTCCTTCTGCAACTCCTCCAGTTCGAGTTTGACCACCAATACGCCGAGTACCGCTCCGGACTCGTCGCGCACCACATGGGAGAGGAAATAACCGGGAACTCCGGTGGTTACCCCCACCGCGAAATAGCGCCCGGAGGATTGGCGCACGGCATCCTGGAAATACGGGCGGAACGCATAGTTATTGCCGACGAAACTGCTCCAGTCGCGCCAGTTGCTCGCCGCCAGGGTCTCGCCCTTGGCATCGAGCAGATAGAGCACCGTGGAGCCAGCGGCGGCATTGAGGCGCTCCAGACGTTGATTGAGTTTCTCGACCAGCAAGCGGTCCGTCGGCGCGCGCAGCAAGGCGCGGATATCGCTGTCCAGGGCCAACACCTCGGGCACCGAGCGAAACCGCTCGACCAGGGTGTGGATCGCCTGCGCATACAACTGTAACTGCCCGTGCGCCTCGACGCTGCGCTCCCGCCAGGCGCGCTGTTCGGCATAACGCCCGGCCAGCCAGATGCTGGCGAGCAGGCCGCCGAGAATCAGCAGCACCAGCAACAGCACCCGGTAACGCGTAAGAAGAGCAGACATGCGTGCGTGGCTCGCGGCGAGGCAATCCCGGCATGGTAAGACAAACTGTCGAGCGCGTGCAGCACGGGCGGTTTTTTCAGCGGCCGCGAACGGCTATAGTCTTTCGATCGATAGTTACTCGTCACGGACGCACAGGCATGGCCAGGCTCGATCCGGCAACCACCCCGCGCTTCTGGCGCGACCCGCAGCTGCCCTTCGTCGAGGCTCGCGATGTGCTGGACGGCCGCCGTCTTTGCTATGCACCGCACTCCCATGAGTTCTTCTCGATCGGCGCAATCACCCGCGGGCGCAGCAGTTACCTCAACCAGAAATCCCGCGAACAGGTGGCAGCCGGTACCGTGGTGCTGATGAATCCGGGCGATGTGCATGCGTGCAATCCCCTGGATGGCCAGGCGTGGTCCTACCGCATGTTCTATGTCGACGTCGCCTGGCTGACCGAACTGCAGCACCAGCTGGGCTTCAGCCCCAACCAGCCGCTACGCGCCTTCGGCAATATCCTCAGCCATGACCCCAGGCTTTATCGCGGGCTGAACCGCCTTTATCGCCTGCTCGCCGACGAACAGGCCGACGCCCTGCACAAGCATTGCGCGCTGCTGGAGTTTTTCAGCGAACTGCAACAACACCTGGACCCGGCACCGACCAGGCGCCAGCGGGATAATCCGCGTATCGACCTGGCCGCCGAGCTGATCCGCGAGCGCTGCACCGAGGCGCTGAAGCTGGAGGACATCTGCGCGGCGGTCGGGCTTTCGCCCTCCTACCTGAACCGCTGCTTCCGCCGCTGCTACGGCATGACGCCCCATGCCTACCTGATCAACAGCCGCGTGCAGTTCGCCCAGGCCCGCCTCAGGTGCGGCGAGCAAATCGCCGAGGTCGCCCTGGCGGCTGGCTTCGCCGACCAGGCGCATCTGCAACGCACCTTCAAACAGCTGCTCGCCGCCACGCCCGGCCAGTACCGCCACGCCTCCTGATCACCACAGCAGCAGATAGAGCGCGGAGGCCGCCAGTAACAGGGCCAGGCTACGGTTGAACAGGCGCATGCGCC
>NZ_CAMPHI010000072.1 GCF_946885955.1 uncultured Pseudomonas sp.
CGAAGACCCGCTATCCAGTGGATAGGAAGGCTGCTCCGCTTAAGTGAACAGCATTGCGTCTATGACGGCGCCTTCGCCTCCAGCTACAAGGCCGAGCGCCTGGCCATGGGGCGTTACCCCACGGATGAACGTGGCCGCCTGGATGAGGACAAGCGCCTGCATACCTCGATCTACGCCCTGTATCGCCGTAAGGGCAGCCCGGTGAGCTGGAATGGTAAGGAGTTTGTCCGACTCGACGGACGTATAGGCTCGTTGAGCGGATTCTCCATCGGCGACTTTATCCGCGAGCGTGGTGCCGAAGTGGACGAGACCAGCCGCGATCCGCTGGCGCTGTTACAGATGCTCAAGCACGGGCGGATCGCGGCGGCGGCGCTGCAAAGCCTACGCGCTGATTTCGTCTTGCAGGCGAATCCGCAACTGGCCGCATCGATCGAGAAGATTGAGCTGCCGCTCGAAGAAAAGGCCTACTACCTGATGCTGTCCAACACCTACGTAGCGGACAACCCGACAATGGCCAAGGCCATCTGGACGGCGATCGAGCAGTCACGGCAATCGACGCTGTATGAGGCGCGCGTACAGAAGTTTCTCGCCCAGCCTCTGGAATAAAGCGGCAGGAGCCGCTGGCCGGCGGCTACCTGAATTGGCGAGGCTATGTAGCCATTGCGTATTGCATGGTGCACCAGAAATCCGCGCTGTCGCTGCTGCGCCCGGCGTACCTACGACGGGCCCCAGCGCCTGATCACCAGTGCCATCCTTCGCCGTTAAAGCGGCGTCGTGGCAATGAACTTCACCACCACCTCGGCCAGCTGTTCGCCCTGGTCTTCCTGGAGGAAGTGCCCGGCGCCGATAATGGTGGTGTGGGCCTGGCCGCGGGTGCCGGGGATCAGTTTCTGCATTACCTTGTCGCCGCCGGCAGTGACCGGGTCCGAGTCGCTGAAGGCAGTGAGGAACGGCTTGTGCCATTGGCCGAGCACCTGCCAGGCGGCGCGATTGGCCGCCGACGCCGGGTTGTCCGGGGTGGTCGGCACCAGCAGCGGGAATTGTCGGGCGCCTTCCTTGTAGCTTTCGTCGGGGTAGGGCGCGTCGTAGGCATCGACCACCGCCTGGGGCAGGGTGCTGGTGGTGCCACCCTTGATCACCCCGCCTGCTGGAAACACCGGTACTTCCTGGGAAAACTTCTGCCAGTTCCTGAACGCCTCGCCGGGGTTGTGATCGCCGGTCGGCAGCATGGTGTTGGCAGCGACCACGCGGGCGAATCGCTCCGGGTGCGCCGCGACCAGACGCAGGCCGAGCAAGCCGCCCCAGTCCTGGCAGACCAGGGTGATGCGTTCGAGTTGTAGTTGATCGAGCAGCGACTGCATCCAGCCGACATGCCGCTGGTAGGTATAGTCCTCGCGGCGGGTCGGTTTATCGGAGCGGCCGAAACCGATCAGGTCAGGGGCGATCACCCGGTGCCCGGCGGCGACCAGAATCGGGATCATCTTGCGGTACAGGTAACTCCACGACGGCTCGCCGTGCATCAGCAAAACCGGGTCGGCTGTGGCAGGGCCTTCATCGAGATAGTGCACGCGCAACTGGCCGCCTTCGCCATCGTCGACCATCAGGTAGTGCGGGCTGAACGCATAGCCGGGGAGGTTGGCAAAGCGGTTGTCGGGGGTTCGCAAAAACTCCATGGGAATTGTCCTCTGACTGGCCAAGCGATCAGCCTGACTTTTCCGCACGCCAATGCACAGCACATTGCGCTTGTGAATAGGAGGGAATTATTCGCCGGGCTGCTCCTCCAAGCGCCAGGACGCTGCGGCCGTATCCTCAGGTATGCTGGCACCGTTAACCGCCGTCGGGTCTGGCGGCCGCATACCCGTCGATCAACCGAGATAGCCCGTGCTTACCTTATTCGTCGTCAACAGTCTGATAGTCGCGTGCGTGGTGGTGCTGCATTACGAATGCCTGTTCCGCATGACCCTGTGGGTGCAGAAGATCAAGGTCAGGCATCGCCTGCGTATCCTCTTCGGCGTGGTCGGCGCATTGATCGCCCATGCCGTCGAGGTCTGGATATTTGCGTTAGCCTATTACCTGATGGACCGGGCCGAAGGCTGGGGCCACCTGGCGGGCAGTACCGACGGCAGCCTGTTCGATTGCGTGTATTTTTCATTCACCACCTTTACCACCCTGGGCTTCGGCGATATCCAGCCGGTCGGCGATCTGCGCTACCTGACTGGCATCGAGGCGCTTTCCGGTCTGGTATTGATCACCTGGACCGCCTCCTTTCTGTTCGTCGAGATGCAGCGCTACTGGAACGCCCGCTAAGCGTGCCCCGACCAGCGTAGCGGCCAGGCCCTTGGTTAACGCCCGCGGCGCGCGCATGATCGACGGGTATCGAGGAGTAAACCGCCATGGCCAAAACCTCTGCACCGCCTTCCGCGTCCGCACTCGGGCGCTTTTTCAAGCTGGCCGGCAGTGCCACACGCATCGGTGGCAGCCTGCTGGGGCAAAGCTTGTTGCCGGGGCGGGCGATCGATTGGCAACCGGTCGGTGATCGGCTCAGCGAGGTCCTGGGCGAGATGAAAGGCCCGGTGCTCAAGCTCGGGCAGATGGCTTCGCAGTGGCAGGATGTGCTGCCGCCGCCGGTAGCCGAGGCGCTCGGTAGTTTGCAGAACCGCGTGCCGGCGCTGCCCTTCGAGGCGTTGCGCGGTCACCTGCAGCAGGTCTACGGCGACGATCTCGAGGTGATTTTCCAATATATCGACGAGCAACCCTTTGCCGCCGCCTCCCTCGGCCAGGTGCATCGGGCGCGGACCCGCGATGGCCGCGCGCTGGTGCTCAAGGTGCAGTACCCGGGCATTGCCGAAATCTGCGCGGCGGATTTGCGCCAACTGCGCCGCCTGTTGCCGCTTGGTCGGCTGTTCCGCGCGCCGGCCGAACAGTTGGAAGGGGTCTTCCAGGAGTTGGCGGCAATAGTCGAGGCGGAGCTGGATTACCCGGCGGAGATGCGCCGTTTGCAGTTGTTTCGCGAGCACTTCGCCGACTGGCCGGATTTGCGCCTGCCCGAACCGCAGACGGACTTGTGCCGCCCTGGCGTGCTGGCATTGAGCGAGGTAGCGGGCTTGCCGTTCGCCGACGTGGGCCAGGCCAGCAGCGCCGTACGCGAGCGCCTGGCCGTGACCCTGGTGCGCTGGCTGAGCGCGCAGGCGTTCGAACTGGGCGTATTGCATGCCGACCCGCACCCCGGCAATTTCGCCTATACCGCCGAAGGCGAGCTGGTGGTGTACGACTTCGGCTGTGTACAGGCGCTTTCGAAGCCGCTCCTGGGCGCCTACGTACAGACCTTCAAAGCCCTGCAAGCACGCGATGGCGAACATATGGAACAGGCTTTTCAGGCACTCGGCACGCGCCAGCCTGATTCCACCACACCCTATGGCCTGTACCGGCAGTTGCATGGTTTGCTCGGGCCCTTGCTGCAACCCGGCGCGCATTGGGATTTCGGCGCCACTCCGGTGCATGAAAAACTGCAGCGTCTGTTGCCGGACGTACTGGGTGCACTCGGCAGCCTGCAGCCGTCGCCGGCGACGCTACTGGTCAATCGCACCCTGGAGGGCCATTACTGGAATCTCAGCCGCCTGGGCATAGCGCTACCCTTGGCGGATCTGCTGCAAAAGCCCATGGCGGGACGCTAGCGCAACGGCTCTACCGGAACGGCCCTGCCATTTCGCACCTGAGTCAGAAAGACCTCGTTGGAGCCCTGATGATTGGTCGGCGAGAACGCCACCTTGAAACCACCGAGGTCGACGTTCAGTGCTTCCAGGGCCGTGACCAGCTTGGTTCGGGTCGGCTGCGGCCCGGCGTTGCGCAGTGCGGCGACGAAAATCGCCGCGTCCACATAACCTTCGAGCGAGGTGTAACCGATGTCGGAGGGGGCTATGTCGGCCAGATAGTTCCTGATGATGGCCCGCGAGGTATCGTTTGGGGAGGGCATCACTTGGGTGATGTAGACCCCTTCGGCGTCGGCACCCGCGGCGGCGATGAAGTCTTCCGTGCCAATAAACGACACGGTAAAGAATTGCGCCGTGATGCCCAAGGCTTTCGCCTGCGCGATGGCGACGGCCAATTGCCGGTAAGTGCCGACGAAGACGATGGCCTCGGGCTGCGCGGCGCTCAGTGCGCCGACTGCGGCTCTCACCTCTTCCAGGGAGTTGCGCAGGATGCGGGCTTCCGTGTCGATCTTCAGGCCGCGCTTGTAGAGGGCGCCCGCCAGGCCGCTTTTCACCGATTCGCCAAATGAGTCGTCTTGCAGCAGCAGGGCGATTTTCCGCAGGCCCAGATCGCTAGTCATGCGTTCGACCATTTCCTCGGTTTCGTCGAAGTAGGAGGCGCGGATATTGAATACCCAGGGTTTTATCGGCGTACGCAGGAAGTCGGCACCGGTGAATGGAAACAGATAAGGCACTCCCGCCCCCAGGGCAATTGGCACCGCGGCTCTCGAAGTTGGTGTGCCGACGTAGCCGAGCAGGGCGAAAACCTGCTCCGACTCGATCAACGCCTCGGTGAGCGTGACGCTGCGTTCCGGCTCGTAGCCGTCGTCCTTGACCAGCAGGGTGATGCGCCGCCCATTCACCCCACCCGCAGCATTGACCCGCACAAAGTAGGCTTGCGCACCTGCCAGCAGGCTCCTACCCAGACCGCTGGCAGGGCCGCTTTGCGCATTGGCCATACCCACGCGGACCTCATCTGACCGCACGCCATTTTCCGCTCGGACTATGGGCATCAGGCCCAGCACAATCATGAGAGTCGCGAGTAACTGCCTGATCATCATCGACTAACTCCTCGCAAAGTGTCGCCTGCGAACGGTCGGTGGGCGTGGGCATCGGTATTGCCGTGGCTATGGAGTGCCCGTGTTTGTTTTGTGGGTTGGCGGTAACGACCTGCTGGTTCGCCAGTCGAGTGAAGGCTTTTCAGGTACAGGCCGGTGAGCAGTTGTTTTGACTTCATTGATCGCCCTCGGGGCGGTCTTCGGCCATTTCATATTAGCCGCGTCAGTGCAGGCCGCGATTTTTTGGCCTGCTAGCAGTGTAGGCGAGCTGCGCTACCGCCACGCAAACGCATCGCCATTGCGCCATAAATCCTTCATCGGCGCGTCATCCTGGCGGTGGAGACTGCTGCGGTTTTGTTTATTCCCCGGTCTTTGCATAAGGAATTTCGTCATGCTGCGCATCCCCGCCTTTTGTGCGCTCTTAGCCTTTGCCCCGCTGGCCTCGGCACTCGAGCTGAAGCCCGTATCGGTCTATCAGAGCGGCTTCCCCCTCGGCAGCGAAATCGTCAGTGTGCAGGCTTCGAGCATGCGCGTTGCGGTTTCCAATAGCGTCGAGGGACTGGTGGAGATTCTCCAGCTCGATCCGACAACCGGGCTGCAACGCCTTGCCCGGCACACTCTGGTCGACCAGGGTATGGGCGAGATCACTTCGGTGGCCTGGCATCCCCACGAGAACATATTCGCCGCGTGCATCCGCGACAACGACGGCTTGAAAAACGGTCGTGTCGAATTGCGCAGCGCTGCCGACGGCACCCTGCTCAAGAGTCTGGAGGTGGGTGTATGGCCCGATAGCGTGGCGTTCTCCCCGGCGGGCGACTACCTGCTGGTGGCCAATGAAGGCGAGGCTTACGTGCACGATGGGCAGGGCTTTCGCAGTGGCGATGGGGCGATTAGCCTGATTGATCTGCGCGAGGGCGTGATGCAGGCCAGGCACCGGCTGATCGCCCTGCCGGACCTGGCCGGACTTGCCGGGGCGACCCAGGCCGAACACCAGCGATTGCTCGAGCGGGTCATCGATGGCGAGGAGTTGAAAGTGCCATTCGGCACCAGCCCCGAACATATCGAGCCGGAGTACGTGGCGTTCAGCCCGGACGGCACCCGCGCCTATGTCAGCCTGCAGGAAAACAATGCGGTCGCGGTGGTGGACATGGCGCGCGGCGAGCTGAGCAAGGTATTCGGCCTGGGTACCGTGCGCCATGCCGCCGATGTGCTGGCCGACGGTCGCTATGAGCCGAACGCCGAGCTGTTCGCCCTGCGCGAGCCGGATGCCCTGGCCGTCAGTGCCGACGGTCGCTATCTGGTCACCGCCGATGAAGGCGATAGCGACCCGAAAATCGCCAAGATCGCGGCCGGCCTGCCGAGCGGCGGCGGGCGCACGATCAGTGTGTTCGATAGCATCAGCGGTGAGTTGCTCGGCGATACCGCGGGCCAGCTCGACGATATGGCGGCCAAGGCCGGTGTCTACCCGGACCTGCGTAGCCCGAACAAGGGCAGCGAGCCGGAAGGCGTGGTGAGTTTCGATGCGTTCGGCAAGCGCCTGGCCGTCGCCTCGCTGGAGCGCGCCGATGCGCTGGCGCTGATCGATCTGGACCGACCGGCGCAGCCCAAGGTATTGCAGGTGCTAGGTGTGGGCGAGGGGGCGGGCTCAGGCAACCTGGCGCCGGAAGGCTTGGCCCATGTCGAACACCAGGGCCGGCATTTTCTGGTGACCGGTTTGGAGAAAAGCGGCAACGTCGCCCTGTTCGAACTGGTCGAATAAGTTCTCGAACCTTGGCGCGTCGAGTCAGCGTTGGTAGCCCGGATGCAATCCGGGAAAGCCTGACGCCTAATAAACGCTCCTGGATTGCATCCGGGCTACAGCGGCGCTTTTGCTCTCTGCGCCTACGCCAGGAAAACAGCGCACCAAGTATTTTTGCCATCGACAGCCTTGTCCGCCTTCTCCCGCCTCTTCGCCGCGGTTAGAGTGCTGCGGCGCCACCGCGAATGGGGTGAAGGCGCTAACGCATGGTATTCGGGGGCGGCATGGCGATAACGTCATGGGTGGTGCTGGGCCTGTTCGTGTTGACCTACCTGGGTATGGCCGCCGGCGGTATTCGCGGCTTGCGCGTCGACCGTAGCTGGATCGCCGGCTGCGCGGCGGTAGTGTTGCTGTTTACCGGTGCGCTGTCGCCAGGCGAGGCAGCCAGGCATCTGGACGCCGGCGCGCTGTTGCTGTTGCTGGCGCTGATGCTGATTTCCGCGCAGTTCGATTTTTCCGGGGTCTACGCCTGGCTGAATCGACGCCTCAGCCAGCATGCCCAGCGCCCGGCGCTGTTGTTGCTGGGCGTGGTGGCGCTTGGTGGCTTGCTCTCGGCGGTGCTGGTCAACGATATAGTCGCCTTCGCCCTGACCCCTTTGCTGTGCCACAGCTTGTTGGCCCGCGGCCTCGATCCGCGGCCGTTCCTATTGGCGTTGGCGCTGTCGTGCAATGCCGGTTCTTCGGCCAGCCTGATCGGTAATCCGCAGAACATTCTGATCGGTCAGGCTGGCGGCCTGGATTTCTGGTCGTTCGCCTTTATCGCCGGATCGCCGGCATTGGCCGCCCTGGCGATCACCTATGCGGTGATCTGGCTGCAATGGCGCAAGCGCTGGGGCGTGCCCAACGAACGGGTTCCCGAGGAAGCGCCGGTCGAGCGCATTTACGGCGCGCATAGCTACCTCAAGCCCTTGCTGGCGACGCTGGTGCTGCTCGGGCTGTTTTCCACTTCGATGCCCCGCGAACTGTCGGCGCTGATGGTCGCCGCACTGCTGATGATCTCACGCCGGGTCGACAGCCGCGACTATGTGCACAAGGTCGACTGGAACCTGCTGCTGCTATTCGCCGGTTTGTTCGTGGTTACGGGCGCGGCCCTGGATCTACCGCAAGTGTCCGGGGTTGCCGCGAAGCTGGGCGAATACGGCTTGTTGCCGCAAGGCGTGATGTCGCTGGCGACAGCGTCATTGCTGGCCAGCAACCTGATCGGCAACGTGCCCTTCGTGATCCTCCTGCTCGGCGCCGTACCCAATGCCTCCGAGCCCTTGCTGGTGGGCCTGGCCGTGATGTCGACCCTGGCCGGCAACCTGCTGCTGATCGGCAGCGTGGTCAACCTGATAGTCGCGGAAAGTGCCCGGCGCCAGGGCGTGCTGCTGAGTTTCGTCGACTTCGCCCGCAGCGGTTTCCCGGTCACCCTGCTGAGCATGACCCTGGCCGGGTTGTGGTTGGGCGTGGGCGGGTGGTTGCCCTGGTAGCTATCCCTTAGTGCGGCTGCTTGAGGTTCTCGATGTAGCGAATGCCGAGCACCTTGAGTACCAGATTGCGCACGGCCTTGCCCAGCGGGTAGAGAATCCTTGAACCCAGGCGGGTGCTGAACAGGTAGTAGTTGAATCGGTTGAACAGGCCGGATGGGCTGCTCAGCAGCGTCAGCATATGTATCGCGTCGGCGCCGTAATAGAGCTGGCCGGACATTTTCAGCACCATGCCCTGATCGATATCCAGGCCCGCCGCGGTGATTTCGTCCATCAGTGCGCCGGGCTGACGCGCGTCGACCAGATGCAGCTGGCCCACCGCCTGGCGAATGCGGAAATAGCTGCAATAGGTTCGGCATACCGGGCATTCATCGTCGTACACCAGCCATACACCTTCGTCGGGGATCTTCAATGTGTTCATCTTGGCTCCTGGCCTGCTTGGCAGATTGCGTGGCTAGGCGTAAGCTTAATTCACATTTAGCTAATTAGTTAATTAATTTATGAGTATCGATGCAATCTTCGAGGCCCTGGCCTCCACCCCGCGCCGCAAGATTCTCGCCTATCTATCCGAGACGTCGCTGACCGCCGGCGAGATCGCCGAGCGTTTCGAGATGAGCAAGCCGGCGCTGTCCAAACATCTGAAAATTCTTGAGCACGCCGGCCTGGTGCGCAGCGAGCGGCACGGCCAGTTCATCCACTACAGCATCGTCCAGGACAACCTGGTCGCCGCCATGCACAACTTTCTGGCCGGGGTCTGCCCGGTGGGCGGGCCGCTGAAAAAGGAAAGCGCGGCGATCGCCAGGACCCGTGCCGGCAAGCCGGACGCATAGCATTTCAAACTGTCAGTCGAGGTTGGTATGCCGCACATCGATAACGATATCTATAACCGTGTAGCCCCCACTTGGTGGGACGAGGACGGCTTTATGGCCATTCTGCGTACCTCCCTCAACCCGCCGCGCGCGGCCTATTTTCGCAACGTCATTGTCCAGCGCATGGGCTTGCAACCGAGCCAGTTGCAGGTGCTGGATGTGGGCTGCGGCGGTGGCTTGCTGTCCGAAGAATTCGCCGCATTGGGCTGCCAGGTTTCCGGGGTCGATCCTTCCGAGCCGACGTTACAGGCGGCTAGGGAGCATGCTCAGCGCGGCGGGTTGAATATTCGTTACCTGTCCGGACGCGGCGAAGCGCTACCGTTCGAGGACCGCAGTTTCGACCTGGTGTGCTGCTGCGATGTCTTCGAGCATGTGGACGACCTTGACGCCGTTCTCGGTGAAATCGCCAGGGTACTCAGACCCGGCGGAGTGCTGGTGTTCGACACCATCAACCGCACGCGGCGTAGCAAGCTGGTGGCGATCAAGCTGGCCCAGGATTGGCCACCGACGCGCTTCATACCGGCTGATGTGCATGTGTGGGAGAAGTTTATCCGGCCGCACGAGCTACAGGCCGGCATGCAGACGCGGGGGCTGATCGGTTGCGAATTCGCCGGGTTGTCGCCGCGGGTCAATCCGTTCGGCCTGTTGTTAGCGTTGTGGCGGACCAAACTGGGCAGAATGCCCTTTGCCGAACTCGGCCGGCGTTTGCGGCTACGGGAAAGCCGCGACCTGTCGATTTCCTATATGGGTTTTGCTGTGCGTAACCTGGCGTAAACCAGGCGCGCGGTTTACTTCGTAGCCCGGATGCAATCCGGGGAGCTGTTCTGTAGACGCCAGATTTCCCCGGATTGCATCCGGGCTACGCTGTGGCGATCCGACCATTCGCGCCAGGTTCTATTTCCAACGCTGCTGCCGCCACTCCTGTTGTTGCTGCGGGGTGAGGAAGGTCCAGGCGACGAAGCGGCTCTGCTTCTGGCCCTGGGCCATTTCCACGGTGCGCACCTCCAGCGCTCCGGTTTTTTTCAAGGCGGCGTAGACTGCGGGCAGGTTGCCGGCCTTGGAGATCAGGCTGCTGAACCACAGCACCTGCTGGCCGACTTCGGCACTTTCCTTGATCAGCCGGGCGACGAAGGCCGCTTCGCCGCCCTGGCACCACAGCTCGGCCGCCTGGCCGCCGAAGTTCAGCACTGGCAGTTTACGCTTGGGGTCGAGCTTGCCCAGATTGCGCCATTTGCGCTTGCTGCCGCTGGCGGCTTCCTCGGCACTGGCGTGGAAGGGCGGGTTGCACAGGGTCAGGTCAAAGCGTTCGTCGGCGTGCAGCAAGCCTTGGAAGATACGGGCGGGATCGGCTTGCTGGCGCAGTTCGATGGTTCCGCTCAGCCCGGGGTTGGACTGCACGATGGCCTTGGCCGAGGCGATGGCGCTGGCGGCGATATCCGCGCCGAGAAACTGCCAGCCATATTCGCGGTTACCCAGCAGCGGGTAGATGCAGTTGGCACCGACGCCGATATCCAATGCACGCACCTGCGCCCCGCGCGGCACCTCACCGCCGTTGCTGCTGGCCAACAGATCGGCCAGGTAATGCAGGTAATCGGCGCGCCCAGGGATCGGCGGGCACAGGTAGTCCGCCGGAATGTCCCAATGTTCGATGCCATAGAACTGCTTGAGCAGCGCCCGGTTGAACACTTTGACCGCCGCCGGGTTGGCGAAGTCGATGCTCTCATTGCCATAGGGGTTGATGATCACAAAGGCGGCCAGCTCCGGGCTGGCCTTGATCAACGCGGGAAAGTCATAGCGCCCCTGATGACGGTTGCGCGGATGCAACTGACCCTTGGCCGCATCCGGTTTGACCGGAGCAGGGCGCGGTGTGGCGGGTTTACGGCTGGGGCGTTTCGGCGGCAGGGACATGGCGGGCGGATCTAAGACTCGGGGCGCGGGATTTTCCCACAGCTGGGCGCGGCTTGCTCGTCGCTAAGCGATATTCAGCCACATCGCCAGGTAATCGAAGAACAGGCAGTACAGCGCGATCGGCAGCGGCAGGCCGAGCAGGGTGCCGAGCAGGTAGTGGCGAAAGCGCACGCCGGACAACGCCAGGGCATAGTTCAGCGCCGGTACGGTCTGAAACAGCATGCGCAGGGCGACGATGCTCCACAGCGGATGCCGGTCCAGTCCGGCCAGCAGACGCTTGGCCAATGGATTGTCGAGTTCTCGCAGGGCATCGCCACCAATAAGGCGGATGGTGAAATAAGTGAAGAGGCAGGAGACGCAGGCCGCCACATAGGTGGCGATGCCGCCATAGACGCGACCCAGTGCCAGTACCGCGGCGGCGAGGAACACCCAGCCGGGGATCTGGATCAGGTTGCCGAGGGCGAACAGCAGGGTAAACAGCAGCAGGCCGAGCACCGGGTGCATCAGGATCAGCGCCTGCAAGGCGGCAAGGTTGAACTGTGCGCGAATGCCCAGGGCTTCGAACAGGGCGAACAGACCGAGGAGGAATGCCACGACCAACAGCAGGCGCCGCCAGCCACTTGGCGCCGTTCTGGTCATCAGGGATAGCCCAGTACGTTCTTGATCTGCGCCAGGTTGGCGCCGATCCACTGCGGGTCGATCGGGCCCCAGTCACGGATCCTGTAGTGCCCGGCATTGTTGCGTTCGCCGCTTTCCTGGACGAACACGCAGTCGATATCCAGTTCGGCCAGTGCGTGCAGAGTGTCCTGGGCGGTGCGTCTGGGCATGCCGGTGGCAGCCATCAGCGCCGGCACATTGGCGGCGCTGTCGCTGTCGATCAGCCAGGCCACATAAAGGCGGCGATAGAAGCTGGTTCTGGTTTTACTCACGTCCATCACAAGCTCCCATCCATGGCCGGGGCCGATTGCGCTAAGGGCATCAGGCCAGTGCGTGCAGGCCGATATAAGTGGCGGCGCCGGCCAGATAGCCGAGCAGCGCCAGGCCGCTGATGCGCTTCAGGTACCAGATAAAGTTGATCCGCTCCATGCCCATGGCGGCGACGCCAGCGGCAGAACCGATGATCAGGCAGCTGCCACCGGTGCCGGCGCAGTACGCCAGCAGTTCCCAGAACGTGCCGTCGACCACGAAGTTGCTCAGCCAGCCACTTTCGCTACCGGCCAGCGACAACGTCTGCGGGCTGACCAGCGGGTACATCTTCATTGCGCCCGCTACCAGCGGCACGTTATCGACCACCGAGGACAGCAGTCCGATGGCAATGTTGATCGAAAAAACATCGCCCAAGCCATTTTTCAGGGCGCCGGCTACCTGGGTCAGATGGCCCGCGGTGGCGAGGCTGGAGACGGCGAGCAGAATGCCGAGGAAGAACAGCACGCTGGTGGTGTCGATCTTGCGCAGCACGCCGATCACCGACAGCGGATGCTTGTCTTCGGCGTTCTTGCTGCGGTGCAGAATTTCAGTCGCGACCCAGAGCACGCCGAGGCCCAGCAGGATGCCCATGTAGGGCGGCAGGTGGGTGATGGTCTTGAACACCGGAACGAACAGCAGCGCGCCAATGCCGAGGCTGAATATCAGGTTGCGTTCGAACGGGGTGGTCGGGTCGCGGTGCTCCTCGTCGTGCTCGCTTGGCTGCGGGCGGACGAATTCGCCTTTCATGGTCATGCTCAGCACCAGCAGCGGCACCAGCAGGCACACCAGGCTGGGGATCAGGATCTGCGTGGTGATGCCGCTCGCGGTGATCTGGTTGCCGATCCACAGCATGGTCGTGGTGACGTCGCCAATCGGCGACCAGGCGCCGCCGGCGTTGGCGGCGATGACCACGATGCCGGCATAGAACCAGCGTTCCTTCTGGTCGTCGATCAGTTTGCGCAGCAGCGAAACCATGACGATGGTGGTGGTCAGGTTGTCCAGTGCGGCGGAAAGGAAGAAGGTGATGAAGCCGATCATCCACAGCAGGTGCACGCGCTTGTTGGTGCGGATGCGGTCGGTGATGACCTTGAAGCCTTCATGGGCGTCGATCAGCTCGACGATGGTCATCGCGCCCATCAGAAAGAACAGGATCTCGGAGATCTCGCCGAGGTGTTCGCGTAGCTGTTCGGTGACATGGTGGCTGTTGTCGAATGCGCCGGCGGTGCCGGTGCCGAGTATTGGCAGGATGCTATCGGCGCCAAGCACCAGTACCGTCCAGCAGATGACCGCGGTGAGGATGGCCGAGGCGGCCTTGTCGATCTTCAAAGGATGTTCGAAGGCGATGCACAGATACCCGAACACGAAGATCAGTGCCATAAGTCCGTAGGCAAACATAGTTAGATTTCCAGTCGACGATTTTAGGTTGTAGTTGTAAGGGCCAGAAAATTGATGAGCGGCAGGATGCACCAAGACAGCCGTGAGTAAAAGACACGATCGCATGCCGGTGCTGCCCGCCGCCGCGTCCGGTCCCGCCGTGAGAACCTGTGCCATCGCGGGTCTGGCGATGCGCAGCAGGCCGCTGCGGCATTTCGGCGCGGCCAACAAAAAGCCCGCGATCTTGCGAAGGCGGGCTTTTTCCTAGCTACAGGCTGGCGATGCGCTCGCGCTGCTCGGCAAGCTTGGCCAGGGCCTGTTCCGCCTCGGCCAGCTTGGCACGTTCCTTGTCGAGCACCTCGGCCGGGGCCTTGGCGACGAAGCCTTCATTGCTCAACTTGCCGCCGACCCGCTTGACCTCGCCGTCCAGGCGCGCGATTTCCTTGTCCAGGCGCGCCAGTTCGGCGTCCTTGTCGATCAGCCCGGCCATTGGTACCAGCACTTCCATTTCGCCGACCAGGGTGGTGGCGGACATCGGCGCTTCCTCGCCTGCGGCCAGTACCCGTACCGATTCGAGCTTGGCCAGCTTGTTCAGCAGCGGCTCGTTGTCGGCCAGGCGACGCAAATCCTCGGCATTGGCGTTGGCCACGATGATGTCGATACGCTTGGCCATGGAGATTTTCATCTCGCCGCGGATCTGCCGCAGGCCCAGCATCAATTGCTTGACCCATTCGATATCGCCTTCAGCCGCGGCATCGATGCGGCTCTCGTTGGCCACCGGCCAGGCCTGCAACATGATGGTGTCGCCCTGCTTTTCACCTTGAGGGACGCCAGCCTGAGCCTTGATCCGCTGCCAGATTTCTTCGGTGATGAACGGCATGAACGGGTGGGCCAGACGCAGCGCCACTTCCAGTACGCGCACCAGGGTGCGGCGGGTGCCGCGCTGACGTTCGATCGGCGCGTTCTCGTCCCACAGTACCGGCTTGACCAGCTCCAGGTACCAGGCGCAGTACTCGTCCCAGATAAATTCGTAGAGCGCTTGCGCGGCCAGGTCGAAACGGAAGGCGTCGAGCTGACGGGTCACTTCGGCTTCGGCGCGTTGCAGCGCCGAGATGATCCAGCGGTCCACCGAGGACAGCTCTACGGGCTCGCCATTGACGCCGGTGTCCTGGCCATCGGTGTTCTCGATGACGAAGTTGGCGGCGTTCCAGATCTTGTTGCAGAAGTTGCGGTAACCCTCGACCCGGCCCATGTCGAACTTGATATCGCGACCGGTGGAGGCCAGCGCCAGGTTGGTGAAACGCAGGGCGTCGGTGCCGTAGGCGGCGATGCCGTCGGGGAACTCGGCGCGGGTCTGCTTGGCGATCTTTTCCGCCAGCTTGGGCTGCATCATGCCGCTGGTGCGTTTTTCCAGCAGGGCATCGAGGCTGATGCCGTCGACGATATCCAGCGGATCGAGCACGTTGCCCTTGGACTTGGACATCTTCTGGCCCTGGCCGTCGCGCACCAGGCCATGCACATAGACGGTCTTGAACGGGACTTGCGGCGTGCCGTCGTCGTTCTTCACCAGGTGCATGGTCAGCATGATCATCCGCGCGACCCAGAAGAAGATGATGTCGAAGCCGGTGACCAGCACGTCGGTGGGGTGGAAGGTCTTGAGGTATTCGGTTTGCTGCGGCCAGCCGAGGGTGGAGAAGGTCCACAGGCCCGAACTGAACCAGGTATCCAGCACGTCCTCGTCCTGGCGCAGGTTGGCGTCACCGAGGTTGTGCTTGGCGCGCACTTCGGCCTCGTCGCGGCCGACATAGACGTTGCCGGCATCGTCGTACCAGGCCGGGATGCGGTGGCCCCACCACAGCTGGCGGCTGATGCACCAGTCCTGGATATCGCGCATCCAGCTGAAGTACATGTTCTCGTATTGCTTGGGCACGAACTGGATCGCGCCGTCTTCCACGGCCTTGATCGCAGGTTCCGCCAGCGGCTTGGTGGAGACGTACCACTGGTCGGTCAGCCACGGCTCGATCACGGTGCCGGAGCGGTCGCCCTTCGGTACTTTCAGGGCGTGGGCGTCGATGCCTTCCAGCAGACCGGCGGCCTCGAACGCGGCGACGATCTGCTTGCGCGCCTCGAAACGGTCCAGGCCGGCGTATGCGGCAGGCAGGTTGCCGTCGATCTGGTTGTTGACGCTGCCGTCGATATTGAACACCTGGGCGGTGGCGAGCACCGCGGCGTTCTTGTCGAAGATATTGATCAGCGGCAGATTGTGGCGCTTGCCGACTTCATAGTCGTTGAAGTCGTGGGCCGGAGTGATCTTCACACAGCCGGTGCCGAATTCCGGGTCGCAGTAATCGTCGGCGATGATCGGGATGCGTCGGCCAACCAGCGGCAGCTCGACGTAGGTGCCAATCAGCGCCTGGTAACGTTCGTCGTTCGGGTTAACCGCGACGGCGCTGTCGCCGAGCATGGTTTCCGGGCGGGTGGTGGCGACGATCAGGTAGTCCTTGCCGTCGGCGGTCTTGTTGCCGTCGGCCAGCGGGTAGCGCAGGTTCCACAGGCTGCCTTTCTCGTCGTGGTTTTCCACTTCGAGGTCGGAAATGGCGGTGTGGAACTTGGTGTCCCAGTTGACCAGGCGCTTGCCGCGGTAGATCAGGCCGTCCTGGTGCAGGCGCACGAAGGCTTCTTTAACGGCTTCCGACAGACCTTCGTCCATGGTGAAGCGCTCGCGCGACCAGTCTACCGAGCTGCCCAGCCGACGGATCTGCCGGGTGATGGTGCCGCCGGATTGCTCCTTCCACTCCCAGACCTTCTCGAGGAACTTCTCGCGGCCCAGGTCGTGACGGCCGATGCCGTCGGCGGCCAGCTGGCGTTCGACCACCATCTGCGTGGCGATGCCCGCGTGGTCGGTGCCCGGCTGCCACAGGGTGTTGCGGCCCTGCATACGGCGGAAACGGATCAGCGCATCCATGATCGAGTTGTTGAAACCATGGCCCATGTGCAGGCTGCCGGTGACGTTCGGCGGCGGGATCATGATGGTGTAGGGCTGCCCCGAACCTTGCGGGGCGAAATAGTTGTTCGCCTCCCAGTTCTGGTACAGGGCGGTTTCAATGGCGTGCGGCTGGTAGGTCTTGTCCATGCGCGGCGGGACCCTTATGACGGCTGGTCGGAAAAGCCGGCAAGTATAACGCCTATGAGCGCCAGCCATAAGCGCCTAGCTACAAGCGGAAAGGCGTCTTGAACGTGGGGCTGGGGCAGTCGCACTCCGTAGGTTGGGTTGGCGGCGATTATTGCGGTTCAAACAGCGACAGCGCCATCGGTAGCCACGTAACCCAACAAAGTCGTTATGCGGTGTTGCGGATGATCGGCCGCTGGTCATGAGCATCGCCCCCCAGACTCGGCCATCCGTGGTCGTACCGGAGCACCGTGCAGATGTCTTGTTGGGTTACGCGGCGCTCATCTACCGCGTTGCGACAACTGATATGGAGCGCCGCTAACCCAACCTACCCGCCCCAGCAGCGCTACTTGCGCGGCGGTAGCAATCGGCTCAGGCGCGCATTGAGTCGGCGTTTCAGTTCGGCCTCGATCTGTGGCACGAAGTCGTCGATCACATCCTGCAGAATCAACTGTGCGGCGGCACGCAACTCGGTATCCAGGCGATTCACTTCGCTGGCACGGTTGACGCGTTGGGCAATGTTTTCGCGCAGTTCGGCGGGTTTCGCTGGCGCTGCGGGGCTGCTCTCCGCCCTGGGCGGGGCGAGGTTGGG
>NZ_CAMPHI010000073.1 GCF_946885955.1 uncultured Pseudomonas sp.
TGGACGCGGAGCGTCCAAGGCGGCGTGCCCACGCTGGAGCGTGGGTACGATCAGGAGGGCAGGAGTTCGCGGCGCACTCTGCACGGACGATCGCTCGTCCCCACGCTCCAGCGTGGGAATGCATCCCCTGAGGCTCTGCGTCAGCTGCATTCGGGAGGCGATTGCGCAATTGAGAGTGCGGACCCGGATTGCGCTGGGGCTTATCTGGGCTACGAGGTTGCAGTTTTGCGTCCGTTTGGCAGGTGCGGGACGCGGAGCGTCCAAGGCGGCGTGCCCACGCTGGAGCGTGGGTACGATCAGAGGGGGCGGGCTGTTACTCGCTGGCCGGCCGGCGCGACAGGCGATAGGACAGTTGTGCGCGGGTCAGGCCCAGGCGGCGGGCGGCTTCGGAGACGTTGCCTTTTACCTCGGCCATGCAGTGGTCGATCATCGCGTCTTCGACTTCCTGCAGCGACAACCGGCTCAGGTCCTTGTCGCCGAACAGGGCGTGCAGCGCCTCCGCTGGTTGCACCGTGGCTGGGTTGGTCTGCTGGTCGGTTGGTGTTTGGTCGTGGGGCGCTGCGGCCAATTGGCCGCGCACGCCGATGGAGAATATCGGCTGGGCCAGGCGTTCGCCGCTGGTGAACAGGTGCGACAGGTCGATGGCGCCGCCATCCGGGGCGCTGATCACGCCGCGTTCCACCAGGTTCTGCAGTTCGCGGATATTGCCGGGGAAGTCATAGCCCAGCAGGGTGTCGGCGGTGCGTGGGGTGAAGCCGCTGAGCTGGCGGCCGTGGCGCTGGGTGAAGCGATGCAGGAAGTGGGTCATCAGCAGCGGGATGTCCTCCTTGCGCTCGCGCAGCGGCGGCAGGTGGATCGGGAATACATTGAGGCGGAAGAACAGGTCCTCGCGGAAT
The DNA here is from genome assembly GCF_946885955.1 of uncultured Pseudomonas sp. The sequence continues at coordinate 897 of NZ_CAMPHI010000073.1, forward strand.
TCGCCGCGCTGGGCGGCGGCGCGCAGGTCGACGTTGGTCGCGGCGACCACCCGCACGTCGACCTTGAGGGTGCGGCTGCCGCCGACTCGTTCGACTTCGCCTTCTTGCAGGGCGCGCAGCAGCTTGCCCTGGGCGACCAGGCTGAGGGTGGCGATCTCGTCGAGAAACAATGTGCCGCCGTCGGCGCGCTCGAAACGCCCTGCACGCGATTGGGTGGCGCCGGTGAAGGCGCCGCGCTCGACGCCGAACAGTTCCGACTCCATCAGGTTTTCCGGAATGGCGGCGCAGTTGATCGCGACGAAAGGCGCATCGGCGCGCGGGCTGATGCGGTGCAGCATGCGCGCGAACATTTCCTTGCCGACCCCTGATTCGCCGGTGAACAGCACGGTCGCCTGGGTCGGCGCGACCCGCCGCAACATATGGCAGGCGGCATTGAAGGCCGAGGAAATGCCGACCATATCGCTGTCCTGTTGCGGCTGCGAGTCGGTTTGCAGATTGCTCGGCAGGGCGCCTTTATCGCCGCTTTGGCTGACGGCCTTGCGCGCGGCCGTGCCGCCGCCGGTGCCGACGAAGGGTTCGGCGTTGAGGTCGGCCAGATCCTCTTCGGCGTCTTCCCATTCCTCCGCGGGTTTGCCGACCAGACGGCAGATATTGGAGCCGGTCGAGCGGCATTCGACCTCGCGGTAGAGGATCAGCCGGCCGACCATCGCCGAGGTGTAGCCGGTGGCGTAGCCGGTCTGCATCCAGCAGGCCGGCTCGGTGCCGATGCCGTAGTGGGCGATGTGCTCGTCGTCCTCGCTGGAGTGATGCCAGAGGAACTCGCCGTAATAGGTGCCCAGGTTCATGTCGAATTCGAAGTGCACGGTTTCGACCTTCACCGCCCCTTCGATCGCATGAATGATCGGGCCAGCGGCGAACACCGCCAGGGTGTCGGCATCGGGGAAGCGTTCCCTGACCAGCGCCGCGTCCCGCGCGCCGCAGTGGTAGCCGGTGCGCCGCATGATGCCGCGGGCACGCGCCAGGCCCATGCTTTCGATCAGTTCGCGGCGTAGCGCCCCGAGGCCGCTGCTGTGCATCAGCAGCATGCGCGCCCCGTTCAGCCAGATGCGCCCATCTCCGGGGCTGAACATCAGGGCTTCGGTCAGATCCTGCAGGGTTGGCGCGGCGCCGGGCGGCAACTGCTCGCTGGCGCCGCGGGCGGTGGATTTCTGCGCGACGCGGGCGAGTTCGGCCAGGGAAATCAACTTGTTCGTCATCGATAAACCCTTAATCGAATTAATCATATTCCGCATAGTGCAGGATGATTTTGCTGAAATCATCACTTTTTTTCGCGCTCTTTCACCTCTCACCAAACAGCTATTTTTCTGCTTACCAGCGCAAGTACGCGTGCTAGATGGGTTTCTTTCTCGGAGTCGGTACATGGCATATCGATTGCTAGAACTAGTTACCGATATTAACTAATTCGGCAATAACAACATCGCTTGGCTGTCGCCGCCCTTGCGCCAGCAGCACAAGCACGACTGAATCGGGAAACCCGCATGAAGCTGACCAACAAGACGATAGTCGTGACCGGGGTCTCCTCGGGCATCGGCGCCGAAACCGCCAGAACCCTGCGTGCCCATGGCGCCACCGTCATCGGTGTGGACCGCAACGAACCCAGCCTGAGTCTGGATGCCTTCGTCCAGGCCGACCTGAGTCATGCCGATGCCATCGACGCCGCCGTGCAGCAGTTGCCGGCGCAGATCGACGGTCTGTGCAATATAGCCGGTGTGCCCGGCACCGCCGATCCGCAGTTGTTGGCGCGGGTCAACTACCTGGGCTTGCGTCATTTGAGCGAGGCCGTGCTGCCGCGCATCCGCGCAGGCGGGGCGATCGTCAACGTTTCCTCGGTGCTCGGCGCCGAATGGCCGCAGCGCCTGGAACTGCACCGCACCCTCGGCCTGGTCAGCGGTTTCGCCGCAGGCGAAGCCTGGCTTCGCGAGCATCCGGTGGCGGACCAGACCTGTTACCAGTACTTCAAGGAAGCGCTGATCGTCTGGAGCCAGATCCAGGCGCAGCCCTGGTTCCTGAGCACCTCGGTGCGGATGAACTGCGTGGCGCCCGGCCCGGTATTCACCCCCATCCTCAACGATTTCGTGGCCATGGTCGGCGCCGATCGCGTGCAGGCCGACGCTCACCGCATGAAGCGCCCGGCCTATGCCGACGAGATCGCCCCAGTAATCGCCTTTCTCTGCGCCGACGAGTCGCGCTGGATCAACGGCGTGAACATCGCGGTCGATGGCGGCCTGGCCTCGACCTACCTCTGATCGATCTATCGGGCGGGCCCGACAGCGGCCAGTTTTGCCGATGGGCGAAGCTGGCGCGAAACACCGGATCAGGGAGGCCGGCGGCGGGCCTGGAAGACAACGGCAACTGAACCTTGGGGGAGCGAACAGCCGGAGCCAGTCCATCACAGCAAACAAACCATAAGCCTCGGCGGCCATGGGGCCGAAGGGCAGTTTCGATAATAAGAACAATGAGGAAAGCCATGAACAACCACAGAGGTCTTGCCACCTTCACCCGTGCCGCACTGGCCACCGCCATCTGCGCCGCGCTGCCGCTGTCGAACGCCAGCGCGATGCAATTCGATCTGGGCGACTCGCAGTGGCGTGCACGCTGGGACAACACCATCAAGTACAGCCTGGCCTACCGTCTGCACGGGCAGGACAGCGGCATCACCGACTCGCCGACCGCCGGCGGGCTCTATCCGAATATCCAGAGTCAGGGCGACAACAACTTCGACCGCGGCCTGGTATCCAACCGCCTGGACCTGTTCTCCGAGTTTGACCTGAGCACGCAGAACTATGGCCTGCGCCTCAGCGGCGCGGCCTGGTACGACGATGTCTACAACCAGAGCACCGACAGCGACCTGCAGAAGCACTTCCTCGACGACACCCGCGAACTGCACGGGCGCGACGCCGAGATCCTCGATGCCTTCGTGTTCGTGCGCGGCGCTGTCGGCGAGTCGAGCCAGGGCACCTTGCGTCTCGGTCGGCATAGCCTGATTTACGGTGAGAGCCTGTTCTACGGCGGCAACGGCATCGCCAACGCCCAGGGGCCGAGCGATATCGTCAAGCTGCTCAGCGTGCCGGGCACCCAGTTCAAGGAAATCCTGCGGCCGGTCAATCAGGTCTCCGGGCAATTGCAGATCAACCCGCAGCTGTCGGTCGGCGCTTACTACCAGTTCGAGTGGGAACGCTCCAACCTGCCCGGCTCCGGCAGCTACCTGAGCGATGTCGATGCAGTGGGCGAGGGCTCCGGGTCCTTGTTCACGGTGTTCGGCAGCGAAACCCGGCATGGCAAGGACATAGAGGCGAAGAACTCGGGGCAGGGCGGCTTGCAGGTGCGCTACAAGCCTGAAGATACCGAGTTGGAACTGGGTTTCTATGCCGCCCAGTACCACGACAAGGCGCCCAGCGGCCTGTACCTGGATGTGCCGTCTCTGGCCACCTACCACCAGGTGTTCGCCGAGGACATCCGCACCGTCGGCGCCAGTTTCTCCACCGCCACCGGGCCGTTCAACTTCGCCGGCGAAGCCTCGTTGCGCTGGAATGCGCCGCTGGTCAGCAACCTGCAGGTGGTGGCGCCCGGCATGGCCGCGGACAACAACGACGACGCGCTCTACGCCAAGGGCAAGACCGCGCACGTCAACCTTTCGACCATCTACCTGCTGTCGCCCAGCGAGCTCTGGGACGGCGGCTCGGTGATTGCCGAGCTGGCCTGGAACCGCACCCTGAGCGTGACCGACAACCGCGCGGCGCTGGACTCCAACACCACCCGCGATGCCACGGCGCTGCGCATCCTGGCCGAGCCGGCGTACTTCCAGGTGGCCGACGGCCTCGACCTGAGCGTGCCGGTGGGCCTGGGCGTGGTGCTCGACGGGCGTTCCTCGGCGGTGAGCAAGGCCGGTTTCGGCAACAGCCACGCCGGCGACTGGAGCATCGGGCTCAAGGCCACCTACCTGCAGCGTTGGGACTTCGGCGTCAACTACGTGAACTTCTTCGGCAAGAAGGGCGCCGGCCTGCGTGAGGACGGCGACTTCAGCTACGAGCAGTCGTTGGCCGACCGCGACTTTGTCTCCGTTTACGTGAAAACCACATTCTAAGAAAAGGTGTCATTCGCCATGCAAAGCAAATTAACCCTGCATCTCTCTGTCCTGACGATTGCCCTGATGGGAAGCTGTTTCGCGCACGCGGCGGTCTCCCCGGAACAAGCCGCACGCCTCAATACCGACCTCACGCCCCTGGGCGGCGAGCGCGCCGGCAATGCCGACGGCACCATCCCGGCCTGGACCGGCGGCTACACCGAGGCCCCGGCCGGTTACCAGAGCGGCGACAAGCGCGCCGATCCGTTCGCGGGCGAAAAGCCGCTGTACTCGGTCAGCGCGAGCAATATGGCGCAGTACGCCAATCAGTTGGCCGAAGGCACTCAGGCGCTGCTGAAGAAATACCCGGACTACCGCCTGGACGTCTACCCGACCCATCGCAGCGCCGCGGCGCCGCAGTGGGTGTACGACAACACCTTGCAGAACGCCACCCGCGCCACCCTCGAAGTGGACAGCGAGAAAGTCAGCGGCGCCTACGGCGGGATTCCCTTCCCGCTGCCGCAGAACGGTGCCGAGGTGCTGTGGAACCAACGCCTGTCCTGGCAGGGCGCCGACACCTTCTACTCGCCGTTCGACACCTGGCTGATGACCGCTGGCGGCAAGAAGATCCAGGCCACCCGCGCGCGCTTCTGGTATCAGAGCCCGTACTACTTCAAGGAGGGCAGCCTGGAGACCTACGACGGTAAATACCTGATCGGCAAGCTGGCCACCGAGCAACCGTCGTCCAAGGCCGGCGAAGGCCTGATGACCCACTGGGACATGGACCCGGGCAAGCGTGCCGCCTGGCAGTACCTGGTCGGCCAGCGCCGCGTACGTCGCGCGCCGAACGTCGCCTATGACACCCCGGATTTCGTCACCTCCGGCGTCGGCTTCTTCGACGAGGCGTTCATGATCTTCGGTCCGACCGACCGTCACGACCTCAAGCTGGTCGGCAAGAAGGAACTGCTGGTGCCCTATAACAACAACCGCGCGGCGGCGGTGAGCAGCGACGAGCTGGTCAAGCCGGGCTTCCTCAACCCCGATCTGGTGCGCTGGGAGAAGCACCGCGTCTGGGTGGTCGAGGCCACCCTCAAGGCCGGCAAGCGCCATGTGGTGCCGCGCCGTACCTACTACGTGGACGAGGACTCCTGGCAGGTGCTGCTGCTCGACGGCTACGACGCCCAGGGCAAACTGGGTCGCCACAACTACTCGCTGACCCTGTTGGCGCCGGAAATGCCGGTGCTGACCAACCAGGTCATGTGGGGCAGCTACAACCTGGAAACCGGCGCCTACTTCCTCAACTCCTCGTCCAACGACCTGAAGGTGCAGTACCAGGCCTATCCGCGTCCGTCGCCATCGTTCTTCACCCCTGATGCCATGGCCAGCGACAGCATGCGCTGATCGACCTGCCGAGGGCTTTCTCCGCGCGCCTATGCCTTGGTGTAGGACGCGGGGGCAGGCCCTCATCTGGCGCTTCGCGCCACCTTCTCCCGGGGGGAGAAGGGTGTAAGGAAGTCGTCGCTACGCGACTTTCAGTTTCTTCCGCAGTGGTTGGAGCGCACATGAACGGTAATTTCTTATTCACTGGGACCTTGCCCCTGTTGTTGGCTGCGCTGCTGTTGCCCAGCTGGTCGACGGCGCAGTCCGCGGCCAGCGCGCAGATCCCTTTGCTCGACCAGCCGGCGCTGCACAGCGCCAAGGCGCCGCGTGCGGTGCTGCTGGCGGTGAGCAGCGCCGGCGAGCGTCTGGTGGCGGTCGGCGAACGCGGCATCGTGCTGCTCTCGGACGATTCCGGGGCGACCTGGCGCCAAGCCCAGGTGCCGGCCAGCGTCAGCCTGACTTCGGTGCAGTTCGTCGATGCCGAACAGGGCTGGGCGGTCGGTCACCTCGGTGTGGTCCTGCACAGCACGGACGGTGGCGAAACCTGGAGCAAGCAACTGGACGGCATCCAGGCCGCGCAGCTGGCGTTGGCGTCGGCCGAGCAGGGCGGCGACGCCAAATTGCTCAAGGCCGCCGAATGGCTGGTCGCCGATGGCCCGGACAAACCCTTTCTCGATCTGTATTTCAGCGATCGTCAGCACGGCTATATCGTCGGCGCTTACGGTTTGATCCTGCGCACCGCGGACGGCGGCGCCAGCTGGCAGCCGTGGATGGGTCATGTGGAAAACCCCGAGGGCCTCAACCTCTACGCCATCGATGCCCAAGGCGACGAGCTGTTTATCGCTGGCGAGCGCGGTTTGCTGCTGCGTACCAGCGATGGCGGGCAAAGTTTTCAGGCGCTGGCGTCGCCCTACGAGGGCAGCTTCTTCGGCCTGCTGAGCAGCCAGGACGGCGGCCTGTTGGCCTACGGCTTGCGCGGCAACGCCTGGTGGTCGAGCGACCGCGGCGACAGCTGGCGGCAGCTGGACACCGGCCTGGAGTCGGCCCTGGCGGCCGGCCTCGAACTGCACGACGGGCGCCTGCTGCTCGCCAGCCAGAGCGGCGAATTGTTGCTCAGCGACGACGCCGGCAGGCATTTCGAACATAGCCGCACCCGCGATGGCGCGACTGTCGCCGCCGTCGAACAGGCGGCCGACGGCAGCCTCACCAGCGTCGGTCTGGGCGGCTTGTCCGCCCGCCAGGAAATCCAGGCCGTGGCCCGCCCTTGAACGGCCACGCCAGCGCCTCCGCGTAGGTAGTTAGGAGTCAACTGTGAAATACGAAAAACCGTCGAGCGCCATGCACAGCCTGCACGGCAGCCTGCAAGACTTCGACCGCGCCTCGGGCAATCGGCTGGAGCGACTGATCTTCAACCATCGGCCCTGGGTGATCCTGCTGTGCCTGTTGGCCACCCTGGTGCTCGGCTGGCAGGCCGCGCGCATCGGCATCAACGCCAGCTACGAGAAAACCATCCCCACCAAGCACCCCTTCGTGGTCAATTTCCTAGCCGAACGTAGCGAGCTGAGCGGCCTGGGCAATGCCCTGCGGATCGCCGTGGCGGTGGAACAGGGCGATATCTTCAGTGCCGAGTACCTCGACACACTGGCCAAACTCAACGATGAGATCTACCTGCTGCCGGGCGTCGACAAGCCCTATATGAAGTCGCTGTGGACGCCGACCACGCGTTGGACCGCAGTGACCGAGGACGGCCTGGACGGCGGCACGGTAATCCCCGGCAGCTACGACGGCTCGCCCGCCAGCCTCGACGAGGTGCGCACCAACGTCGCCCGCTCCGGCGAAATCGGCCAACTGGTGGCCGCCAACTTCAAGTCCAGCGTGATCTACGTGCCGCTGCTGGAGATCAACCCGGAGACCGGCAAACCGCTGGACGCCGGCGAGTTTTCGCGGCGCCTGGAGGCCCTGCGCGACAAGTATCAGAACGATCAGGTGCGCATCCACATCACCGGTTTCACCAAACTGATCGGCGACCTGATCGAAGGGTTGCTGCAGGTCGCACTGTTCTTCGTCGCCGCGGTGGCGGTGACCGTTGCTGTGCTGTTCTGGTACACCCGCTGCGTGCGCAGCACCTTCGCCGTGGTGCTTTGCTCGCTGGTCGGGGTGCTCTGGCAGATCGGCCTGCTCGCCGCTCTCGGCTACGAACTCGACCCTTACTCGATTCTGGTGCCGTTCCTGGTGTTCGCCATCGGTATGAGCCATGGCTCGCAGAAGATGAACGGCATCATGCAGGACATAGGTCGCGGCATGCTGCCCTGGGTCGCCGCACGGCTGACCTTCCGCCGCCTGTTCCTCGCCGGCCTGACCGCACTGATCAGCGATGCGGTGGGTTTCGCCGTGCTGATGGTGATCGAGATCCAGGTGATCCAGGACCTGGCGATCACCGCCAGCATCGGTGTGGCCGTGCTGATTTTCACCAACCTGGTGTTGCTGCCGGTGCTCCTGAGCTACACCGGGGTCAGCGCGAAAGCCGCGCAGCGCAGCCTGAAGGCCGAACAGGACGACAGCGCCGGTATGGCCCGTCACCCGCTGTGGCGGCTGCTCGACCGTTTCACCACCCGCCGTTGGGCGATTGGCGCGGTGCTCGGCGGTCTGCTGCTGGCGGTGTTCGGCAATCAGGTCTCCAGCCACCTGCAGATCGGCGACCTCGACCCCGGCGCCCCGGAGCTGCGTGCCGACTCGCGCTACAACCGCGACGTGCAGTTCATGAACGACAACTACGCCGCCAGCTCGGACATCTTCGTGGTGATGATCCGCACCCCGGAAGATCAGTGCACCCACTACAGCACCCTGTCGGCGGTCGACCAACTGGCCTGGCGCCTGGAGCAGTTGCTCGGAGTCGAGTCGACCAACTCGATGGCGGCGCTGAGCAAGATCGCCAACGCCGGCTACAACGAAGGCAACTTCAAGTGGTACGAGCTGGTGCCCAATGACGGCGCCCTCGGTGCGGTACAGACCCGCGCCCCGCGCGAACTGTTCAACCAGGGCTGCTCGCTGCTGTCGTTGTACGTCTACCTGGCCGACCACAAGGCGGAAACCCTGAAGCGGGTGGTCGCCACCAGCGAAGCCTTTATCGCCGAGCAACGGCTGCCGGAGGTCAAGTTCATGCTCGCCGCCGGTAGCGCCGGGATCGAGGCGGCGACCAACATCGTGGTCGAGAAGGCCATGCAGGAAATGCTCTATTGGGTCTACGGCGCGGTGATCCTGCTGTGCTGGGTGACCTTCCGCAGCTGGCGCGCGGTGCTCGCGGCGATCCTGCCGCTGGTGCTCACCTCGATCCTCGCCGAAGCGCTGATGGTCGGCCTGGGCATGGGCGTCAAGGTCGCCACCTTGCCGGTGATCGCCCTCGGCGTGGGCATCGGCATCGACTACGCGCTCTATGTGCTGAGCGTGATACTGGTGCGCATGCGTGCCGGCGACTCGCTGTCCGAGGCTTACTACCGGGCGCTGCTGTTCACCGGCAAGGTGGTGGTGCTGACCGGGATTACCCTGTCCATCGCCGTCGCCACCTGGGTGTTCTCGCCGATCAAGTTCCAGGCCGACATGGGCATTCTGCTGGCCTTCATGTTCCTGATGAACATGCTCGGCGCGCTGATCCTGCTGCCGGCCCTGGCCTACTTCCTGTTGCCGCAGCAGGCCTTCGGCGCCAAGCCGGCGACCCAGCCGGTCGGGGAGGGCTGATGAGCATCTTCCAGGGCGGCTGCCTGGCGATGGTGGTGCTGCTGGCCTCGTCGCTGGCCGTCGCCGCCACGCCCAGCCAGCAGTACCAACAGCTGCGCAGCCAGGCGACGCTGCTGGCGGTAAACGCCTTGATCTACTACGACGCGCAACCGGATGCGCGGCCGGACAAGCGCCACCTGCTGGCGCTGCAAGGCGCGCAGCAGCGCCTGGATGCTCTGGCGCTGCAGTTGAATTTACCAAGCAGGCCGTTAGAAAACGTAGGCGAGGCAGCCGAGACAAGGCAAAAACAGGCGAGGACGCGGAGTTTACGAGGTGTAAATGAGCAGTCCGAGCCTGTTTTTAACGCCGTATCGGCAACGCAGGTAGTTTTCCAACAGCCTGCTAGTGATATTGGTGATTCGCTGGCTAGCCTGGAGGCTTGGCTCGTCAGGTTGCAGGAGCTGCCCCGCGACGAGGCGCCACGCTACCCGCAACTGCTAATCGGCCTGCTCGACAGCCGGCTGCAACTCGACCAGCAGGCCGCCGTCGCCTATCAGCAGACAGTGGACCGACTGCCGCCGCCGACGCGCCTGCTCAACCGCCAGAGCCTGGATATCGCCAGCCTGCTGCTGCATGCCCAGGCGCGCAGCGCGCGGGTGCTCGGCGATCATTCGCTGGCGTTCGCCGAGGCCGAATTCACCGCTCGGGACCAGGCCATTCAGCAGGGCTTCGACGAATTGAGCCGCCTCCTGCCGGAACAGGCCGATGCCCTGCACAAGCAACTGCTGGCCTACCGCTTCGTGCGCAAGCGCCTGCTGGATCGCGATCCGGGCCAGGTGATCGGCGGCCTGGAGCGCTACCTGGCGGGCGTCGTCGTTGAACTCGACAGATTGGCCGCCGCCAACCCGGGCGAATAACCATGCGCAGACTGATTCGCCTGCTGGCCGATCTGCCGGTGGCTGCCAAGTTGTGGCTGGGTTTCGGCCTGGTGCTGCTGTCCACCCTGGGCGTGGTGCTGATCGCCTTTCAATCCATCGACCTGATGCAGGCGGGAGACCAGCAGACTCGCGCGGATGCCGCGACCCAGGCGGCGATCCTGCAGGCGCGTATCGCCGAGAAGGAATTCGCCATACGCCTGACGCCCCAGGCCCACGAGCAGGTGCGCGCGAGTATCGAGGCGCTGCACCGCGAGCGGGGCGATGACCAGGTCGCCAGCGCCGCCGAGACCTACCTGCAGCAGTTTTTGCGTTACGCCGAGGCGTTGCGCCAGGCCAATGTCGAGCGGCAGCACATGCAGGAACGCGCGCAAATCGTCGCCGACAGCTATATCGCCGTGCTACTCGATCAGCTCGATGCGCTCAACGCCATGCTCGACGACGGTGGCGCGCCGAGTCGTGAACAGCTGATGCAGCTCGAACTGGCGACAGCCTTACGCGACAAGCTGGCCCGGCTGCGCAACAACGAACTGTATTTCGCCATGGACGGCGAAGAGCGCTACCGCGACGAGTGGGAAATGGGCATGAGCGACCTGACCGCGAGCATGGAAACCCTCGCGCATAATCTGCAGGGCGAGCGCGAACAGGCCTCGTTTCAGGATGCGCGCAGCGCGTTGACCTACTATCAGCAGGCGTTCCAGCAGTTCGTCGCCAGCCGCGAGCTGGCCGCGCGAAACAGCACGGCGATGGTTACCGAAACGGCGCGGATGATGGACGTACTGGAAGCGACCAATCACCAGCAGGAACAGGCCACCCGCAACACCAGCCAAACCGCGTATCGGCAGCTCGGCTGGGTCACCCTGTTGGCCTTGGCCTTGGGGGCTGGCGCCAGTGTGTCGATCGGCCGCTTGATCATGCAGCCGCTACGCCAGGCGGTGGCGCTGGCTAAACGGGTGGCGGCCGGCGATCTCAGTGGTCAACCGCTCGCTGCGTCCCGGCGCGACGAGCTGGGCTTGCTGCTCGATACCGTGGGCGATATGCGCGGCAGCCTGCATGGCCTGGTCGGGCGTATCGGCGAAGGCGTCGGCCAGCTTAACGGCACCGCCACCAACCTCTCCGCGGTGATCGCGCGCAACGGCCAGGCTATCGAACAGCAACGTCAGGAAACCGAACTGGCGGCCACGGCCATGCAACAGATGAGCGCCACTGCGCAGGAGGTCGCGCGCAACGCCATGGATGCCAGCGATGCGGTGGCCCAGGCCGACCAGCAGGCCCGCGAGGGCGACGACCTGGTGCGCCAGGCCGGCGCCAAGGTGCAGCGCCTGGCCAGCGACATGGCCGGCAGCGCCGAGGCCATGCAGGCCCTGCTGCAAGAAAGTGCGGTGATCGGCGGCGTGCTCGATGTGATCAAGGCGGTCGCCGAACAAACCAATCTGCTCGCGCTCAACGCCGCCATCGAAGCCGCCCGCGCCGGCGATCACGGTCGCGGCTTCGCCGTGGTCGCCGATGAAGTCCGCGGCCTGGCTCGGCGCACGCAGAACTCCACCGAAGAGATCGAAAAGATGATCGCGCGCCTGCGCCAGCTGGTGCAGCAAGCGGCGCAACGCCTCGCCGGCAGCCACAGCCTGAGCGGCGAAACCGTGGTCCTCGCCGACCAGGCCTCGCAAGCCCTGACGCGCATCACCCTGGCGGTGTCCAGCATCGAACGGATGAACCAGCAAATCGCCGCAGCCGCCCACCAGCAAAGCGTCACCGCCGAACAGGTCAGCGTGAGCATGGAACGGGTCAGCCAAATAGCCGACGGCAACGCCCAGGAAAGCCTGCACTTGCAGGCCTCGACGGCGGAACTGGAGGAGGTCGGTGGACGCCTGAACGCGGCGGTGGGGCATTTTCGGGTTGATTGAGCGGCAGGCTAACGCTCCAACAGCCCCAATTCCCTGGCCACCCTGCCTGCAAGGAAAGGTTTCGCGATGCGCTGATCAGTCCCCTCGCCCCTGGGGAGAGGGGTGGGTTTACCGGGGCAAAGAACGCTCCATGATGATGGTGCGCTCCTCCCCGTGATAACTCTCGCGCACTGATTTAAAGCCCAGCCGGGAGTAAAAATGCTCCGCGGTAACCGATGAAGGTACGCTCAACAGGGTGATGCCGGCATCTATTGCCGCCTTTTCGACGGCAGCCATCAGCTGCCGGCCGATGCCTTTGCTCTGATGTGCCGGCGCTACAAACACGCTGCGTACCACTGCGCCATCCAGGCTGGCTGTACCAACGAGTTCCTGGTCGAGCAGGGCTACAAATACCTTGCGCCGCTCCATCAGCGCCTTGACCGCGATTGGGCTGAAACTCGTTTCAACCTGCGCGATAACCATCGGGGAGTAGTCCTTGGCGTTGGTTTCACGAAGCGCCGCGATAATGACCTCACTGATGCCAGCGGCATCATCTTTTCGGGCATCCCTGATAGCCAAGTTCATCTTCCTAATCCTGTTAAACAAAGGTTCAAGCGTTTCGTATTATCTCGTCCCAGACTGTTGGGGTCGGGAAAAGCTCCCCGAGAAAACCCACAAAGGCTTTGACGTTGGGGCTGCCTCGTCGACTTTCCGGCCATAACGCCGTGATAGAAGCCCGGTCCATCGCAAACTCAGGAAAGAGTGGCTTTAATTCCCCACGCGCCACGTAGGGAGCCGCTACATAAGTTGGCGAAATACCTATTCCGCCACCCGCCGCGACCACCGCTGCAACGGCATCGCTGGAATCTATGACGATGCCTGAGTCCGGTACCAGTTCGACCACTTCGCCGTCCACACGGAACGGCCAGCGCAATGCCTGGCCTGAACTTTGATACCGAAAGTTCACGCATTCGTGGTGCGCCAGGTCGCTGAGTTGCAGCGGCGTGCCGCGCTTGGCCAAGTAGGCTGGTGAAGCAAAAGCGGCTATCCGATGAGGCCCCAGGGTTTTCGAGATCAGCCGCGAGTCCGCCAGGTTGCCCACGCGTACCGCGACGTCGATGCCTTGCTCAACGATGTCCGAAAACTGATCGCCCAGACGCAGGTCGATGGCGAGCTTCGGGTAACGCTCGCGAAATTTAGGCAGGGCCGGCGTCAAGATGTTCAGGCCGATAGGCGGCGGCGCGGTGATCTTCAAGATGCCGGAAGGTCCGGCCCGAGAGGCCACGGCGGCCTGATCGATATCTTCCACCTCGCGCAATATGCGCAATGCCCGCTCGTACAAATCCCGTCCTTCTGGGGTCAGGGTGAGCGAACGGGTGGTCCGGCTAAACAGCTTTAGTTCGAAGTGCTGTTCAAGGCGCTGCACGCTTTTGCTGATGGCTGAGGGTGAGACAGACAAGTCGCGAGCTGCGGCGGTATAGCTGCCCAGGGAAGCGGCGCGGGCAAAGGCAATGAGACCGGTAAGGCGGTCTAACCCTATTTGTTCCTTCATGGCATTAGTAAAGCGACTTACACCCTAATTATCAATCTTGGCGCAAGGCTTTAGCCTTTCTCCCATCGACGCCATCCAGGCGTTCAAGGAGATGGACCATGACTGCTACACCTGCTCTCAATCAAGCTTTGCCCGCCAATCTGCATGGCCGTACCGTGGTGATTTTAGGGGGTACTTCCGGCATCGGTCTGGCCGCAGCCATTCAAGCCAAGGCCAACGGCGCACAGGTGACCGTAATCGGTTCCGATGCCACCCGCGCCGAGCAGGCCGCCCGTGACAACGGTCTGGACGCCTGGCGCGCAGCGGATGTGACCGATAGCCATGCCCTCTATGCCGCCCTGGCGGATATCCCGAAAGTAGACCACTTGGTGCTCCTGGCCGGCACCTACGTGGTAGGTAAAATATTGGATGCCGAGATCGACCACCTGCGCCGGGCATTTGAGGAGCGTATGTGGGCTTCGGTGCATGCCATACGCGCCCTTGGCGAACGCATGGCGAAAGACGGTTCCATCACTTTTATCTCCGGGATGCTTTCGGACCGCCCCAACGCCCATGGCAGCGCTGTGTTGGCTGCCGCGTCAGCAGCCATGGAAGCGCTGGCACGGGGCCTCGCCCTGGAACTGGCGCCGATCCGGGTCAATACCTTGTCACCCGGCCCGATCAACACCCCTATTTTCAGTAAAGCGCTGGGCGAGGGGCGTGATGCTTTCGTGGCGGCGCTGGAACAATCGTTGCCGTTGCATCGCCTGGGTACCGCATCAGAGGCAGGCGCTGCCGTTGTGTTCCTGATGAGCAACGGCTTTATGAACGGCGCCACCTTGAACATCGACGGCGGCGCAAGGTTGGTCTGAGTGGTCCAATCGTCCAATTAGCCCAATTGGGGTAGTCAGAGTCAGCGTCGATCTATTGGTGAATCGACTCTGACCCCGCCCTTCGACCCCCGGCGGCGCGGCACTATCTCACCGTGTCGCGCCAACGCTAGTAAATCCCACTCAGTCCGGCGTTCGCTGGCGATACTCGGTGGTGGTGATGCCGGCGAAGCCCCAGTTATCCGTGTCGACTTCCTCGATCACGATATGGGTCAGCTCGGGCTTTTTATTCAGCACCCGTTGCAGGGTTTCGGTGATCTCGCGGATCACCTGGGCTTTCTGCTCGCGGGTAACGCCGTCGCGGGTAATGCGCACATTGACGAAAGGCATATTGATACTCCTTGGGGTTTTAATTGGCGATGTGACCATTAAATGCTGAGCCCGCCACGGTCGGTGTGGGAGGGGCTTTAGCCGCGAAAAGCTATTGGCGTTTCGAAGATTTTCGCGAATAAATCCGCCCCCACAAACGCGCAACCTCTCATGCAACACGTAACTGGAACATATTCAGTAGGGTGCTCCGTGCGCAACGCTGATCCCTCGCTTGCTGGTGCGCGCGGTGTTCAGCCGGTATACATGGGTAACGCCTGTCGGGAGACATGGGTAACGGGT
>NZ_CAMPHI010000074.1 GCF_946885955.1 uncultured Pseudomonas sp.
AAGCCGAAGCCGAAGCCGAAGCCGAAGCCGAAGCCGAAGCCGAAGCCGAAGCCGAAGCCGAGCTGGATATCGAATTCGACGAGCTCCCGCAGTTGGCCGAACCGGAATTGCCTGTAGCCGAACCGCCGTTCGAGGTCGAGATGCTCGAAGCTCCGGCGCTCGACGCACAGCCGGAGCAACCAGAGCCGGTTGACGAGACCATCGAACAGCCGGAAATCAGCGTGCCAGAGGCTGAGCCAGCGGACGTACAACCCGAACCCGCAGCTCCCGCGGAAACTCCGCAACCAATCGAAGACGATCGCGATCCCGAGTTGGTCGAGATATTCCTCGAGGAAGGTTTCGACATCGCCGAGAGCTCTGCCGCGGCGCTACAGCGCTGGATGGAAGACACCGACAACAGCTTAGAACTGGAAGCCCTGCAACGCGATCTGCATACCCTCAAGGGCGGTGCGCGGATGGCGGAAATCCGCGAGATCGGGGATCTGGCCCACGAGCTGGAGTTTCTCTACGAAGGCCTCGGTGACGGCCGTCTGCGCGCCAGCGAGGACCTCTTCGGGCTGCTGCAGACCTGCCATGACCGTTTGCTGGAAATGCTCGAGGCCGTGCGCAATCACACCGCGGTGCCGGACGGCGAGGCACTGATCGAAACGATCAAACGCTTTCGTGCCAACCCCGAGCAACAACTGAGCATCCCTTCTGCGGTACAGCTCAAAGCCGTCAGCGAAAGCGCCGATGAGCAGGGCGACGATACCGAGTCGGAAATTCTCGACATCTTCATGGAGGAAGCCGACGAGCTGCTGGAGGCCATGGAGGAAGCCATCGGCCGTTGGGAAGGCAACCGCGAAGATGGCGCAGCGATCGATGACATGCTGCGCATCCTGCACACCCTCAAGGGCGGCGCGCGTCTGGCCGGGCAGAAACATCTTGGCGACCTGAGTCATGATTTCGAACAGCACCTGAGCGAAGCCCAGAGTCAGGGCGCGCCCTGGCCGGAAAGCGTGTTCGTCGATGTGCAGTCGGCCTTCGAGGGGCTACAGAAAGAAACCGATCAATTACGCCAGCGCTTGAACAACAGCCTGCTCGGCGATGCCCCGGCAGCCGCGGTCAGCGAGCCTCAGCCCAAGGCCCAGGTCAACCTGTCCACACCCATAGTGGCGGCCAGCAGTGCGCCGGCCGAAGAGGTGGTGACCAAGGTCCTGCCGTTCGTTCGCCGTGCCCAGGAAGCAGCCCAGGAGGCCGAATCGCGGCGCGCCCCGCAAGAACTGGTCAAGGTTCCGGCTGAGCTGCTCGAGGGCCTGGTCAACCTGGCCGGTGAGACTTCGATCTTCCGTGGCCGGGTCGAACAGCAGGTTAGCGATTTCGGTTTCACCTTGAGCGAAATGGACGCGACCATCGACCGCGTGCGCGATCAGCTGCGCCGTCTGGATACCGAAACCCAGGCGCAGATTCTCAGCCGTTATCAGGCTGAAGCAGAGCGCGTCGGCTACGAAGATTTCGATCCGCTGGAAATGGACCGACACTCGCAATTGCAGCAGCTTTCGCGAGCGCTGTTCGAGTCGGCGTCCGACTTGCTCGACCTGAAGGAAACCCTGGCCGCGCGCAACCGCGATGCCGAAACCCTGCTGCTGCAGCAGGCGCGGGTCAATACCGAGCTGCAGGAAGGCCTGATGCGCACCCGCATGGTGCCCTTCGACCGCCTGGTACCGCGTTTGCGCCGGATTGTCCGGCAGATCGCTGGCGAACTGGGCAAGCAGGTCGACTTCGTCGTTGGCAACGCCGAGGGCGAGATGGACCGTAGCGTGCTCGAGCGCATCGTTGCGCCCCTCGAACATATGCTGCGCAACGCCGTCGACCACGGCATCGAACCTGCCGCGATACGCCAGGCCGCTGGCAAGCCGGCGCAGGGCACGGTACGTCTGAGCCTGGGTCGCGAGGGCGGTGATATCGTCCTGACGCTGTCCGACGATGGCGGCGGGATCAAGCTCGAAGCGGTCAGGCGCAAGGCCATCGAGCGCGGCATGATGGATGACGATTCCGATCTGACCGATCACGAGGTGCTGCAATTCATCCTCGAGGCCGGTTTCTCCACGGCGGAGAAAATCACCCAGATTTCCGGCCGAGGCGTGGGCATGGACGTGGTGCACTCCGAGGTCAAGCAGCTCGGCGGCTCGATGAGCATCGAGTCGAATCTCGGCGTCGGCACCACCTTCCGCATTCGTCTGCCGTTCACCGTGTCGATCAACCGCGCGCTGATGGTTCTCTCCGGCGAAGACCTCTACGCGATTCCGTTAAATACCATCGAAGGTATCGTGCGGGTTTCGCCCTACGAGCTGGAAGCCTATTACGCGCCCGATGCGCCGCGCTTCGAATACGCCGGCCAAGCCTATGAGCTGCGTTACCTCGGCGACCTGCTGAACAACGGTCAACAGCCCAAGCTGGTCGGGCAAAGCCTGCCGCTGCCGGTGATTCTGGTGCGTTCCAGCGAGCACGCGGTGGCGGTGCAGGTCGATTCCCTGGCCGGCTCGCGGGAGATCGTGGTGAAGAGCCTCGGCCCGCAGTTCGCCGGTGTGCATGGCATTTCGGGTGCGACCATCCTCGGCGACGGCCGCGTGGTGGTGATTCTCGACCTGCTGGCGACCATTCGCGTGCTGCACGCCCACCAGTTGACCCAGGCGCAACCGCGGTTGCTGGCCAAGACCGCGACCGCCGAGGAGCTTGAGGCCGATCGCCCGACCCTGGTCATGGTGGTCGACGACTCGGTCACCGTGCGCAAGGTCACCAGCCGCCTGCTCGAACGCAACGGCATGAACGTGCTGACCGCCAAGGACGGTGTCGATGCCATCGCCCAGTTGCAGGAGCACAAGCCCGACATCATGTTGCTGGACATCGAAATGCCACGTATGGACGGTTTCGAAGTAGCCACGCTGGTGCGTCACGACGAACGCCTGAAGGACCTGCCGATCATCATGATTACTTCGCGTACCGGTGAAAAACACCGCGAGCGGGCGATGGCCATCGGAGTCAACGACTACCTCGGCAAGCCGTATCAAGAGTCGCTGCTACTCGAACTCATTGGACAACTAGTGAACCGTCACTCGGCCGATAGCCATCCGGATAAACGCACATGACAGATAAAACGGCGGCACGTATTGCGGTCATCGCCGATACCTCGCTGCAGCGCCACGTGCTGCAGCAAGCCCTGACCAGCAGCGGTTACCAGGTCGTACTCAACAGCGACCCGGCGCGTCTGGACGAAGACACCCTGGGCGCCTGCGACACCGATCTATGGCTGGTCGACCTGGCGTTGTCGGAAGACTCGCCGCTGGTCGACAGCTTGATGGAACGCGCCAGCGCACCAGTTCTGTTCGGCGAAGGGCATGCGCCCGAGCGCCATTCGGAAAACTACCCGCGCTGGGAGCGGCGGTTGTTCGGCAAGCTGAAGAAGCTGGTCGGCGATCCATCCCTGGCGATCGGCCCGAGCCTGCAGGCCTTGCTCGACGAAGCGCAGCGGCCAAGCCGCCTGGACCTGCCCGAGGCACTCGCGGAAACGCCGCTGGTGGCCGGCGAGCCGGCCCGTCAGGTTTGGCTGTTGGCCGCCTCTCTGGGTGGCCCGGAGGCGGTGAAGGAATTTCTCGATGCCCTGCCCGGCGGCCTGCCGGTAGGCTTCGTTTACGCCCAGCATATCGATGCCAGCTTCGAGGCGGCGTTGCCGCAGGCGGTCGGTCGACACAGCCAATGGCACGTCAATGCGGCGCGCCACGGCGATGCGGTGCGCTGCGGCGAAGTGGTGGTCGCGCCTATCGGGTCCGAGCTGAACTTCAATGACGAGGGTGTGATGCAGCTTACCGGGCGTCCCTGGCCGGAGCCCTATAGCCCGTCCATCGACCAGATGATGCTCAACCTGGCGCAGCATTTCGCGGGTCTGTGTGGCGTGATCGCCTTCAGCGGCATGGGCAGCGACGGCAGTGCGGCCGCCGCCTATGTGCGGCGGCAGGGTGGCTTGATCTGGACCCAGCGTGCCGACAGCTGTGCGGCGCCGAGCATGCCCGACAACCTGCGCGAGGGCGGCTACAGCAGTTTCAGCGGCGACCCCCGCGAGCTGGCCGCCGCCCTGGTCAACCACCTGGCCGAGCAGTGCAGTTAATTTCGGGGCAGCGCCCTGCATAGGATATGAGTTCGATGAGCAAAGCCGTAGCCGCCCCGACTGCCGCGAGTAGCCTGACCAGCCTGATAGTGCCGTTGGCCGATCGGCAATTGTTGCTGCCGAACGTCGCCGTCGCCGAGCTTATTCCCTACCGAGCACCACAAGCGAGCCCAGGCACGCCGAGCTGGTTCCTCGGGCAAATTGCCTGGCGTGAGCTGCAGTTGCCGTTACTGTCGTTCGAAGCCGCTTCCGGCGGTCGCAGCGAAGTATCCGCCGATGCCCGCATTGCAGTGATCAACGCCCTCGGCGGGCGTCCGGAGGTGAAGTTCATCGCCCTCCTGGTGCAAGGCATCCCGCGTTCGCTGAAGGTCGGCCCCGACCTGCAACATGCCGGCGTGGAGCTGGAACCTCTCGAACTGGAGGCGGTGAGCATCGGCGAAGAAGTACTGAAAATCCCCGACCTGATCGCCCTGGAACAGATGCTCGCGGATGCCGGAATGATCTAGGCCCGCGAGGCCGACAACAGCCTCTGTACCTGTAGCATTTGGCTGTCGCCGCCGAGTTTAGGCTGTCCGGGGCGGTAGGGTGCGCCATGCGCACCGCGAATCTGCCCCTGATGCGCACGGCGCACCCAACGGACTGCAAGCAGTGCCAGTCTGGCCAATTGACCCATGCAACAGGCAATGGCTATATCGCCTAACAAAAAAGCCCCGGTCGCTGTACCCTCCTGAGAGGGCTTGGCGCCGGGGCTTTGTCATGGCAACCGGGTGGTTGCCATGCGCTGGGTCACTCAGTAGTCCTGAACCTTGCTGGCGTTAAGCGCCGAGCTAGCCTCATCGGTCTTCTCGTGCTCGAGGTTGTCCTCGGAGCGGTGACCCGTCCAGTAGTCGGCATTCTTGATACCGAGCTTCTCCGGGTGGAACACCGGGTCCTTGCCTTCCTTCTGCTGCGCTTCGTAATCCTTCAGGCAGGTGTAGGCCACCTTGTGCATCAGGATGATCGCGCCTATGTTCAGCCAGGCCATCAGGCCCACGCCGAGGTCGCCCAGGCCCCAGGCCAGGTCTGCAGTCTTCACCGTGCCGTAAACGGTAGCGGCGATGATGCCGGCCTTCAGCAGCAGGGTCAGCCAGGGGCGATGGATTTTGCGGTTGATAAAGGCGATGTTGGTTTCGGCGATGTAGTAGTAGGCCACTATGGTGGTGAAGGCGAAGAAGAACAGCGCCACGGCGACAAAAATATTACCGAAGCCGGGCATGATGTTTTCCATCGCCGTCTGCACGTAGCCTGGGCCCGCCGCGACGCCGGCGATACCGGTAAACATGGCGCTGCCATCCGGGGCCTGCACGTTGTACTGACCGGTGATCAGCAGCATAAAGGCGGTGGCAGAGCAGACGAACAGGGTGTCGATATACACCGAGAAACCCTGCACCAGGCCCTGCTTGACCGGGTGGCTGACCGCGGCCGCCGAGGATGCGTGCGGGCCGGTGCCCTGGCCAGCTTCGTTGGAGTACACGCCGCGCTTCACGCCCCACATGATCGCCATGCCGAGAATGGCACCGAAACCTGCGTCCAGGCCGAAGGCGCTCTTGAAGATCAGTGCGATCACGTCAGGCAGCTGCTCGATATTCAGCATGACGATAACGCAGGCGACCAGGATGTAGCTCAGGGCCATAAACGGCACCACAAATTCGGCGAAGCGGGCAATGCGCTTGACCCCGCCGAAGATGATCAGGCCGAGCATCACGGCCAGAATGGCGGCGGTGACATTGGGGTCCACGCCAAAGGCGGTCTGCACGCTGGAGGCGATCGAGTTGGCCTGTACGCCCGGCAGCAGCAGGCCGCAGGCGAACACGGTAACGATGGCGAAGATCCAGGCGTACCACTTCATGCCCAGGCCGCGCTCGATATAGAAGGCCGGGCCACCGCGATACTGGCCGTCGATTTTTTCCTTGTAGATCTGGCCGAGGGTGGACTCGACGAACGCCGAGCTGGCGCCGAGGAAGGCCACCATCCACATCCAGAATACTGCGCCGGGGCCGCCAAAGGTGATGGCGGTGGCCACGCCGGCGATGTTGCCGGTACCGACACGACCGGCGAGGGTCATGGTCAGGGCCTGGAAGGAAGTGATACCGGCCGAGTCGGTGCGCCCGGTGAACATCAGGCGGATCATTTCGCGGAAATGCCGGATCTGCAAGAAGCGGCCGCGCAGCGAGAAATACAGGCCGACGCCCAGGCACAGATAAATCAGTGCGGGACTCCAGACCAGACCATTGAGGTAACTAACCAATTCAGACATCGAGGGGATGCTCCTGTGCCGGTGACGCTTGCCTGAACTCTTGTGGAGTTCAGGCCGGTTCGACTTTGTTATGGGAATTGTGAGTCGTTGGCGCGATATGTGCCGTTACGATAGTTGCTGCATCCTGCCGCCGAATGGGTTGAGCAGGATGGCGAAACGTAGGCAAAAAGCAGGCCGCTGGAAAGGATTTTTTCCAGTATTTTCATAGGTTTGCGCGTCTCAGAAAAAAGGCCTGAGAAAGGTCGCGAAAAAAAAACTTTCTGGCGTATTTCAGATTGTTACAAGAGATTGTCTTGTTGGCCGATTTTGATTATTGGTCGCCAGATGGCACAGGCGTGCCAGATATTTGGGCAAGAGTTTCCGGCGGTAACACCTGCCCCGCAGTGGTGCGCCCAATAAGGCGGGGGTGCGCAGGTGTTACCTGGGGGGTAGAAAAAGGCATGATCGAGGGGACTCCGTGCAGTGGTGCGCCGGTGTTCCTAGAAGTCGCCCCAAAGCTGCTGGGCCACGCTCAGGGCCACCACCGGAGCGGTTTCAGTGCGCAATACCCGTGGTCCCAGGCGCGCCGCATGAAAGCCGCTGGCCTGCGCCTGTTCGACTTCGGCATCGGCCAAGCCGCCTTCGGGGCCGATCAGCATGGCCAGGGAGCGCGGCGCAGCGTGGCTGGCCCAGGGTTGGGCGACCGGGTGCAGCACCAGTTTCAACTCGGCTTCGACCTGCAACAGCCAGTCGGAGAGACCGATCGGTGGGTGAATCAGCGGAATCACCGAGCGCCCGCACTGTTCGCAGGCGCTGATCGCGATCTGCCGCCAGTGGGCCATGCGCTTGTCGGCGCGCTCATCCTTGAGGCGCACCTCGCAGCGTCCGCTGACGATTGGGGTAATAGCTGTCGCGCCCAACTCGGTGGCTTTCTGGATCGCCCAGTCCATGCGCTCGCCACGGGATAGTCCCTGACCCAGATGGATGCGCAGGGGCGACTCGGCGAGGCCGGCGACGGATTCGCGCAACTCGACCCGTACCGCTTTCTTGCCGACCTCGATCAGCTCGCCGAGAAACTCCTGGCCACTGCCATCGAACAGTTGCACGGCGTCGCCGACGGCATGACGCAGTACGCGCCCGATATAGTGGGCCTGGGCCTCCGGCAGCGCGTGTTGGCCGAGGGACAGCGGGGCATCGATAAAGAAACGGGATAGGCGCATAGGGGCAGCTGCAAGCGACAAGTGGAAAGCGGCAAGTTTAAAGCAACGGCACCTGCTTTTACTTGCGGCTTGTCGCTTGCAGCTTACCGCTGCTTTTAGCCCGGATCGCGAAAGTCCGGATGGAGGGTATTGCCCTGGGCCACGCTGACCGAGGTACGGGTGGCGATCTCGATCCCCTCGCTGGCGACTTCGGCGAGAAAGTCGATCTGCGCCGGGGTGATGACATAGGGCGGCAGCAGATACACCACGCTGCCCAGCGGGCGCAGCAAGGCGCCGCGCGACAGCGCATGCTGGTAAACCTTGAGGCCACGGCGCTCCTGCCAGGGGTAGGCGGTCCTGCTGGCCTTGTCCTGGACCATCTCGATCGCCAGGGCCATGCCGGTCTGGCGCACTTCGGCGACATGCGGATGCTCGGCCAGGTGTGCCGTGGCGCTGGCCATGCGCGCGGACAGGGCCTTGTTGGCCTCGATCACATCGTCCTGCTCGAAGATATCCAGGGTCGCCAGCGCCGCGGCGCACGCCAGCGGATTGCCGGTGTAACTGTGCGAGTGGAGGAAGGCGCGCAGGGTGTTGTAGTCGTCGTAGAACGCCTGGTAGACGGTATTCGTGGTCAGGCAGGCGGCCAGTGGTAGATAACCGCCGGTCAAGGCCTTGGACAGGCAGAGAAAGTCCGGGGTGATGCCCGCCTGTTCGCACGCGAACATCGTGCCGGTGCGGCCGAAACCGACGGCGATCTCGTCATGGATCAGGTGCACGCCGTAGCGGTCGCAGGCTTCGCGCAGGAGTTTGAGATAGATCGGATGGTACATGCGCATACCGCCGGCACCCTGGATCAGCGGCTCGACGATCACCGCGGCGACCTCGTGGCCGTGTTCGGCGAGGGTCTGCTCCATATGCGCGAACATGGCCCGCGAGTGCGCTTCCCAGCTCATGCCGTCCGGGCGGAAATAGCAGTCCGGGCTCGGCACCTTGATGGTATCGAGCAGCAGGGCCTTATAGGTGTCGGTGAACAGACCGACATCGCCCACCGACATGGCGGCGATGGTTTCGCCGTGGTAGCTGTTGCTCAGGGTGACAAAGCGCTTCTTCGCCGGTTTACCGATGTTGAGCCAGTAGTGAAAGCTCATCTTCAGCGCGACTTCGATGCACGAGGAACCATTGTCGGCATAGAACACCCGGTCGAGGCCCGCCGGGGTCATGGCGACCAGGCGTTCGGACAGCTCGATCACCGGCTGATGGCTGAAACCGGCGAGGATCACATGCTCGAGCTGATCGACCTGATCCTTGATGCGCCGGTTGATGCGCGGGTTGGCATGGCCGAAGACGTTGACCCACCAGGAGCTGACAGCATCCAGATAGCGTTTGCCATCGAAGTCTTCCAGCCATACGCCTTCGCCACGCTTGATCGGCACCAGCGCCAGCTGCTCGTGGTCCTTCATCTGGGTGCAGGGGTGCCAGAGCACATTCAGGTCACGTTGCATCCAGTGGTCGTTCAGGCTCATAGGCTCTCTCCATTATCTGCACCAAGCCTATCAGAAGCGCCCGGGCGGATGGACGACACAGCGCCGCTAAGGCGGCCGCGCGTTTGCCGTTAACAATCATATTTCCAGATATTTAACAGCAGGAATTTCCGCTTTATATCGATAGTTTTATTGCTAGTCTTGCCGCGCTCATCCCTTTTCCGATACGGAACGTCATCGATGCAACTGCGCAATTCATCCTCCCGCTATGGTCTGGTCAGCGTCTTCATGCACTGGCTGGTGGCGCTGGCGGTATTCGTCCTGTTCGCTCTGGGTTACTGGATGGTCGGCCTGGATTACTACAGCAGCTGGTACAAGACCGGGCCGAATATCCATCGCAGCCTGGGTATCCTGTTGTTCGTGCTGATGCTCGCTCGCCTGCTCTGGCGCGGTTTCAACCCGGCCCCCGCGAGCCTGCCGAGCCATGATCGACTGACCCGCCTGGGCAGCAAGCTGGGTCATGGCTTTCTCTATGCGGGTTTGTTCGTGGTGATGATCTCCGGCTACCTGATTTCCACCGCCGATGGCCTCGGCATCCAGGTTTTCGGCCTGTTCACGGTGCCTGCGACCATTACCGGCCTGCCCGGCCAGGAGGACGTCGCCGGAGTGGTGCACCTGTATCTGGCCTGGACGCTGGTGATCTTTTCCCTGATTCACGCGCTGGCCGCGCTGAAACACCATTTCATTGACCGGGACCGCACCTTGCTGCGCATGTTCGGTCGCTGATCCGCTCGCTCGTCGCTGGCGCCCGGAATGGTTCCTGCGCGCCCGCTCAACCCTACCAGGAGAATGTCCATGTTGAAGAAAACCCTTGCTGCGCTGGCTATCGGCTCCGCATTGCTGGGCGCCGGCCAGACGCTGGCCGCCGACTATGCGATCGACAAACAGGGCCAGCACGCCTTCGTCAATTTCAAGATCAGCCACCTGGGCTACAGCTGGCTGTACGGTACGTTCAAGGATTTCGACGGCAGCTTCAGCTTCGATGACAAGAATCCTGAGGCCAGCAAGGTCAAGGTCAGCCTGAACACCGCCAGCGTCGACAGCAATAACGCCGAGCGCGACAAGCACCTGCGCAGTGCCGACTTCCTCAATGTCAGCGAGCATCCGACCGCGACGTTCGAGTCCACCTCGGTCAAGTCCACCGGTGAGGGCACGGCCGACATCACCGGCAACCTGACCCTCAATGGCGTGACCAAGCCGGTGGTCATCGCCGCCAAGTTCATTGGCCAGGGCGACGACCCGTGGGGTGGCTACCGCGCCGGCTTCGAAGGCAGCACCATGGTCAAGCTGAAGGATTTCGATATTCAGAAAGACCTCGGCCCGGCTTCGCAGAGCGTCGAGCTGATCATTTCCATCGAGGGTGTGCGCCAGTAACGCGCATGGCCGCATCGCCGCCCGCGCAGGTAGCGCACCAATAAAAACGCCGCCCCTAGGGGCGGCGTTTTTATTTTCAGCGAAGCATCATTCTTCGCGATTGCGTGTCAGCAAGGCCGGCTTCTCGCCCCTTGGCCGGCTGTTCGACAATTCGTCGAGCTGCTCGGGCGTCGGGAAGCGATCGAGCCGCGAGCCCTTGTGGACGATCACTGGTTGCTTGTCGCGCGGGCTCTTCACTGCCGCTTCCTGGCGCGGCAGTTCGTCGCGATCGAGCGAAGTGGTGCGGGTATCGCGCGGCGGACGTGCGCGGCCGGAGCCATTGCGTCCCTGGCCGCCTTGGCCACCGGAACCCTGACGACGTTTTTGTCCGCCAGCGCCCGCACCGGCGCCACCGCCAGTGCGCGGGCCCTTGCTGGCCGGGCGTGGGCCTTGGCCGACGCCATTGCTCGCGCTCGGGCCACTTGCCGCTGCAGGCGCACCGGGCCGACGGCCACGGTTCTGCTGCTTGTTCTGGTTCGGGCTGACATAGTCGACCCGATTGCCGAAGTTATCGATTTCATCGTCGCGGAACTCATCCGGCGCGCGATCGGGAGGCAACGCCGGCACTGCCGGCGCGGCGGCGCGGGCCGAACCGCGTGGCTGTTGCGAACGGCCACCGCGCGGCTTGGCCGCACGGGTCTGCTCTTTGCCGCTGTCCTTGCCCTTGTCCTTGCGGCCGCCACCGTGACGTTCGCCGTCCGGCTTGGCGCCGCGCGGCTGGCGTGGCTTCTGCGGCTCGCGCACTTCCGGGCGTTCGGCCTCGACCTTGCTGGCGTCGAAGCCGAGCAGATCGCCGTCGGCGATTTTCTGCTTGGTCATCCGTTCGATGCCCTTGAGCAGCTTCTCTTCATCCGGCGCGACCAGGGAAATCGCCTCGCCGCTGCGACCGGCACGGCCGGTACGACCGATGCGGTGCACATAATCTTCTTCGACATTCGGCAGTTCGAAGTTGACCACGTGGGGCAGTTGGTCGATATCCAGGCCGCGGGCGGCGATATCGGTGGCGACCAGGATGCGCACCTTGTTCGCCTTGAAGTCGGCCAGGGCCTTGGTGCGGGCGTTCTGGCTCTTGTTACCGTGGATCGCCACCGCCGTCAGGCCGTGCTTGTCCAGGTACTCGGCCAGGCGGTTGGCGCCGTGCTTGGTGCGGGTGAACACCAGGATCTGCTCCCAGGCGCCGGCGGTGATCAGGTGGGCCAGCAGCGCACGTTTATGGCTGGCCTGCACACGGAACACGCGCTGCTCGATACGCTCGACCGTGGTGTTCGGCGGCGTCACTTCGATGCGCTCGGGGTTGTGCAGCAACTTGCCGGCCAGGTCGGTGATGTCCTTGGAGAAGGTCGCCGAGAACAGCAGGTTCTGCCGTTGCGTTGGCAGCTTGGCCAGGACCTTCTTGACGTCATGGATAAAGCCCATGTCGAGCATGCGGTCGGCCTCGTCGAGCACGAGGATTTCCACGTGGGAGAGGTCGATCGCCTTCTGGTTGGCCAGGTCGAGCAGGCGGCCCGGGCAGGCCACCAGGACATCGACGCCTTTGGCCAGGGCCTGGATCTGCGGGTTCATGCCAACGCCGCCGAAGATGCAGGCGCTGACGAATTTCAAATCGCGGGCATACAGCTTGAAGCTGTCATGCACCTGAGCGGCCAGTTCGCGGGTCGGTGTCAGGACCAGTACGCGAGGCTGCTTGGGGCCGTGGCGTTGTTCGCGATCCGGGTGACCGTTGGGGAACAGTCGTTCGAGGATCGGCAGGGCGAAGCCGCCCGTTTTGCCTGTACCCGTCTGGGCCGCCACCATCAGGTCGCGACCTTGCAACGCGGCGGGGATGGCCCGCTGTTGCACCGGAGTGGGTTGGGTGTAACCGGCGGATTCGACCGCGCGGACTAGTGCCTCGGAGAGACCGAGGGAGGCAAAGGACATGTGTAATCCTGTCTAGTGAGGGCTTGGCCCTATGGGGTGTATTGCCTGGCTTGAATCACGCTTGGGGGGCGCAATCCCGTCCGGTACTGCTGACCTCTGGGGGTTAGCATCCGGGCGCAAGCCTGGCGGGAAGGCCGGAGTATAACAGAGCTGAACGTTTGCGCAGCAGCGGTCTGCTTAACGGCGTTCGCCGGGGTTATCCGGCGCTGGTTCGGCGTAAGTTGCCAGTTGCAGGGATGGGTGCACACCGTAGCGGCTGCGTAGCAGGCTGTAGGTCGGTTCGAGCTTGAGGCGGCGCAATTCGCGGGCGAATGCTTCAGCCAGGCTTTCCAGGTCGGCGTTGCGCCGCAGGCCGAGGTAGAGCGAGTCGCGGCCCAGCACTTGGGGGTAATAGGTAACCGCCGCACTCAGGCCCATACGCTCGAGCACGAAGCCGCCGGTGTAACGGTCATTGACTACCAGGTTGACGCGTTCGCGCATCAGCTTGCCGAAATTCGCTGCATGGTTGGGCGCCTGTTCGCGAATGAACAGCTGGGATTCGGCAAAGGCCCGATCCGAGTAGCGATAGCGATCGGAAACGCCGATTCTCAGGCCACGCAGGTCGTCGATGGCCTGGAAGGGGTGGGGGCGTGCCTTGGCATAGAACAGCACCAGGTCGATCCGCGATAGCGGTTCACTGGGGAAAATCATCAGCGACTCGCTTTCCCGGGTACGGTAGGTGCCGAGAATCGCATCGGCTTTGCCCTGCTTCACCGCCAGCGAGCAGCGCTTCCAGGGCAGTAGCTGCCATTCGGCCTGCACGCCTAGGCGTTGCAGGACGATTCGCGTGGCTTCGTAATCGAGGCCGTGCAGCTCGCCGTTCTCTTCGTAGATATAGGGCGGCCAGGCTTCGCTGACAATACGCAGTGGCTGGCCTTGGGCAACAAGACTCAAACAAGTGAGTAGAACGAGGAGGGCGAGCTTGTGCGGTGCGTTCATGGCGGCAGAATAAAATCAGAAAACGCGACTGTATAGTCGTACTTTGGTCTTTTGTGCTTTAGGTGGTTATTTGTTGACCGATTTCGCGTCTGCCCGGGTTGTTCGAAAACTTGCCGGCGCAGCGGTTAAAAGGCCTATTGCAGAGCCTTGTAACCGTTGCGCGGGGATATTGGCCTAGGTCACCACCCGGTAGCAGGGCACATAGGCGTTATTGCCCGGCAGCTTCATCCGGTGCTGCTCGACGAATGCCTGCAGCAGATGATCTAGTGGTCGCATGATCTCCTGGTCGCCGGTGATCTCGTAAGGGCCGTACTCTTCGATCAGGCGAATGCCCTTGTCCTTGACGTTGCCCGCAACTATCCCCGAGAACGCCCGGCGCATCTGGGCTGCCAGCTCGTGTACCGGTTGTTCGCGGGTCAGTTTCAGGCTGGCCATGTTGGCGTGGGTGGGCTCGAAAGGGTGCTGGAAACTCTCGTCGATCTTCAGCAGCCAGTTGAAGTGGAAGGCGTCGTTGTTGTCGCGGCGGTACTGGGTCACCTCCTTGATGCCCTCGGCCATCTCCCGCGCGACCTGGCTCGGATCGTCGATGATGATCTTGTAGCGCTGTTGCGCGGCGCTACCCAGGGTGGCGCCGATAAAGGCGTTCAACTGCTGGATATACGGAGTGGCGCTTTTCGGCCCGGTCATGATCAGCGGGAACGGCAGCTCGACGTTGTCCGGGTGCAGCAGGATGCCGAGGAAATACAGCAGCTCTTCGGCAGTGCCGGCGCCGCCAGGGAAGATGATGATGCCATGGCCGACGCGCACGAACGCCTCCAGGCGCTTCTCGATATCGGGCAGGATTACCAGTTCGTTGACGATCGGATTGGGCGCTTCGGCGGCGATGATACCGGGCTCGGTCAGCCCCAGATAACGGCCGGTGACGTTGCGTTGCTTGGCGTGGGAAATGGTCGCGCCCTTCATCGGCCCTTTCATTACTCCGGGGCCGCAGCCGGTGCAGACATCGAGGCCGCGCAGCCCCAGTTCGTGGCCGACGACCTTGGTGTATTTGTATTCCTCGGTGCTGATCGAGTGACCGCCCCAGCACACGACGATTTTCGGTTCGACGCCGGCGCGCAGGGTGCGGGCGTTGCGCAGCAGGTGGAAGACGTAATCGGTGATGCCCTGGGAGCTGCTGAAATCGACCCGCTGATTTTCCAGTTCGCTCTGGGTGTAGACGATATCGCGCAGGGCGCTGAACAGCATTTCCCGGGTGCTGGCGATCATCTCGCCATCGACGAAGGCATCGGCGGGAGCGTTGATCAATTCCAGGCGAATGCCGCGATCCTGCTGGTGGATGCGGATTTCGAAATCCGGATAGGCCTCCAGAATGGTTTTTGCGTTATCGCTGTGCGAGCCGGTATTGAGGATGGCCAGGGCGCATTGGCGAAACAATGAATAGACGCTGCCGGAGCCGGTCTCGCGCAACTGCTGCACTTCGCGCTGCGACAGGGTTTCCAGGCTGCCCTTGGGGGTGACGGTGGCGTTGGTGGTTTTTCGTGTGGCCATTGCGGCGCTCCATGGTTGAGATATCAGCCATACATGGCTTGCTGACCATTGAAAATGACGGGGCGTGGCTTGCGGCATTGCCGGTGACAGGGGGGCGGTGTTGATGGCCGATACGTCGTTGGTTGATTCCGCCCCATTCACTGTCGTTCGCCATCTTTTCAACGGCTTATCAATCGCGTGCTCGATTATGCTCGGGGGTGTTGGTTAGTCCGCAGTCTTGGGACGATAGTTTCTGCATCGTAGAAGCAGTCGCGTGAGCGCCCATGGCCGGGTCGCTGTGTCCCTGTAAGGAATATAGCCCATGAAGCGCGTGCTTGAGCGCTCGGATTGCGGGAATGGGCCAGGATAGAGCTGTCTGTGCGGCATAACGGTCGCCGCCGCGAGGCACGACGACGACCGCTATCGGCGTTTTTAACGCGGCAGTTTGAGGTTGTTCCAGATCGCCAGGCTCGGCTCCGCCAGGTTCATGCTGTAGAAGTGCAGCCCCGGCGCACCGCCCTGCAGCAAGCGCTCGCACATCTCGCTGACCACCTGCTCGCCGTAGGCGCGGATGCTGTCGCTGTCGTCGCCGTAGGCCTCCAGCTGCTTGCGCACCCAGCGTGGGATCTCGGCGCCACAGGCATCGGAGAAACGCGCCAGTTTGCTGTAGTTGGTGATCGGCATGATCCCCGGCACCACGGGAATATCCACGCCCAGCTGGTGGATCCGCTCGACGAAGTAGAAGTAGCTGTCGGCGTTGAAGAAGTATTGGGTAATCGCGCTGCTGGCGCCGGCCTTGGCCTTGCGCACGAAATTGGCGATGTCGTCCTCGAAGTTGCGCGCCTGCGGATGCATCTCCGGGTAGGCGGCGATTTCGA
>NZ_CAMPHI010000075.1 GCF_946885955.1 uncultured Pseudomonas sp.
CGGCCAAGGCGGTGTCGGCCACCACGATGCTGGCCGTGGGGCGCTGGGTGTCGATTGCATAGTTGTTGGAATCGGTCGTGCCCGTGCCGGCGTTGCCCGCGGCATCCTGCAGGCCGGTATTGTCCATCACGATCAGGTTGGTGCTGTCTTCGACACTCGCGGTTGGCGTCAGGGTGGCGGTCCAGGTGATGCCGCCGTCCCCACTCGACAGGCCACTCAGCGCGCCATTGGCGACGGTGAAGTCGGCGGTGGTCAATCCGCTCACCGCCTCGTTGAAAGTGATGGTGACGGTGCTGGTTTCGCCGACCGCCAAGGCGGTGTCGGCCACCACGATGCTGGCCGTGGGGCGCAGGGTATCGAGGGCGTAGTTGTTGGAATCGGTCGTGCCCGTACCGGTGTTGCCCGCAGCATCCTGCACGCCGGTGTTGTCCAGCACGATCAGGTTGGTGGTGTCTTCGACACTCGCGGTCGGCGTCAGGGTGGCGGTCCAGGTGATGCCGCCGTCACCACTCGACAGGCCGCTCAGTGCGCCATTGGCGACGGTGAAGTCGGCGGTGGTCAACCCGCTCACCGCCTCGTTGAAGGTGATGGTGACGGTGCTGGTTTCGCCGACGGCCAAGGCGGTATCGGCCACCACGATGCTGGCGGTCGGGCGCACGCCATCAATGACGATGTCCTGATTGGCGCCAAGAGAACCGGCAGCTCCCGGTGTGGGTAGCGTGAGGTTGGCGTCAATGAAGCTACCGCCCTGAATGGTGTCGCCATTGGCGGCCAAAGCAGTGGTGTTGGTGTAATCAAGATCCGCCGACGTGTCGCCGGCCTGCACGGTGTAGCTGAAGTACAGGGTAGCGCTGCCGCTACCGGCAAGGTAGCTGAGCACGCGATCCGTCGTGCCAGTTTCCAGCGTCAACTGAATGGTGCCGGTACTCAGGTAGACGGCTTCGCTGAAGTTGACCACCACGGTGACCGTGTCACCAATTTTGTACGTGCCATCGGCCGATATGGAGGTCACCGAGGTAACCGTCGGATTGTTCGGCGCGGTCAGGGTGAAGTCATTGCCGGTGCCGCCGACGTAACTGGCGGTGAGTTGAGTTGAATTACCGCCTGCGGCGAAGCTGGCGCCTTCTGCGATGCCAGTGAAGGTGCCGGTGACAGCATCGGCCGCGTCGTTGACGATAATGGTGTAGCTGTCGCCACTACCCGGCGTATAAGCGTGGGTGGTCGACAGGGTAGCGCCGCTGACATCGACCGCGCCGTTGACGATCACCTGGTCGTACTGGGTACCAGCAGTGGTGCCATTGATCTCCACCGCCAAGGTACTGCCTGAGGCCATGGTCAGGTCGCCATTGACGGTCAGGGTGCCCGCGCTGTTACCGGGCGAAAGGGTGCCGCCACTGTTGACCGTGACGTTGCTGGAGATACTGCCGCTGCCGCCCAGGGTAGCACCGGACGCCACAGTCGCAGCCGAGGTGGCGGATAGGCTGCCATTGACCAGCAAGCTACCGGCATTGACGCTGGTGGCACCGGTATAGCTGTCGGTACCGCTGAGGGTCAGGGTGGAGGCACCGGTCTTGGTCAGCCCGCCCGCGCCGGTGATATTACCGGACAGGGTGGCATTGGCCGTGGTACTGACGCTGGCGGCACCGCCGCTAAGGGTGACCGCGTTGTCGATGGTGGTGGCACCGGTCACGGCCAGCGTACTGCCGTTGGCCAGAGTCAGCGCACCGCTGCCGAGGTTGCTGTCGCTGCCGACGCTCAGGGTGCCGGCGCTAACGGTGGTGGTGCCCGAGTAGGTGTTGCTGGCGGACAGGGTAAGCGTCGAGGCGCCAGCCTTGGTCAGGTTGTTGGCACCACTGACGACGCCGGACAGCGTGGCGTTGGCCGAGGTGTTGACGGTGGCGTTGCCCGCCAGTGCGATGGCGTTGTCGATAGTGGTGGCGCCCGTCACGGCCAGCGTGGTGGCGCCGGCCAATGTCAGCGCGCCGCTGCCGAGATTACTGTCGCTGCCGACGCTCAGGGTGCCGGCACTGACAGTAGTGGTACCCGAATAGGTATTGCTACCGGACAGGGTGAGCGTCGAGGCGCCCGCCTTGGTCAGGTTGTTGGCGCCACTGATGATGCCGGATAGCGTGGCATTGGCCGAGGCGCTGACGGTGGCGTCGCCGGACAGGGTAATGCCATTGTCGATAGTGGTCGCACCGGTCACGGCCAGTGTGGTGCCGCTGGCCAGGGTCAGCCCGCCGCTGCTCAGGTGGTTGTCGCTGGCCACCGACAGGGTGCCTGCGCTAACGCTGATGCCGCCGGACAGGGTGGTCGAGTTGCCGGCATTGGAGAGCGTCAGCGTGCCCGCATCGGTTTTATTCAGATTGAATGCGCCATCCAACGCACCGCTGAGGGTGAAGGTACTGCCAGTGGCGGCGCTGACGTTGGAGTCGGCAGCCAAGCTGATAGCGCCACTCAAGCTGCTGGTACCGCTGATCAGGTGCAGCGCGCCGTAGTCCACGGCGCTGACGGTCTTGCCAGTGCCACTGATGGTGAAGGCTTCGCCGATGCTCAGCCCGCCTGCCACGCGCACGGTGGCGCCGGAGCTCACGGTGGTAGCACCCGCAGTGGTTCCCAGCGCATTGTTGTGGTTGGCGATCAGGGTGCCGGCCGACACGTTGGTGGCGCCGGTGTAGGTGTTGTTGCCATCGAGTTGCAGCATGGCAGCCGCGGTTTTAGTCAGGCTGCCGCTACCCGATATGACGCCGGACAAGGTGAGGGTGGTGGCACCGCCGCCCCCACCGACATTGAAGGTGCCGCCGCCGGCGCCAAGCACGATGGCGTTGTCGATGGTGAAGGCGCTTACGCTGTTGGTCAGCGTACCGCCATCGAGCGTCAGGGTGCCGGATGAGAGGTGGTCGTCATTGCTGATGCTCAGCGTGCCCGCTGTCACGCTGATGCCGCCGGACATGCCGCTTTCATTGCTGGTGCTGCTCAGCGCCAACGTGCCAGCGCCAGCCTTGGACAGCGAGCCGGTACCCGCCAACGCACTGGCGATGGTGACCGTGCCGGTGGAGTTGGTGAAATTCAGGGTGGTACCACCGCCCAGGGTGATTGTGCTGCCGGAAAAGGTCAGGCCGCTGGCGGAGTCGCCGTTGATGGTCAGGCTTTCGTTGATGGCAAGGTTACCCGCCAGAGTCATGGTGCTGTTGAAGCTGCTGCTGAAAATAAGCGTCTGGCTACCGGTGGCATCGGCGGCAGCGATCGCCACCGCCTCGCTGAAACTCACCCCGTTGCTCACGTTGATGGTGGCAGTGTCGGTGGTGTTGGTGACGTAGATGGTGTCGCTCGCCACCGTCACATCTGCGGTCGTGCTGGTCACCCCGTCGCTCAGGGTAAAGCGCACAGTGGCGTCGCCTGCGGGGGTATCACTGCGATAGGTAATGCGCTGGGCCACGTCGTTGACCAAGGCTGTGGTGGCCGCAATGCCGCTGCTGGTAAAGCTGATGGTCAGCACGCCGCCAGTATTGGTAAAGGTGGCAAAGGTGGATCCGCCGGACTGCAGGTTGCTGCCGCTGACGGTAAACAGAGCCCCCGAGGTATCGAAGCCGAGGACATCCGTACTCACCGCCGTGCCATTGCGCTGCACCGCCAGGCTGGCACCGCTCCAATCGCCAGACCCGCCGTTCAATGCTTCGAGGTCGGTATCGCCCAGGGCGGCATTACCGCCGGAATCCAGGGTTACAGTGCTGCCAATCCCGGCCCAGGCAACGCTGTCGCCATTGAGGCTGCCGATGGTGGGGGTGGCGTTGGGGTTGTAGTTGGTATCGGTAGTGCCACCGCCTGTTGTGCGTATCTGCGAGGTCGACGCGCCAGCAGCGCCGTTTACACTGCCACCATCGTTTGTCACTCCAATGCCACCGGCTGCGCCGACATTGCCCGTTGCCAATGAGGTGTTCGTAGCGGCGTCTATCTGAACGGTGCCCCCCGCATTCCAGATGGCACCAATACCAGACCCCGCATCGCCGCCATTGCCACTGATACCAGAGGCTCCGCCACCGCCACCGCCACCGCCTGCTGCGATATTGTTAGTGATGGTACTGGTGGTGATGGTGAGTATGCCGGTGTTGTAGATGCCGCCCGTTGCGTTGCCGCCACGACCGCCTGCAAATGAGTATCCACCGCCGCCACCGCCACCGCCGATGCTGATCGAACCATTGCTGGCGGTGCCGCCACTGCCGCCATCGGTGTAGCTGTTTCCGTAGGTCGCACCCGCACCGCCGCTAGATGAGCCCCCACGCCCAACTAGGTTGCCGAAGCCAGCACCGTCACCGCCCGTACCCGCTGAGGCCGAGCCTGGCGTATGCGTCGGATTGGTACCGCCAGCACCGCCGTAAGTCGTGCCGAAACCACCGCCACCACCACCGGCACCGCCGCCACCGCCCTGACCGCCACCACCGCCACCGCCGCCAGCCGCCTTGCCTGCGGTGATGGTACTACCGGTAATAGTCAGGGTACCCGCATTGCGGATATTGGCGCCCAGTGCATCGCCGCCAGCGAGCCCAGCAGCGTTGCCAGGCGTATTGCCGCCCGCGCCAGTCAAGAAACCGTTGCTGATTGTCAGGTTACTGATGGCTACCTCGGAGCCCGCACCAGAGGTGGACACATCAAGCACGCGCGCCAGATTGTTGCCGCTCAGGGTAAAGCCACCGCCGACGATGCTCATGGTCTGACCGTCGGTGACGTTGATTGAAATGGCATCCGCCGCTGAAGCGAAGGTGATATTGCCGGTCAGAGTGATCACATCGTCAACGCCATCGGTGTTACCCGTGGCAATCGCTGCCTTGAGCCCGGCGACGCTGTTGACACTGGTGGTGACCAGTACGTGATCGTAGCTGCCGAGCTGGGAGAGATTCAGTGCATAACTGGCCGCTACGTCGCCGGTGGTGATTTCCAGGTCCCAATCTGCGCCTTTGGCGCTGCCACCAGTGCCGTCATCGGACGCGGCGATATCGGCGCCAGTAATGATGGACAGCTGCGACAGAAAGGCCTGCCCTTCGTTGCCCGCCCCCACTTCGCAGCCGTAAAGCAGGATGTCGCCATCCGTGGTCAGGGCCTCGCCAATACTCTGCAGTTGGCTGCTGTAATCGCCGAGATTGCCTTCGAACAATGGCGCATTACCCAGCAACAGCACCCCGGCATCGCCGTGGGAAATGATATGGATGGCGTCGATACCGCTACGGCCTGCCAAGGCATCGGCAATCTGCTGCACACCATTCTGATCCGTGCTCAGCAATACTACTTCGGCATCCGGCGAAACGGACTGCAGCAGGGCCTGGTAATCCGGCACACGCGTGTCGACGAAGACGATTTCCTTGCGGCCGCCACCCTGGGTATCCGACACCAGGCCGGCATGAGAGCTGTCGCTGGCATCCTGGCTTGTTTCCGCGCTGGCGACGTCGCCATGGGTGTTGTCGGCGGCGTCATCGGCATTCGGAATATCGCTGGCCACGGTGGCGGCAATGGCACCGTCGAACATCATGCGGGGTTCGAGTGCACTGATCAGCGGCTGCGGGCGCGACAGCTGACTGGCGTGCGCCGACTCGGGCAACTGAGCGTTGTTGCTTGCATCTGCCTGCTTGGATTTTCCCCACCACATGACTCTATCCCTCGAAGTTATGCTGCCTTGACCGCGACCCTTGGCGGGCTGTAGAAAAACTAGCCGCTAGCGGGTCAAGCGTTCTCGCCATCGATGCCCTGGACTTCACGGGAAGTCCTGATCACATGGGCCTCGCTGCTGCGCGAGTCCCTCCAGAAATTGAGCCCAGCGTATTGCTCGAACAGGTCGGGCGGCAGGATGGTGCGGCGCGCCTGCACTTCCACCTTGGGCCGCACCTTGTGCAATCCTTTCAAACCAAGCGCCTGGTCGAATTCGGGCGCGTCGTACTCGATATGCTCGAAGTCATGCTCGAACCAGGGCTCACCGAGGAAATCGTAGACCAGGCGCAGCACCTTCTCAGGCGTCGCCGCCAACAGGTCATACTCCACCAACAGCAACGACTTGGCGTGTTCGCCGTAATAGGCATCCTTCAATGCCGCCCAGGAGAACCCGACCAGTCGATTGCGCTGGGCCAGGGTTTCGACGCGGCTGTAAACGGTGTTGCGCTCGACATCGTCGCCGAACAGCTTGGTGTTCTCGTAGGGGTTGGCGCGGTAAAGCCGCTCGATGCTGTCCATCACCCAGGCGACATTGCGTACGCAGGCGATCACCTTGGCCTGCGGGAACAGATCCATAAGCGCAGGCAACTTGGCGCACCATTGCCGGTTGGTGTCGAAGACGATGTCTTTACCGGCCTGTTCGGCGTAGTAGTTGCTGAACAATCCGGTCAGCAGTCGCTTGCGCTGTTCCTGGGTGATCACCGGGCCGAACTCGCTGCCGGCGCTGAACTGGCTGAGCATCCCCGAGAACAGCGCACCGACGGGGCTGGTCATGCCGGCATGAAAACGCGGGTTCTGCCGCAGCAAGGCGGCCAGCAGCGTTGAACCTGAGCGGGGCAAACCCGAAATAAAGTGAAACGTCGGCACTACCTGCTCTCTTTTCTAAGTCCATTAATCGCCTAATCGTAGCCGCGCTATTTGATTCTTTCCAGCGCACAGAGATAAGTTCCCTCTCGGGCAAAATAAATCTATTGCGAGCCCCTAATCCCTCGTTAGAAAAATCAGCCAACCGCCCTTCCAGCACGAGACTTTTTGCTATGTCAATGGATGGACCGCTAACGCCCCCCGACCGTCAACAACGCGAAGCACGCCATGGCCACCGCGGGGTCGCCATCCTGCTGACCGGACTGCCCGCCGCCGGCAAGTCGACACTGGCTCACGCCTTGGAAGCGCGGCTTTTCGCACTCGGTGGACAGTGCCTGGTACTCGATGGCGACCAGCTGCGCGCGGGGCTCAATCGCGACCTGGGCTTCAGCGAAAACGAACGCGAAGAAAACCTGCGTCGCGCCGCAGAAGTAGCCGCCCTGTTGGTTAACGCGGGAGTGGTTGTGGCCATGGCAATGATTGCTCCGCTGGCACGGCATCGGCAGCTGTTGGCCGAACGCTTGGGTACCGATTACCGCGAGGTCTGGTGCCGCGCCGCGCTGCACAACTGCGAGCGTCGCGACCCCAAGGGCCACTACGCCCTGGCCAGAGCCGGCAAACTCGCCAGTTTTACCGGCATATCCGCCCCTTACGAAGCGCCGCAAGCCCCGGCACTGATAATCGATTGCGACAGCTGCAGCGTGGCGGACAACGTCGAGCGGCTGCTGCAGTGGATGAGCAGCGAAGGGCTGCTCGGCTCGCTTATGCAGAACATCCGATAACGCAGCTCCTGACGCGTATTGCTCAGGTAACCAGCGTCTGCGCAGGCTGGGCTGAATAGCACAGTGGCGAAGCCCGACGATGCTCTCGCACAGGAGGCGGGCGCAACCCCTGCGTTTTTCCCGCCAACAAACAATTTAGCTATGGCCGAGCATTTACTTCCGCAACTTTTCGACTACAACTTTCCGAGCGGCGCTTCAGTATGCCCACCAAGAGGTCCGCTGAAGATGCCGCCCCCTGATGCGGGTCGACCATCCAAGAACCAGGAGTAAGATTCATGGAAGTATTTATCGGCACTATCCAACCTTTCGCCTTCAACTTCGCCCCACGCGGCTGGGCCCTGTGCAACGGCCAGACCATGTCCATCGCCCAAAACACCGCGATGTTCTCGCTACTGGGCACCACCTATGGCGGCAATGGCCAAACCACCTTCAACCTGCCCAACCTGCAGGGACGGATGCCCATCGGCATGGGCCAAGGTCCGGGGTTGCCACTCTATGACATCGGCGAAGCCGCAGGCTCGCCATCGACGGTGCTGACCAGTAACCAGATGCCTACACACACCCACGCAGTGCAAGTACAAGTTGGCGGCACGCCATCCAACCCAGCCGTTGCCCCCAGCACCACCAATCAGTTTCTCGCCGCATCCAATCCAACCGGTCCGCTCGCGGCGGCGGTCTGGTCGGATGCATTGTCCACCCCCGTCAATATGGGTGGAGCACAGGCCGGTCTGGCCGGCGGCAACCAGCCGATGGATCTTATGAACCCTTACCTGGCGCTGAACTTCAGCATCGCCATTCTGGGCATATTCCCTTCGCGCAACTAAGCAGACCAAGCTAACTCGCCTCCACCTATTCGGGCGGCGCTTCGCACCGCCCACTACCATCGAACATCTGAAGGAACAAAGGGATGCTGAATCTCATCAGCGCGGATCACTTTCGCCAGTTGCAGGGCCAAGTCTGTGAGTTCGCAGCGGATACGGGGGAAAAACTCTTGCTCCGGGTAGACTCGGTCAACCTGAAACCCAACGCCCGCATGCCCAACGCTGCAGAAGAGACGCGCGTGCCGTTCTCGGTTGGGCTGACCGCCGTGCAACCGACCGGATTCATGGACGGCGGCTGCACGGTGGAGCTACCGCAACTGGGCCAGGTATCGCACTTGATGGTGTTGCGCGAAGCGGCGCTGGATCGCGACCCCACGCAGCACTATTTCCAGATCCTGTTCAACTGAACGCAACCGAGGGATACCACACCAGGCGGTCGGCTACCGGCTGGGTTTCCTCGACGCGGAAGCCCAACTCCAGATACAGCCGCCTGGCCTCCACGTTGTTGCGCCACACCACGACCGCAACCGGACTGGCGACTTGTTGCGCCGCGCGCTGCACCCCCTGCAGAACGATCTTGCCGTAACCGCGCCCGCGCACGGCGGGAATCAGCGCGAGATAGATCAGGCGCACCTCGTTATGGCCGAAATCGACCGTCACCGAGCCAATCGCCGAGCCGGTTTTCTCGATAATCAAATGCATGGCATTGGGGTATTGGTTGCCCATCCCCGCCTGCTGCACCTGATATTGGTTGGCGACCACCGTATCGATCAGCTCGGCTTCGCCATCGATCCATTGCAGATCCGCTCGGCTCGATTGATACAACCCCTGTAGAAAAGGCTCGTCGCTCGGTTTGGCCGGGCGCATGGCGATACCGTCCGCCAGGGATGAAAAATTACTCATGCAACACTCCTTATGATGAACAGCGCCTAGCAGGCCGTTGAAAAACTACCTACGTTGCCGATACGGCGTTAAAAACAGGCTCAAAATGCTCATGTACAACTCGTACACTCCGCTTTTTCGCCTGTTTTTGCCTTGTCTCGGCTGCCTCGCCTACGTTTTTTCAACGGCCTGCTAGCCCAACTGCTGCAAACGCAGCGCCTCTAATTCGTCATATGGCTGCACAGCCCAGCGGCTGACCGCCTCGCGCAGCGGCGCAGAAGCCCCGTCACGCTTCCCTTGGGTATCCGCGGCGAAGGCCTGCTCCGGCCGTTTGGCGTTTTGCCCACTGCCTGCCAGAGCCGCGGCAACCTGCTCGGCATCGAGCCCGAACAGCGTACGCAACCTGCCGTCCAGCGCCATGGGCAATTCGCTGTAGTTGAGCAGCAGACCGCCATATTGCCGATGCAGGTCGGCAGCGGTCTGCAACAGCCGACCGAGGCGACGGGCGATAAATGCCTCGCGCGGCGTCGACGGTTCGTCCGCCAGGTTCAGCGGCGACTCGCCAATCAAGCCCGGCACCATATGCATGCCGGACTGTTGCAGATGCGAGGCGGCAATTTCCAGCGGATCGCGGTAGAGGAACAACCAGGGCGTATCGGGAAAACAGCGGCGCAACAACGGCAGCTCGTAGATATTCCAGGCATCCAGCTTGACCACCAGACGCGACGCTTGAGCATCGCGGCGCTGGCCCAGCGCCGAGAGCATCGCGCCAATGGCGGCTTGCTGCCCGACCCCACCCAGCGAACCGGCATAGTGCGCGCGCAACAGCTGATCCAGCGGTGGCGGTTCGGACAGCACTATATGTGTATCGAGCCGCGCCAGCATCTGCGCCAGCAGCGTCGAGCCGCAGCGCGAGGCGTGAAAGATAAACACGCTGGGGCTCGGCCCGGGGCTGGCGGCCTGCCAATCGAGCAGCGTCGCCAATGGCGTATCGCGGCGAAACGCCTGGTTGAACGGCAGCCGCAGGGCCAGATCCACCTCATCGCGATAGAACGGCTGGGTCAACCGCCGCTCGCCGAACCAGCACCAGTCGACACGCCATTCGCCGTCACGCAGCCAGACCCTGATGGGCAGCCAGCCGCGCAGATCTTCTTCGACCATCTGCGGATGAACCATCAGGCTCGCCATAACGCACTCCAATCGCTCTTGCCCTGGCGCATCGCCGCACGAACGTCCGCCGCGGAAAATTCCAGCCCTAGTTCCTCGCCCACCCTCAGCGTCGCCTCGATAAATTCCCCGCTGTCGGTCAGCGTACGCAAGCGCTGCGCCAGACCGGCATCCCGCGCGATGCTTTGGCGCAAGCGCTCGAATGCCTGCATCGCGGCGCTGGGTTGCAGTACCGGGGTCGTCGCCTGGCCCTGGGCAATTGCCTGCAACAGCCATTCTTGCGGTAAACAATCGAGCACCAGATGAATGCGCGGCAAGCTGCTCGGGTTGCTCACCCGGTGCGGTCGGGAAAGATCGAGAAACCAGCACTCGCCTGGCCCCATCGGCACCTGCAGGCCATCCAGCAGGAATTCGACGCCCGGCGGACTGAGCAACGGGATATGCAGGCGCAGGTCGCTGCCGGGCTGGCCGAGATCATGGTCGCAATGCTCCTGGATACTCGACCCCGGGCCTAGGCGCAGCAGGCGCGCGCTGCGCAGCGAATTCTGAAAGTTGCCGAGCACCTCGTGCCAGGCGGGCTCGTCCTGCCACCAGGCGCTGCGGCGAGGGGCGCCACGTCCGGGGGCGAGCGGCAGTGGCGCATCCTCGGCGGAAATCAACGCCACTCCGCTCCAGTCACCTTGGTAGTAAGCACTGTTGAAATGACCCTGCCAGGCATCCGCCGGTATCCGCTGCAGCGCTTCGAGCAGCGGCGGCAGATCACAGCCCAGGGGCAGACGCGAGTAGACAGGTAGTGGACCGGATTGCATGGAACCGCTCCTTACTCCGAAATATGTTGCGTTCAGTCACCAGCGATTAAGTGACGGGGCTAGCTTCGTAGGGTGCGCCGCGCGCACCCTAGCATTGCGGCCTCTGCAAGCAGTGTCACTCTTACCCAAGCGCCCCATCCCCGTGCCGCCCCTACGGGTCATTGTTCAACGACCTGCTAAAAACCGCTTTCCCTCACTCCCAGCGCTGCCACCCGCCGCCAGATGGCGCCGAGGATGGACTCGCCCCTGCCCTGCAGCACCACCACGCCCACCAGTGGTTGCCGCGGCGCC
Source organism: uncultured Pseudomonas sp. (assembly GCF_946885955.1). The sequence continues at coordinate 11,317 of NZ_CAMPHI010000075.1, forward strand.
TGCAGTTCATCCCGTGGCACCAGACGTACGCCATACTGCCCCTGCTGCGGCTCGGGCCGTTGCTGCGCGTCGCGGCGTACCGCGACAGGACCGCCCTGATCCGAAGCCAGCGCCGGTTGATCCAGATAGGCAGTACCGGTGACATCCACCTCTGTCAGCTGCACCGGCACGCCAGGCAACCAGGGGTCGGCACTGGCGATAAACAGTCCCTGCGCACCGGCCTCGACCCGCCACAGCGACTCTTCGGCCAGGTAACCACGCAAGCGCGCCTGCGTTGCGATCACCCGCAACAGCGGTTGTTGCGGCGCCAACCAACGGCCGACGGCCAGATCTGCCGGCAGGTCGCGCACCACCCCGTCATGGGGCGCGCGCAGTTGCAGGCGCTCACGCTGTGCGGCCAGGCCGTGATATTCGGCCACCGATTCGGCCAGGTTCTGTTCGAGGATGGCGCTATCGGCCACCGTCTCACTGCGCCCCGCCTGACGTCGCAGCTGCAACTGCAGGATTGCAATTTCGCTGCGCACGATCAGCTGGCGTGAATCCAGATCAGGCGACTCCAGCTCCAGCAGCAAGTCACCGCTGTGCACCGTCTGGCCGTTGTGCACGTGCAGCTGCTTGAGCCGCGCCGCCAGTGGTGCATGCAGTGCACTGACCCGACTCGCCTCCAGCATCGCCGGGACTTCCACCGCGCTACGCCAGGGCACCAGCAATACCGCCAGCATGCCCAACAGCGCAGCGCCGACCAGCAAGGCGCGCGCCGGCTGCGCCTGTGCGCGCCGCTGCCACCAGGCATTCATCTCGCGTCCGATCGGCAAACCGAGAAACCAGGCCAGTTCCACCAGCATCAGAAATACGCCGAGCAACTTGAAGAACATGTGGTACACCGCCAAGGCGATACCCATGAATAACGCCGCGCGCCATAACCAGGCGCCATAACCCCATATCAGCAGTTTGCGGCGCATCGCCGGCGGCCAGGGTTCCGGCGCGGCTTCGCCATAGCGGAACAGCGCCTCGCGCAGGCGCCAGCGACACAACGCAAAGGCGCGCGCCTGCAAGTTGTCCACGCCCCATAGATCGCTGAGCAGGAAATAACCGTCGAAGCGCATAAAAGGGTTGAGGTTGATCACCACCGTGGTGATCCAGGTGGCGCTGGCGAGCATAAAGGCGGCGCTGCGTAGCGGCCCATCCGGCAACAACGACCAGGCCAGCAAGGCGACGCAGGCCAGCAGCAACTCGGCCAGCACACCACCGGCGCCGATCAGCAACCGCGAGCGCCGGTCATTGACCCGCCAGGCATCGCTGACATCGGTATAGAACAGCGGGAACATCACCATGAATGCCAGCCCCATGCTCTGCACCCGACACCCGGCGCGTTTGGCCATATAGGCATGGCCGAACTCATGGCAGAGCTTGGCGAACGTCAGGGCAACGCCGAAGGACAGCATGCCGCCCAGGCTGAACAGGTTCGGAAAGGTGGCGATAAAGCGCTGCCAGTCGCGCGCCACCAGAAACACGCCAAGGCCCAACAACAGCGGCAGGCCGTAACGCAGCAGACGGGGGCCATAACGCCTGAACCAGGGCCAGGTCCGGTCGAGAAAGGCGTCCGGCCGCCACAGCGGAATACGAAAGAACAGGTACTGGTGCAGCAGGCTTTTCCAGAAACCCTGGCGCCGCGACGCCGCCTTATAGGCGAAGCTGTCGCGCTGCTCGGCATCCTGGGCGACGATCAGATCGTGGCCGCGCAGAAAGCGCAGCATCTGTTCCACGTCCGCCTCACCCAGGGGTTGGCCGGGCTCCGTATTGGCCGCGCGCAACACCTGCCCGGCATCGCCGAGCGTCCAATGGCGCAACAAGCGCATCGCCGCGACACCGAGTTTGAAGTAACGCCCGCGCAAGGGATCGGCCAGTGTCCATTGCGGCGCGCCATCGAGTGCCGGCGCGGCGACGGACAGTTGCAGATCGGGGCGCAATGCCGGCAACTGCATCTACAGTCCCACCGTCTGGCGCAGCGCCGCCAGTGGCCGGCGCAATAGATAGAGCGCCAGCGGGCCACGCTCGCCATACAGTTTGGCGGTGCCACGCAGGCCGATACGCGGCGGTGCGTCAACGAACTCGGCGTCCAAGCGATAAGCCAGGTGGCCATTGGCGATGGCCTGTGCCTCATAGGCCAGGCGCTGCAGCCGAGCGCTATGGCGATGCAAGGGATCGCTATCGAGAAACAGCGCCACTTCGCCACCAGGCTCGAAGGCCAGCACATCAGCCACCGCCAGATCGATGCGCAGCTCCGCCTGATGCGGGTCGGCCACCACCATCAGGCGTTCGCCGGTCTGCACCGGCCGGCCGGTCCAGTGCTGGGCATCGGCGAACACCGCAATGCCATCGCGCTCGGCCTTGACCTCGGTACGCGCCAGCAATTCGCGGGCATAGTCGCGTTCGGCGCGCTTCTGCGCCACGCGAGTGGTGAACAGATCGATGCGCGCACCCGACTCGGCGTCACTGAACGCCCGCTGAGCATTGGCGCGCAACTCGGCCTCGGCGACCTGCAAACTGCGCTCGGCGACGTCCGCCTGCGCCTTGAAGCTGGTGGCATCGAAACGCACCAGCACATCGCCCTGTTTCACGCTCTGATTCGGTTTGACCAGAAACTCGGCGATCACCCCATCCAGCGGCGCGGCCACCACCTGACCATCCAGCGGCACCACCTCCGCCGGCGCCAATACCGACTGGCGTACCGGTAGCAACAGCAATAGCAGCGCCGCGGCCAGCACAACCGCCACTTTGCGCATCGGCCAGCGCAGCCGCCAGGGCTTGCGCGGCTGCAGCGCTTGCCAGGCATGGCTGTAACAATCGCCGAGCTGCTCCAGCAGGGCCTGTTCGGCACTATTCCAGGGCTGTTCGCGAGCGATCCACAAACCGCCGTAGGGTATTTTTTGATGATCGAGCAACGGCAGCCAGAACACCGCGCCCGTCGACAGGCTCTGCCAATCGCTTTGGGTTTGGGCGCTCAGGGAATCGGCGGTGACCACCTGCGGCTTGTCCAGACGCTTCTGCGCAAGTAACTGGCCGGCGGCAATCTCGACGAAAGCGACGAAAGGCGCGTGAGCCTCGACCACGCTGATGCCGGTCAACGCGCGTACCCGCCCGGCAATCAACAAGGCCGCGTGGCGATAACCGAACAGCACCTGGGCATCGTTGACCAGGGCATAGGCGAGGCTATCGATATCGCGAGCCGCACGGGCCTGGCGCTCAAGGCCGAGAAACTGGGCAAAAATCCGATCGGCAGGATGCTGCTGGGCGGCGCTCACGGCATATCCTCGAATTGCGCGCTGCCGCTCATCCCGGCCAGCAAACCGCTGGCATCGGCCGGCAGCGTGGCGATCAGCAACAACGTCTGGCTGCCCTCATCGATGCGCGCACCCAGGCGCTTGACCTCGGCCTGCAAGGGCTGGCCGGTCTCATCGGGCACAAAGGTAAAGTGCTGGCCGGGCTTCAGCGTGGCCAGCCAACGCGAGGGCACCAGCAGGTGAATTTCCAGCGTGCGGTTATCCACCACTTCCAATATCGGCGTCCCGCTGGCCACGCTTTCATGGGGCTGCACGCGACGCTGCACCACCTGGCCGTCGAACGGCGCGGTGATACTGCAACGCTTGACCTGTACGCGGTACACCTGCGCCTCGGCCTCGGCTTGCGCCCGACGCGCCTCGGCCAGGTTGACCTCGAAACGACCGACCGAATTCAGCGCCGCCAATTGCTTCTTGTGCGCCAGCTCCTCGCTCGCCGCCCGCGCTGCGGCCTGCATCGCATTCAACTGGGCCTGATAGGCGCTGCAGTCGAAGCGCACCAGCACCTCGCCCTTGGTAAAATGCTGACCCTCGGCATATGGCATCTCGACGATCCGTCCCGCCAGCTCGCTGGCCAGCACCGCCTGATCCCGCGCACGCAACACCCCCCGCGCCTGACGCTCGGAAGCAACGGCAGGAGTATCGGTAACGGCAGTCAAGAGAGGGTCTTCGGCCCGTAGCGGCATGGCACATACCAGCAAGGCCAGCATCAAAAACGAACTACAAAAATGGCTGGGCTGACGCCGCATATGGCACTCCTTGCGTAATGATCGGAGCAGTCTAGGCCAGAAGCCGACGAAGAGAAAATCACCAAAACCCATGCCGCGTATATAAATACTCGGACGGCCCCAGAATTGCGCGCTGTAGAAGCCAGAAAGTCCCGGCTTCGTGGCCACCATCCAGCTATCGGTCCAATACCCAGGGCTGGGTG
>NZ_CAMPHI010000076.1 GCF_946885955.1 uncultured Pseudomonas sp.
ACCAGCTCGCACGCCGCGGCCATCAGCGACGCGCCCCAGGTATGGGATGCCGATGCACTGAATCTGTTGGCGCTCGGTACGGTCCAGATACCGCAGGGCGGAGTAATCACTCCGCATCCGGGCGAGGCCGGTCGCCTGCTAGGCATTCCGACGGCTCAGGTGCAGGCCGATCGTCCCGCCGCGGCTTGCGCGCTGGCCAAGCGATACGGGGTGGTGTGCGTATTGAAGGGCGCGGGCAGTCTGATTGCCGACCCCTCGGGGCAGTTGCTGCTGTGCGATCGCGGTCATCCGGTCATGGCGGGCGCCGGCTTGGGAGACGTGCTCGCCGGCGTGATCGGCGCCTTGCTGGCGCAGGGGCTGACGGCCATGGCGGCGGCCAGTCTTGGCGTTTGGTTGCATGCGCGTGCCGGCGAGCGGCTGGCGGAACAAGGGGTTGGGCTGGCCGCGAGCGATCTATGCGCGGTCATTCGCCAGTTATTGCAGGAGCACTCGGTTTGTCTGAACTAGAACTATATGCCGCCGACGAAGAGGCGATGCTGGCGCTGGGTGCACGGATCGCCGAGGCCAGTGCTGGTGTCGGTGTGATCTATCTGCATGGCGATTTGGGCGCCGGCAAAACCACCCTGTCGCGCGGCATTATCCGGGGGCTGGGGCACGCGGGGGCGGTGAAAAGCCCGACCTTTACCTTGGTCGAGCCCTACGAAATCGGTGAGGTGCGCGCCTTTCATTTTGACCTCTACCGGCTGCTCGATCCCGAGGAGTTGGAGTTTCTCGGCATCCGCGATTATTTCTCCGGCGAGGCATTGTGCCTGGTCGAGTGGCCCGAGCAAGGCGCAGGCGTTTTGCCAAAGGCGGACCTGGACATTACCATTGCACCGAAAGCGGCTGGCCGCGTCTTGCACATGCGGGCGCAAGGCGCCCGCGGCGAAGCCTGGTGTGCCGCTTTGGCCACTGAGGCGTGATCAAAAATAATGGGGTTGGCTATGCGCATCAGCGCAGTTTTCATCGCGGTTGCAGTGGTACTGGCATCGTTTTGCACCGAAGTGCTGGCTGCATCGGATGTGCGCAGCGTGCGGTTGTGGCGCGCGCCGGACAACACGCGGCTGGTTTTTGACCTGTCCGGTCCAGTCCAGCACAAGGTATTCACCCTGAGTTCACCGAATCGCATCGTCATCGATGTCAGCGGTGCCAAGCTGGCCACGTCGCTGGATAACCTGGCGCTGGCCAATACGCCCATTACCGGTATGCGTTCGGCGCAACGTAGTCCGGACGAGTTGCGGGTGGTGATCGATCTGTCTGCCGCGGTAACCCCCAAGAGCTTTACCCTGGCGCCCAATCAGCAATATGGCGATCGCCTGGTCGTCGACCTGTACGACAGCGAAGCGGCGGCTGCCCCGGAACTGCCCAGCATCGCCAGCGCCAGCACGCCGCCGACGCCGGTTACACCGAGCCAGGCGCCGACCCGCGTAACCCCTGCGGGTGGCAAGCGCGACATCGTGATCGCGATCGATGCCGGGCACGGTGGCGAAGACCCGGGCGCGCTGTCGCCGGTCAAAGGCCAATTCGAGAAGCAAGTGACCCTGGCGATCGCCAAGGAATTACAGCGTCAAGTCAATGCCGAGAAAGGCTTCCGCGGCGAGCTGGTGCGCACCGGTGACTATTTCATCCCGCTGCGCAAGCGTACCGAGATCGCGCGCAAGAAAGGCGCCGATCTGTTCGTCTCCATCCATGCCGATGCCGCGCCGCGCGCCGCGGCTTTCGGCGCTTCGGTTTATGCGCTGTCGGATCGAGGTGCGACCTCGGAAACTGCGCGCTGGCTGGCCGACACGGAAAACCAGTCGGACCTGATCGGTGGCGCCGGCAATGTCAGTCTGGATGACAAGGACCGCATGCTCGCCGGGGTGCTGCTGGATCTGTCGATGACCGCTTCGCTGTCGTCCAGCCTGAATGTCGGCAACAAGGTGTTGAATACCATGGGACGCATCACCCCGCTGCACAAGCGGCGGGTCGAGCAGGCTGGCTTCATGGTGTTGAAGTCGCCGGATATTCCCTCGATTCTTGTGGAAACCGGATTCATCTCCAATCCGAACGAGGCACGAAAGCTCGCCTCCGAATCGCATCAACAGGCGTTGGCGCGCTCGATTCTCGCCGGCGTTCGGCAGTTCTTTCATGAGAACCCGCCCCCTGGCAGCTATATAGCCTGGATGCGCGATAACGGCCAGATCGCCCTGGGGCCGCGCGAGCATGTGGTGAGTTCCGGCGAGAGCCTGGCGCTGATCGCCCAGCGCTACCAGATTAGCCTCGGCATGCTGCGCAGTGCCAACTCGCTACGCTCCGATGTGATCAAGGTCGGACAGAAACTGCAGATTCCCGCCACGCTGGCGGCTCAGCCATGAGCGAGCAAGTGCGTATCCAGCTGCTGAGCCCGCGCCTGGCTAACCAGATCGCCGCCGGCGAGGTGGTCGAACGGCCTGCTTCGGTGGTCAAGGAGCTGCTGGAAAACAGCCTGGACTCTGGCGCCAAGCGCATCGAGGTGGATGTCGAGCAGGGCGGCGTCAAGCTTCTGCGGGTGCGCGACGATGGCGGCGGTATCGCCGCGGATGATCTGCCGTTGGCCCTGGCGCGCCATGCCACCAGCAAGATCCGCGAACTGGAAGACCTTGAGCAGGTGATGAGCCTGGGCTTTCGCGGCGAGGCCTTAGCTTCGATCAGCTCGGTCGCGCGCCTGACCCTGACCTCGCGCACCGCCGATGCCGAGCAGGCCTGGCAGGTGGAGACCGAAGGCCGCGAAATGCAGCCGCGTGTGCAGCCGGCGGCGCATCCGGTCGGGACCTCGGTGGAAGTGCGCGACCTGTTTTTCAATACCCCGGCGCGGCGCAAGTTCCTCAAGGCCGAGAAAACCGAGTTCGATCATCTGCAGGAAGTCATCAAGCGCCTGGCCCTGGCGCGCTTCGACGTCGGCTTTCACTTGCGTCACAACGGCAAGACCGTGCTGGCGTTGCACGAAGCGGTCGATGAGGTCAGTCGGGCCCGGCGGGTGGCCTCGGTCTGCAGCGCGGCCTTTCTCGAGCAGGCGCTGCCGATCGAGGTCGAGCGCAATGGCCTGCGCTTGTGGGGCTGGGTAGGTTTGCCGACGTTTTCCCGCAGCCAGGCCGATCTACAGTACTTCTATGTGAATGGCCGCACGGTACGCGACAAGCTGGTCGCCCATGCGGTGCGGCAGGCTTACCGCGACGTGCTGTTCAACGGCCGTCATCCGACTTTCGTGCTGTTTCTGGAGATCGACCCCTCGGTGGTCGACGTCAACGTGCACCCGACCAAGCACGAAGTGCGTTTTCGCGACGGGCGCATGGTCCACGATTTCCTTTACGGCACCTTGCACCGTGCCTTGGGCGAGGTGCGTCCGGAGGATCAGCTGGCGGCGCCGGCCGCCGTGGCCGGGATGCTCGCGCCAACCGGGCAGGCCGCCGGCGAATTTGGCCCGCAAGGCGAGATAGGCCTGGCCGCCAGTTTGCTGGAACCCCAGCCCGCAGCGTCGATCTGGCGCTCGCCAGGTGCCGGCTATCAGGGCGCACGGCCGGGGCCGGCAATGCCTGCCGCCGAAGCGCAGGGCGCTTATCGCGAGTTCTTCTCGCCGCTGCCGCAAGCGTCTGCGAGCCTGCCCGAAGCCCAGGGCGACGTGCCGCCGCTCGGTTATGCGATCGCTCAGTTGAAAGGCATCTATATCCTCGCGGAAAACGTGCAAGGCTTGGTCGTGGTGGATATGCACGCGGCCCATGAGCGTATTACCTATGAGCGGCTGAAAGTCGCCATGGCCAGCGAAGGACTGCGCGGACAGCCATTGTTGGTGCCGGAGTCCATCGCCGTCAGTCAGCGTGAGGCCGATTGCGCCGAGGAACATGCCGCCTGGTTTCAGCGCCTGGGCTTCGAGTTGCAGCGCCTGGGCCCGGAAAGCCTGGCGATCCGGCAGATCCCCGCACTGCTCAAGCAGGCCGAAGCGACCCGCCTGGTACAGGACGTGCTCGCCGACCTGCTGGAGTACGGCACTACCGACCGTATCCAGGCCCACCTCAACGAGCTGCTCGGCACCATGGCCTGTCACGGCGCGGTGCGGGCCAATCGACGCCTGACCCTGCCGGAAATGAACGCGCTGCTGCGCGATATGGAGCACACCGAGCGCAGTGGTCAGTGCAATCATGGGCGTCCGACCTGGACGCAGATGGGCATGGATGACCTCGACAAGCTGTTCCTGCGTGGCCGTTGAGCGCGCGAGCGCGGGGCGTTGAATATGACTGAGCAGCTGCCCCCGGCGATTTTCCTGATGGGGCCGACTGCCGCCGGCAAGACCGACCTGGCCCTGGAGCTGGCCCGGACACTGCCGTGCGAGCTGATCAGCGTCGACTCGGCACTGATCTATCGGGGCATGGATATCGGCACCGCCAAGCCGGATCGCACCACCCTGGCTGAATTTCCCCATCGTTTGATCGATATCCGCGATCCCGCCGAGAGCTATTCGGCCGCCGAATTCCGTGTCGATGCCCTGGCGGCCATGGCCGAGATCACCGCGCGCGGGCGTATCCCGCTGCTGGTGGGCGGCACCATGCTGTATTTCAAGGCGCTCCTCGAGGGGCTGGCGGATATGCCCTGCGCCGATCCGGGCGTGCGTGCCGAGTTGCAGGCGCTCGCCGAAGCCGAGGGCTGGCAGGCACTGCACCGCGAGTTGATGGCGGTCGACCCGGCGTCGGCGGCTCGCATTCATCCCAATGATCCGCAACGCCTGATTCGTGCCCTGGAGGTTCATCGGGTCAGCGGTATGACGATGACCGCACACCGCGAGCGACAGGCCGCGCAAAAACCAGCCGCCGACACGCCCGGTGGCGGGCAATTCCCCTATACTGTTGCGCAGTTGGCCATCGCGCCGGTCGAGCGACAACTGTTGCATGAGCGAATCGCGCAGCGATTCGAGTTGATGTTGGAACAGGGCTTCGTCGCGGAGGTCGAACGCCTGCGCTGCAGAAGTGACTTGCACGCCGGCTTGCCGTCTATACGGGCTGTGGGTTATCGCCAGGTATGGGAATACCTGGATGGGGGCATTGACGAGGCACAGATGCGTGAACGCGGCATTGTCGCGACACGCCAGTTGGCAAAACGACAATTCACCTGGCTGCGCGGTTGGGCTGGGGTCGAGTGGCTGGACAGTCTGGCCTGCGACAATCTGACACGCGCCTTGAAATACCTTAAAGCGGTCTCCATATTGACCTGAGACCTTGCTGTTAGCCGTCTATCCTTAGGGCAGGTCGGCATAAAAATACCGAATTACCAAAAATTATCGATTATCGACCTTTTAAAGGAGTGCGGCACATGTCAAAAGGGCATTCGCTACAAGACCCTTACCTCAATACCCTGCGTAAGGAACGCGTACCTGTTTCCATCTACCTGGTGAACGGTATCAAGCTGCAAGGCCAGATCGAGTCTTTCGACCAGTTCGTGATTTTGCTGAAGAACACTGTCAGCCAGATGGTCTACAAACATGCCATCTCGACTGTTGTGCCGAGTCGTCCGGTGCGTTTGCCCAGCGCGACAGAGGCCGAGCAGGCTGATGCCGAACCTGGCAACGCCTGATTAGGGGGCTGTATTGTTCTTCGAGCGCCATCAAGGGGGTGAACGGGCCATCCTGGTTCATCTGGACGACCAAGACTCCGAGGCGCGTGAAGACCCTCAAGAGTTTCAGGAGCTGGCCGTTTCGGCCGGCGCCGATGCCGTGGATTTTTTCAACGTGCCGAGCAATCGGCTCACCGCAAAATTCCTGATCGGCAGCGGTAAAGTCGAAGAGTTGCGTGACCGGGTGAAGGCGACCGAAGCCGATCTGGTCATCTTCAACCATGTCCTGACGCCAAGCCAGGAGCGTAATCTCGAACGGGTTTTCGAGTGCCGGGTGCTCGATCGTACCGGGCTGATCCTGGATATCTTCGCGCAACGTGCCCGTACTCACGAAGGTAAGCTGCAGGTCGAGTTGGCGCAGTTGGATCATCTCAGTACCCGTCTGGTGCGCGGCTGGACCCACCTGGAGCGGCAGAAGGGCGGTATCGGTCTGCGCGGCCCCGGGGAAACCCAGCTGGAAACCGATCGCCGTCTGTTGCGGGTGCGCATCCGCCAGATCAAGCAGAAGCTCGAAAAGGTGCGCAGCCAGCGCGAGCAAGCACGGCGCGGGCGCAAGCGTGCCGACATCCCTTCGGTGTCGCTGGTCGGCTATACCAACGCCGGCAAGTCGACGCTGTTCAATGCCTTGACCGAATCCGAGGTCTACGCGGCCGATCAGTTGTTCGCCACGCTCGATCCGACCTTGCGCCGGCTGGAGCTGGATGATCTCGGGCCGGTGGTATTGGCCGACACCGTGGGTTTCATCCGCCATTTGCCGCACAAGCTGGTCGAGGCCTTTCGCGCGACGCTCGAGGAATCGAGCAACTCCGATTTGCTCCTGCACGTGATCGACGCCCATGAGCCTGAGCGCGACCAGCAGATCGAGCAGGTAATGGCCGTGCTCGGCGAGATCGGTGCTCATGAGCTGCCGATGCTCGAGGTTTACAACAAGCTCGACCTGCTCGAAGGCGTCGAGCCGCAAATTCAGCGCAACGCCGACGGCAAACCTCAGCGTGTCTGGCTTTCTGCACGCGATGGGCGCGGTCTGCCGCTGCTCAAGCAGGCGATCGCCGAATTGCTGGGCGACGATTTATTTGTCGGGACCCTGCATTTGCCGCAGGATCTTGCGCGGTTGCGGGCGCAGTTTTTCGCCCTGGGCGCGGTGCAGAGTGAAAATCATGCCGACGATGGCAGCAGTCTGCTGGCGGTTCGCCTGCCGCGGATCGAGCTGAATCGCTTGGTGAGCAGGGCTGGATTGCTGCCGCTGGAATTTATCGAGCAACACACTTTGCAATAAAGCCTGCCGCAGTGGCTTTGCCGCTGATGGCCGGCATTCGGTAGCATTGGTCGGCGCGCCGTGGGCGCGCCTTTGCTTTATCAGATGGAGAGCGCTATGGCTTGGAATGAGCCGGGTGGCAACTCGAATAATCAGGATCCATGGGGCGGCCGCAAAGGCGGTGACCGCAAGGGTCCGCCGGATCTCGACGAGGCCTTCCGCAAGCTGCAGGACAGCCTTAACGGCCTGTTCGGTGGCGGTAAGAAAGGTGGTGGCGACGGCGATACCGGCAAGGGCGGCGGCTTTGGCATGCTGCTGATCGGTCTGGCGTTGCTGGCGGTCGTCTGGCTGTACAGCGCCATCTATGTGGTCGACGAGCAGGAACAGGCCGTGGTGCTGCGTTTCGGCAAGTACTACGAGACGGTTGGGCCGGGCTTGAACATCTATTTCCCACCCTTCGATCGCAAGTTTCAGGAAAACGTCACCCGTGAGCGTGCTTACAGCAAGCAGGGGCAGATGTTGACCGAGGACGAGAACATCATCGAAGTGCCGCTGACGGTGCAGTACAAGATCGCCAACCTGAAGGATTTCGTCCTCAACGTCGATCAGCCGGAAGTCAGCCTGCAGCATGCTACCGACAGCGCGGTGCGCCATGTGGTTGGTTCCACCGAGATGGATCAGGTGCTGACCGAAGGGCGCGAGTTGATGGCCAGTGAGGTAAAGGAGCGCCTACAGCGCTTCCTCGATAACTACCAGACCGGTATCAACGTCACTCAGGTCAACCTGCAGAGCGCCGCTGCGCCGCGTGAGGTGCAAGAGGCATTCGATGACGTGATCCGGGCCCGTGAAGACGAGCAGCGCGAGAAGAACCAGGCGGAAACCTATGCCAATGGCGTGGTGCCGGAAGCCCGGGGGCAGGCGCAGCGCCTGATCGAGGACGCCAGCGGTTACCGCGATGAAGTGGTGTCCCGTGCAACGGGTGAAGCTGATCGCTTCACCGCACTGGTTGCCGAGTACCGCAAGGCACCGGAAATCACCCGCGAGCGTCTGTATCTGGACACCATGCAGGACATCATGAGCAATACCAGCAAGGTGCTGGTGACCGGCGATAAAGGGCAGAACAACCTGCTGTACCTGCCGCTGGACAAGATGATCGATGGTCGCAACGCCTCGGTGCCGGGCACGGTGTCCGCCGCTGGCGTCAGCGATAGCGGCTCGCGTGCGAGCACTGATCCGCGCCAGGTCGAACTGCGTACAAGGGAGAGCCGTTGATGAGCAATAAATCGCTGATCGCCCTGATCGTTGGCGTGGTACTGGCGCTGATTGCCTGGAATAGTTTTTATATCGTTTCGCAAACCGAGCGTGCGGTGCTGCTGCAGTTTGGTCGCATCGTCGAGCCAGATGTGGCGCCCGGTCTGCATGTGAAGATTCCTTACGTCAATAAGGTGCGCAAATTCGACGGGCGTTTAATGACCCTCGATTCGAGCAGTGCGCGCTTCCTGACCCTGGAAAAGAAAGCGCTGATGGTCGATGCCTATGCCAAATGGCGGGTGCAGGACGCCGAGCGTTTTTACACCGCAACCTCCGGTAACAAGCAGACCGCCGACGAGCGCCTGGCGCGTCGTCTGGAAGCCTCCTTAAGGGACCAGTTCGGCAAGCGTACGCTGCACGAGTCGGTTTCCGGCGAGCGGGATGCGCTGATGGCCGATGTTACGGCGTCGCTGAACCGTGCTGCGCAGCGTGAGCTGGGCATCGAGGTGATGGACGTGCGGGTCAAGGGCATCGACCTGCCGAAGGAGGTCAATCGCAGCGTGTTCGACCGCATGGGCTCCGAGCGTGAGCGTGAGGCGCGTGAGCACCGCGCCAAGGGCCGAGAGTTGGCTGAAGGCATTCGTGCCGATGCCGATCGTCAGCGTCGCGTGTTGCTGGCCGATGCCTACCGTCAGGCTGAAGAGCTGCGCGGTGATGGCGACGCCCAGGCGGCTGCGATCTACTCCAAGGCTTACGGTCAGGATCAGGAGTTTTACTCGTTCTATCGTAGCCTGAAGGCTTATCGCGAAAGTTTCGCCGACAAGAGCGACGTGCTGGTGTTGGATCCGAGCAGCGACTTCTTCCGTTATCTGGAGAAATCCAAGCCGTAAAGGCAGCTGCGGGCCACAAGCTACGAGCCGCAAGTCAGCGCCCGGCGCGCACTTGTTGCTTGGAGCTTGTGGCCTGAAGCTTTTAGCGTGGTATCATTAGGCAGCCGGGAAAATCCCGGCTTTTTTGCGTCTGTGGGAATCATGTGGCAGGACTTGGGCATCGCGCTTTGTCTTTGGTTGGTGCTGGAAGGCATCCTGCCCTTCCTCTGTCCGCGTCAGTGGCGTGGAGCGCTTTTGCAGTTGATACGGCTGTCGGATCGACAGCTGCGTCTTATGGGGTTGGCCAGCATGTTGCTGGGCACAACTTTCCTTTATTGGCTTCACTGAAGGCTTGTGCCGCCCGGTTCAAGAGGGGAATGGCGAAATGGCAACGGTAGACCGCTGGCTTTTGCCAGATGGCATCGAAGAAATACTGCCGCCCGAAGCGGCGCGCATCGAAACCGCGCGTCGTCAGGTGCTGGATCTGTTCCAGCGCTGGGGCTATGAATTCGTGGTCACGCCGCATATCGAGTACCTGGAGTCGCTGCTGACCGGCGCGGGTCAGGATCTGGATTTGCGCACGTTCAAAGTGATCGATCCGCTATCCGGTCGGCAGATGGGCTTTCGCGCCGACATCACACCGCAGGTCGCCCGTATCGACGCGCATAGCATGCGGCGTGAAGGTCCGAGTCGTTTGTGCTACGCCGGCAGTGTGCTGCACGCTCAGCCGCGTCCGCTGACCACCTCGCGCAGCCCGATCCAGTTGGGCGCCGAGCTGTATGGCGATGCCAGCCCAGCCAGCGATATTGAGGTGATCAGCCTGCTGCTCGATACGCTGCAGCTGGCCCAGGTGCCGGACGTGCACATGGATCTCGGTCACGTCGGCATCTATCGCGGTCTGGCCCGCGCCGCCGGATTGTCGCAAGAAGTGGAGCAACAGTTGTTCGACGCCATGCAGCGCAAGGCGATGGATGAAATTGCGGCCTTGACGCACGCCTTGCCGGCATCGCTTGGCAAGATGCTGCAGGCATTGGCCGAATTGTGTGGCGGCCGAGAAGTGCTGGATCTGGCGCAAGCGTGTCTGGTCGACGCTCCCGACGACGTGCATGCGGCGCTCGACGAGTTGCTGGCGATTGCCGATGCGTTGAGTCTGCGTTATCCCGAGTTGCCGCTTTACTTCGATCTCGGCGAGCTGCGTGGCTATCGCTATCACACCGGGGCGGTATTCGCCGCCTTCGTGCCGAGCGTCGGTTACGCCATCGCTCAGGGCGGCCGTTATGACGACATCGGTGCGGATTTCGGCCGCGCACGCCCGGCGACAGGCTTTTCGACCGATCTGAAAACCCTGGTCAGCCTGGGAAATATGCAGCTCGGCGACGTGCCCGCGGGCATCTGGGCGCCGGACAATCATGACGTTTACCTGTGGCAGGCGGTGCAGCGGTTGCGCGGCGAAGGTGCCCGCGTGGTGCAGGCGCTGCCGGGGCAGGCGGTGAGCGATGCGCGCGCAGCGGGTTGCGAGCTTCAGCTGGCATTGCTCGATGGGCGCTGGCAGGTGACGCCGCTGGCGCCCTAACCGGTTTATTTATCGTATTCGCCGGCGCGGCCGGCTCAAGTTTGCGCGAAGAGGGTTAGTGTTATGGGTAAGAACGTCGTAGTCCTGGGCACCCAGTGGGGCGATGAGGGCAAGGGCAAGATCGTAGACCTGCTGACCGAACAGGCCGCAGCCGTGGTGCGTTATCAGGGTGGGCACAATGCCGGCCATACCCTGGTGATCAATGGCGAAAAAACCGTTTTGCATCTGATTCCGTCCGGCATTCTGCGCGAGAACGTGCAGTGCCTGATCGGCAATGGCGTGGTGGTCGCGCCGGACGCGTTGATGCGCGAAATCATCAAACTGGAAGAAAAGGGCGTGCCGGTTCGCGAGCGTCTGCGCATTAGTCCTTCCTGCCCGTTGATCCTGTCCTACCACGTGGCGCTGGACCAGGCGCGTGAGAAGGCCCGTGGCGACGCGAAGATCGGCACCACCGGTCGTGGCATCGGCCCGGCATACGAAGACAAGGTGGCCCGCCGTGGTTTGCGTATCGGTGATCTGTTCCACCGCGAGCGTTTCGCCGCCAAGCTCGGCGAGTTGCTGGACTACCACAACTTCGTGCTGGTCAATTACTACAAAGAGCCGGCCATCGACTTCCAGAAGACCCTGGACGAGTGCATGGAATACGCCGAGCTGCTCAAGCCGATGATGGCCGACGTCACCGCGGTGCTGCATGATCTGCGTCGTGAGTCCAAGGACATCATGTTCGAAGGTGCGCAGGGCTCGCTGCTGGATATCGACCATGGCACCTACCCCTACGTCACCAGCTCCAACACCACTGCGGGCGGCATCGCGACCGGCTCGGGTTTCGGCCCGATGTACCTGGATTACATCCTCGGCATCACCAAGGCCTATACCACCCGTGTAGGTTCCGGTCCGTTCCCGACCGAGCTGTTCGATGACGTCGGCGCGTTCCTGGCCAAGCGTGGCCACGAATTCGGCGCCACCACCGGCCGTGCCCGTCGTTGCGGTTGGTTCGATGCGGTCATCCTGCGGCGCGCCATCGAGATCAACAGCATTTCGGGTCTGTGCTTGACCAAGCTCGATGTGCTCGACGGTCTGGAGATCATCAATATCTGCACCGGCTACAAGGACCAGAACGGCGAAGTACTGGTCGATGCGCCGACCGATGCCGACAGTTACCTCGGGTTGCAGCCGGTTTACGAAGAGATGCCGGGTTGGAGCGAGTCGACGCTGGGCGCCAAGACCCTGGAGGAGCTGCCGGCCAACGCGCGTGCCTATATCAAACGCGTCGAAGAGCTGGTTGGTGCGCCGGTCGATATCATTTCGACCGGGCCGGATCGCAATGAAACCATCGTGTTGCGTCATCCGTTCGGCTGATCGGCCTGGCGGGTATCGTGATTGAGGGGGAAGGGTCGCCATTGGCGGCCCTTTTTCGTTTTTAGCGTGGATATTGCCTAGAGTTATAGGCGTGCCTGCCGATTCATGGGTATTGGTAGTTCTGTTCGAAGGGGTTAAGCCTTGTTCTCTCTATTGCATAGCCGTTTGTTGCGCCCGGTTTTTATTGCCCTGGGGGTCGCCATTCTGCTTCAGGTGCTGGTGTCCGTATGGTTGACCCGCACCACTGTGGATGACCTGGTGGCTGATCTGGCGGTGCGCATGCAGGGCGACAGCCAGCGTCTCGACAGCGAGCTGGGCGAGGCTGAGCGCGAAGTGGTGCAGGGCTTGACGGCGTTGTCGGCGAAAACCCGCGAAAGCCTTGGTGGCGCGTTGGCGGAGCGGCTGCAAGCGGAGAAGCTGCAGTTGCGCGCGGTTCTCGAGCAGAACCTCAAGCAGTCGGGCGGTGCGTTGGCGCTGTTGCTTGCGGGAGTTGCGCCCAAGGCCATCTGGGATAACGACGTGCCGGCGCTGACCGCTTTCGTGCGGATCGCGCAGCGTGATCCGGCGGTGCTGTTCGCGGTTTATTACGACGCCGAGGGCAAGCGTCTGACGCGCAATTTCAATCGTAGCGATGCGCGGGTTCGGGCGCTGGTTGCGGTGGGGCAGGGGCAGTCGCCCCTGGACAAACTGGTCGATGCGGCCTCGCGGGACCCGCAAGTGTATATCGCCGAGGCCGACGTCAATCCCATGGGCGCGAAGATCGGTCGCATTCAGTTGGGATTGTCGATGGCCGCAGTGGATCAGGAGTTGCAGGCGCTGGACCAGCGTTTCGCGGCACTGATGGACAATGCCGGCGAGCTTGTCGACGCCAGCCTTGGCGGCGCGGCGCGCGATAGTACCGCCACGCTGCAGCGGCGCTTGGGCGATGCACAACTGGCGGCCGATGGCATGGCGCAGAACAGCCTGGCGTCGGTACGCCTGGCGGCGGATAGCCTGCGTTGGCGCATCGCTGTTGGGCTGTTGGTGGTGGGGCTGCTGGCGCTGCTGGCGGTGGCTCTGGTGCTCGGATGGCGGGTACTGAGTCGTCTGCGCTTGCTGATTGCGGCGGTCAGCGATCTTGCGGCGGGCGACGGCGATCTGACTCGGCGGGTGGCAATCGACAGTCGCGACGAAGTGGGTGAAATGGCCGCGGCGGTCAATCGTTTCGTTGCCAAGTTGCAGCCTATCGTACGTGAGGCGGGCGAAGTGGCGGTGCGTACCGGTCAGGAAATCGAAAATCTGGCGTCGCGCAGTGTCGCCGCGGAGTCGGCGGCCGAGCGTCAGCGTGATGAGGTCGCCGGCAGCTTGCAGGCGCTGGCACAGATGGCTGATGAGGCGCAGGCGGAAAGCCAGGCGATGCAGGAGGCGCTGCGGCGGGTGGCGGCGATTCGTCAGTCTACCGATGACAATGCCACTATCGCCGAGCGTGTCGGTGCTGCCATCGAGGAATTGGTGCGTAGCGTCGAGGCCGGTGCCGCGGTGATCGAGCGCCTGGCGCGACAGAGCGAGCAGATAGAAGTGGTGCTAACGGTGATCCATGGTATCGCCGAACAAACCAATCTGTTGGCCTTGAACGCGGCAATCGAGGCGGCGCGTGCGGGTGAGATGGGCCGTGGCTTCGCTGTGGTGGCCGATGAGGTGCGGGCGCTGGCCAGTAAAACCCAGCAATCGACCGGCGACATCCAGGCGCATATCGTGGCTTTGCAGCAGGGTGCGCGCGAAGCGGTCGGGGCGATCGGTCGGGCGGGTGAGCAGGCCGAACGGGGGCTTGGTGCCTTGCATGAAAGTGCGCGGGTGCAGGAATCGGTGCAGGCCGCGGTCGAGGAAGTGCATGGCGCGATCAATGCGGCGACTTCGGCGTCGGCGCATCAGGCTGAGGGGGCGGATGCCGTGCGCGGGCGGGTCGAGGTGATTCATGCCGAGGCACAGCGCGCTGCCGATGCGGTTGCTGCCACGGCGCAGAGCGGGCGAGTGCTTGGCGGCCTGGCTGCGCAGCTGAAGGCCAGTCTCGGGCAGTTCCGGGTTTAAGCGGCAGCAGGCTGCAAGTAAGAGCGCAAGCGCTGCGGAAGGTTGCCAGGGGTATGTTGTCGGGGCAGCCTGATTGGCTTGCAGCTTGCAGCTTGCAGCTTGCAGCTTGCAGCTTGCAGCTTGCAGCTTGC
>NZ_CAMPHI010000077.1 GCF_946885955.1 uncultured Pseudomonas sp.
GGCCGAGCATGCGGTCGGAGTCGCGTACCGAGGAAACTTCCGGGTTGGTCACGACTATCGCCTCATCGGCGAAGTACATGGCCAGGTGGGCGCCTTTCTCGATACCGGCCGGCGAGTCGCAGACCACGTATTCGAAATCCCCACGCAGTTCCTCGATGACCTTTTCCACGCCTTCTTCGGTCAGCGCGTCTTTGTCGCGGGTTTGGCTGGCGGCCAGTACGTAGAGGTTTTCCAGGCGCTTGTCTTTGATCAGCGCCTGCTTCAGCGTGGCTTCGCCGTTGACCACGTTGACGAAGTCGTACACCACGCGGCGTTCGCAGCCCATGATCAGGTCGAGGTTACGCAGGCCGACGTCGAAGTCGACGATGACTGTCTTGTGGCCGCGCAGGGCGAGACCGGTACCGATGGCGGCGCTGGTGGTGGTTTTACCGACGCCACCCTTGCCGGAAGTGACTACGAGGATCTTGGCCAAGGTGGTTCACCCTAAAAATATGAAAAATAACGCGGGAATTCGCAGCCGGTGGAGGCTCTGAGGGCCTGTTTTTTGTGTCCCTGAAAGTGGCGGCAGTATCCGTTAAAGGCGGGTGATGTTCAACACATCACCCGACAGGTTGACATGCACCGACTGCCCCCACAGCGGGTCGCGGCGCAGGTCTTCGGCGGTCTTGTAGTGCCCGGCGATCGACAATAATTCGGCGCCCATTTGTTGGCAGAAAATCCGCGCCGAGCCGTTGCCTTTGATGCCGGCCAGTGCCCGGCCGCGCATCGGCGCGTAAACATGGATATTGCCGTCGGCGAGAAGTTCCGCGCCGGCACTGACCGGCGCCAGGACGATCAGGTCGCAGGCCTGGGCGTAGATCTGCTGGCCGCCACGCACCGGGCTGGTGATCACCTTGCTCGGCCGCAGTTCGGGCTCGGGCGGCTTTTCCGGTTTTTTCGTGGCGCCTTGGTTCGGGTCGAGCGGACGTTCGCGTGCGCCCGAGGGCGGCAATACCGGCAAGTCGAGGGCGCTGGCGGCGGCGATGTCGTCTTCGCGGTTGGCGCGTACCGCCAGGGTGCGCAGGCCATGGCTGCGGCACACGGTCATCAGTGCGGCGAGGTCGAGGACACCTTCGCCTTCCGGCAGCTTGTCCAGGGCCAGCACCAGCGGAGTGTTGCTGAAGAAGTTCGGCGCCTGGGCGACTTTCGCGGCCAGTTGCTGGTCGAGGCGCGCGAGGTCGTTATGCGCCAGCTCCATCACGGTGATGGCGAGCATGCTGCCTTTTAGCTGGAATACGGGATCTTGGTCGAGTAGGTCGGCTTGGCTCATGGTTTGTCTGGGGCGGCCTTGGCGGCTGATTAAAATAACTCGGACTTATAGCGAGAACGCCGCCCGCCCGCAAGTTGACGCGGCCCAAGCGAGACGGCGGCGAAGTCCTGATAGAATGCCGGGTTTTATGTTTGCTGCCCGGAATCGTTGATGAATCGTCCCGAATTTAAAGCCGCCTTCCTGCACCCGCGTTATTGGCCGTTATGGCTGGGTATGGGCCTGTTATGGCTGCTGGCGCAATTGCCTTATCCGCTGTTGATGCGCATGGGGCGTGGGCTCGGTGCGGTGATGTTCCGCCTGGCCGGTTCGCGGCGCAAGATCGCCGCGCGCAATCTCGAACTGTGCTTCCCGGAGCTGGCGGCGAGCGAGCGCGAGCGGTTGCTGCGGGAGAATTTCGCCTCCACCGGGATGACCTTCTTCGAGATGGCGATCAGTTGGTGGTGGCCGGCCGCGCGTTTGCGCAAGCTGGGGCGGATCGACGGGCTCGAACACATCCGCCAGGCCGAGGCCGATGGCCAGGGCGTGCTGCTGATGGCCATGCACTTCACCACCCTGGAAATGGGCGGCGGCTTGCTCGGCATGCAGCAGGACATGTACGGCATGTATCGCCCGCATAAGAATCCGCTGTTCGACTATATCCAGCGCCGTGGCCGCGAACAGCGCCTGCTGGGTGTGGTCGAGCGCGACGATGTGCGCGGCATGCTCAAACTGCTGCGTGCCGGCGGGGTGATCTGGTATGCGCCGGACCAGGACTATGGCGCCCAGCGCAGCGTTTTCGTGCCGCTGTTCGGGATTCCCGCGGCGACCGTGACCGCCACCAGTAAATTCGCCCGTCTGGGCAAGGCGCGGGTGATTCCCTTTACCCAGGAACGCTTGGCCGATGGTTCGGGCTACCGCCTGACCGTGCATCCGCCCCTCGCGGATTTTCCTGGGGAGAGCGAGGAGGCCGACTGCCTGCGCGTCAATCAATGGATCGAGCGCGCCATCCGCCAGCATCCCGAGCAGTACCTCTGGGCTCACCGGCGTTTCAAGACGCGTCCGCCGGGCGAGGCCAAGCTCTATAAAAAGCGGCGCGGTTAGCCCGCTGTTGAAATCGTCCGGGTGGCCGATAAGCCGGTTGGGGATGGCGCCTGCGGGTGCCTCGCTTCGCGGATTGGCGGCAAGCCCGCCGGGCCGGGCGCTGATGGCGCAGCGGCCTCTATACTCCCTGTATCAGTGTGGAACCGTTTATGAGTGAAATTGCTTCCCCACAGCCAGCGGTCACCGGTCTTATCCTTTCCGGCGGCGGTGCGCGGGCGGCCTATCAGGTGGGTGTGTTGGCGGCGATCGCCGATCTGCTGCCGGATGCCGCACAAAACCCGTTTCCGGTAATCGTCGGTACCTCGGCCGGCGCGATCAATGCGGTGGGCCTTGCCTGTGGTGCGATGCATTTCAGCGAATCGATCCATCGGCTGACCCGGGTCTGGCAGAATTTCCATACTCATCAGGTATATCGCAGCGATTGGCCCGGCGTGCTGCGTCAGGCCAGTCGCTTTATCGGCCATAGCCTGCTGGGCCTGGGCGGCGAGGTGCCGGTGGCGTTGCTGGATAGCCGGCCGTTGCGCGAACTGTTGTCGCGCGAGCTGGATATGTCGGGGATCGCCGCGGCGGTGCGCCATCGGCAGTTACGGGCGGTGGCGGTGACCGCCTTCGGCTACGAGTCGGGCCAGGCGGTGACCTTCTATCAGGGCCGGGCGACCATCGACCCCTGGTTCCGCCATCGCCGGGTCGGCGTGCCGACGCGCCTGTCGGTCGATCATCTATTGGCCAGCGCCTCGATTCCGTTGATCTTTCCGCCGGTGAAAATCAACCGCGAATACTTCGGCGACGGCGCCACGCGCCAGTCCGCGCCGATCAGCCCGGCGTTGCACCTGGGCGCCACGCGGGTGCTGGTGGTCGGGGTCAGCGGCAACCCGCAGGGCGATCAGGCCAATACGTTGCAGGTGCGGGCGCAGTCGGGCAAGCCGCCGAGCCTGGCGCAGATCAGCGGGCACATGCTCAACAGCACCTTTATCGACAGCTTGGAAGGCGATATCGAATTGCTCGAACGCCTCAATCGCATGAGCCGCCTGATTCCCCAGGAGCTGCACCCGCGGGGGCTGGGCCTGACGCCAGTGGAGGTGCTGGTGGTGTCGCCGAGCCAGCCGCTGGAGGATATCGCCGCGCGCCATCGCAGCGAGCTGCCGATCGCGCTGCGCATGTTCCTGCGCGGGCCGGGTGCGACCAAGGTTAGCGGCGCTGGGGTATTGAGTTATCTGCTGTTCGAGGCGGGCTACTGCAACGAGCTGATCGAGCTGGGCTATCAGGACGCCATGGCGAAAAAAGCCGAGTTGATCGATTTTCTCGGTCTGGCCCATGCGCCGCTGGCTCAACCCGTCGCGCAGCCGGCATAGCGCAACCAAGCCCATGCCTAAGGTGGCCCGGTAGCCCGGATGCAATCCGGGGAGCGGTCGGTCAGGCGCAGAATTTCTCCCGGATTTCATCCGGGCTACGAAGATAGGGGCTTAGCCGCGATTGGCGGTGGGGCAATTCGTAGCCGAATTGCGCCAAGGCTTATCCAGGCTGTGCGTCATCTATAAATAGCTCCTGCCTATCAAATTGATGTGCCTCTTGCGCCGATAAAACCCTGCGCGTGACCCCCGAAGAAATTGCCCGGCCTGCGCGCCGTAATGGCGAACTGCGTTTAAACTGCGCCTTCCCGACGCTTTCTGTCGCATTTCCGTAAGCGCCGGTTTTCCTGGGGTTGGCGTTATAAGAAGTTGTCGCATGCCGGCAATGCCAGCCCCGAATCAATCCCTACAATCTTTCTCATCGCCTGCTGCTCAGAGCAGGTGTGCCTCGTCAGGAGAGTTCCGATGTCCGTTCAGCACGACCCGGTGAATCGTCACCCGGTGCAACGCGCCGATTTCGATCAAGTGATGGTTCCCAACTATGCACCCGCTGCGTTTATTCCCGTGCGTGGTGCCGGTTCGCGAGTCTGGGATCAGAGCGGTCGTGAGCTGATCGACTTTGCCGGCGGCATTGCGGTCAATGTGCTCGGCCATTGCCACCCCGCGCTGGTCGGCGCCCTGACCGAGCAAGCCAACACCCTGTGGCACGTGTCCAACGTGTTTACCAACGAGCCGGCCCTGCGCCTGGCCAAAAAACTGATCGACGCCACCTTTGCCGAGCGGGTGTTCTTCTGCAACTCCGGCGCCGAAGCCAACGAGGCCGCGTTCAAGCTGGCCCGTCGCGTGGCGTTCGATAAATTCGGCGAAGAAAAATTCGAAATTATCGCCGCGACCAACAGCTTCCACGGCCGCACCCTGTTCACCGTCAGTGTCGGCGGCCAGCCGAAGTACTCCGATGGTTTCGGGCCGAAGATCCAGGGCATCAGCCATGTGCCTTATAACGACCTGGAAGCGCTGAAGGCGGCGGTGTCCGATAAGACCTGCGCCATCGTGCTGGAGCCGATCCAGGGTGAAGGCGGCGTGTTGCCGGCCGATCTGGCTTATCTGCAGGGCGCCCGCGAGCTGTGCGACAAGCACAACGCGTTGCTGGTGTTCGACGAAGTGCAAACCGGCATGGGCCGTAGCGGTTCGCTGTTCGCTTACCAGCACTACGGCGTGACCCCGGACGTGTTGTCCAGCGCCAAGAGCCTGGGCGGCGGTTTCCCGATCGGCGCCATGCTGACCACCACCGAGCTGGCCAAGCACTTGCCCGTCGGCACCCACGGCACCACCTATGGCGGCAACCCGCTGGCCTGCGCGGTGGGCGAGGCGGTGATCGACACCATCAATACCCCGGCGGTGCTTGAAGGTGTGAAAGCCAAACACCAGCAGTTCAGGAGCACCCTCGAACGCATCGGCGAGCAATACGGCGTATTCAGCCAGGTGCGCGGTCTCGGTCTGCTGATCGGCGCGGTGCTCTCCGATGCCTGGAAGGGCAAGGCCAAGGCGATTCTCGACGCCGCCGCGGTCGAAGGGGTGATGGTTCTGCAAGCCAGCCCGGACGTGGTGCGTTTCGCCCCGAGCCTGGTGGTCGAGGATGCCGATATCGAAGAAGGCCTGGCGCGTTTCGAGCGTGCGGTGGCCAAGCTGAGCCAAGCTTGAGTCGACGCCCCGGGTAGCCGTTGACGGCGCTCGGGGCGCGCTTGCCCGGCCCAGGGATGGGGCGGGCGAACTGCAGGGATGACTGTCTCCGTGTGTGCTGCGGCCTTTGGCCGCGGTTTTCTCTGAGCGGCTCGTGCGAGCTGCTTGGAGCTTTTATTAGAAGGAGTGACACCATGCTGGTGATGCGCCCCGCGCAAATGGCCGACCTCGCTGAAGTGCAGCGCCTGGCCGCGGATAGCCCGGTTGGTGTGACTTCACTGCCGGACGACGCCGAGCGCCTGAGCGAGAAGATCGCGGCCTCGGAAGCCTCGTTTTCCGCGGAAGTCAGTTTCAATGGCGAAGAGAGCTACTTCTTCGTTCTCGAGGATAGCGACAGCGAGCGTCTGGTCGGCTGCTCCGCGATCGTCGCCTCGGCCGGCTATTCCGAGCCGTTCTACAGCTTTCGCAACGAGACCTTCGTGCACAACTCGCGCGAGTTGAAGATCCACAACAAGATCCATGTGCTTTCGTTGTGCCACGACCTCACCGGCAACAGCCTGCTGACCAGCTTCTATATCGAGCGGCCGCTGGTCGAAACCGAGTACGCCGAGCTGAACTCCCGCGCACGTCTGCTGTTCGTTGCCGCGCACCCGGAGCGTTTCGCCGATGCGATGGTGGTGGAAATCGTCGGCCACAGCGACGAGTCCGGCGATTCGCCGTTCTGGGATGCGGTGGGGCGCAACTTCTTCGACATGAGCTACACCGACGCCGAGCGCCTGTCCGGGCTGAAGAGCCGGACCTTCCTCGCCGAGCTGATGCCGCATTACCCGATCTACGTGCCGCTGCTGCCGGATGAGGCGCAGGAGGCCATGGGCCAGGTTCACCCGCGGGCGCAGATCACCTTCGATATCCTGATGCGCGAAGGCTTCGAGACCGACAACTACATCGATATTTTCGATGGCGGTCCGACCCTGCACGCGCGCACCTCGGGCATTCGCTCGATTGCCCAGAGCCGCGTGGTGCCGGTGCGCTTCGGCGAGCCGGGCAAAGGCGGGCGCCCCTATCTGGTGAGCAATGGCCTGCTGCAGGATTTCCGTGCGGTGGTCGCCGAGCTCGACTGGGTGCCGGGTAAGCCGGTCACCCTCAGCCTGGAGGCCGCCGAAGCCCTGGGCGTCGGCGAAGGCTCCAGCGTGCGCTTGGTGGCGGTATGAGTCGCGACGATAAGCGGCAAGCCATAAGCGGCAAGCCCCTGTGCATTTCAACTTGTAGCTTGCTGCCTGTCCCTTGCAGCTGTCTGGAGGACCTATGATCGTTCGCCCCGTCCGCAGTGCCGATCTTCCGGCTTTGATCGACCTGGCGCGTAGTACCGGCGCGGGCCTGACCACTTTGCCGGCCAACGAGGAGCGCCTGGCGCACCGGGTCGGCTGGGCGGAGAAGACCTTCCGTGGCGAGGCCGAGCGCGCCGATGCCGATTATCTGTTCGTGCTGGAGAACGACGCTGGCGAGGTCGTGGGTATTTCCGCGGTGGCCGGCGCGGTCGGCCTGCGTGAGCCCTGGTACAACTACCGGGTCGGGTTGACCGTCAGCGCCTCCCAGGAACTCAATATCCACCGGCAGATACCCACGCTGTTTCTGGCCAACGACCTGACCGGCAACTCCGAGCTGTGCTCGCTGTTTCTGCGTGCCGATCACCGCAGCGGGCTCAATGGTCGTTTGCTGTCGAAGGCGCGCTTCCTGTTCATCGCCGAGTTCCGTGAGTTGTTCGGCGACAAGGTGATCGCCGAGATGCGCGGCATGTCCGACGAACAGGGCCGCTCGCCGTTCTGGGAAAGTCTGGGCCGGCACTTCTTCAAGATGGAGTTCTCCCAGGCCGATTACCTCACCGGTGTGGGCAACAAGGCCTTCATCGCCGAATTGATGCCGAAGTTTCCGCTGTACACCTGCTTCCTCTCCGAGGACGCGCGCAACATCATCGGTCGCGTGCACCCGGACACCGAGCCGGCGCTGACCATGCTCAAGGGCGAAGGCTTCAGTTACCAGGGCTATGTGGACATTTTCGACGCAGGCCCGGCGATCGAGGCGGAAACGGCCAAGGTCCGGGCGATCCGCGACAGCCAGAGCCTGGTTTTGGCCGTGGGCACACCGGGCGACGACGCCGCCGCATTCCTGATCCATAACCGCAAGCGCGAGGATTGCCGTATCACCGTCGGTTCCGCGCGCCTGGCCGCCGGCACCCTGGTGGTCGACCCGCTGACCGCCAAGCGCCTGCAACTGGCGGCGGGCGATCAGGTGCGTGCGGTGCCGTTGTCCGCACGCGGCTGATCATGCTTGCGGCCCTTGCGGCCGGGGCATAACCGAATCGGGCAGCCGGCGTTGCGCCGGCTGCAGAATTTGCTGGGAGTGATAAAACAACATGAGCACTCATTACATCGCCGGTAGCTGGCAAGCCGGCCAGGGCCAGGCCCTGGAGTCCTTGAACCCGGTCAGCCAGGAACCGATCTGGAGCGGCCATGGCGCCGATGCCAGCCAAGTCGAGGCTGCCGTGCAGGCCGCTCGCGACGCGTTTCCGGCCTGGGCCTCGCGCTCC
Organism: uncultured Pseudomonas sp.; assembly: GCF_946885955.1. Next base: position 8,006 of record NZ_CAMPHI010000077.1, read on the forward strand.
CTGGATCAGCGCATTGCCGTATTGGAGCAGTTCGCCGCGGCTTTGAAAGGTCATGCCGATGAGCTGGCCCATGCGATTGGCGAAGAAACCGGCAAACCGCTGTGGGAGTCGGCCACCGAAGTGACCAGCATGGCCAACAAGGTTGCCATCTCGATCCAAAGCTACCGCGAACGTACCGGCGAGAAGAGCGGCCCGCTGGGCGACGCCACCGCCGTGCTGCGGCACAAACCGCATGGCGTGGTGGCGGTGTTCGGCCCCTACAACTTCCCCGGCCACCTGCCCAATGGCCATATAGTGCCAGCGCTGCTGGCAGGCAATACCGTGGTGTTCAAACCCAGCGAGCTGACCCCGAAAGTCGCCGAGCTGACGCTCAGGTGCTGGATCGAAGCCGGTTTGCCGGCGGGCGTGCTCAATCTGGTGCAGGGCGCGCGGGAAACCGGCGTGGCCCTGGCGGCCAACGCGGGTATCGACGGTCTGTTCTTCACTGGTTCCAGCGGCACCGGCAACCTGCTGCACAGCCAGTTCGCCGGGCGTCCGGACAAGATCCTCGCCCTGGAAATGGGCGGCAACAACCCGCTGATCGTCGAGCAGGTATCCGATCTGGATGCGGCGGTTTACACCGTTATCCAGTCGGCGTTCATTTCCGCCGGCCAGCGCTGCACCTGCGCGCGCCGTCTGCTGGTGCCCCAGGGCGCCTGGGGCGACAGCCTGCTGGAGCGCCTGGTGAATGTCGCCGCGAGCATCAAGGTCGGCGCCTTCGACGAAACCCCCGCGCCCTTCATGGGTTCGGTGATTTCCCTGGAAGCGGCCAGGCACCTGATGAAGGCCCAGGAGCGTCTGCTCGACAAGGGCGCCACTCCGTTACTGGAAATGACCCAGCCGCTGGCGAGTGCCGCCTTGCTGACGCCCGGCATCATCGATGTCAGCGGGTTGAGCGAGCGGGTCGACGAGGAGTTCTTCGGGCCCCTGTTGCAGGTTATCCGCTATGCCGATTTCGACGCCGCCATCGCCGAGGCCAACAACACCCAGTTCGGTCTGGCTGCGGGTTTGCTGTCCGACTCCAAGGCGCGCTACGAAGAATTCTGGCTGCGCAGCCGCGCCGGTATCGTCAACTGGAACAAGCAGTTGACCGGCGCCGCCAGCACTGCGCCATTCGGCGGTATCGGCGCCTCGGGCAACCATCGCGCCAGTGCTTATTACGCGGCCGATTACTGCGCCTATCCGGTCGCCTCGTTGGAATGCGAAAGCCTGAGCCTGCCCGCCACTCTGACCCCGGGAGTAAGTCTGTGAACGGTCAATCTGTGAACAATGCGTTTGAGATGAACTTCGACGGTCTGGTCGGGCCGACGCACAACTATGGTGGCCTGTCCTACGGCAACGTCGCCTCGCAGAGCAATAGTCAGGCGGTGTCCAGCCCGAAGGAGGCCGCCAAGCAGGGCCTGGAAAAGATGAAGGCGCTGATGGATATGGGCTTCAAGCAGGGCGTACTGGCCCCGCAGGAGCGCCCTGACGTCGCCGCGCTGCGCAGCATCGGCTTCAGCGGTACTGACGCCCAGGTGATCGAGAAGGCCGCGAAAGAAGCCATGCCGCTGCTGGTCGCCAGTTGCTCGGCATCGAGCATGTGGACGGCCAATGCCTGTACCGTCAGCCCTAGCGCCGACACCGCCGATGGGCGCGTGCATTTCACCGCGGCCAACCTCAATTGCAAGTTCCACCGCAGCATCGAGCACCCGACCACCAGTCGTGTGCTCGGCGCCATGTTCGCCAGCGAGAAGCACTTCGCCCACCACGCCGCACTGCCCGCGGTCGGCCAGTTCGGCGATGAGGGCGCGGCCAACCACACGCGCTTCTGCAAAGGTTACGGCGATGCCGGGGTGGAGTTCTTCGTCTTCGGTCGCAGTGCGTTCGACAGTCGCTTTCCCGAGCCGCAGCGCTATCCGGCGCGGCAAACCCTGGAAGCTTCGCAGGCCGTGGTGCGTTTGCATGGCCTGAGCGATGAGGGCGTGGTCTATGCCCAGCAGAACCCGGCGGTAATCGATCAGGGCGTGTTCCACAACGATGTGATCGCGGTGGGCAATGGCGAGGTGCTGTTCTATCACCAGGACGCCTTTCTCGATACCGATAAGGTGCTCGCCGAGCTGAGCGCTAAGTTGGCGCGTCGCGGCGGTCACTTCAAGGCGGTGTGCGTGCCACGCGAGGCGGTGACGGTCGAGGATGCGGTCAAATCCTACCTGTTCAATAGCCAGCTGCTCAGCCGCGCTGACGGCGGCATGCTGTTGATCGTGCCGGAGGAATGCCGAAATAACGCCAATGTCTGGAATTACTTGCAACGTCTGACCGCCGAAAACGGTCCTATCAAGCAAGTGAAAGTCTTCGACCTCAAGCAGAGCATGCAAAACGGTGGTGGTCCGGCCTGTTTGCGCTTGCGTGTGGCGCTCAAGGAGCACGAGCTGGAAGCGGTCAACCCCGGAGTGATCATGACGCCGAGTCTGTATGACACCCTGAATGTCTGGGTCGACAAGCATTACCGTGATCGCCTCAGCGAAAACGACCTGGCCGATCCTCAGTTGCTAACCGAATGCCGCACGGCATTGGATGAATTGACGCAGATCCTTAAACTAGGCGCGGTTTATCCTTTTCAATTAGCCTAAGCGGCAAGGTCGTAGGGTGGATGTCGCCTTCCACCATTTTTTCGCCATGTTGGATCGATAAAGCGCGATCCACCCTACGTCCAGATTTGTGGAGATTTCATGAGCGACGCCCTGCAGTTAGTTCTCGAAGATGAAGATGGCACCCAGTTGGAAACCTCCTGCACCCGCTTTGCCGTGATCTGGCAGGGCAAGGAAGTGTGGTTCCAACAGGTCGGCAACAATCAGCTGATGATCGGTGTGGATGTGGAGGAGGGCGATAGCGAGTACGCCAACCTGCTGCTGCGTCCGCTGGCCACCAATCTGGTCAGCTTGGAGTTGGAAATGGAGCCGGCCGAAGCCGGCGACGACGAACACATCCACGGCCCAGACTGCAACCACGATTGAGGTAGCCCCTATGCTCGCTCTCGGAAAACTGCTCGAACTGACCCTGGCCGGCTATGAGCCGGCAGCGAAGATCCAGCTGACCTCCGAGGGCGCGCGATTGCGTTGGCTGGCCGAAGGCGCGCTGGAAATCACCCCGCCCGAAGGCCTCGACAACGGCCTCGATCTGCTGCTGTCCGCGGGTATTCATGGCAATGAAACCGCGCCAATCGAGTTGCTCGATCGGCTGCTGCGTGGCATTGCCCGTAACGAACTGAAGCCGCGTGCGCGGGTGCTGTTCCTATTCGGCAACCCCGACGCGATGCGCCGTGGCGAGCGCTATATCGAGCAGGACATCAATCGTCTGTTCAATGGCCGGCATGAGCAATACAGCGGGGCCGAGGCGATACGCGCCTGTGATCTCGAACACCTGGCGGCGACCTTCTTCAGCAAGCCGGGACGTACCCGTCTGCACTACGATCTGCACACCGCCATTCGCGGTTCGAAAATCCAGCAATTCGCCCTCTATCCCTGGCAGGAGGGCCGCCCGCGCAGTCAGCGTGAGCTGGCGCGCCTGCAAGCGGCGGGCATCGAGGCGGTGCTGCTGCACAACAAGAGTTCGATTACGTTCAGCGCCTATACCTATTCCCAGCTCGGCGCGGAAGCCTTCACCCTGGAGCTGGGCAAGGCGCGTCCGTTCGGGCAGAACGAATCGGTCAATCTGGATCTGCTCGAGCGTTGTCTGTGCGAACTGATCGATGGCCGCGAAAGCGTTGAGGAGCCCGCGCGTGAAAGCCTCCCGGGCGAGCTGCAGCTGTTCGCCGTGGCCCGGGAAATCATCAAGCGCAGTGACGAGTTCCAGTTCCACCTGCCGACCGACATCGAAAACTTCAGCGAACTGCCGGTCGGTTACCTGCTCGCCGAAGACCTCGCCGGCACCCGCTGGGTGGTGGACGAGCCGGGCGCGCGGATCATCTTCCCCAACCCCAAGGTGAAGAACGGCCTGCGCGCCGGCATCCTCATCGTCCCGGCCGAGGATGTGCAGTTGGCCTGAGCCGCGGGCTTGAACTGCCAGCCCGGATGCAATCCGGGTTACGACTCGGCAGTTAACTCGTAGCCCGAATAAGCGCCAGCGCAATCCGGGATTCTTGTTATCCATCCCGGCCCATCTGTCCTGCTCCGGTTGCCCCGTATCTGTACCTTGTTCGCGCATCCGCGGCGTTCTAGCATCGGGCTTTTCGTGTGTTAAGGAAAACCGCACCATGCCTGTTATCGATCTGCGCAGCGACACCGTCACCCAGCCGACCCCCGGCATGCGCGAGGCCATGCTCGCGGCCGAACTGGGCGACGACGTTTACGGCGAAGACCCCACGGTCAATCGTCTGGAGAAGTACCTGGCCGCCGAGCTGGGCCTCGCCGCCGGTTTGTTCGTACCCACCGGGACCATGAGCAATCTGCTCGGCCTGATGGCCCACTGTCAGCGCGGCGACGAATACATCGTCGGCCAGCAGGCCCATACCTATAAGTACGAAGGTGGCGGCGCCGCCGTGCTCGGCTCGATCCAGCCGCAGCCGATCGAAGGCGAAGCCGACGGTTCGCTGGATCTGGATAAAGTCGCGGCGGCAATCAAGCAGGACGATTTCCACTTCGCCCGCACCCGCTTGCTGGCGCTGGAAAACACCATGCAAGGCAAGGTGCTGCCGCTCGAATATCTCGCCGCTGCCCGCGAAATGACTCACAAACACGGCTTGGCCCTGCACCTCGACGGCGCGCGCATCTATAACGCGGCGGTCAAGCAGGGCGTGGCGGTGGGGCAGATCGCCCGGTATTTCGATTCGGTTTCGGTGTGCCTGTCCAAAGGCCTGGGGGCGCCAGTGGGCTCGGTGTTGTGCGGCAGCGCCGAGCTGATCGGTCGGGCGCGACGCCTGCGCAAAATGGTTGGCGGCGGCATGCGCCAGGCCGGCGTGCTCGCCGCTGCCGGTCTCTATGCGTTGCAGCACCAGGTGGCGCGGCTGGCCGACGATCACGCCAATGCCGAGCGCCTGGCCAGCGGTTTGCGCGAGCTGGGTTATGCCGTCGAGCCGGTGCAAAGCAATATGGTCTACGCCCAGGTCGGCGATCGCGCCGGCGCCTTGAAAGCCTTCTGCGCCGAGCGCGGCATCAAACTCATCGCCGCGCCGCGTTTGCGCATGGTCACCCATATGGACGTCAGCGCCGAGGATATCGGCCAGGTGCTCGAGGCCTTTGCCGCATTTGCGCGGCCTTGAGCCGGGCTCGTAGGGCGGGTTAGCCGCCAGCGGGGCTCCAGGTAAGTCATCTATTTGCGGTCGGCGTAACCCGCCACGGCGGTGGATACCGTTGTTGGGTTACGCGGCTGCTTGCACCGCAGCGTGGCAAAGGACACGCCGATTGCCGCTAACCCAACCTACCTGCGCGGCGGTTCTAGCCTGAATTTGCTTCAGACCAGGCTCTATAGCCACTTTCCGTGGGAGGGGCTTTAGCCGCGATGGGCCTCGAAAGCGCTGAAAGCGTCATGGCCGCAGTGCTCTGGGCGTTATCTATTGATAAACACGCTGTACCGATGCTAAAGGGCCGATATAATGCGGCCCTTTGCCGGCTTTGCCGTGGCCGCCTGTTTCCGTGGATGATCCTATGAAAAGCGCAGAAATCCGTGAAGCCTTCCTCAGCTTCTTCGAAGAGAAGGGGCACACCCGTGTCGCTTCCAGCTCCCTGATTCCGGGTAACGACCCGACGCTGCTGTTCACCAATGCCGGGATGAACCAGTTCAAAGACTGCTTCCTCGGCCTGGAAAAGCGCGCCTACACCCGCGCCGCGACCAGCCAGAAATGCGTGCGCGCTGGCGGCAAGCACAACGACCTGGAAAACGTCGGCTACACCGCGCGCCACCACACCT
>NZ_CAMPHI010000078.1 GCF_946885955.1 uncultured Pseudomonas sp.
TTCTAAAACCAAACCCCCCATCCGTGTAAACGGGTGGGGGGTTTGTCTTTGCGCGGGAAAATACTTGCCTGGGGTTTGTACACTAGTGTCCGGATAAAACTGAAGTGTGAGCTCTGGCGCGCTTGCTAGGTCTAAGGTTGAGGACAATCAGCCGGTGCCCTACTCAATTCCGGTCTTGTCATGTTCAGCCAAATCCGTTTTTCGAAACTGCTCCAGGCGATCCCGCGACACGCTTTCAATAAAGCTGTCCAGGACTCGGGCGGGGATCGCTACGCCAAGCGTTTTAGCTCCTGGGATTTGCTGGTGACGATGATCTTTGGTCAGGTCAATCAGATTCAAAGCCTGCGCACCCTGAGCACGGCGTTCGGCTCATTGAGCGCTCATCACTATCATCTCAACGCCCGCAGCATGAGCCGCTCGACGCTGTCTGATGCCTTGAGCAAGCGCAGCCCAGAGCCCTTGCGGCTGCTCTGCGAACACCTGCTGCAAGGCGTTGCACGCAAACAACGGCGGTCGATCCAGGAAAAAATCTGTCTGATCGATTCCACTTCAATCACGCTTCGCGGACCAGGCTTCGACGAGTGGGCGAAGGCCACTAAGACCCGGATCACTCAGGGCTTGAAAGTGCATATGGCGATTGATCCGCGGCAGTCGGCGCCGACTTATGCCAACGTGACCTATGCCAACGTCAATGACATGACCGATGCCCAAGGCATGAGCCTCGAAGCCGACATGACTTACGTGTTCGACAAGGGTTATTGCGACTACAGCTGGTGGCACAGGATCGACCAAAGCGGCGCCTTTTTCGTCACTCGCTTAAAGCGTAACGCCAACGTGAGCCACGTTAAGGAGCATTCGTCTCCCACCGAAAAGGCCGAGAACATCGAGAGGGATGAGGTCGTACAGTTCAATAATCGGCAATTAAATGGGCGTAAAAACCCCTACAAAGACCAGGCCGTGCGGCGAATTCAGATCAAACGTGATGACCATGACCCCCCGATGATCTTGGTTACCAACGACTTTTCCCGCAGCGCAGCAGAGATCGCCGCCCTTTATAAAGATCGCTGGCAAATCGAACTGTTCTTTAAGTGGCTAAAGCAAAAACTCAATCTGAAGCGCTATCTCGGATTCTCCGAAAATGCCGTACGCATCCAGATTTACAGCGCCTTGATCACCTACTTGCTGATGACGGTGTATCTGCAGCGCTCCGACTACCAAGGGTCCATTTCCGAGCTGGCTATCATGTTGGCGCATTGCTTGTTTGAGCGGCCCAACACCCATCACTTCCTGCAGCTACGAAGGCAGCGACAGGAAGAGGAATTAAACGCTATTCAGCAACGCATCATTTTCCAGTGATTTTTACCGGACACTAGTGTGGGGTTTGTAGGCAGTCAACAAAGGCATCGCTATCATTTTGGCCCTTAAGCCTCGAGCTATGCACGACGCCTTGGATGGTACGTATCGCCGCTCCGTTATTATCCAAAAATGATTGTCAGCAAAAAGCCACCCGTAGGTGGCTTTTTGCTGTGGACTTTCCGTCAGTCGCCGCGGTATTCGCAGCCGCTAGTGCAGGTTTCGTGGATACGAACGCGCGAGAGTTCAGGAAGGAGCGGTTTGAGTTGTTGCCAGATCCACTTGGCGAGAACTTCGCTGGTTGGGTTTTCCAAGCCAGGAATATCATTGAGATAGTTGTGGTCAAGTTGCTCGTAAAGCGGCTTGAAAATAGCTTTGATTTCGGAGAAATCACGAATCCAGCCGGTGTATGGGTCTACTTCACCCTCGATATAGATGGCCACGCGAAACGAGTGGCCGTGTAGACGCCCACATTTATGGCCGTCAGGGACATGGGGAAGGCGATGAGCTGCCTCGAAAATAAATTCTTTAAACAGTTCCACGGTACGTCTCTCTGCTGATGGCGTGCCATGAGGCACGCTTCGATAAGCAGCAATATTACCAGCTAGACCGACGCTTTAACCAACCGGCGCGCCTCTGAACCCCAGCTCAATTCTTTAAGCTGGAGGTGTCGGAGGCATGGTTCCTGTCATGACGATAGGCGCTGATGGCTTCATATACGGCTTTTCTCAAGCGGTTAATACCCCCAATCGGCTGGTGCTCGGGCAAGGAGTGCCAAGGGTTGAAGGAAAGATTGTCACAGAACAGATTCTGTTCGCGGCTATCGAAGTCCTGAGCTGGCAGGTAAATATTTGCCACTGTTTCAAAGGCCGAGATGGACTCGTCCCACTCCACGCTGGGGTCTTCGATCGGCATGTAGTAAGCAGGGTTTTGTCGCTGTACTTGCAGGGCGAAACAGGCGGGCACACGGTCCAGGGACAGTTGTTGATAAAGGGCATTACGCAGGAAGTTAGGTAAATCCCTGTTCTGCTCAGGAAGTTCATAGCGTGGGCAGTTTTCCGGCGCAGGCACGACACGGTATTTGATATTGAGTGGGCCAAGCTTGAAGGGTGCGATGGAGTTATAGGTGCTGGAAATCGGGCTTTCAGGTGCAGGAGCCAAGGTTTTCAAGGCAATGATCAAATGGCGGACTTCCCAGCTACGTGGGTCCCAGCTCGGAAAAAATGCCAATATTTGCTGTCCATTAGCCTGAGCTGCGAAGTTGCTGCTGTATTCGGCCACGTCGCGGACAAAGAATGTTGGATGATTGAACATCACAAAATCTTGTTCGGCTGCGTGTTGCGGGGCCTTGCTGAGTTTTTCGCCTGGTACTTCGAGCAGCTTGATTGCCATGCCGCGGGCATCTCTGGCTCGATCGAACTGTGGATATGCATTGCCATTGGATAAGCGCATCCAGGCTTGCCAGGTTTTACCGGGCTCACTGAAAACCCCCTGCTGCAAATCGCTGTCGAGGTCGCTCAGTACACTGACTTGCGCCTTCAGGCAGCCATGGGCCTTGGCATGTGCATCGCGCAGGACACGGGTATTGTCGCGATGCTGTTCCACGACACGCACGGCGTCCTCGATAATCCTCTGGGTAAAGCTGGCCTCGTCAGCTGGGATCTGCTCCTCGCTGGCGACCGGGCCGGAGAATTTCCAGCCGTAGTAGGCTGCGCTTATCGCCCAACCGGCCAGTCCTGTCGCAATGAGTAACAGCAGCATCTTGCCGAGCAGTCGACCAAGCCATAGCCAGAAATGTTTGAGCATTGGAGACAAATCCTTGTGTGTCGTGATTTTCGATAGGCAACCTGCTGCCTGGCGTCTGCCGCGTAGGCGGGACCTCGTTATTCACACTCGGGGCCGGGCGTCCAAGGTTTCGCCTCGCTCGGCTCCAGTCGTTCTTCAAGGGCATCATTACCCAGCACTTTAAGGTATTCGATCAGCGCCCAGCGCTCGTGAGGCTGCAGTGCCCGCCCGATCACGCCATTCTCTCGACAGCCTGCGCGGAACTCATGCCCGCGATTACTGTTGCCGGTGATCGATGTATCGAAAAGAAAACCACCGGGGAACTCTGAAGTTTCGAAGCCGACCTGCTTGGGATTGAACTCGGCATTACCGACCCAGAACTGGTTCTGTCGTTCTGATACGGGAGAAAGTAGCTGAAACAAGGTGGGAACCGAGCCGTTATGCAAGAAGGGCGGGGTGGCCCAGATGCCATCCAGCGGGCGGGCTTTGTAGCCGCGTTTTTCCTGAACGCCGATGGGAAGGCCAAAGCCATTCATGTGCGGGCGCTCATGAGGTGGGATACCTGCGTCCTGGTAGGCGCGGTCTTCTACATAGGCGGTGATATATGCAAGGCCCTTGGCGCTGGAAATGTTCTTGAAGTCGAGGTCGTTCGGCGTCGCTCCTAAGAGGCGTACATCCAACCTGCCCACTTCGGCTTTCGTCCATCCCAGTTTGCTGATATCGAATCGATTATCGGCAATATTGTTGGCCGTTGTGGCATCGGTGCCCACCATATCGACCGGCACAATGCGCATGCGCCATTCTGGGTCGCGGGTCGGGGCAAAGCGCTTGTCCGGAGCTTTGGGCGCGGGGGCGTGGCAGTATGCGCAGTTCTCGCTGAACAGGGCCCGACCCTGGCTGGCCAGCTCCAGGTCAATCGGGCCGAGTACGGCTTCTGGCCAATGGGGCGGTTTGAGTCGTTTCAGGGTTTCTTCAAGGGTGAACAAGTCCCGTATACGTACGCCCGAGGCATAGCGCTCGGACTCTGCAACAGGACTGCCATCAGCCTGTAACAACTGGAGCGGTGCCCCCACGCCAAGCGCTTCACCAATGTTCCGTGCCATGGGTTGCATGGCTGATCCATTCCACTGCACCCAGTCGAATTTCCAGATATCCCAGACTTGCGGATAGCTGACAGGCGCGTTGGCGATGCGGTAGTTTTTTGCATCGATCACGTCACCGAAGACGCTATTGGCGATGCGTCCGAAGGCATCGGTGCGACCAAAACCTTCCTCGGTCGGATAAAGACCACGGTGCCAGTCGTTGAAGGCAGTGCCAAGCATGCGATAAAGGACTTCTTTGAACTCGGCACGCAACTTTTCCCGGCCATCCTCATAATCATCGCCCAGGACTTCTTTAGCGAAACGCCTGAATTTCAGCGGATTGTAATAGGTGAAGGCCATGCTCATACCCAGCGCCTGACCAAAGCTGCCGCCTTTGAGTGTGGGCACGGTCGACGCAAGGGAGTGCAGGGCGGCGCCACCATCGATGCGAACCGCCTGCCCTTTGTAATGTAATTGCCCTGTGTGGCAGGCTGCGCAGCTGATATCGAGGTAGTGAGCACCAGTCGTGCTGTCTTCGTGCCGAGTGAAGCCGACGGGCAGGTTTGCCGGATTTAACGGGGTGGCTTGTTGCTGCGGGTCGATCAAGAAACCGAAACGTGCCAGGTAGGCCGGAGTCGCGAATTTGCTACTTCCCAGCGGCATCTCCAAGGCACTGAACCACTCATAACGCAGGCCTTTGACCTGAGTGCCTTGTGGGGTGTAATAGAAAGTTTGCCGGTCTTCAGCGCTCCATTGTTCGAGATAATGGAGCTTTTCCGGTTGCCGATAGAGAGGCAGGTTAGGATAGGCCACAAAGTACAAGGCAATACCCAATCCGATAACCACTAGTAGCAGAAACCCGTAGAGGGCACGGCGCAGTGTTTGCATTAGGCACTTCCCTGATGTTTTTTTATTTGTTCGTATTTATGCCAAGCGCATCAAGTAATGGCAAGCTGCTATTGCTGTATGAGCGAGCAAATCCCCCGCGCGATCACAAGAACTGGGTCGTCGGGTATGAACGAATATGGATGATAGGCGCTATATCGGACCAAGGAGCGATACATGCACCCATTTGACGCTGAAAAGCCCCCGCGGCTGGCTGTTCTATTAGGGTATGCGGGGCTAACGCCATTCGTTGGTGGCGCCTTAGGTATTTGGATCATTCCAGCGGGTTGGCGCGAGTTCGTGCTTGCGTCTTTGCTGGATTATGCTGCAGTGATTCTGGCCTTTATGGGCGCTATTCACTGGGGGCTGGCGATGCGTGCGGAAGCCAAGGATGAGCGCGCCCAGATTCAGCTCGCGCTGTCGGTAATTCCGCCATTGTTTGGTTGGCTGGCGATTGCCCCCGGTGTGCCTATTGGCTTGGCACTACCGATGCTTCTGCTGGCGTTTGTCGGCCTATACCTGGCGGATTTGCGAGCGGTCCGTTTGGGAATGGCGCCGTTTTGGTACAGCAGATTGCGCACGCCATTGACGCTGGTGGTCGCGGTTAGCCTGTTACTGGCCTGGGTAGCTGCGATAACCGAACAGGCTTAGCAGGTATTGACGATGCCTCGTGAAAAGTAGGCAGCGTGCCTGTTCGCGGCTGCCTCGCTGCGCTTCAACGGCCTGCTAGCAATTAAGGCTGTCGGCCTGCCGATACAGCAGCAACAGTTTATGGGTAATGCTTTGCTGGATGTCGTCGCGTTCGAAGCTGGAAAGGCGGGTGAGGTTGGCCACCTGCAGGCGATGCAGATGAATGTAGGGCATCTGCTGATCGAACTCGCGTAGATCGCCTTTCATCATGATTGGCAGGAATACGTCGCCAGCTTTTTTCTGGCTGCTGATTATCTGAGCCAGGGCCGCCTTGAACGGCATGGTTTTCGGGCCAGGGCCGCCGCTTTTGAGCTGGGTGGTCAGTAGCAGACCCGGTTTGCCCAGGACTGCGCCAGGCAGCACACAAAGGCCCGTCTTGCGTATCGCATGTACTTCGATGCCATGCAGGGTGTCATGGAACGCATAGGGGTTGGGTAGCACCACCATCTTGCGGCCCATGTCGCTGGGGAAGTGCAGGTTGTAGTTGGTATAAAGCTGGCGAACGGACTCCGAATAGACACACAAGCGATTCTCGAACAGTTTGATAAACCGCTCTGCCAGTTCACGTCGGGCCATGTTGTCCATGTCCCAGATCAGGTCCTGATTCTGCGGCTTGTTGAGATCGACTTCCTGATGTTCCATGGTGCTCATGTTCTTCCTTAGACGCGAAATTGGCCTAATAACCGGTTGAGCTGATCCGCGAGTTGTCCCAGTCGTTGGCTGGCGGCAGTGGATTGCTCGGCAGCCGCGGCGTGATTATGGGCCAGGCCAGCTGCTTGAGTCACATTCTGGTTTATATCTTCGACCACATGAGTCTGCTGTAGGGTGGCACTTGCAATTGAAGCGTTCAAGCTTGTCAGGTTGCGTAGTGATTGCGCTATTTGGGTCAGGCTGTCCCCTGCCTGACTGGCTTGCTCAATGGTCAGCTGGGAAGCGCTGCTGCTCTCGTTGATGACCTTGACTGCTGCTTCCGAGTGACCTTGCAGGCGCTCGATCATACCTTGGATTTCAGCGGTCGATTGTTGTGTTCGTTGGGCTAAAAGACGCACTTCGTCGGCTACCACGGCAAAACCGCGGCCTTGTTCGCCGGCACGCGCCGCCTCGATGGCGGCATTCAGTGCGAGTAAATTGGTTTGCTCGGCAATCGAGCGAATCACCTCCAGCACACTGCCAATCTGCGTGCTTTCCTGCGCCAGAGTTTGAATGACGTCGACCGCTTGTTCGATGGTGCCGGATAGTTGGCTGATCTGGCGTAGGCTTGCATCAATGTTGCTCTGGCCCTGGGCCGCTTGTTGCTCGGCGGTGTGTACTTCGGCCGAGGCATGTTCGGCATTTTTTGCCACATCCTGTACACCGTAGGTGACCTGGTTGATTGCCGTTGCGACCATTTCCATCTGTTGAGCTTGCTGTTGGCTGCTTTGCTGGGTTTCCGCTGAGAGTGCATCCAGCGAACGAGCGGCTTGATCCAGCGTGCTGGCGGATTCGAGCGAATGCTGGATGACCTGGCGCAGCTTTTCGGTAAACGCGTTGAAGTGCTTGGCCAGGCTCGTTAGCTCATCTTTGCCCCTGGTATCCAGGCAAAGGGTCAGATCGCCATCGCCGCTGGCGATACTGGCCATGGCATTGACGGACTCTTGCAGGGGGCGGGTGATACTGCGGGCAATCAAACTGATCAATAGCCCCATCAGCACAATGATCACCGTACCGATGGCCAGGGCACGCAGGGCCTGGGCCATGAATTCAGCCTGCACGTCGTCGGTATAGACGCCCGAACCAATGATCCAGCCCCAGGGCTGGAACTGCTCGATATAGGAGACCTTGGGCACTGGCTCAGTGGCACCAGGCTTGGGCCAGCGATAATCGACCTGGCCGGCGCCTTTTTCCTTGCCGATTTTTACCATCTCGTTGAACAGGAATTTTCCATCCGGGTCCTTGAAGCCGGAAAGGTCTTGGCCTTCGAGTTTCGGGTTGATCGGATGCATGACCATCGTGGGCGTCATGTCATTGATCCAGAAATACTCCTTGTCGTCGTAGCGCAGCCCACGGATTACCGCCTTGGCCTGGTTCTGCGCCTCTTCTCGGCTAAGCGTGCCGGCTGTTTCCAGGCTGTGGTAGTGCTTGAGAATGCCGGCTGCAGTCTGCACCACCTGCCGGGTCTTTTCGCTTTTGGCGGCAAACAGGCCTTTCTGAGCTTGCATTAGCATGATCGCGCCGAAGCTCGATAGCATCAGCACTGCCAAGGCGAGGATCAGCAGTAGGCGACGACTGATGGCCAGGCTACGTAGATCGTTCATTTATGGGCGCTCCCAATTTTTATTAGAGTCTTCAGCGTTAGCAGGTTGTTGAAAAGCTGCCTGCGTTGCCATCGCGGCGTTGAAAACAGGCCGGGCCCCGGCGTCTCAAAATGCTCTTTTACAACACCTAAACTCGCGTGCGAGGCCAGTCCGCTTTTTCGCCTGTTTTTGCGGGGCCGCCATCGCTATTGCGCTGGCGGCCTGGCCTAGGTTTTTCAGCGGCGCTGTTAGCGCTGTATGACGACCGTTCTGTGGTTCCAGTTGAACGACAATGCAGTTAAGCTCCGCCACGGCACACTATTGCTTCGCAACGTACTGTTAGATATGAAAATTGCAGTACGCCTCTAGAGTATTTCGGCATGCAGGCGGCAGTTCTTTAATGATGGGTGAAATTTGCCGCTTGTCAGGAACCCCAGGGACTCTGTTTGAGTCCGATCACTTTCCCTCTTCGATAGAGTAGTTCGTCGTGCAGCTGGCGTTGCGCGTTTATAGGAGCATCGATGGATTTCTGGACTGCCATACAGGCTCTGATTCTGGGCGTTGTAGAGGGTATTACCGAGTTTTTACCCATCTCGAGTACGGGCCATCAGATCATCGTCGCCGATCTCATCGGCTTTGGCGGCGAGCGGGCGATGGCCTTCAACATCATCATTCAGCTGGGGGCGATTCTGGCGGTCATCTGGGAATATCGGCAGAAAATTTTGCATACCGTGCTCAGTCTTCCCAGAGAGCGGCAAGCGCAGCGTTTTACCGGCAACCTGCTGGTAGCATTCATGCCCGCGGTGGTGCTCGGTGTAATTTTTGCCGATGCCATCCACCGCTATCTGTTCAACCCGATTACCGTGGCAGCCGCCCTGGTGGTTGGTGGGGTGATCATGCTGTGGGCCGAGCGGCGTACACACAGCGTTCACGCCGAAACCGTGGACGAGATGCACTGGAGTGATGCCTTGAAGATAGGTTTTGCCCAGTGCCTGGCGATGATTCCAGGCACGTCGCGATCCGGCGCGACCATCATCGGTGGTTTGCTGTTCGGTTTGTCGCGTAAAGCCGCAACCGAGTTCTCGTTTTTTCTGGCGATGCCGACGATGATCGGGGCGGCGGTTTATTCCGCTTATAAATACCGGGAGATGTTCGAGCCCGCGGATCTGCCGGTATTCGCCATCGGCTTCATTGCCTCGTTCATCTTCGCCATGATTGCCGTACGTGCCTTGCTCAAGTTCATTGGCAGCCACAGCTATGCGATGTTCGCCTGGTACCGAATCGGGTTCGGTCTGCTGATATTGGCCACCTGGCAATTCGATCTGATCGATTGGAGCAGCGCGCAGATTTAACGTGTAGCGGTATTCGCATGGTGAATTCAACACTCGCCTCAAGTGCGTTTTTGTCATAGTGGGTTCATTCAAGGAGAACCCGATGATCCGCCTCGACCATCAGTTACTCGACGTCAACGGTATTACCCTGAGCCTATACAGCGCCGGTGCCGCAGACGCTCGGCCGCTATGGCTGCTACATGGCTTTCCCGAATGCTGGCATTCCTGGCGTCAGCAGATCGCGCCGCTGGTCGCTGCCGGTTATCGCGTGCTGATTCCGGAAATGCGCGGTTACGGGCAAAGCAGCGCGCCGCATGATCCCGACGCCTATGACCTGATAACCGTGTGCGACGATATCCGCGCTGCCATGGATGCGCTGAAACAGGACCAGGCCTGCATTGTTGGCCATGACTGGGGCGCGCCTGTCGCCTGGCACCTGGCGTTGCTGGAACCGCAGCGCGTGCGCGCCGTGGTGGGGATGGCGGTACCTTTTGCCGGTCGCCCCAAGCAACCGGCCATCGATATCATGCGCCAGCTCTATGCCGGGCGTTTCCACTACATTTTGCATTTTCAGGAGGCAGGCGTTGCCGAGCGGGAAATGGACGCCGACATTGCGCGAACCCTGCGCATGATGATGCATAACACCTCGGCCGCCGTGGCCAAGGATTTTTTCCTGCAAGAGAAACCGGCCGGCGCTAGCCTATTCGACGGTATGCAGGATCCCGGCAGCCTGCCAGCCTGGTGCGATGAGCAGGCTTTCGCCGAATATGAGCGCACCTTCGCCGGACGAGGCTTCTACGGCGCGCTTAATTGGTACCGGAATTTCCAACGAAACTGGCAACGCACCGAGGCCTTGGCGGACAAGCAAGTCGAGCAGCCTGCGCTATTTCTGCTGGGCGAGAAGGACCCGGTCGGCACCTTGGAGGCCTACACCCTGAAGCAGATGCCGAAGCGCGTGCCGCTGCTCGAACAGCACGTACTGCAAGACTGCGGTCACTGGATTCAGAACGAGCAAGCCGAGCAGGTCAATCAGCTGCTGCTGGCATTTCTGCAACGTCATTACGCCGCCTGCCCCGTTAGAATGGCGTTTTTCCCATAGGGGGCGGGCATGGAACGGCTCGGGTTGCTTCGCAGTTGGGACGACGATAAGGGCTTCGGCTTTATCCAACCCGAACAGGGTGGCGCGCAGCTGTTCGCGCATATCTCGGCCATGCGCGGTGAGCGTCGCCCGGTAGCCGGCGACCAGGTCGCCTATGTCCTCGGTAAGGATTCACGGGGTCGCCCATACGCCGAGCATGTCCGCTTGGCCGGGGTGCTAGCGCTCGACCGGCCGGCAATCCGGCGCAAGCCCCAAGCGCAGCGACCGCCCGCTGCGGCGATGAAGAAGTCCAAGATCCCCACGCCCGGAAGCAGGCCGTCGAACGGCGGAGCCATTCGGCACCTCGGGCCGAAGCTACTGATTCTGCTCGCGCTCTGTTGTTTGCCTTTATGGGGCGCATTGCAGCTATGGCTGCACGCTGGGTTCGTCTGGCTGCTGCTGGTCTATCCGCTGGCCAGCCTGATCAGTTTCCTGCAGTACTGGCAGGACAAGGCGCACGCCCTGCGTGGGCGCTGGCGAACCCCGGAGAATGCCCTGCATCTGACCGAGTTGCTCGGCGGTTGGCCTGGCGCTTTAATGGCGCAGCAATGCTTTCGTCACAAGACCCGCAAGTTGTCTTACCAACTGGTGTTCTGGGCGATTATCGCGGTGCACCAGGCGGTATGGATCGACTGGTTGCTACTCGATGGCGCTTATCTGAGCGGGCCATTACGCCATTACCTGCCGGTCTGAGGCTTTGGCCCATTGAGCGGGCAACCATTGCATATTGCCGTCTCGCGGATTGGTCGTCACAGGCATACATTGACACGGCAACAGCCCCTTACAGTGCTCATTCGTCCAAATGGAGATTCAACGTATGTTCCTGTCCATGTACCAAGCTTCGATTCCAGGCTTCCTGCGCATGCTCGGCAATCTCTCGGCCATCCTGCATAAGGCGGAAGCCTATGCCGCCGAGCGCAAGATAGATCCGGCCGTGTTGATCAATGCGCGTCTGGCGCCAGATATGTTTCCTCTGGTGCGCCAGGTACAGATTGCCACTGATAGCGTGAAAGGCTGTGGCGCACGTCTGGCCGGCATCGAGGTACCCAGCTATGCCGATACTGAGAGCAACTTTGCCGAGTTGCAGGAGCGAATCGCCAAGACCCGAGCATTTCTGCAAGGCATCGACGCCGCTCAGATCGACGGGAGTGAAAGCAAGGAGATCACCCTGAAATTTCCAGGTGCGGAAATGACCTTCAGCGGCCGGGACTATCTGCTGGGGTTCGTTCTGCCGAACTTCTATTTCCACGTCACCACCGCTTACGCGATCCTGCGCCACAACGGCCTGCAGATCGGCAAGATGGATTACCTCGGTCAGGCCTGAGGATTTTCTGAGTCAGACTGGCTGCTCCCAGTCCTTGAACGCCTGGTCGATATGCTCGATCCAGGCGCGCACGGCCGGCAACATACCGCGCCTGTGGGTATACACGGCTTGCAGGTGGCCCGGCGGCAATCTCCAGTCCGGCAGCAGACGGAGCAGGCGACCGTCGAGCAACTCCTCGTGGCAGTAGGGCGCGGGCAGCATGCTGAAGCCCAAGCCGGCCAGTGCGGCACGCTTGCGTACGGCGAAGTCCTCGATCGCCAGGCGCGGCTCCAGAATCGCTTCACGCATTTGTCCGCCGCTGTCCTGGAAGCGCAGGTGGATCTTCCGGTCGGCTTCCAGTGCGCCCATTGCCGGTAGTTTGTGCAGATCCTCGAGGGTGTCGACAGTCAGACCCTCGAGCAGCGCCGGGGCCGCCACCAGATAGGCCTGGGCCGGCAGCAGGCGACGGCTGATCAGGCTCGGATCTTCGTCCTCGGCACTGCGCACGCGCAAGGCCACGTCGATACCCTCATTGAGCAGATCGACCCGCCGGTTGGTCTGGATCAGCTCCAGCTGCACCTTGGGATAGGCCGTGAGAAAACTGACCACCAGCTCCGGGAGCAGGGCGATGCCGCCCGGCGCACTCACGCGCAAACGCCCGCGCGGCTCGCTGGTCAGGCTGGCGACGGTTTCCTCGGCTTGTTCGGCTTCCAGCAGCATGGCCTGGCAATGGCGTAGGTAGCGCTCACCGAGATCGGTGAGCGCCAGTTTGCGCGTGGTGCGTTGCAGCAGGCGCGCACCCAGGCGGTTTTCCAGCTCGGCGATGCGTCGCGACAGACGTGATTTGGGAATCCCCAGCAGGCGGCCGGCCGCCGCGAAGCCGCCGGCTTCCACCACTTTGGCGAAGTAGAACAGGTCGTTGAGGTCATGCATGGTTTATCGTCCTATGAATGGGACGAACTATCGCATTTTTGCCGACTAATCGGCTATTGGTTTCATAGGTAGTATCTCCAGCATCTTGATTGCCCTTATCCCGGAGAACGCTATGAACGTACTGCACCTCGATTCCAGCATCCTTGGCGACTCGTCCGCCTCCCGTCAGCTCAGCCGCGCCGTGGTCGACGCTTGGCAGGCCGCTTCGCCCGCTATCGAGGTTAGCTATCGTGACCTCGCCAGCGATGCGCTGAGCCACCTGTCCGCCGCCAGTCTGGTCGCCGACGGTACCCCGGCCGAATTGCGCGATGCGGCGCAAAAGCACGAAGTCGAGCTGGCCGAAGCCACCCTCAATGAATTCCTCGCGGCCGATGCCATTGTCATAGGCGCGCCCATGTACAACTTCACCGTGCCGACCCAGCTCAAGGCCTGGATCGATCGTGTCGCCGTCGCCGGTAAAACCTTCGCCTACGACGAAAACGGTCCGAAAGGCCTGGCAGGCGGCAAGAAGGTGGTGATCGTCTCCACCGCCGGCGGCATTCACGCCGGCCAGGCCAGCGGTCAGGCTCACGAGGCCTATCTGGAACTGGTCCTGCGCTTCCTCGGCATCACCGACATCGAAATCGTCCGTGCCGAAGGCCTGGCCTATGGTGAAGAGCCGCGCGCCAATGCACTCAAAGGCGCCCAGGCGCAAATCGACGAGTTGTTCGCCGCGGCCTGACCGCACAGCGCAAAAAACAAAGCCCGCTGAGTTAGCGTAATGCTGTTCACTTAAGCGGAGCAGCCTTCCTATCCACTGGATAGCGGGTC
>NZ_CAMPHI010000079.1 GCF_946885955.1 uncultured Pseudomonas sp.
CAAAAAAAGACCCGGCAAGAGCCGGGTCAATAACCGTGATTAGCCTGATGAGGAGATAACCAGAAGAGCCCGCCTGAAGGGCTCTTGAGCTTATCGACCGATCTCGCGACCAGCTGTTGCTAATAATAACGATTATCATTTGTGTGTCAATGCCTGTAACCCAAGTATTTTTACCTCTGAGCAAAATGCCGGCGAAAACGAAGAACCCGGCACATGGCCGGGTTCCGGGTGTTGCGAGGCGCGAGGTTTACGCGGTGGCGGCCGGCAGGCGCAGCTGGGTCACTTCCTTGTTCAGCAGGTCGATGCGTCGCGCCATGCTCTCGATCAGGCTGTGGGCGATGCGTGGGTTGCTTTGCATCAGGCTGAGGAATTGCTCCTTGGGAATGACCATGACCGTGCAGGGTTCGGTGGCGAGTACGGTCGCGCTGCGGCGTTCGCGAGTGAATACAGCCATGGCGCCGAAAATTTCATCCTTCTGCACATCGCCGACCCGATGACCGTCGACATAGGCTTCGGCATGGCCTTCGATGATGATGAACACATGGTTGGCCGGATCGCCTTGATGAATAAGCTCCTCGCCGGCGGCGAAATGCTGAAATCCGGTAGCTGGGCGGATTTCCGGCTGTTTCATCCGCGCGAGGGCATCGGATAGCAGGGCGGTATGACCGATCAGGTACTGGATAAACAGTTCCTGGCGTTGCTCGCTGGCGTAAATATGCTTGAACACATCGCTGCGCGAGTAGGGGATCAGGCTTAGTGGTTCTTCACTGCTCAGGCGGCAACTGGGCATCTCGATGCCTTGGCGTAGCCCGACCAGATCGCCCTCCTGCAAATAGAACAGCGGTCGCTCGTCGATCAGCGCGTGCAGCAAGCCATCGGCGATGATGAACAGCTGGTTGCCGGGCAGTACTGCGGCCAGATCGTCGATGCTGTCCAGTTGCAGCGGTTCGCCGCTGGGCGCTAAGCCATCGAGTAGCTGCGTGGGGATGCTTTGCAGTCGGTTGATCAGCTGGTCGGCGTAGGCCGGTTGCTCCCCGAGTAGATACATGAGCGTAATTCCTTGAACGGGCTTGGCTGACTAAGGCGCAGTAACGTCCCCTAAACAATAAGGGGCGGCGGGCCTCAGGTAAATCTTTCTATCCGGAGGTTGTGAGCTAGCTCTTGTTGCGCAATGAGCAGCTCTCGAGTTGCTCATTCAATTGCGCTTTGTGTGCAGGCGTCAAATCGTTCCAGTGGACGTCGAGCAACGCTCCTTCGATAGCGTAGAGCAATACTTTGGATGCCCTGAAGCCTCGTGCCCGCACCGCGCTGTATGCGTTCACGGCGCCCAGTCGGCGTAGGTCGTTGACGCTATGGATGCCGGCGGCGTGCAGCCATTGTGCGGAGGTTTTGCCCAGGTTTTTCAAGTGTTGCAGTTCATCGTTCATCAAGCCTCCTGACGTGGCTGGATGGGGTGCGGAGCAGCAAAAACGCTTGTATACGGTGCCGCTGTAAAGCAATGCCGCGAAGCGGCCTAAGCCTATACGCGCCCGCTGCTGGGCTTCGCTGCGTGCAGCCGGTAACGGGGTCGGAGCCGCTTATTTTTGTCTGCCTGCCAGGAAGTGTAGCGGCCAACGGATAAAACGTGGCCTATTGATAGCTCCCCAGGCTTCAGATAATCGCGGGGCAAGCTCCATAACTGGATCGTGGCCGTGCTGTCGCTCCCAACGTTGCACCGCCGACCAGGTGCGCAGGTAACCGAGCAAATTCGCCAGGCTCCAGTTCGCTTCGATTGCCAGCTGTGGCGGTTCGAGGGCGACGAATGGCAAGTGGATGTCGCGATAGCCCGCGTCCACACTTTCTCGACCGGCAGGCCAGTAGCCAGCCAGGGTGCACGAGTAGAAGTCGTCGATCAGTGTATCCAGCTCGCTGTCGATACGCAGCAGGCCATAGCACCAGGCACAGAACAAGCCTCGTGGCTTGAGCAGGCGTTCGGCTTCGTGGAAGAACGCCGGCGTGGCAAACCAGTGCAAGGCCTGGGCGACCACTATGGTATCCAGGCTGGCGTCGGCCAGGGGTTGCGCTTCGGCTCGTGCAACGAAGACCGCGATTCTGCTGGTATCGGCGGCGCGCAACTGTTCGATGCTGCTGTCGCTGCCCAGTACCCGGGTGAAGTAGCGAGCGAGCGGAATGCCGGCCTGGCCATTGCCGCAGGCGATATCCAGCGCGCATTGGCGTGTCGGGCTCTGTTGCGCCAGCCAGGCGAACAGGGCGTCCGGGTATTGCGGACGAAAGCGGGCATAACTGTCGGCGCGCGCGCCAAACAGTTGGGCGACGTCGCTCATGGCCTGCTGTTATAGCGCAAACGTGTGCCGAAATTGACCGACATGAGGATTTCATCGGCGCTCAGTTGTACCGGGAAGTAGCTGCCGGATATCTGGGCGTGCGCCAGGCTGGCGCCTTCCAGCTTGGCGCTGCGCAAATCGAGGCCGCGCAGGTCGGCGCCTCGAAAGTAGGCGTCGGTGAAATTTATGTGTTCGGCGTCGAGCATGCGCAGGTCAATGCCGCGGAAATCGCCGCCGCTGAGGTCGACTTCTCCGTCCTTGGGTTTTTGCGCATTGAACCCCTTTACGTCGTCGCTGCGTAACAGGCGATAAAGGGCGGTGTCGAGCTGGCGCGGCTGGCTCATGGGCAGGGTTCCTGTGGTGGGTTCCCTGGCAGTATAGAAGCCCCGGCAGGCCCTGCCTGCCGGATGCGCGCCGGCTTACAGACCTGGCAGGAGCTGGCGTATGCGCGAGATCAGGCTGTCCAGGCTTTCGCTCTCGTGGGTATTGACCCGCTTGCTCAGTGTCAGCTCCTCGTCGCTCAGCATCTCGCGGCTGAGCTGCTGCGCCTGGATTACTTCCATGGTCGCATCGGAGGGGTCGCCTCCGGCACTCCTGCGTTGTTCGAGCCAGGCGGCGATCACTTCGTCGGGGGCATGGCAATCGAGAATCAGGAAGGGGGCGCCGCAGGCTTCGGCTACCTGAGCGGCAGCTTGGCGCTGGGTGCGTTTGAGGTAGGTGGCATCGATCACCACGGGGTAGCCGGCATGCAGGGCGGCATCGGCAAGTTGGTGCAGGCGCTGGTAGGTCGCATTACTCGCTTCCTGGCTGTAGATGCCGGCATGCAGTTGCTGTTGCGCGGCGGGTTGTTCGCCGAACAGGCGCTTGCGCTCGACGTCCGAGCGCAGGCGAATGGCGCCAAGGGCTTCGACCAGGCGCATGGCGACGTGACTCTTGCCCACGGCGGAAACGCCATGGGTGATTGCCAGCAAGGGCGAGGGAATGGCGCTGTAACTTTCTGCCAGGGTGGCGTAGCGGCGGTATTGGCGCAGAATCACCGCGCGCTGCACGGCGTCCTGTTCCTGGGCGAAGCGGAACAGACTGACTTTGCCGCGGACCATGGCCCGGTAGGCTTTATAGAAGCTCAGTAGCTCCAGGGCGGCGTAGTCGCCGGTGTGCTCCAGCCAGCTGTTGATGAAGCGGCGGGCGAACGCCTTCAGGCCGCGATCTTCCAGGTCCATGGCGAGGAAAGCGGCATCCGAGGCGATATCGATCAGACGGAATGGCTCGTTGAACTCGATGCAGTCGAAGAGCACCACCTGATCATTCATCAGAGTGGCGTTGCCCAGGTGAATATCGCCATGGCATTCGCGGATAAAACCGTCCGCCTTACGTTGAGCCAGCAAGGGTTTCAGACGCTCGAAGCTGCTTTCCGCCCAGGCTTGCAGCGCATCGAGCTGCTGCAGATCGGCTTTTTCCTTGAGCATCGGGCGGATCTGTTCGAAATTTTGCGTCACCGGCGCCATGATCGCCTCCGGTGTGCCCAACTCATGCTCCTGGGGCACGCGCGGTGCATGCAGGTGGAACTCGGCGATTTGCCTGGCCAGCCCGTCGATGTGGGCTTCGCTCAGCTCGCCGCGTGCTTGCAGCTCGTCGAGCAGTTGGCCGGCGGGGAATTGGCGCATTTTCAGGGCGTATTCGATGACCGGCCCGCTGCCGGCCAGTTGCGGTGCCTCGATGCTGCCGCAGATCGGCAGGACTTCGAGGTACAGGTCGGGGGCCAGACGCTGGTTCAGGCGCAGCTCCTCCTGGCAGAAGTGCTCGCGTGCGCTCAGCTCGGTAAAGTCGAGAAAACCGAAATTGACCGGCTTCTTTATCTTGTAAGCATAGGGGCCAGTCAGGATTACCCAGGAAATATGCGTCTCGATAACCTGGAAACCATCCACCGGATGAGGGTAAAGGGCCGGGTTCTGCAGGGCGGCGATCAGGGCTTGGCTCACGGGCGATCCTTGGCTTTCAGTCGAATTCAGAGGTGGGCATTATGGCCGCTCCAGAGCGCTCTGCAAACCGCCGGGCTGTGCCTGCTAGTGCCCGGCAAAATGCGTATAATGCCGCGCCATGACTCGTTCCCGATCTTCTCGTCCCCGTTCCAAGCCGCGCTCGCGCGGTATGCGCCCGTTGCTCGGCTGGGCTATCAAACTCGGCCTGGTCGGTTTGGTGGTGCTCGCCGTGTTTGCGGTTTATCTCGATGCTGTCGTGCAGGAGAAGTTTTCCGGCAAGCGCTGGACCGTGCCGGCCAAGGTCTATGCCAGGCCCCTCGAACTGTTCGTCGGGCAGAAACTGGCCAAGAACGACTTTCTCCAGGAGCTGGATGCCCTGGGCTATCGCCGGGAAACCGCGGTCAGTGGCCCTGGCGCGGTATCGGTTGCCGGCAATAACCTCGAATTGCATACCCGTGGCTTTCAGTTCTATGAGAGCAGCGAACCGGCGCAGCGGATTCGCGTGCGTTTCTCCGGCGATTATGTCGCGGGCCTGAGTCAGGCCAATGGCGGCAATCTGGCCGTGGCGCGCCTGGAACCGATGCTGATCGGCGGCCTGTACCCGGCGCATCAGGAAGATCGCCTGCTGATCAAGCTGGAGCAGTTGCCACCTTATCTGGCGCAAACCCTGGTGGCTGTCGAGGACCGTGATTTCTACGACCACTTCGGTGTTTCGCCGAAGGGGATTGCGCGCGCCATCTGGATCAATGCCACCGCCGGGCAACTGCGCCAGGGCGGTAGTACCTTGACCCAGCAGTTGGTGAAGAACTTCTATCTGACCAACGAGCGCAGCCTCACCCGCAAGGCCACCGAGGCGATGATGGCGGTGCTGTTGGAGCTGCATTATGACAAGTCGGAGATTCTCGAGGCCTACCTGAACGAGGTTTTTCTCGGCCAGGATGGTCAGCGCGCGGTGCATGGTTTCGGTCTGGCCAGTCAATACTTCTTCAGTCAGCCAATATCCGAACTTAAACTCGATCAGGTGGCCTTGCTGGTGGGCATGGTCAAGGGACCGACCTACTACAACCCGCGGCGGCATCCGGAGCGGGCGCTGGAGCGGCGCAATCTGGTGCTCGATGTGCTGGTAGAGCAGGGCGTGGTCACGCTCGAGCAGGCCGAACAGGCCAAGCGCAAGCCGCTGGGCATCACGCAGCGCGGCAGTATGGCGGACAGTTCGTTCCCGGCCTTTCTCGATCTGGTCAAGCGCCAGCTGCGCGAGGACTACCGCGAGCAAGACCTGACCGAAGAGGGATTGCGGATCTTCACCAGCTTCGATCCGATCCTGCAGTTCAAGGCCGAGAACGCCTTGCTTGAGTCGCTGAAGCGCATGTCCGGACGCAAAGGCGCGGACGAGATCGAGGCGGGCATGGTCGTGACCAACCCGGAGACCGGGGAAGTGCAGGCGTTGATCGGTAGCCGCCAGCCGCGTTTCGCCGGCTTCAACCGGGCGCTGGACGCGATCCGGCCGATTGGCTCGCTGATCAAGCCGGCGATTTACCTGACAGCGCTCGAGCGCCCCAGCCAATACACGCTGACCAGCGTGCTGGAAGATCAGCCCTTCTCGATCAAGGGCCAGGATGGTCAGGTCTGGACGCCGCAGAACTACGATCACAAGGCCCACGGTAATATTTTCCTGTACCAGGGGCTGGCGCATTCCTACAACCTTTCCAGCGTCAAGTTGGGCATGGAACTGGGCGTTCCCACCGTGCTCAAAACCATGGATCGGCTGGGCGTTGTGCAGAAGTGGCCGGCGTACCCGTCCATGCTGCTCGGGGCGGGAGCGTTGAGCCCGCTGGAGGTCGCGGATATGTATCAAACCTTGGCCAACGGCGGTTTCAACACGCCATTACGAGGTATCCGTAGCGTCCTGACCGCCGAAGGCGAGCCGCTCAAACGCTATCCATTCCAGATTCAGCAGCGTTTCGATGCTGGCGCAGTCTATCTATTGCAGAGCGCAATGCAGCGTACGATGCGCGAGGGTACCGGGCGCTCGGTTTACAACCGCTTGCCGGCGTCCTTGAAGCTCGCCGGTAAAACCGGCACCAGCAACGATTCGCGCGACAGCTGGTTCGCCGGTTTCAGCCAGGACCTGTTGGCGGTGGTGTGGATGGGCCGGGACGACAATGGGCCGACCCCCTTCACTGGCGCCAGTGGTGCGCTGCAGGTATGGACCGAATTCATGTATCGGGCCGATCCGCTGCCGTTGGACATGCCGCAGCCTGATAATGTCGTGCAGGCGTGGATGGATCCGAACACTGGCCTGGGCTCCGATCCCAGCTGCCCGGGGGCCGTACAGATGCCGTATATTCGCGGCAGCGAACCGGCACCGGGCCAGGGTTGTGGGTTGCAGGCGCCGGTAGACTCGGTCATGGATTGGGTACGCGGCTGGCTGGACTAATTGAGAGGGTATGACGTGACTAAGTGGTTTGTTCCAGTTCTAGCGGCTTCTGCGGTGTTGAGCGGGTGCACCTCGGTGCAGCGCGGTTCGATCCCGGTAGTCGACTCCAGCTCGTCGGTTTATGAGCAGCAGCAAGACGAGGTGGGCGGCTATGGCGGTGCTTCGGCGCCGGCGCAGAGCATTCCCGAAGACTCAGGCGTGGTGGTCATGGTGCCTCAAGGCGGTGGAAGTTCGGCGCCGATTCAGACCTTTCCGGCGCCGAGCGGCTCGCCGAATGGCGCTATCAGCAGCGAACCGATCGACTTCGGCGGCTACAACGCGCCCGGGCCAAGTGCTCCCACTGGCATTCCCAGCGGTGGCGGCTTGGCCGCCGACGAGCAGTTGGACGGTCCGGTGCTGGCGCTGCTCAGTACCGCGCAGCAGCAACAGAGTGCGGGCGACCTGAACGGTGCGGCCTCCAGCCTGGAGCGGGCCCAGCGCATCGCTCCGCGTGAACCGCAGGTTCTCTACCATTTGGCGCAAGTGCGCTTGGCGCAAGGCGACGCGGCGCAGGCCGAGCAGTTCGCCCGTCGCGGGTTGAGCTACGCCAGTGGGCGGCCGGCGCTGCAGGCCAGCCTTTGGCAATTGATCGCCCAGGTGCGTGAGCAGCAAGGCGATAGCGCAGGCGCGGCGCAAGCCCGTGAACAGGCGCGAGTCAACCTGTGATGGATGGGCGGGTACCGGTAATCGCCCAGCAGCTACTGCTGATCGAGCGTGAGTTGCGCGTGCTGGGGTGGTGGCAAGTCGAGCCGCCCAGCGCTCAGGCGCTCGCGAGCCAGGAGCCATTCTGTGTGGACAGCATGGCGTTCGAGCAGTGGTTGCAGTGGATTTTCTTGCCGCGCATGAAGCACATGCTGGAAAGCAGTGCCGTTCTGCCAAGCATTTCAGGCATTCAGCCAATGGCCGAGCAGGTTTATGGCCAGGGCAATGCCCAGGCTCGGGCATTGATACGCTTGCTGGGCGAGTTCGATCGTTTGATCGGTATTGCGCCTTAAACGCTTGGCGCGATGCGGTTGTCCCGGTCGGTGCGAGGCGTTTTGCACTCGCACTTAGCCAGTCTGTTCGTCTGCTAGTCCTGCTGGGCGACCGAAGCGTTTTATTCGACTATTTGCAGTTGTCTGCAATCGCCGCCTTGGCTTCGGCAATACGGTTCTGGCGCTCATCTTCGCCCAGGCGGCGCATTTCACCGTTGTCTTCCACGCGGATTCGCGGGTTGTTTTCCAGCTGCGCCAGATTACTGCGGACGTTTTCGCAATATTTCTTGCGTTCGGCTTCCTTGGCGGCGACTTCTGCCTTGGCCTTCTTGTCGAACTCGGCTTGCTCGGGATCGGCGATGCTTTCGAAGGTTGGCGTCGGCTCCGCTTCCTGCTCCGCGGCTTTGGGTGGTGCGGCAGAGGTATTGACGCTGGTCGCCGACTGATCTTGTGGCGGTTGCGAGCCGAAATGCGTGACGCCTTGAGCGTCGACCCATTTGTACACCTGGCCGGCCATGGCGGTTGCGCTCAAGGCCATTAACAAGGTGCTGGTGAGGATAATACGGCGCATGCTGTTTCCTTTTTTGGGGCTGGCAAATTATGAGCTGCAAAACCCGTTGGTTACTATAACCAAAATGCTGTAATCGTCACCCTTGGGCCTGTAAACGAAGAAGATTGCAGAATCCATCACGGATTACTTGACTTGCCCTCGGTGAATCCGAACAATTCCATGCTCGCTGTAGTGGAGTCCGCCGCAAGCAGGCTTTAGCTCAGCAGACATGAGGTGCATACCCGCGCCGACCTGTTACACCCGCAACGCGTTACCTCGCGCTGGGTGGGAATGCCCCGCAACACTTTTGGGGTGCTCCCAATACTTGCTCAGTAGTAGCTGACGTAGTCGGCGACCACCGTCGCTCATGCTCTGCTTGGCAGTAAACCTATCTTAGGCCGTCCCGCTGTGGGCGGTTTTCTGGCGTTTTAGAGGTGAACAACGTGGAGCTTTTATCCGGCGCTGAAATGGTCGTCCGCTTTTTGCGTGACGAAGGCGTTAAAAATATATACGGGTACCCGGGCGGTGCTCTGCTGCATATCTACGATGCCCTGTTCAAAGAACCAGAGGTCAACCATATTCTGGTTCGTCACGAACAAGCGGCGACCCATATGGCCGATGGCTATGCCCGCGCGACCGGTAAAGCCGGCGTGGTGCTGGTGACTTCCGGTCCTGGCGCAACCAATGCCATCACCGGTATTGCCACCGCCTACATGGATTCTATCCCGATGGTGGTGTTGTCCGGTCAGGTGCCGAGCAACATGGTCGGTACCGACGCCTTCCAGGAAACCGACATGATCGGTATCTCCAGGCCTATCGTGAAGCATAGCTTCATGATCAAGCATGCCTCGGAAATTCCGGAAGTAATGAAAAAAGCCTTTTACCTGGCGCAATCCGGGCGTCCGGGGCCGGTAGTGGTCGATATTCCCAAGGATATGACCAACCCGGCCGAGAAGTTCGAGTACGTTTATCCGAAGAAGGTCAAGCTGCGTTCCTACAGCCCGGCGCTGCGTGGTCATTCCGGGCAGATCCGCAAGGCGGCCGAGCTGTTGTTGAGTGCCAAGCGTCCGGTCGTCTATTCCGGCGGCGGCGTAATCATGGGTGGGGCGGCTGCGCCTTTGACCGAACTGGCACAGATGCTCAATCTGCCGGTGACCAACACCCTGATGGGTTTGGGCGGTTTCCCAGGCACCGATCGTCAATTCCTCGGCATGCTCGGCATGCACGGCAGCTATACCGCGAACCTGGCAATGCACCACGCCGATGTGATTCTCGCGGTTGGCGCACGGTTTGACGATCGGGTGATCAATGGGGCCGGCAAGTTCTGTCCGAATGCCAAGATCATCCATATCGATATCGATCCGGCGTCCATTTCTAAGACCATCAAGGCCGACGTTCCGATCGTTGGTCCGGTCGATAGCGTAATGACCGAGATGGTTGCGATCCTCAAGGAGATCGGTGAGAGCCTCAATAAAGAGGCGCTGTCGAGCTGGTGGAAGCAGATCGAGGAATGGCGCGGCAGTCGCGGTATGTTCCCGTACGAGAAGGGTGACGGCACCATCATCAAGCCACAGACGGTGATCGAGACCTTGTCCGAAGTGACGGGTGGCGATGCTTTCATCACTTCCGATGTGGGTCAGCACCAGATGTTCGCGGCGCAGTATTACCGCTTCAACAAGCCCAATCGCTGGATCAACTCCGGCGGCCTGGGCACCATGGGCTTCGGTTTTCCGGCGGCCATGGGCGTCAAGTTGAGCTTCCCCGATCAGGATGTCGCTTGCGTGACGGGCGAAGGCAGTATCCAGATGAATATCCAGGAGCTGTCCACCTGTCTGCAGTACGACCTGCCGGTGAAGATCGTCAACCTGAACAATGGCGCGCTGGGCATGGTGCGTCAGTGGCAGGACATGAACTACGGTAGCCGTCATTCGCACTCCTACATGGAGTCGCTGCCGGACTTCGTCAAGCTGGCCGAGGCCTATGGTCATGTCGGTATGCGCATTACCGACCTGAAGGATCTCAAGCCGAAGATGGAAGAGGCATTCGCCCTGAAAGACCGTCTGGTATTCCTCGATATCCAGGTCGATACCAGTGAGCACGTTTACCCGATGCAGATCAAAGACGGTGCGATGCGCGATATGTGGCTGAGCAAGACGGAGCGTACCTAATCATGCGACACATTATTTCCCTGCTGCTGGAAAACGAACCCGGCGCATTGTCCCGCGTGGTTGGTCTGTTTTCGCAACGCAACTACAACATCGAAAGCCTGACCGTGGCGCCGACCGAGGACCCGACTTTGTCGCGTCTGACGCTGACCACCGTTGGTCATGATGAGGTCATCGAGCAGATCACCAAAAACCTCAACAAGCTGGTGGAGGTGGTCAAGCTGGTAGACCTGTCGGAAAGCGCTCACGTCGAGCGTGAACTGATGCTGGTCAAGGTCAAGGCCACCGGTGCCCAGCGCGCCGAGGTCAAACGCACCACCGACATCTTCCGTGGACAGATCGTCGATGTGAACACCAGCGTCTACACCATTCAGTTGGCCGGCACGAGCGACAAGCTGGACAGCTTCATTCAGGCGATAGGCACGGCCGCGATCCTGGAAACCGTACGCAGCGGCGTCACCGGCATCGCCCGTGGCGACAAAGTACTCAGCATCTAACTTTAGCGAACGGCCTCGTTGGGCCAGTAAATAGGGGATTCTCCATGAAAGTGTATTACGACAAAGACTGTGACCTGTCGATCATCCAGGGCAAGAAAGTTGCCATCATCGGTTACGGTTCCCAGGGCCATGCCCAGGCGTGCAACCTGAAAGATTCCGGTGTCGACGTCACCGTCGGTCTGCGTAAAGGCTCCGCTACCGTCGCCAAAGCAGAAGCCCATGGTTTGAAAGTGACCGACGTCGCCAGCGCTGTTGCTGCCGCCGACCTGGTCATGATCCTGACTCCGGATGAGTTCCAGTCCAAGCTGTACAAGGACGAAGTCGAGCCGAACCTGAAGAAGGGCGCGACTCTGGCGTTCTCCCACGGCTTTGCCATTCACTACAATCAGGTCGTGCCGCGCGCTGACCTTGACGTAATCATGATCGCGCCGAAAGCACCGGGTCATACCGTACGCTCCGAGTTCGTCAAAGGTGGCGGTATCCCTGACCTGATCGCGATCTATCAGGACGCATCCGGCAACGCCAAGAATGTTGCACTGTCCTATGCTTCGGGCGTTGGCGGCGGCCGTACCGGTATCATCGAAACCACCTTCAAAGACGAAACCGAAACCGACCTGTTCGGCGAGCAGGCCGTTCTCTGTGGCGGTTGCGTCGAACTGGTCAAAGCCGGTTTCGAAACCCTGGTCGATGCTGGCTACGCGCCGGAAATGGCCTACTTCGAGTGCCTGCACGAGTTGAAGCTGATCGTCGACCTCATGTACGAAGGCGGTATCGCCAACATGAACTACTCGATCTCCAACAACGCCGAGTACGGCGAGTACGTGACCGGCCCAGAAGTGATCAACGCCGAATCCCGTGCAGCCATGCGTAACGCCCTGAAGCGCATTCAGGATGGCGAATACGCGAAGATGTTCATCCAGGAAGGGGCGACCAACTATGCTTCCATGACTGCCTATCGTCGTAATAACGCGGCGCATGGCATCGAAGTGGTTGGTGAAAAGCTGCGCTCCATGATGCCATGGATCTCGGCTAACAAAATCGTCGACAAAGCCAAGAACTAAGGCTTTACCGATGTAAAAAAACGCGGCTAAGGCCGCGTTTTTTCATTGTGTCGCAAGGCTTCTGGTATAAAGCCAGGGTGCTGGCCGGGTCGAATGCCGAACATGTATCGGTTGAGCCTGTCGAAATTTTCAAATCCGTTGCAAGGTGTTGTTCATGAACGAACGTCCAGATGAGCCCCAGTCTCCCGCCGATGCCGAAAGCTTGTTGCCTATTGACGAGCATATAGAGGAGGGGCAAGACGCCGAGGGTCGCAAGGTCCGTCATCGTGGTATCTACCTCCTGCCCAATCTGTTCACCACGGCTAACCTGTTCGCAGGCTTCTACGCCATCATCAACGCCATGAACGGCAACTTCTACGTCGCGGCTGCGGCGGTGTTTGTCGCTATGGTGCTCGACGGACTGGATGGGCGTGTCGCGCGCTTGACCAATACCCAGAGCGCATTTGGTGCCGAATACGACTCCTTGTCGGATATGGTTGCGTTTGGCGTGGCGCCGGCGCTGCTGGCGTTCGAATGGGCACTTGGCAGTATGGGTAAAGTCGGTTGGATGGTTGCCTTTATCTATGTGGCCGGTGCTGCGCTGCGCCTGGCGCGTTTCAATACGCAGATTGGCAGCGCCGACAAACGCTACTTCATCGGCCTGGCCAGCCCGGCTGCCGCCGGTGTGGTTGCGGGCACCGTATGGGCGTTCAGCGACTTTGGCATCAAGGGCTCGAACATGGCCTTTGCAGTGGCGATCCTGGTGGCCGCGGCTGGCGTGCTGATGGTCAGCAATATCAAGTACCACAGCTTCAAGGATCTGGACCTCAAGGGGCGCGTGCCGTTCGTGGCGATCCTGGTCGTGGTGCTGATATTTGCCGTGGTATTCAGCGATCCGCCGCGTGTGCTGCTGATTATCTTCCTGGCCTATGCCGCTTCGGGTCCCATCCAGTACCTTCTGCAGTTGCGTCGCCGCAAAAGCGTCGAGTAAAGCGCTGCTGCTGTTTGCAAAGCCGCTGATATCAGTATCAGCGGCTTTGTTGTTTCTGGGGTGGCTATGCGTTGTCTTTCACTGTGTCTGCCGGGGCTATTGCCGGGGCGCTGGTCGTTCGGGCAATTGATTTCGAATAGAGTCAAAATAAGCGTTGACGTAGAAACTTGGGGGCCTATAATGCGCACCTCTTCCGGCGC
>NZ_CAMPHI010000080.1 GCF_946885955.1 uncultured Pseudomonas sp.
AGTCATGACGTGGGGGCTAACGTTTGGTTAAGGGGCGGGCTTTAGCCCGTCCCAGTGAGCGCAGCGAACGGTTTGAACCAATTGTTAGAGGTTACCAGCAATAAGTTTTGCCTTCTGTAACGCAGCTAAAATTTTTTGACGTTTACCGTTGCTCACTAAACCTGGTGGAAGGCGCTCAAACCATTTCTGCCAATAATGCTCAAGACCATTATTGTATTCTCTCGTACTTGGATGTATTTTTTAGAGAAGTATGAGATTGCTTCTTGAAGCTGGGGCTCAGATAAGAATTGAAATGTAAATGAGCAAACCTCGACGCAAAGGACTTGCCTAGGCAAAAGGTTGTTCCTCTGCTCAGGCAATACACCCCCAATGTGAGAGGTGCTAATAAAATCAGCATGATGCTTCGGGTCGAATAGCTCAAGCCACACACGAGCCATGGAAAACCTCTAACGTTTGGTTAAGGGGCGGGCTTTCGCCCGTCCCAGTGAGCGCAGCGAACGGTTTGAACCACTAGTTAGGTGTTAGCGTGCGCTCATGTTAGTTAGCATGCAGGCACCTAGCGTTAAGAACCATGCGCTACCGAATATTTTTGCAAGAGCATTGAATTCTTTAGCTTGGTTTTTATTTATGAATATTAAGAATACTGATATTGCTGCGGATGACAGCAAGAATAAATAGCCAAGCCAGAGGTTTTCGCCCGACATAAGGAACGAATGATGCCTTGTCCCGACCTTAATTACTCCAGTGATGTATCCAACATATGCATAGTTGACGCAGGCAATAATAATAGCGACTCCCACCATGCGTAGGATCACTAATTTTCTGCCTTCAATTTTTGGCGCGCTGTCCATAGAGCTAATACCTAACGTTTGGTTAAGGGGCCGGCTTTAGCCGGTCCCGAGTGAGCGAAGCGAACGGCTTGAACCAGTTGTTAGGCATGCCGTTCACAGTATGTCTTAAGGCCGATTAACCTTGCCATGACAATTTTCTTAAAATACAGGGATGCAATGGATTCAGAAATTATTGGGATTGCCCAAGCCTTTGTTTTTATTGAGTAACGAAATTTTGCTCTGGTTGAATTTTGACTGAGAGGTTTAAATACCCAGCTACCTCCAAAGCTGTGAATGAATGCAGGACCCTGGGTCATGATGATAGCGGCAGTTGTGGGCGGTGCAACTTGTACAAATTGAACCTCCATTTTTAAACCTGATTTAGCTATTACGAGCGTCTTTACGCCAATACTTATTTCAGTTGCCCCGCCTAGAAGTTCAATTTTTTCAGGGAATGGATCCCACTGATATCTAACAGAATAGTCTTGTGATGCTTTATAGACTTCAGCAGGAGGTGAGTTGATTGTTAACTCGCACTCGATTATGGCCATGGCTGTGCCTAACGTTTGGTTAAGGGGCGGGCTTTAGCCCGTCCCAGTGAGCGAAGCGAACGATTTGAACCACTAGTTAGAGCTATATTGCACGTGATTTGTAGGCATATTTTGCTCTTTGCTCAGGGCGTATGACATTTTTAATCATGTTGGGGTGGCAAGCCCCAAAGGCTACAAAATTTGCTCTTGCTTGGCGAATGGTAAGGCCATGGTTTGCGCCTGATTCTAAATCCGGTTCCTCAATATCAAAGTAATCATCCTCCCAAAAGCATACAGCGCATATTTCATAATCTTCGCCTGCAGGTATGGTGAAGTAGTCGCAGCATGGACATTGGCAAAGATTCATTGCATAGCACTAACGTTTGGTTAAGGGGCCGGCTTTAGCCGGTCCCGAGTGAGCGAAGCGAACGGCTTGAACCAGTAGTTAGGCGGCTGACAGCACATATGTAGCCTTTACCTGGCCCTCATACAACATTACGACTTGGAGACTGCTCTTTTCGCGAGAAATATGAAATTCGATTGGTGGTTCCATGCCTATGAGCTTTAGCTGATTCTCGGACGCCTTGTCGCCTACCAACCGAATTACGTTCGGAAGCCCAATTTGAGCGAAGCATTCGACCTCTTGGCGGAATGCTCCCGCAACCGCACAAAGAATAGATTTACCTTTGACAGTTAGGTCTATGGCGACGCCATATCCACAAGCCCACACGCGCAACTTAACTTCATTAGTTAAGTCTTCGTGCAAGCCGCATATTTGACGCAGGAATTCAAGTGCCGGAATGCGGGAGATCATTAAGTTGCCTAACTACTATTAGGCGACATGCTATGTCGCTTTTACATGCGACGGCATGTCGTATAACGTTCCTTGTCGTCCTGCAAGTCCTTGTCTAGCCTTGACGTTGTCGCGGCCAACGCGACAATGCCAAGGGAGAAACGCGACACGGATGACGGCAAGCCCAAGCTGCTGGATCAGCTGCGCCAGCAGATTCGCCTTAGAAACTATTCCATTCGGACCGAGACTGTCTATGCCGAATGGGTAAAGCGTTATATCCGCTTTCACCACTATCGCCATCCGGCGGAGATGGCGGTGCCCGAGATCGAGGCTTTTCTTACCCATCTGGCCGTCAATCGCAATGTGGCGGGTTCGACGCAGAACCAGGCCCTGGCGGCGCTGCTGTTTCTATACAAGGAGATATTGAAGGTCGAGCTGCCTTGGCTGGAGGGGATCGTGCGGGCCAAGAAGCCCAGGCATTTGCCGGTGGTGCTGACCCGTGAGGAGGTGACCAGGCTTTTGGCCGGGTTATCGGGCGTGCACTGGCTGGTGGCCAATTTGCTCTATGGCTCGGGGCTGCGTGTGTTGGAAGCGCTGCGCTTGCGCGTCAAGGATGTGGACTTTGGCCGCGGCGAGATTCTGGTACGTGATGGCAAAGGCCAGAAGGATCGGGTAACCATGTTGCCACAGCGGGTGGTGGTGGCGCTGCAGGAGCACTTGGAGCAAGTCCAGCTACTGCATCGGGCGGATCTGGCCGAGGGGTTTGGCCGGGCCAATCTGCCTAATGCATTGGCGCGCAAGTATCCGCATGCTGGCATGAAGTGGGGTTGGCAGTTCGTTTTTCCTTCCGTCAATCGCTCCAAGGATCCGCGCTCCGAGGGAATTTTCCGCCATCACCTGCATGAAAAGACCATTCAGCGTGCGATACGTGAGGCGGTACGCGGCGCTGGCCTGGTCAAGCCGGCGATGCCGCATACGCTACGCCATTGCTTCGCCACCCACCTGCTGGAAAGCGGCCAGGATATCCGTACCGTGCAGGAGCTGCTGGGGCACGCCGATGTGAAGACCACCATGATCTACACCCATGTGCTCAATCGCGGAGGCC
The DNA here is from genome assembly GCF_946885955.1 of uncultured Pseudomonas sp. The sequence continues at coordinate 3,259 of NZ_CAMPHI010000080.1, forward strand.
TGGCGGTGTTGAGTCCGCTGGACAGGGCCTGAGTGTCTTTCGCTGCCCGGATCTGGCTGCTGCAGCGCTTCGACTTGCCCGTCTCGTAAAGGACTGCGGGTTACATTCGCCGCGGGGCGCGTGACCCACATGGATGTGGGAAATGCCGCAAGCCGGTCAGCGCCCCCATGGATGGGGGCGCTGGGAAAATGCCGAGAGCCAGTATTTCCAGGAACGGACGAGAACGGGCGTGGCCCTCCTGCAGGGATCTGCACGGGCCACCAGCCCGGGAGCTGGCTCTCGATCTTCCCCGGATTGCATCCGGGCTACCCAGTGTCGCCTGCCCTTCAGCCATTCGAGCACTGAACAGTGGCCCCTGTGGGATGGGCCGGGCGGCGCTCCGCTTCAGCCGCGACAACCGTGGGAAGCTCGCCGCTGAAACGCCTCCCACGCTTCGTAGCCTGGATTTGCATCGGTACATAGGACCTACTGCATGCGGCGGCGGGTTGCACCGCTGCCGCCGCTGGCCGAGGTCTTAACCGCGGTAGTAACGCTGCGGCACGAACGGGGTCTTGGCGACTTTCATTGCCACGCGCTTACCGCGCACCATGGCCCATACCGGGGTGTCGATAGCGATGTGGCTGCTTTGCACATAACCCATGGCTACCGGGCCCGCGAGGGTCGGGCCAAAGCCGCCGCTGCATACGCTGCCAATCACGTTGCCGTCGGCATCGACGATTTCCGCGCCTTCGCGTACCGGTACGCGTTCCTGCGGCAGCAGGCCGACGCGCTTGCTGGCGACGCCTTGTTGCTGCTGGGCGAAGATCCGCTCGGCACCGGGGAAGCCGCCAGCACGGGCGCCATCGGCGCGACGCGCTTTCGAGATGGCCCAGAGCAGGCTGGCTTCGATCGGCGTGGTGCTGGTGCTCATGTCGTGGCCGTACAGGCACAGGCCGGCTTCCAGACGCAGCGAGTCACGGGCGCCGAGGCCAATGGCTTCGACTTCCGGCTCGGCCAGCAGGCTGCGCGCCAGGGCTTCGGCGTGGGCCGCCGGTACCGAGATTTCGAAGCCGTCTTCGCCGGTGTAGCCGGAGCGGCTGACGTAGCAGTCGACGCCGAGCAGGCGCACGGGGGCGAACTGCATAAAGGTCATCTTGCTCACTTCCGGCGCCAGGCGGGCGAGTACGTCGACCGCTTTCGGCCCTTGCAGGGCGAGCAGGGCGCGGTCGAAGCAGGATTCGATCTGGCACTGGCTGGCGATCTGTTCTTGCAGGTGCATCAGGTCCTGATACTTGCAGGCGGCATTGACCACCAGGAACAGGGTGTCGTCGCCGAGGTTGGCGACCATCAGGTCGTCGAGGATGCCGCCGTTTTCATCGGTGAACATGGCGTAGCGCTGCATGCCCACCGGCAGGTCGACGATATCCACCGGCACCAGGCTTTCCAGCGCTTTAGCAGCGTTCGGCCCGCGCAGGATGACCTGACCCATGTGCGAGACATCGAACAGACCGGCCGCCTCGCGAGTGTGCAGGTGTTCTTTCATCACGCCGAGCGGGTATTGCACCGGCATGTCGTAGCCGGCGAAAGGCACCATGCGTGCGCCGAGTTCCAGGTGCAGGGCGTGTAGTGGGGTTTTCGCCAGGGTTTCAGTGGTCATGCATCTCTCCAGGTCTGCAAAGCATTGCTTTTGTAGGAGCGAGTGGGGCGCCTAGCTCTTGCTAGCGATCCGTTGCGAAGCGCATCGCGAGCAAGCTCGCTCCTACAGGTTGGTGTTGGTCAAGGCATCAACATTCAATGATATTGACCGCCAGGCCGCCGCGGGCGGTTTCCTTGTACTTGTTGTTCATGTCGGCGCCGGTCTGGCGCATGGTGCGGATCACCTTGTCGAGCGAGACGAAGTGCTGGCCGTCGCCGCGCAGGGCCATGCGCGCGGCATTGATCGCCTTGACCGAGCCCATGGCGTTGCGTTCGATGCAGGGAACCTGAACCAGGCCGCCGACCGGGTCGCAGGTCAGGCCGAGGTTGTGTTCCATGCCGATTTCCGCGGCGTTCTCGACCTGCTGGACGCTGCCGCCGAGCACTTCGCACAAGGCGCCCGCGGCCATCGAACAGGCCACGCCGACTTCGCCCTGGCAGCCGACTTCGGCGCCGGAGATCGAGGCGTTTTCCTTATAGAGGATGCCGATGGCGGCGGCGGTGAGCAGAAAACGCACCACGCCGTCTTCATTGGCGCCGGGGATAAAGCGCGTGTAGTAGTGCAGCACCGCCGGCACTATGCCGGCCGCGCCATTGGTTGGTGCGGTGACCACGCGGCCGCCGCTGGCGTTTTCCTCGTTGACCGCCAGGGCGTAGAGGTTGACCCAGTCGAGCACGCTGAGCGCGTCGCGCAGGGCGGCCTCCGGGTTCTTGCACAGTTGACGGTGCAGCGCGGCGGCGCGGCGTTTGACCTTGAGGCCGCCGGGCATGATGCCCTCGTTGCGGCAGCCGGCCTCGACGCAATCCTGCATCACCTGCCAGATAGCCAGCAGGCGCGCGCGCGTTTCGGCTTCCGGTCGCCAGGCGGCTTCGTTGGCCAGCATCACCTGGCTGATCGACAGGTTGTGTTCGGCGCAATGGCCGAGCAGCTGTTTGGCGGTAGTGAAGGGGTAGTGCAGCGGCGTGGTGTCTTCGACGATGCGGTCGGCGCCTGCGGCCTGTTCATCGACGACGAAACCGCCGCCAACCGAGTAGTACTCGCGCGCGCGCAGCTGTAAACCGGCGCCGTCGAAGGCGCGGAAGATCATGCCGTTGGGGTGGAAGGCCAGCGGTTTGCGGATCATCGCCAGGTGCTGTTTCTCGACAAAGCGGATGCTTTTTTCGCCAAGCAGTTTGAGTTCGCCGGATTCGCGGATCGTCGCCATGCGCGCATCAACGGTGCTGGTGTCGACCGTGTCCGGTTGTTCGCCTTCCAGGCCGAGCAGTACCGCCTTGTCGCTGCCGTGGCCTTTGCCGGTGGCTCCGAGCGAGCCGTACAGCTCGACCTTGACCGACTCGGTGCCCGCCAGCAGATCGTCGCGGCGCAGGCCTTCGACAAAACGTACCGCGGCGCGCATCGGCCCGACGGTGTGCGAGCTGGACGGGCCGATGCCGATCTTGAAAAGGTCAAAAACGCTAAGTGACATCTTATTCTCCGAATTTCTGATCTGGGCCAACCTTGTGGGTCGGCATGTGATGCAGCGCGGCCTATAACCGCGCCTGCACTTCAGCAAAGGAGCCTGTCTATCTAGTCAGCGTAGACCGGGAAGGTCGCGCACAGGTCGCTGACCTGACCGCGAACCCGCTCGATCACCTCGGGGTTTTCCAGATCATCGAGAATGTCGCAGATCCAGCCGGCGAGCGTGCGGCACTCGCCCTGCTTGAAACCGCGGGTAGTCACCGCTGGGGTACCGATGCGGATGCCGGAGGTGACGAAGGGCGACTGCGGGTCGTTCGGCACGGCGTTCTTGTTCACCGTGATATGCGCTGCGCCCAAGGCCGCATCGGCGGCTTTGCCGGTCAGGCCCTGCTTGATCAGACTGACCAGCATCAGGTGGTTATCGGTGCCACCGGAGACCACGTCATAGCCGCGCGAAACGAACACCTCGGCCATCGCCCGGGCGTTGTCGATCACCTGTTGCTGGTAGACCTTGAAACCAGGCTCCAGCGCTTCCTTGAAGCACACTGCCTTGGCCGCGATCACGTGCATCAGCGGGCCGCCCTGGGCGCCGGGGAATACCGCGGAGTTGAGCTTCTTCTCGATCTCCTCGTTCTTGCGCGCGAGGATCAGGCCGCCGCGCGGGCCGCGCAGGGTCTTGTGGGTGGTGGTGGTCACCACATCGGCGAACGGGATCGGGTTGGGATACAGGCCGGCCGCGACCAGGCCGGCGACATGGGCCATGTCGACGAACAACAGCGCGCCGACCTGGTCGGCGATGGCGCGGAAGCGGGCGAAATCCAGGGTGCGCGAATAGGCGGAGAAGCCGGCGACTATCATCTTCGGCTTGTGCTCGACGGCCAGGCGTTCGACCTCGGCGTAATCGATCAGGCCGTTCTCGTCGATGCCGTATTGCACCGCGTTATACAGCTTGCCGGACGACGACACCTTGGCGCCGTGGGTGAGGTGGCCGCCGTGGGCCAGGCTCATACCGAGGATGGTATCGCCAGCGTTGATCAGGGCCAGGTACACCGCACTGTTGGCCGAGGAGCCGGAGTGCGGCTGCACGTTTGCGTAATCGGCGCCGAACAGCTGCTTGGCGCGCTCGATAGCCAGCGCTTCAACCACGTCGACATGCTCGCAGCCGCCGTAGTAGCGCTTGCCCGGATAGCCTTCGGCGTACTTGTTGGTCAAGCCGCTGCCCTGGGCCTGCATCACCCGCTGGCTGCAGTAGTTCTCCGAGGCGATCAGCTCGATGTGATCTTCCTGGCGCCGCTCTTCGGCGTTGATCGCGGCGAGCAGGGCGTCGTCGTAGCCTTGCAGTTGGTCGTGCTTGCTGAACATGGTGAGGCCCTCTGATTTTTATATGAGGTGCAGCCAACCCGCCCCAGGTAGGGGTGAGTCGAAATTCTGAGTGGAACCGATCCGTAGAACCGTAGGATGGGTTAGCGGCGTATAGCACCGAACATGCCGACGACACCGCTCTTGAGCGCCGCGTAACCCATCGATGATGGTCTGCGGCGTGATGGGTATCGCTGCGCTCAACCCATCCTACGTTTACATCGCCTTAAGCGTCCTGATACGCCTCGATCGACGGGCAGGCGCAGACCAGGTTGCGGTCGCCGAACACGTTGTCCACGCGGCCGACCGGTGGCCAGTACTTGGCTTCGATCAGCGTGGCGGCCGGGTACACGGCCTGTTCGCGGCTGTAACCGTGGGTCCACTCGCCGACCAGTTCCAGGGCGGTGTGCGGGGCGTTTTTCAGCGGGTTGTCGTTGGCGTCCAGACGACCGGCCTCCACCGCGCGAATTTCTTCACGGATGGCGATCATGGCGTCGCAGAAGCGGTCCAGTTCTTCCTTGGATTCGCTTTCGGTCGGCTCGATCATCAGGGTGCCGGCGACCGGGAAGGACATGGTCGGGGCGTGGAAGCCGAAGTCGATCAGGCGCTTGGCCACGTCGTCGACGCTGATGCCGCTGCTGTCCTTGATCGGGCGGATATCCAGGATGCACTCGTGGGCGACCAGGCCGCCTTCGCCGCTGTACAGCACCGGGTAGTGCTCTTCCAGACGACGGGCGATGTAGTTGGCGTTGAGGATCGCCATCTGCGAGGCGCGCTTGAGGCCTTCGCCGCCCATCATGCTGATATACATCCAGGTGATCGGCAGGATGCTGGCGCTGCCGAACGGCGCGGCGCTGACCGCGCCTTCCTTGCGCGCCATATGACCGTGGCCGGGCAGGAACGGAATCAGGTGCGACTTGACGCCGATCGGGCCGACGCCCGGGCCGCCACCGCCATGAGGGATGCAGAAGGTCTTGTGCAGGTTCAGGTGCGAGACGTCGCCGCCGAACTGGCCCGGGGCGCAGAGGCCGACCATGGCGTTCATGTTGGCGCCGTCGATATACACCTGGCCGCCGTTGTCATGCACGATCTGGCAGATTTCGCGGATGCCTTCCTCGAACACACCGTGGGTGGACGGGTAGGTGATCATCAGCGCAGCCAGGCGCTCCTTGTGCTCTTCGGCCTTGGCCTTGAGGTCGGCGATATCCACGTTGCCGCGGCTGTCGCAGGCGGTCACCACCACGCGCATACCAGCCATGCTGGCGGTCGCCGGATTGGTGCCGTGGGCCGATTGCGGGATCAGGCAGATGTCGCGCTGATCGTCGCCGCGGCTCTGGTGGTAAGCGCGGATCGCCAGCAGGCCGGCGTACTCGCCCTGGGAGCCGGCGTTCGGCTGCAGGGAAATGCCGTCGTAGCCGGTGGCGGCGCAGAGCATGGCTTCCAGTTCGTCGGTCAACTGCTGGTAGCCCTGGCTTTGCTCGGCCGGGGCGAAGGGGTGCAGGTTGCCGAATTCGGCCCAGGTCACCGGGATCATTTCGCTGGCGGCGTTGAGCTTCATGGTGCAGGAACCCAGCGGGATCATGCTGCGATCCAGGGCCAGGTCCTTGTCGGCGAGCTTGCGCAGGTAGCGCATCAGCTCGGTTTCGCTGTGGTAACGGTTGAACACCTCGTGCTGCAGGATCGCCGATTGGCGCAGCAGGCCTTGGGGCAGGCGCGAGGCGACGCTGGCGGCCAGCTCATTGAAGTCCGGCAGGCTGTTGCCCGGCTCGGCGAAGACTTCCCACAGGCGCTCGACGGCGGCCTGATCGGTGGTTTCGTCCAGGGACAGGCCCAGGCGCTCGCCGTCGATCTCGCGCAGGTTGATGCCCATCGCGCGGGCCTGCTTGTGCAGTTGCGCGGTGCGCTCGCCGCTGGCGACGCTGATGGTGTCGAAGAACTGCGCCTGCTCGACCACATAGCCCAGCTTGCTCAGGCCCTGGGCGAAAATCGCGGTCAGCTGGTGGGTGCGCTGGGCGATCTGGGTCAGGCCTTTCGGGCCGTGGTACACGGCGTACATGCTGGCGATATTGGCCAGCAGCACCTGGGCGGTGCAGATGTTACTGGTGGCCTTCTCGCGGCGGATGTGCTGCTCGCGGGTCTGCATGGCCAGGCGCAGGGCCGGCTTGCCGAAGCGGTCGACCGACATGCCGACCAGGCGGCCCGGCATGTCGCGCTTGAATGCGTCGCGGGTGGCGAAGTAGGCGGCGTGCGGGCCGCCGAAACCCAGGGGTACGCCGAAACGCTGGGCGCTGCCCAGGGCTACGTCGGCACCGAATTCGCCGGGCGGGGTCAGCAGGGTCAGCGCCAGCAGGTCGGCGGCTACCGCGACCAGGGCGTTAGCGGCGTGGAAGCGCTCGACCAGCTCGCGGTAATCGAAGATGTCGCCATTGCTCGCCGGGTATTGCAGCAGCGCGCCGAAATAGGCGCTGGCATCGGTAATGGCGCTTTCGTCGCCGATCACCACTTCAATGCCCAGAGGCTCGGCACGGGTGCGCAGTACGTCGAGGGTCTGCGGGTGGCAATGCTGCGAGGCGAAGAAGGCGTTGCTCGCCTTGTTCTTCGACAGGCGCTTGCAGAAGGTCATGGCTTCGGCGGCGGCGGTGGCTTCGTCGAGCAGCGATGCGTTGGCGATCGATAGACCGGTAAGGTCGATGATCAGGGTCTGGAAGTTCAGCAGGGATTCCAGGCGGCCCTGGGAAATTTCCGGCTGGTAAGGCGTGTAGGCGGTGTACCAGGCCGGGTTTTCCAGGAGGTTGCGCAGGATCGCGCTCGGCGTGTGGGTGCCGTGGTAACCCTGGCCGATATAGGTTTTGAATTGCTGATTCTTGCCGGCGATGGCTTTGATCTTGGCCAGGGCGTCGGCTTCGGAAAGGCCCGGGGTCTGGCCGAGGATGCTGGTGCCCTTGATGCTTTCCGGGATCACGCTGGCAGTCAGTGCGTCGAGCGAATCGTAGCCGAGGGTAGCGAGCATCTCGGCGATGTCGGCTTCACGTGGGCCGATATGCCGGGCGATGAATTCGTTCTGGGTGGTCAGGTCGGTCATGTCGATCCCTCAGGCGTCGGCGTTGGCGTTCAGCAGGCGCTCATAAGCGGCCTGGTCGAGCAGATCGGCGACGGCGCTGGCATTGACCGGACGGAAGCGGAAGAACCAGCCTTCGCCGAGCGGGTCCTGGTTGACCAGCTCAGGGCTGGCTTCCAGTGCGCTGTTCACTTCGAGCACTTCGCCGTCGAGCGGCATGGCGATATTGCTGGCGGCTTTTACCGATTCCAGTACCGCGACTTCGGCACCGGTGGTGTAGCTCTGCAGCTCTGGCAGTTGCACGAAAACCACGTCACCCAAGGCTTCCTGAGCGTAGGCGGTGATGCCCACAGTGACCAGACCATCTGCGTCCTGACGCAGCCATTCGTGATCGACGGTAAAACGCAATTCGCTCATGTGTACTCCTCAAGGGTGCTGGACTCGCCCTTTTTTATGCGGGCGATGATCGAAATGCTCGTGCCGGAGCAGAGCGCTGGTGGAGAACCCATAGCAAAGGTAATGCCATTGTTATTTTATTCAATAAAATCAAGTAGTTATGTTTTATTCGAATGGTTTTCTACTTATCGCGTGTATTGAAATCGATACGAGTGGCGCAAATAGGCTCATCGGTGTCGCTACGGGCCACGCGAAGCGCAGTTCTCGATGCTTTGTATTGAATTCATTACGTTGTATTGAATTGGATACATGAGGCTATGCGCAGTGCTGTAGCCCGAATAAGCCTAGGCGCAATCCGGGATCGGCGGTGCAGGCGCAATCTTCCCCGGATTGCAGCCAGGCGACGGATTCTGCGCTGTGGTTCGATCCAAGGTGGAGCGCTGCCTCAACGCATCAGTTAGGTAGCCCGGATGCAATCCGGGAAGCGATATCAGCAGCACAATTTTTCCCGGATTGCATCCGGGCTACGGACGTGGTTCCCGCGCTGGTTATTCGGGCGTAATCCGGGGGAGCGCGATTCTGGGCTCGGGCGCAATCTCAACGCATCAGACCTTCCATAAAGTCCGCCAGTCGGCTGGCCAGGGCGCGACGCCAGGGGGCGCTGCGTGGGTCGGCGAGTACTCGGTCTTCTTGGGCGAAGCTGCGGATGATGGCGTTGTAGCCGAGCCAGCGGCAGGGTTCCGGCTCCCAGGCTTTGAGGGTCTTTATCGGGCGCTCGCGGAGTACCCAGGGTTGTTCGGTCAGCAGACTGTCGCGGCCGAGGATCAGGTCCGCCAGGGTGCGCCCGGCCAGATTGCTGGCGCCGACGCCTTCACCGCCGTAGCCACCGGCCAGGGCGATGCGGTTCTCGCGGTCGAGCAGCATATGCGGTTGGAAGCGCCGCGCCATGCCCAGGTTGCCGCCCCAACCATAGCTGATGGCGACGTTGCGCAGCTGCGGGAACAGCTCGCCCAACAGGTAGCGGCGCAGCTCTATTTCCGCCGCACTGAGGTGGAAGTCCTCGCGCAGGCGGCCGCCGAAGCGATAACCGCCACGGGCGCCGAACACCAAACGGTCGTCGGCGCTGCGCTGGCCATAGGTGACCTGGCGGCTGAATTCGCTGAAAGCCTGGCCGCGGTTCAGGCCGATTTCATCCCACTGGCTGGCGGACAGCGGCTCAGTGGCGATCAGCAGGCTCTGCACCGGCAGTTGATAGCGGCCGAGCGGCGGCAAGCTTACGGCGTAGCCTTCCACAGCGGGCACCACCCAGTCGGCGTGCAATTCGCCTTGGTCGGTGCGCACCAGCCCCGGTTGCCAGTGGCTGACCCGGCTCTGTTCGAACAACTGCACGCCCAGGCGCTGCACCGCCTGGGCCAGGCCGCGCACCAGCTTGGCCGGCTGGATGGTCGCGCAGTGCGGGCTGTGAATCGCGCCAAGCGGGCCCTTGATGCGTAACTGCTGGTTCAGCTCTTTGGGCGCCAACCAGCGGTAATCGGCCTCGCTCAGGCCCTCGCGGTGCAGCTCGGCGAGCCAGGCGCGCAGGCGCTGCTCCTGCTCCGGGTAGCGCGCCGCGCAATAGAGCACGCCGGCTTTGCGGTAATCGCAGTCGATGCCCTCGCGCTGCAGCACATCGGCCACTTCATCGGGGATGGCGTGCAGCAACTCGAACCCGGTGCGGCGTTGCTCCGCGCTCAATCCGCCAAGTGCACGATCCTCGCCAAGCAGGTTGCCCATCAGCCAACCGCCATTGCGCCCGCTGGCGCCGAAGCCGGCGTATTGGGCTTCGACGATCGCAATGCGCAGCTGCGGCGCCTGGCGCTTCAGGTAGTAGGCGGTCCACAGCCCGGTATAGCCGGCGCCGATAATCGCCACGTCGACCTGATGGCTGCCCTGTAGCGGGGCGAGCGGTTCGGTGGGGTGGGGGAGGCTGTCCATCCATAGGC
>NZ_CAMPHI010000081.1 GCF_946885955.1 uncultured Pseudomonas sp.
AACCGTCGACCTCTTGCATGCCATGCAAGCGCTCTCCCAGCTGAGCTATAGCCCCATCTCAAGGACGGGGCGCATCTTAAGTGCGCCCCTGGGTACTGTCAACAAAATTTTAGTCGGCCGGAAGATTCTTTCTGCTGCCAGAACAACCACTTACCCTCCCCGGCCGGCAACAGGCCGCTCAGCCGATCGTCGCCAACAGTTTTTCCCACTCCTTGTTTTCCTTCTTCGACACGCCGCCGAGCAGCTCGATGGCCTGGCGCAGACGGAAACGGGTGAGGTCCGGTCCGAGGATTTCCATGGCATCGAGCACCGACACCGAACTGGCCTGGCCGGTTATCGCGGCGAACATCAGCGGCATGGCGTCGCGCAGTTTCAGCTCCAGGTGCTCGACCACGGCCTGGATGCAGCCGGTGATTTTGTCCTTTTCCCACTGGCGCAAGGCTTCGAGCTTCCACAGGATCAACTGCATGACCTGGCGCACCTGATCGGGGGAAAGTTTCTTGTGCTCGAACAGCTTGGCATCGGGATTGACGCCACCGGCGAAGAAGAAGCTGGCCAACGGCGCGATCTGGCTGAAGGTCTCGACCCGACCCTGTACATGAGGCGCGATCTGCATCAGGTAGTTCGAGTTGAATGCCCATTGCTGTGCTTGTGCGGCAAACTCTTCGACGCTCAGCTCGCGCATCCACTGACCATTGAGCCAGGACAGCTTCTCCAGATCGAAGATCGGCCCGCCCAGGGAAACACGGTTGATATCGAAATTCTCGATCATCTCGTCGAGGCTGAACTTCTCGCGCTCGTCGGGCATCGACCAGCCCATGCGGCCGAGGTAGTTGAGCATTGCCTGGGGCAGAAAGCCCATGCGCTCGTAGAAGGTGATCGAGGTCGGGTTCTTACGCTTGGACAGCTTGCTCTTGTCCGGGTTACGCAGCAGCGGCATATAGCACAGCTGCGGCTTCTTCCAGCCGAAGTATTCGTAGAGCAGGATCAGCTTGGGCGCCGAGGGCAGCCATTCTTCGCCGCGCAGTACGTGGGTGATGCCCATCAGGTGGTCGTCGACCACGTTGGCCAGGAAGTAGGTCGGTAGGCCGTCGGTCTTCATCAGCACCTGCATGTCCATGCGATCCCAGGGGATTTCGACCTCGCCGCGGAGCATGTCCGGCACCACGCAGACGCCTTCGCTCGGCACCTTCATGCGCACCACGTTGGCTTCGCCGGCAGCCAGACGCTGTTGCACTTCCTCGGCGGCCAGGTGCATGCAGTGGCCGTCGTAGCGCGGGGTCTGTTTCGCTTCCATCTGTTCGGCGCGCAGTTTGTCCAGGCGTTCGGCACTGCAGAAGCAATGGAAGGCATGGCCCTTTTCCACCAGTTCGGCACTGTACTTCTGGTAGATATGCCCGCGCTCGCTCTGCCGATAAGGGCCATGCGGGCCACCGACGTCCGGACCTTCGCTCCATTCGATACCCAGCCAGCGCAGGGCGTCATAGATCTGCTGCTCCGATTCGCGGGTCGAGCGCAGTTGGTCGGTGTCTTCGATACGCAGAATGAACTCGCCACCGTGCTGACGGGCGAAGCACAGGTTGAACAGAGCGATATAGGCGGTGCCTACGTGCGGATCGCCGGTGGGCGACGGCGCGATACGGGTACGGACGGTGGTCATGGGAATCTCGAAGAATTGGAGCGAAATCGATTAAGGCGCTGATACTAACAGGCCAGCCGCCGCCGGCTCCAGCCACAGGCCATCCTCAGCTGGCAGACTGGCGATCAGAAAATCGAGGAAGGTTTTTACCTTCATCGCCTGGAACCGCCGGGAAGGATAGACCGCATACACCTCGCCGACCGGCAAACGCGCAGCGGGCAACAGCTGCACCAGGCGTCCCCGGCGCAGGGCGTCCTGGCAGATCATGCTCGGCAGCGCGGCAATCCCGGCGCCGGCCAGCACCGCCTCGCGGGCAAAGGTGATGTTATTGCTCGACAGCACCCGCTGACAGGGCACGCTTTCGCCGAGCAACGGCCAGTGACGCGGCGAGTCGTGGGGCAGCAACACGGCGCGGTGGCCGCTCAGCTCGGCGGCACTGCGCGGCGTCCCTTGTTCCGCGAGGTAGCCAGGGCTGGCGCACAGCAGCCGTTCGGTCTCCAACAATTTGCGCGCCACCAGGGTGGAATCCTGCGGCTGGCCGACCAGAATCACGATGTCGACGCCCTCCTCCAGCGGGTCCACCGGCCGTGAGGTCAGCTCCACTTCGGCGCTGATCTGCGGATACTGGCGCATGAACTCGCCCAGCACCCGCCCGAGAAACAACTGGCCGAACTCGATCGGCGCGGTGATCCGCAGCAACCCGGACGGTGCCTGCTGCAGCTGCATGACAGCCTGCTCGGCTTCGGCGAAGTCCAGCATGATCTGCCGGCAACGCTCGTAATACTCCTGACCGACCTCGGTCAAACGCAGCTTGCGTGTGGTGCGGTTGAGCAAGCGCACACCGAGCCGCTCCTCCAGCAGGGCGATACGCCGGCTCACCGTGGACTTCTGCATGGCCAGGTTTTGTGCCGCCAAGGTGAAACTGTGGCACTCGACCACCCGAGTAAAAATCAACGCGTCATCCAGGCCCATGATTGTTCCATATAAGCAACAAAGTTTCTGAATTCTACCGACTACAACCAGGAAAGGAACACTGTTAGATTGCCTGGTACTTCTGCCCGCGCTTCGAGCCCCGCCATGCCCGCCCAATTGCAACGCCGCCTGTTTATCTTTCTGATCGTCGTGGCCCTTATCGCCGCCGCCCTCACCGGCCGCTGGCTGCTGGTCGGGCGCTTTCTGGAAAGTACCGACAACGCTTACGTACAGGGCGAAATCACCCGCCTGTCCAGCCAACTCGGGGCGCGCATCGAAAAGGTTCTGGTACAGGACAACCAGCATGTCGCCCAGGGCGATCTGCTCGTGGTACTGGAAAGCGCCGACTTCGAGCTGGCCAAACAGCGCGCGCAAGCCTCCCTGACCATCCATCAGGCTGAGTTGGCCCAAGCCCAGAGCACGTTGCAACAACAGGCGAGCCTGATTGCCGCCAGCCAGGCGGATGTCGCCGCTAGCCAAGCCACCCTGGGGCGTACACAGATCGACCTGAACCGCGCCCAGGCGCTACGCAAGCCGGGCTACGTCTCCGAGGAGCGCGTCACCACGCTGGCCGCCGATAGCCGGGTGGCGCGCTCGCAGGTGACCAAGGCACAAGCGGATCTGCAGGCGCAGCGCCAGCAGATCAACACCCTCGAAGCGGAAATCAAGCGTCTCGAAGCGCAGATCGTCAGTGCCCGCGCCGACCTGGCCCAGGCGGAACTGAACCTGAGCCGCACCGAAATCCGCGCCCCGATAAGCGGCGTGATCGGCCAGCGCGCTGCGCGCAATGGTCAGGTTGTGCAGCCAGGCGCCTACCTGCTGTCGCTGGTGCCGGACCAGGACATCTGGGTGCAGGCCAACTTCAAGGAAACCCAGATTGGCCACATGCGGCCCGGGCAAAGTGCCGAACTGATCTTCGACAGCTTCCCCGATACGCCGATCGAGGCGCGGGTAGATAGCCTGTTCGCCGCCTCGGGCGCGCAGTTCAGCCTATTGCCGCCGGACAACGCCACCGGCAACTTCACCAAGGTGGTGCAGCGCATTCCGGTCAAGTTGACGTTCGCCGCGGATAACCCGCTGAAGGGCCTGATCCGCCCCGGCATGTCGGTCGAGGTCAAAGTCGACATCAGCGCCGGCGCGCAACATGGCGGGTGATGCACTGATCCGCCCGACCGGCGAACCCAGCCGGCGCGACTGGATCGCGGTGATGAGCGCGCTGCTCGGCGCCTTCATGGCCGTGCTGGATATTCAGATCACCAACGCCTCGCTGAAGGACATCCAGGGTTCGCTGTCGGCCACCCTGGAGGAAGGCTCATGGATTTCCACCGCCTATCTGGTCGCCGAAATCATCATGATCCCAATGACCGCCTGGCTGGTGCAGCTGCTCTCGGCGCGTCGCCTGGCGACCTGGGTGTCGATCGGCTTTCTCGCCTCGTCGCTGCTCTGCTCGATGGCCTGGAGCCTGGAGAGCATGATCGCCTTCCGCGCCCTGCAGGGTTTCACCGGCGGCGCGCTGATCCCCCTGGCGTTCACCCTGATTCTGATCAAGCTGCCGGAGCATCACCGCGCCAAGGGCATGGCGATGTTCGCCATCACCGCCACCTTCGCCCCCTCGATCGGCCCGACCCTCGGCGGCTGGCTGACCGAGAACTTCGGCTGGGAATACATCTTCTACATCAATGTGCCACCCGGCCTGCTGATGATTGCCGGCCTGCTCTACGGGCTGGAAAAGAAAGCCCCGCACTGGGAGTTGCTGAAAAGCAGCGATTACGCCGGCATCCTCACCCTGGGCACCGGGCTTGGCTGCCTGCAGGTGTTTCTCGAGGAAGGTCACCGCAAAGGCTGGCTCGAATCCAATCTGATCAGCGGACTGGGCAGCATCGCCGCGATCAGTCTGGTGCTGTTCGTCATCCTGCAGCTGTCGCGACCCAACCCATTGATCAACCTGGGCGTGCTGCGCGAGCGCAACTTCGGCCTGTCGAGCATTTCCAGCGTCGGCCTCGGCATGGGCCTTTACGGATCGATCTATGTGCTGCCGCTGTACCTGGCGCAGATCCAGGGCTACAACGCCCTGCAGATCGGCGAGGTGATCATGTGGATGGGCATTCCGCAGCTGTTTTTGATTCCCCTGGTGCCGATGCTGATGAAAGTCATCGCGCCGAAGCTGCTGTGCGCCCTGGGTTTTGGCCTGTTCGGCCTGGCCAGCTTCGCCTCGGGGGTGCTCAACCCGGACTTCGCCGGTGAACAGTTCAACCATATTCAGCTGATCCGCGCACTCGGCCAGCCGCTGGTGATGGTGACCATCTCGCTAATCGCTACTGTCTATGTGCAGCCGCAGGATGCCGGCTCGGCCTCCAGCCTGTTCAACATCCTGCGCAACCTCGGTGGCGCCATCGGCATCGCCTTGCTCGCGACGCTGCTCGACAGCCGCGCGAAAGTCTATTTCGACTATCTGCGCGAATCGCTGGTGCCGAGCAATCCCCAGGTCGCCGAACGCCTGGCCCAGCTCACCGATACGCTCGGCAGCGAGCAGGCCGCGCTGGCCAAACTCAGCGCAATCACTCACCAGCAGGCGACGATCATGGCCTATAACGACGCCTTCCATTGCATCGGCATCGCACTTGCCGTCAGCATGATCGCCGTGTTGTTGACGCGCAGCCTGCCAGCCAACGCCAGCGGAAGCGCGGCGGCCCACTAAATCAGCCAAGGCGCCGCCAGCCGGCGCATTTATTCTTCCGGGCCCCACATGCCAAGCCGTTCCTTACCTTCGCACAGCCTGCTGCTGATCGCTGCATTCGCGACCATCTACATCGGCTGGGGCACTACCTACCTGGCCAATCACTTTCTCCTGCGTGAACTGCCGCCGTTCGTTATCGGCAGCCTGCGTTTTTTCAGCGCCGGCCTGCTGGCCTTGGCCTGGGTGGTCGCTAGCGGCCAGTTGCGCATCCAGCGCAGCGACTGGACCGGCGTGCTGATCGGCGGCCTGGCGCTGATCGCCGTGGGCCAGGGCGCGCTGATTTATGCCAACCAGTTTCTACCCACCGGCCTGGTGGCAATGCTCTATACCAGCCTGCCACTGTGGAGCGTGACCCTGGAGTGGCTGCTCGGCGAACGACCGCAACTCTGGGTACTCTGTGGTCTGGCGATAGCCAGTGCCGGCATCGTCCTGCTGATGAACAACGGCCTGGGTAGCTCGGCCTCGCCAGCGCAATGGTTCGCCGGCGGTCTAGTGGTCGCGGCGACGCTGTGCTGGGCGGTCGGCGCCTGGCTGCTCAGGCAGCGTCCGGCGTTTCGCTCCAGCTGGATGGGCCTGAGCCTGCAGATGCTGACCGGCGCGGTGCTGCTGGCGCTGTTCGGCCTGGTACATGGCGACTGGCTGCATTTCGACCCAGCAGCCCTCAGCGGCAACGCCTGGATGTGGCTGGCTTATCTGGCGCTGCCGGTCAGCCTCGGCGTGTACCCGGCGTATTTCTGGCTGCTGCGCGAAGTGCGGCCGAGCCTGGTCGCCACCTTCGCCTTCGTCAATCCGGTGGTAGCGCTGCTGCTGGGCTACCTACTGCTGGGCGAACAACTGGGGCCGCTGGCCATGCTCGCCTGCGGCGTCACCCTGGGTGGCGTGCTGCTAATCATCTTCGGGCGCCGTTAAGCGCCATCAGACCTGCAGCAAGCGCTCGCGCAGCTTCTGGATTTCGTCGCGCAGCTGCGCCGCGGCCTCGAACTCCAGATCGCGGGCCAGTTGGTACATCTTTTCCTCGAGCTGGCGGATGCGCTTGGTGATCTCGCTCGGCGAACGCAGTTCGTTCTCGTAGCGCGCGCTTTCCTCCGCGGCCTGGGCCATGCCCTTGCGCTTCTTGCTGCGCGAACCGGGCACATGGGCGCCTTCGAGGATGTCTTTGACGTCCTTGAACACGCCTTTCGGGGTGATGCCGTTGGCTTCGTTGAAGGCGATCTGCTTGTTGCGCCGCCGCTCGGTTTCGCCGATGGCCCGCTCCATCGAGCCGGTCATGCGATCGGCATAGAGGATCGCCCGGCCGTTGAGGTTACGCGCGGCGCGGCCGATGGTCTGGATCAGCGAGCGCTCGGAGCGCAGGAAGCCTTCCTTGTCCGCATCGAGAATCGCCACCAGCGACACTTCCGGCATGTCCAGGCCTTCGCGCAGCAGGTTGATCCCGACCAACACATCGAAGGCGCCGATCCGCAGATCGCGGATGATCTCGACCCGCTCCACGGTGTCGATATCCGAGTGCAGGTAGCGCACCTTGACCCCGTGATCGGCCAGGTAGTCGGTGAGGTCCTCGGCCATGCGCTTGGTCAGCGTGGTGACCAGCACCCGCTCCTCGATGGCCACACGCTTGTGAATCTCCGAGAGCAGGTCGTCGACCTGGGTCAGCGCCGGCCGTATCTCGACCTGCGGGTCGACCAGGCCGGTGGGCCGCACCACCTGTTCGACCACGCGCCCGGCATGCTCGGCCTCATAGTTGCCCGGAGTGGCCGAAACGAAGATGGTCTGCGGGCTGGCCGCCTCCCATTCCTCGAAACGCATCGGCCGGTTGTCCAGCGCGGAAGGCAGGCGGAAGCCGTATTCGACCAGGGTTTCCTTGCGTGAACGGTCGCCCTTGTACATGGCGCCGACCTGCGGCACCGAGACATGGGACTCGTCGATCACCAGCAGCGCCTGATCCGGCAGGTAGTCGTACAGCGTCGGCGGTGGCTCGCCCGGCCCGCGCCCGGAAAGATAGCGCGAGTAGTTTTCGATGCCGTTGCAGTAACCCAGCTCGAGAATCATCTCCAGGTCGAAACGGGTGCGCTGCTCCAGGCGCTGCGCCTCGACCAGCTTGTTGGTGCTGCGCAGGTATTCCAGACGCTCGGCCAGCTCCACCTTGATCTTGTCCACCGCCTCCAGCAGCACCTCGCGCGGGGTGACGTAGTGGCTCTTGGGGTAGAAGGTGAAGCGCGGCAGCTTGCGGATCACCTCGCCGGTCAAGGGGTCGAAGGCCGCCAGGCTTTCCACTTCGTCGTCGAACAGCTCGATACGGATGGCTTCCAGGTCCGATTCCGCCGGGAAGATATCGACCACATCGCCGCGCACGCGGAACGTGGCGCGGGCGAAGTCCATGTCGTTACGGGTGTATTGCAAGTCGGCGAGACGGCGCAGCAGCGCGCGCTGATCCATTTTGTCGCCGCGATCGACGTGCAACACCATTTTCAGATAGGACTCGGGGCTACCCAAACCGTAGATGCAGGAAACCGTGGTGACGATAATCGCATCCGGCCGCTCCAGCAGCGCCTTGGTCGCCGACAGACGCATCTGCTCGATATGGTCGTTGATCGAAGCGTCCTTCTCGATAAAGGTATCGGACGACGGCACATAGGCTTCTGGCTGGTAGTAGTCGTAATAGGAAACGAAATACTCCACCGCGTTGTTCGGGAAGAAGCTCTTGAACTCGCCGTACAGCTGCGCCGCCAGGGTTTTGTTCGGCGCCAGCACCAGCGTCGGCCGCTGGATCTGCGCAATCACGTTGGCGATGCTGAAGGTCTTGCCGGAGCCAGTCACCCCGAGCAGGGTCTGGTGCGACAAGCCCGCCTCCAGTCCTTCGACCATCTGCCTGATCGCTTCCGGCTGATCGCCGGCGGGCTGAAAGCGCGTGACCAATTGAAACTCGGACATGACTAACCTCTAAGCAGCTGTGACCCGGCCTGAAAGCGTAGGTGACCCAGTCAAAAACGGATGTGACCCAGTCCGAAAGCGTACGTCAAAACGGGTGATATGCGTGTGCTCGCTTGTCGCGGGACACGCTTAGGGTCGTTATACTACCGGCCCACTTATGCAACCCCTAGCCCCAGTAGTAGCAAGGTGTTGCCTGCCACTCACCTCCCCTCTCAGAGCTGCCGCATCCATGAGTCTGTTCTCTGCCGTCGAAATGGCTCCACGCGATCCCATCCTGGGTCTCAATGAAGCATTCAACGCCGACCCCCGTCCCACCAAGGTCAACTTGGGCGTTGGTGTCTATACCAACGAGGACGGCCGCATTCCGCTGATGCGCGCGGTGGCCGAGGCCGAGAACATTCTGACCGCGACCCACGCGCCACGCGGCTATCTGCCGATCGAAGGCATCGCCGCCTACGACAAGGCGGTGCAAACCCTGCTGTTCGGAGCCGACTCCAAGTTGATCAGCGAGGGCCGGGTCATCACCGCCCAGGCGATCGGCGGCACTGGCGCCCTGAAAATCGGTGCTGACTTCCTCAAGCGTCTGCTGCCTGACGCCCAGGTCGCGATCAGCGACCCGAGCTGGGAAAACCACCGCGCCCTGTTCGAATCCGCCGGTTTCCCCGTCAGCAATTACCGCTACTACGATGCCTCCAGCCACGGTGTGAACCGTAGCGGCCTGCTCGAAGACCTGAGAAACCTGCCGACGCGCTCGATCGTGGTGCTGCACGCGTGCTGCCACAACCCGACTGGCGTCGACCTGAGCATGGACGACTGGCAAGCCGTGCTCGAAATCCTCCGCGAGCGTGAGCACGTGCCCTTCCTCGATATCGCCTACCAGGGTTTTGGCGACGGCATCGAAGAAGACGCCGCTGCGGTACGCCTGTTCGCCGAGTCCGACCTGACCTTCTTCGTCTCCAGTTCCTTCTCCAAATCCTTCTCGCTGTATGGCGAGCGGGTTGGCGCCCTGTCGATCGTCACCGGTTCGAAGGACGAGACCAGCCGCGTGCTGTCGCAGGTCAAGCGGGTGATCCGCACCAACTACTCCAACCCGCCGACCCATGGCGCGAGCGTGGTTGCGAGCATCCTCAACAGCCCCGAACTGCGCGCCATGTGGGAAGCCGAGCTGGGCGAAATGCGCGAGCGCATTCGTGGCATGCGCATGGCCATGGTCGAACAGCTTGCCAGCCTCGGCGCCAAGCGCGACTTCGGCTTTGTCGCCCAACAGCGCGGCATGTTCTCCTACTCCGGCCTGACCACCGAGCAGGTTGACCGCCTGAAAAACGAATTCGGCATCTATGCGGTCGGTACCGGGCGCATCTGCGTCGCGGCGCTGAACCAGCGCAACCTGCCGGTCGTCACCCAGGCGATCGCACAAGTCCTCTGATAGCGCCAGGGGAAGTCTCGATACTTGACTTCCCCTTTCCAATCAGTAGGATACGCCTCGTTGTTCCGCGATAGCTCAGTCGGTAGAGCAAATGACTGTTAATCATTGGGTCCCTGGTTCGAGTCCAGGTCGCGGAGCCAAATTCAAAGCCTCGGTTAATACCGGGGCTTTTTTGTATCTGCCGGACTCTCACCTGGGACTACGTCCCAGGTTATTCGCTTCGCTCACCCCTTCGGGGCCGC
>NZ_CAMPHI010000082.1 GCF_946885955.1 uncultured Pseudomonas sp.
CGTGCCCACGCTCCAGCGTGGGTACGCAGCCCGTGACGCTCCGCGTCACCAGCCGGCGACGGTTGGGCGCGGACGTTCGGGGCGGAGATATTTTCATGAGCCAGCCGCTTAATGATCGTGCCCGCGCTCCAGCGTGGGTACGCAGCTCGTGACGCTCCGCGTCACCAGCCGGCTACGGTTGGGCGCGGACGTTCGGGGCGGACATATTTATCAGCCAGCCGCTGGGTTGGGCTTCGCTACGTTCAGCCTGCCGGCCCAAACCATGGGTTTATGAAGACGGGAGGATTAATGAGCGATTTCGAAATACGCCAGGCGCAGACTCAGGACATCGCCGGGATGTGTGCGCTGATCTTCGAACACGGCCCCAACCCCTGGAATCACCTACCCTGCGACGAGGTGGTGGCGCACCTGCAATGCATCGCCAATGGCACGGTGCAGGCCGTGTTGGCAGAGCACAGGGGCGAATTGCTGGGCTTCGTCAGCTATCAGCTATCCCGGCACTTCGAGCGCTATCAACCCGAGGTTCGTCGCAACCAGTTGCACGGCTATATCTGCGAAGCTGTCATTCATCGCGCCATGGCGGGGCAGGGGTTGGGCTCGCGCTTGTTAAAGCAGGCGGTAGTGCAACTGAATGAGCAGGGCATCGTCGATATTTATATCGATCGCCACGAGGAGAACGCCGCCTCGGCGGGGATGATGCGCAAAGCCGGGTTCGTCGAAGTCGAAACCTATGCCGATCCGCAGCGCAGGCCGAATGGTTCTGGCCGTACCACCCTGTGTTGCCTGCGTTTAGGCTGATGCACCAGGGCGCCGCTGCTGCGGCGCCAGGAGGAAGACAGATGATCCAGTGCAAACGGGTATATGAAGACATCTCGGCAACGGACGGTTGCCGGGTGTTGGTCGACCGTCTGTGGCCGCGCGGGCTCAGCAAGGCGGCGTTGCGACTGGATGCCTGGGTGCCGGAGGTGGCCCCATCCACGCAGCTGCGTCGACAGTTCGCCCATGAGCCTGAGGCGTTCGAGGCATTCCGTAAGCAGTACCGCGCCGAGTTGGCGGCCCATCCGGAATATTGGCAGGGGCTGTTGGAGCGCGCGGAGCAGGGCGTCTTGACCCTGCTGTTCAGTGCGAAGGATGCCCAATTGAACAACGCCCGGGTGTTGGCCGAGTTCCTCGAAGGCGAGCTGGAGCGCCGTGGCCCACCAAGCTCGCCGGTTTGCTACGCCGACAGGATGTAGGTGCTCGAACTTAGCTTTCGGCAATACCCAACATATCCCGCGCCACGGCCTCGGCTACGCGAATGCCGTCGACCCCTGCGGAAAGAATCCCACCGGCATAACCCGCGCCTTCGCCGGCCGGGTACAGACCTTTGACGTTCAGGCTCTGCATATCCGCGCCACGGGTGATGCGCAGCGGCGAGGAGGTGCGCGTCTCGATGCCGGTGAGCACCGCATCGTGCAGGGCGAAGCCCTTGATCTGCTTGTCGAAGGCCGGCAGCGCTTCGCGGATCGCCTCGATGGCGAAGTCCGGCAGCGACGGCGCCAGATCGCCGAGCTTGACCCCCGGCTTGTAGGACGGCTCGACGCTGCCCCATGCGGTGGACGGCTTGCCGGCGATAAAGTCGCCAACCAACTGGCCTGGCGCTTCGTAGGTGCTGCCGCCGAGGATGTAGGCGTGGGATTCCAGGCGCTCCTGCAACTCGACGCCGGCCAGCGGGCCGCCCGGATAGTCCTGCTCCGGGGTGATGCCGACGACTATGCCTGCGTTGGCGTTGCGTTCGTTGCGCGAGTACTGGCTCATGCCGTTGGTCACCACCCGGTTGGGCTCGGAGGTGGCGGCGACCACGGTGCCCCCGGGGCACATGCAGAAGCTATATACCGAGCGGCCGTTCTTGGCGTGGTGCACCAGTTTGTAATCGGCGGCGCCGAGCTTGGGGTGGCCGGCGTATTTGCCTAGGCGCGCGCGGTCGATCAGTGATTGCGGATGCTCGATACGAAAGCCCACGGAGAATGGCTTGGCTTCCATAAACACCTCGCGGCTATGCAGCATGCGGAAGGTATCGCGCGAGCTATGACCCAGGGCCAGGATCACATGGCGGCTGCGGATCTGTTCGCCGCTGTCGAGCACCACGCCCTGCAACTGACCGTCCTCGATCAGTACATCACTGACCCGCTGCTGGAAGCGCACTTCGCCGCCCAGCGCCTTGATTTCCTCGCGCATGGTGGCAACCACGCCGGTCAGGCGGAAGGTGCCGATATGCGGTTTGCTGACATAGAGGATTTCCTCTGGTGCGCCGGCCTTGACGAACTCCTGCAGCACCTTGCGGCCGAGGTGTTTGGGGTCCTTGATCTGGCTGTACAGCTTGCCGTCGGAGAAGGTGCCGGCGCCGCCTTCGCCGAACTGCACGTTGGACTCGGGGTCGAGCACGTTCTTGCGCCACAGGCCCCAGGTGTCCTTGGTGCGCTGGCGAACTTCCTTGCCGCGCTCCAGCACGATGGGCCGCAAGCCCGCCTGCGCCAGGATCAACGCGGCGAAGATACCGCAGGGGCCGAAACCGACCACCAGCGGGCGTTCCTCAAGATTATCCGGAGCCTGACCGACCGGCTTGTAGGCGATGTCCGGCGCCGGGCCGACATGCTTGTCGTCTTCGAACCTGGCCAGCAGCGCCGCCTCGTCGCGCACCTGGCAATCGATGCTGTAGATGAACTGCAGTTCGCTGGATTTCTTCCGCGCATCGTAGCTGCGCTTGAACAGGCTGAAGTCGAGCAGATCTGCGTCCGCGATCCCCAGGCGCTGGACAATGGCCGGGCGCAGGGCGTCTTCGGGGTGATCGAGGGGCAGCTTGAGTTCGGTGATGCGCAGCATGGGAAGAGTCCACTGTCAGGGCCGGAGGCAACCCGGCAACTTTACGAGGCGGCGATTATACCCGCGATTGCCCGCTTAATACCTGGCGGCCCACGCTCGGACAGATTGACCCCGGACAGTGCGCGCTTTGGCGCGAGTCGGCACAATCGAACGATACCCGCCTCGGTGGTCGCCTGCTGATCCCGGCTTCTGCGCAATAGCGCAGCAGCAAGTCTAGAGTTCAGGAAAGAGGGCGCCCGCACACCAACGGCGGTAAGGAGGCATATGACGCGCATAGTGACCGTGACCCTGAGCCCGGCGCTGGATATCACCAGCGGCGTGGCACGCCTTTACCCGGACGCCAAGCTGCGCTGCGAGCCTCCCGTCTATGCGCCTGGTGGCGGTGGCATCAACGTCGCGCGGGCGATACAGCGGCTCGGCGGCGATGCGTTGGCGCTGTTCGCCGCCGGCGGCGCGACCGGCCAGCATCTGCGCGAGCTGCTCGATGCCGAAGGCTTGCCGAACCAAGCGTTGCCAATCGCCGCATGGACCCGCGAATGCATCAACCTGACTGAGCAGGCCAGCGGCCAGCAGTATCGCCTGGTCATGCCCGGGGCACCGCTGAGCCCGAGCGAGCAGACACAGTTGCTCGCCGCCCTGAAGGCGTTGCCCAGCCCGGACTATCTGGTGATCAGCGGCAGCCTGCCCGAGGGTTTGGCGGCGGACTTTCTCCCGCGTTTGCTTGAGGTGGCGCGACAGCATGGCGCGCGCTGCATTCTCGACAGCGCTGCGCCGGTGCTGCGCCAGGCGCTGGATATCGGTGGGGTGTTTCTGATCAAACCGAATATCGACGAACTCTGCGCCCTGGTCGGTGTGCCCAGCCTCGACCCCGAACGGCTCGCCAACGTCGCCCGCGAGCTGATCGAAAGTGCCAGATGCACGGCAGTCCTGGTATCCCTGGGCGCGCAGGGCGCTTTGCTGGTAACAGCGCAATTGTCTGAGCGCATCGCCGCGCCGAGGGTATGCAAGCGCAGCACCGTCGGCGCGGGCGACAGTATGGTCGCCGCCGTCACCCTCAAACTGGCAGCCGGCGCCAGCTGGGGCGAAGCCGCCCGCTACGGTGTGGCCGCGGGCAGTGCGGCGATCATGACCGAGGGCAGCGAACTCTGCCGGCGTGCCGACACCGAGCAGCTGTTCGCCGACTTGCAGGCCGCAGCGCTGGCGACGCCCTGAGTACGGCTCAGGGCCTGACCCAGGCCAACAACACGTCGAGCATGCGGTTGGCGAAGCCCCACTCGTTGTCGTACCAGGCCAGTACCTTGACCAGCTCGCCCTGCACGCGGGTGTGGTTGAGGTCGACCACGCAGGAGATCGGGTAGCCATTGAAGTCGCTGGACACCAGCGGCAACTCGTTGCACTCCATCACCCCCAACGGCATCTGCGCGGCGCCATGTTGCAGGATCGCGTTGATCGCCTCGCGGCTGCTCGGGCGTTCGGCGATAAAGCTCAGGTCGAGCAGCGACACATTCGGCGTCGGCACCCGCACCGCCAAGCCATCCAAACGGCCATCCAGTTCCGGCAATACCAGGCCGATGGTCTTGGCCGCGCCGGTGGTGCTGGGGACCATCGACAGCGCGGCCGCCCGTGCGCGGTACAAATCGTGGTGGGTCTTGTCCAGCAGGTTCTGATCGTTGGTGTAGGAGTGCACGGTGTTGATCAAGCCCTGACGAATGCCCACGGTTTCATGCAGCACCTTGGCCAGCGGCGCCAGGCAATTGGTGGTGCAAGAGGCATTGGAGACGATCTGCTGGTTGCCTAATAGCTCATGGTTGACGCCGTACACCACCGTCAGGTCGGCATCCGCCAGCGGGTGCGATAACAACACTCTGGACGCTCCGGCGGTGAGGTGGTGCTCGACCTGTGCGCGCTTTTTCAGGCGCCCCGAGCACTCCAGTACCACGTCGACACCATGCTGCACCCAGGGCAGATTGATCGCTTCGGGCTCGCGCAGCAGGTGGATCGACTGGCCGTTGACCTGAAGAATATCGTCATGCAGCGTGACCTGTCTGGCGAAGCGGCCGAAGGTCGAGTCGAAACGGGTCAAGTGAGTCAGGGTCTGCGGATCGCCGAGATCGTTGATCGCGGTCAGGTGAATCTTGTGTTCCAGCCCCCGCTCGAACAGCGTGCGCAGCAGCGCCCGGCCAATACGTCCATATCCATTGATGGCAATGCGCAACATAAGGCATCCTCCCACGTAGCCAATGCATTGAGCTTAGGTGAGTCACGCGATAACGCAGCGGCAAAAAGGCTTCACGCAATCTTTGCGCGCGTTCTTGTCGCGGACGCCTGGCTACCGGGCGAAATCCTGACTCCAGCTTCTAGGAGCCCGCAGATGTCGGCAGAGTTCAGAGCGCCTTAGGCGCGGGGGATGATCGGCCGTGGCGGCAGCCCGGTTGCCGAGGGCGCCGCCGCTAATCGTTGCGCGCGCCGCCGAAGTAGCCGCAGCCGCGCATCACCTGGCCGTCGACACGCAACTCAGCGCTCAGATGCTGCACCGCGCCACTCATGCTATCGACGCAACGCTGCGGGGTGACCCAGAGTTCCAGGCGCTGTCCGTTGGCCTCGCTGGTCAGGTTGAGGCGCCCGCCGGGCAGTTGCTCTTCGAGATAGGGCAGCGCTTGCGGTGGCTGCCCGGGCCGGTCGAGCAACAACCCCTTGGCATTGACCGTCACCGCCCACTCCGGCTCGTGTCCGCTGGCGCGCACCGTGCTGCGCTTGAAGTTGAGGTTGTCGCAGCTCTGGCCCTCGGCCTGCAGACGATAGATCTGGCTCGGCGTGAACTGGCCGTCCACGCCGGCTCGCTTGCTGGCCGCCAACTCACCGCGCATATCAGCGAACAGCGTGCCCGAACCACCCGCCAGCAACTGCTTGGCGTCCTCTGTGATGGTGTCGGTTTGTCCCTCGCCAAGGACGAAGCGCCGTTGTTCATGGCAGGGGCTGAACAGCCACTGGCCGGCCTCGAGCGCGAGTTCGCCCTGCATGCGCACATGGTTGGCTAATGGGTCGCTCGGTTGGCTGGTGAACACCTGGCAACTGGCGAGCAATGGCAACAGGGCGAATACGAAGGGGCGACGAACGGACATTGAGGCTCTCCTGGCAAGAGCGGCCACGTTACCGAGGCCGGGTGGCGATCACAACAGCCGCGACAGCGCGGGCTAGTCGGGTTCGACCGCCGGCCGCTTGGCAAAAGCGCCGACCACCAGGTAAAGCAGCGGGCCAACCGACACGAAAATCGCGGTCAGCGCCAGGTAAGGCAACACCGCCGCCAACGACTTGCCGCGGGCCTTGTTGTCGCGATACATCCACACGCAGGCCAACGTCGCGAGAATGTACAGGTCGATAACCACCTGGGCAGTGTCCGGAGCGGACATCAACTGCCGCCCGAATTCAATCAGCGACTGCTCGGCCTGCGCCATGACGAAGAGCGTGTACAGGCTGAACGCGAGCAAAACGGCGAGGGGAAGCGCGGCTTTTTTCATCTGGTCTTCCTTGAGCGAACGGTCAGAGCGCTCTCAGCATCAGATGCGCCGGGTACATGGCGTAGACCAGTGCCCCGGTCAGCAGAAGGCTTGCTGCTGCGATCCTGCCCGCATGGGCCCTGAGCTCCTGCCGATATGCCGCCCAGATCAGGATTCCGAGCGTGAGGAGCGGAGCCAGAAGCCAGGCCGCACCGATGGCAAAAGCCGCCGCGGACCAGGCGGGGGTGCCTCCATAAACGGAATTGAAGATGGCCTGGAACTGCGCGACAGCTGGTGTTTGCGTCCAGTACCAGATAATAAGCCCCTGCAGCAGAGTCGAAATCAATGCCAGGGATATCGCAAGCGCCCTCATTGTTTCTTCCTTGAACAGGTATTGCTAAACCGTCCGTATCGGGCTGCTTTCGGTGGGATGGCTAAAAGCTCGCCCCGGCTTTCTCAGCCTTTGCCTGAGCGGGACTGGCCAACAAAAAAAGCCCCTGGGTTGTAACGGGGCTTTTTATCTGCGTTGCGCCGGATCAGATCAACTCGGCCCACATGTCGTACTCGTCGGCATCGACGATACGTACGCGAACTTTATCGCCGGGGTTGATCGCGGTGCTGTTGATAAACACGCTGCCGTCGATTTCCGGAGCATCGGCGTAGCAGCGGGCGACGGCGCCCTGGTCGTCGACTTCGTCGATCAGTACGTCCATTTCCTTGCCGACTTTCAGTTGCAGGCGCGCGGTGCTGATGGCTTGTTGATGGGCCATGAAGCGATCCCAGCGGTCCTGTTTGACGTCGTCCGGCACCGGGTTGTCGAGCAGGTTGGCCGGGGCGCCTTCGACCGGCGAGTACTGGAAGCAGCCGACGCGGTCGAGCTGGGCTTCGCTCAGCCAGTCGAGCAGGTACTGGAAGTCTTCTTCGGTTTCGCCGGGGAAGCCGACGATAAAGGTCGAGCGGATGGTCAGCTCCGGGCAGATCTCGCGCCAGGCCTTGATTCGCGCCAGGGTCTTGTCCTCGAAGGCCGGACGCTTCATGGCTTTCAGCACTTTCGGGCTGGCGTGCTGGAAGGGGATGTCCAGGTAGGGCAACAGCTTGCCGGCGGCCATCAGCGGGATCAGTTCGTCGACGTGCGGGTAGGGGTAGACATAGTGCAGGCGCACCCAGACGCCCATGCTTGACAGCGCTTCGCAGAGTTCGGTCATGCGGGTTTTCACCGGCTGGCCGTTCCAGAAGTCGGTCTTGTACTTCATGTCGACGCCGTAGGCGCTGGTGTCCTGGCTGATCACCAGGAGTTCCTTGACCCCGGCCTTGACCAGGCGCTCGGCTTCGCTGAGCACTTCGCCGACCGGGCGGCTGACCAGTTTGCCGCGCATCGAGGGGATGATGCAGAAGCTGCAGCTGTGGTTGCAGCCTTCGGAAATCTTCAGGTAGGCATAGTGGCGTGGAGTCAGCTTGACCCCCTGCGGCGGCACCAGATCGATCAGCGGGTTGTGATCCTGGCGCGGCGGTACCACCTCATGCACGGCGTTGACCACCTGCTCGTACTGCTGCGGACCGGTGACCGAAAGTACGCTGGGGTGCACATCACGGATGCTGCCTTCTTCCACGCCCATGCAGCCGGTGACGATGACCTTGCCGTTTTCTTTGATCGCTTCGCCGATCACTTCCAGGGACTCGGCCTTGGCGCTGTCGATAAAGCCGCAGGTGTTGACCACCACCACGTCGGCGTCCTGATAGGTCGGCACTACTTCGTAACCTTCCATGCGCAGCTGGGTCAGGATGCGTTCGGAGTCGACCAGGGCTTTCGGGCAACCAAGGCTGACAAAACCGACTTTCGGCGTGGCGGGGGTGGACATACGGCGACCTCAGGCGTGGGGCGGCTGGCGCTGGGATGCGCCGCTGATCAAAAAGTGTGCGATTCTAACGGCGGATCGCGGGCTTGACCAGCGCCATGAGGGTTCTCGATTGGCAATACCCTTGGCTTGGCGACGAGGGGGCCGCATAGCGTCGGCGCGCCAGCAGCCCTGGGCTTCGCTAAAGCTGCGCGTCGCCCGGTGGCCATCCTTGCGATGGCCACCCGCACATCCACCAACAGGCTGGTTTCTCCGGGGAGGGAAACGGCCTGTGGCGTGCTCGATCGTCTATTTGCTGGTCGGCAGTAGCATCCGCAACGCGTTGTCGCGACGGATCAGGTGGTGATAGATGCCGGCGGCGGCGTGCAGGCCGATCAGCCAGTAGCCGGATTCGGCGATCCAGACGTGCCAGTGTTCGATCTGCCTGGCCAGTGCCCGGTCCTTGTCGAGCAGCGCCGGCAGCTCCAGGCCAAAGGCCGCGATCGGCTTGCCTTCGGCGCTGAGCAGCAGCCAGCCGAGCAGCGGGGTGCAGATCATCAGCAGATACAGGGCCAGGTACATCAGCTTGGCCACGTTTACCTGCAGGGCGGGGGGCGCCGGCTGGATGCGCGGACTAGGGGCGACTAGCCTGGCTATCAGGCGCACCCAGACCAGGGCGAAAATCGACAGGCCAAGCAGGAAGTGCAATTCCTTCATCACCGTACGGCCATCGCTGCCTTTGGGGAAGATGCCGCGAAATTCCATGGTGAAGTAGACGGCGGCAATCATCAGCAGCATCAGCCAGTGCAGGCCAAGCGACAGGTTGCCATAGCGGCTTTCGGTGTTTTTCCAAGACATAAGGGCCAGCTCCAACTGCATTGTTGAACGTGAGTGCCAGGGGGCTGTCGACCTTTGCTCGCGAGCCAGCGTGCCTCGCATCGTGCGGGCGGGTTTCGCCGTGCCGCAGTGAGATGTCGACGCCGCCCAGCTTAAGGCCCGAAGCTTAAGGGTTGCTGAGCTGATATCTTTTTCACGCGCAAACAAAAAGGCCACTCGATTGAGTGGCCTTTTTGAGTATCTGGTTGCGGGAGCAGGATTTGAACCTACGACCTTCGGGTTATGAGCCCGACGAG
>NZ_CAMPHI010000083.1 GCF_946885955.1 uncultured Pseudomonas sp.
GCCCGGCGCGCCGGGCCAGATATGCACGCTGCCGTCCTGCAGGGCGCTGTACAGGCGCGCACTGGGGTAGGAACGGATTTGCGAGCGATAACCCGCATGGGTCAGCAGACGCTCGGTCAACTTGAGGATGGCGCCTCGCGGGCGACCCTGGCTGTCGCTATAGGAGTGCGGTGGGAATTCGTAGAATCCCACCTGGATCACCGGGCCGGTCTCGTCCACGGCGGTTTGCGCGTAGCCGGGGGCCGACAGCGATGCAGCTATCAGCAGCAGTAGGAAATGTAGTCGTATCAATTGGTTAGCAGCTCTTTGGCCGTTTCCCGCGGTATATGACGCCAGCATGGCTAAACGCCACTGGCTTTGTCCAGCGCGATTTGCCCGCTACCCGGTCGCGCAGCTCGATTGGCGACCGAAGGTCGCGGCCGTGGTTCGCTGGCGTTGCACCTTGCGGCCGCGCCGCCGGTCCGGGCTGATGCGGCAGAGGTTGAACTATGCTGCCTGGGACAGGCGTGCGCAGTGCCACCGCCCTGGGGGCCGAGAGCGGCGGGCAGCGTAAGTTGGCGGCAGGGGCTGCCGGCCAGGATGCGTTGCTGGCGCGCGCTCCCGGTGGCGATGGCGGCGCCAGCGGCTTCCTAGTAGGCTGACAGCGATTGCAGTTCTAGCGCAGCGAATCTGCTCGACGCTGATGAAACGAGGTCGCTATGTATCGCAAGGTATTCGCCAATAAAGTCTTCGATCGCAAGGTGGTGCTGATTACCGGCGGTTGCGCCGGTATCGGGCGCGCCCTGGCCATGCGCCTGGCCCAGGCCGGGGCGCGTTTGGTGATTCTGGATTTGCAGCAACAGGCCCTCGACAGCCTGGTGCAGCACCTGGCCGATCATCACAATGCCGACGCCCTGGGGTTGCTCTGCGACGTTGCCGATGCTGCCGCGGTGGGGCGCGCCGTGGCCCTGGCGATCGAGCGCTTCGGCGGCATCGACGTGCTGGTCAACAACGCCGGCATCACCCATCGCAGCAGCTTCGCCGATACCGATCTGGAAGTTTTCCAGCGGATCATGGCGGTCAACTACTTCGGCGCGCTGCACTGTACCAAGGCGGCATTGCCCAGCCTGATCGCCCGCGGCGGGCAGATCATCGTGCTCAGCTCGCTGTCGGGCTTCGCGCCCTTGCTCTATCGAAGTGCCTATAACTCCAGCAAGCACGCCCTGCACGGCTTGTTCGAAACCCTGCGCTACGAACTGAAAGGCTCGGGGGTCAATGTGATGCTGGTGTGCCCGGGCTTCACCGCCACCGACCTGCGCAAGAACGCCCTGGTCGGCGATGGCTCGGTGGCCGCGCAACCGCCGCTGGCCATGGGCAAGGTGGCCTCGCCGCAGGATGTCGCCGAGGCCATCTACCATGGCGCCTTGAAGCGTCGCCGTTTACTGGTGTTGTCGAATGTCGACTGGCGGGCGCGGATACTGGCGCGCTTTTTCCCGCGCTTGTTCGAGCGCGCATTGCTACCGCGTTTGTCGGGGATGAAGCCGCAGCGGGCCGGCAGACCCTAGCAGGCCGTTGAAAAACGTAAAACGTAGGTTTCAACAGCCTGCTAATGGCGATCCATTAAGCGCGGCCCGTCGCCGAATAAGCGCCAGCGCAATCCGGGAGCGGTTTCGCGCCGAGCATCGCTCGGGCTACCGATGCGGCATTTCTCAATGCTGGTGCGGCTCGACATAGAGCTTATTGACCAGGTCCATATCCCAATACGCCGCTTCTATCTTGTGGCCATCGAGGTCGCGCACGAAGCAGCCGTAATAGGGCTCGCCATATTCGGCGCGCGGTCCGGGGGCGCCATCGGCGCTCGCGCCGGCGTCCAGCGCCGCCTGGTAGAAGGCTCGCACCGACTCTTTATCGTGGGCGAAAAAGCCGAAATGGGTGCCGTTGCCGGTATTCGCCACCTGCCCGTCGATCGGTTTCTGCACCCAGAATTCCGGGTGTTCGCGGCCATAAGCAACGGCGCCGGGAAACGCCAGAATGCGCTTGCAACCCAGAGTCGGTAGCACCTGATCGTAAAAGGCCACGGCCTCGTCGAATTGATTGGTGCCGATCGAGACATGGGAAATGATGCTCGGGTTTTGCTCTGTCATGTGGGGTCCTCCCTGGGGTTCACAGTTACCGACTGATCCGCTTCCGATTGGTTCGCCTTCGATCACCCGCGCTCGGGCAAGGCGCTGCGCAGCATGAACAGACGAAACACCACCACGGTGCTGAACAGCTGCAAAAAGCCGTTGAGGCTGTTCAGCGCCAGGTCGAGCAGCATGTCCGCGGATTCGCCCTGGTGCTCCTGCAGCCAGCCGTCCAGCAGCCAGAGCGGCAGCGCCACGCCGAGCACGCACAGCAGCATCGGCCAGAAGTAGCCGCTGGTCATTTCGAAGCTCTCATGCAGCGCCCGCATTGGGCCCAGGCCGCGCAGTACCAGGAGGTATTCGGCGAACGCCAGCTTGATCATCAGCCACAGGCCGGGCAGCACGAACAGTGAGGCGCCAAGCAGAATCGCCAGAGTGCTCAGCCCCGCCAGCAGGGCGAAGGCCGGCCACAGGCGCAGACTCACGGCCAGCAGGTTGCGCAACGCAGGCGCCTGGCCACTGCTGCGCGCATCGAGAAACAGGATCAATGCGCCGGTGTACAGCGGATAGAACAGCAACCCGGTGAGAATCCGGTAAAGCGTCCTCGCTTCGGGGGCCACCGCGGCGACTACCTGCTGCTGCAGCAAGGCTTCGAGAACGATCAGCGGCAAGCACAGGCGGGCGATCGCCAGCAGGTTATGGCTGAAGAAGTACCAGGCGTCGCGCAGGACGTGGAGCGGATTCATGGGCAGGGATCACGGTCGCAGAGGCAGGTCGCTCACTTTACCTGATCCATCCGGGCGGCCAAATAGCGTGGCGATCAAGCCGGCGCTCTGCACCACCTCGGCATATTCGTCGCGCAGGTTGGCCATGGCCATGTCATGCACTTCCTCGGCGCTGCGCGGGCGGCCCGCATAATCGATTTTGCCGAAGGTGTAGCAGGCGTCGGCCACCACCCGGGTGGTGAAGCCCAGGTTGCTGGCGCTGCGGGCCGTGGCTTCGACCGAGTTTTCGCTGGCCACGCCGACGATCACCAGGGCGCGAATGCCGCGCACATGCAGCCAGCGCTCCAGGTTGCTGTGGGTGAAGGCGTCGGTGACATTCTTCTCGAGTACCGGCTCGCTCGGCAGCGGCGCCAGTTCCGCCTGGAACAGCGCACCGTCCTGTCCTGGGGTGAACACCGAGTCCGGTTCGCGGGAGATATGGCGGATATGTGCCAACGGCCAGTCGGCCTGGCGCCAGCGCTCGAGCAGGTCGGCGATCCGCTTCTCCGCCTCGGGGTTGTTGCGTGGGCGATCGAGACGCTGGATGCCTTGTTGCATATCGATGATCAGCAGTGCGGGCGACATATCGACAGTCCTTGGCTATTGGCTGGCATACTGGCGGCCCACTTTAGCAGGCCGCTGAAAAACTACCTGCGTTGGCAATACTGCGTTAAAAACAGGCTCGGAATGCTCATTTACAGCAGTAAACTCCGCTTCCTCGCCTATTTTTGCCTTGTCTTGCCTGCCTCGCCTACGTTTCTCAACGGCCTGTTAGCAGGCCGCTGCGCATCGCCCGCGCTTTCCGTCTCCAGCCGCCGAGGATCACCGTTGAAGAAGATCGCCCTGTTCGCCGATGTACAAAACCTCTATTACACGGTGCGCCAGGCCTATGGTTGCCATTTCAATTACGCCGCCCTGTGGGCCGACGTCGGCCAGCACGGGCAGATTGTCGAGGCCTATGCCTATGCCATCGACCGTGGCGACCAGAAACAGCAGCAGTTCCAGCAGATCCTGCGCAACCTCGGTTTTACCGTGAAGCTCAAGCCCTTTATCCAGCGCAGCGATGGCTCGGCCAAGGGCGACTGGGATGTCGGTATCACCATCGACATCATGGATGCCGCGCCGCGGGTCGACGAGGTGGTGCTGGCCTCCGGGGATGGCGACTTCGACCTGTTGCTGGAGAAAATCCGCGGCAGCCACGGTGTCGAGGCGGTGGCCTATGGCGTGCCGGGGCTGACCGCGCAATCGCTGGTGCGCGCCGCCAGCCGCTACGTGCCGATCGACGGCGCGCTGTTGTTGAAAAACTGATGTTGAAAAACTGATCATTGAGAAACTGAACGATGCCCAGCGATTCGATCGCCGTACTGGATTTCGAAACCACCGGTATGTCGCCGGCGCAACAGGCCCGCGCCACCGAGATCGGCGTGGTCATAGTCGAGGGCGGGCAGATAGTCGCGCGCTACCAGAGCCTGATGAACAGCGGTGCCCGGGTGCCGCCCTTTATCGAACAGCTCACCGGCATCAGCAATGCCATGCTGCGCAGTGCGCCGCCAGCGGCCCAGGTGATGGCGGAAGTCGCGGATTTCGTCGGCGAGCGGCCGCTGTTGGCGCATAACGCCAGCTTCGATCAGAAGTTCTGGGACGCCGAGCTGGCGCTGATCGGCCGTCGTCGTGCACAGCCGTTCGCCTGTTCCTTGCTGCTGGCGCGGCGCCTGTTGCCGCAGGCACCGAACCACAAGCTCGGCATCCTCAACCGCTGGGCCCGCCTGCCGGACACCGGCCAGGCCCACCGGGCGCTGGCCGATGCGGAAATGGCGGCCAACCTGACCTGCTTTATGGCCGAGCTATTGCGCGAACGCCACGGCATCGGCGAGGTCTCCCACGCGCTGCTGTGCAGTCTGCAGAAAGTCCCCGCGGCCAAGATGGAACAAGCGCTACAGCGGGTGCGTGGGCTTTAGCTGGTCTTGAGTGACCGCAATCGCGGCCAAGGCCGCTTCTACAGGGCGCCGCAACCCGTGCGGGCTACCAGGCATCGCTTTTGTAGGGTGGACATGGCGAAGCCTTGTCCACCGTTGGCAACCGAGATGGCGGACAAGCCTTCGGCATGTCCGCCCTACGAGTTTGCAGGCTGAACGCCCCTCAGTCCCGTAGCCGGATGCAATCCGGGAACGATCTGTGCGGCTGTACATTCCCCCCGGATTACATCCCGGCTACCAGAGCGATGCGTGTTCGCTCCGCCTTTCAGGACAAAATCACCAGATGGTTGGGCAGCTCATTGCGTTCGTGGGTCGCCGGCACGTGCTGCTTGAGCTGGACACCGCAGGCCTCAATGCAGCCGAGGAAGCCCTGCAGGGTCTGGCCCTGTTTCACCCGCTGGGTAAAGTCGGCGACTATGGCTTGCCAGGTAGCGTCGGGGAGTTGGGCGGCGATGCCGCGGTCCACCAGAATCTCCACATAATGCTCGGCCTCCGAAACGAAGATCAGCATGCCGGTGGCGCCTGCGGTGTGGTGCAGGTTGTGTTCGAGAAACTGCCGACGCGCCAGATTGGCCGCGCGCCAATGGCGCACGCGGCGGGGTATCAGGCGGGTCGTCAGGGCCGGGATGCGTAGCAGCAGGCTCAAGCCGGCAAAGCTTAGCCACTGCACCAGCAGCAGTTCCTGGGCGCTGAGCCAGGCATAGAAATAGTTCAGTGCGCCCGGTACCAGCAAGGCCAGCACGCTGGCCCAGAGCAGTGGGATATAGGTGTAATCGTCGGCCCTCGCCGCCAGCACCGTCACCAGCTCAGCGTCGGTTTCGCGCTCGACCGCGCTGATCGCCTCGGCGACCTGCCGCTGTTCGTCTTCACTCAATAAAGCCATTAGGTCTTGTACTCGTCGAATTGATTACCAGCCGCCGGATGCGCCGCCGCCACCGAAGCCGCCGCCACCACCGCTAAAGCCGCCGCCTCCACCACCGCCACCAAAGCCGCCGCGGCCAATGCTGCCGCCGAGCAGGCCGCCCGCCAGTGCGCCACGGCGTCCGCGGCCGCCACGTCCGCCGCCGAGCAGGCTGACGATGATCACGAACAGAATGAAAAACAGCAGTGCCGGCGGTTGGTCGCTTTTGCCGCCATTCGAGCGCTCGACGACCGCCATCGGCTCGCCGCCGAGCACCTGCAGAATCGCCGCTACCCCATCGCTGATGCCCTGGGTGTAATCGCCGCGCTTGAACGCCGGGGTGATCACCTGATTGATGATCACCGAGGCCTGCGCATCGGTCAGGCGACCCTCGAGGCCGTAACCGACCTCGATACGCAGCTTGCGCTCGTCGCGTGCCACCAGCAGCAGGGCGCCGTTGTCCTTGCCTTTCTCGCCGATGCCCCAGTGGCGCCCCAGTTGGTAGCCGTAATCCTCGATCGGCATGCCTTGCAGGTTCGCCAGGGTGACCACCACCAGTTGCTCGCCGCTGGCTTTTTCGTGGGCCGCGAGCTGTTGCGTCAGGCGCGCTTCGGTTTGTGCGTCGAGCATCCCGGCCTGGTCCACCACCCGCCCGCTCAGTGCGGGGAACTGCGGTTGCGCCTGGGCCAGCCAGGCCGTGGCGCACAACAGCAGGAGCAGCGGCACGCGCAGCATGGCTGCCATCAGAATTTCACTTCCGGGGCTTTGTCCGCCGCCGGGGTGGTTGCTTCGAAGTTCGCGCGTGGCTGCATATCGCTGTACATCAGGCTATGCCAGAGGCGCCCGGGGAAAGTGCGCAGCTCGGTGTTGTAGCGCTCGACCGCGGTGATGAAGTCGCGCCGGGCCACCGCGATGCGGTTCTCCGTACCCTCCAGCTGGGATTGCAGGGCGAGGAAGTTCTGGTTGGATTTCAGCTCCGGGTAGCGCTCGGACACCACCATCAAGCGGCTCAGGGCGCCACTCAACTGCTGTTGGGCCTGTTCGAACTGGCGCATTTTTTCCGGCTGGTTGAGGGTGCTGGCGTCTACCTGAATCGAGGTGGCCTTGGCCCGTGCCTCGACCACCGCGACCAGGGTGTCCTGCTCCTGTTTGGCGAAGCCCTTGACGGTTTCAACCAGGTTGGGGGTCAGGTCGGCGCGCCGCTGGTATTGGTTCTCCACCTGGGCCCAGGCGGCTTTGACCTGCTCGTCGTAGGTCGGAATGTTGTTGATGCCGCAGCCGCTGAGTAGCGCTGCCATGGCGATCAAGGCGGCTATTCGCAGGCGAAAGCCATATCCGGTGGTGGTCTGCATCTGCATGAGTCGTCGATTTCCGTTTCAGTGGTAAAAAGAACGCCACCCTAACGCGCGCGCGGCGGATAAGCCAAGCGCAGTGGCCGCAGCGTCCGTCATTCGACGTGGCGGGTCTTTCTCGGGCTTGACCAGGCGAGGGGCGTTGTAGCAACAGAAACAGGATGGTCGGCGCCGGTCAGGGTAAACTGCGCGCCATTTCACTTCGTTTCCCGTGGTTACCGCTATGACCTTCGCTTCCCTCGGTTTGATCGACCCTCTGCTGCGCACCCTGGATGGCCTCGATTACCGCACGCCAACCGCGGTCCAGGCCCAGGCCATCCCGCCGATCCTCAAGGGCCAAGACCTGATGGCCGCGGCGCAGACCGGCACCGGCAAGACCGCCGGCTTCGCCCTACCGCTGTTGCAACGGCTGATGATGGAAGGCCCGACGGTTGCCAGCAACTCGGTGCGCGCCCTGGTGCTGGTGCCGACTCGCGAGTTGGCCGAGCAGGTGCAGCAGAGCTTTCTGACCTACGGGCAAAACCTGCCGCTGCGCAGTTACGCGGTATACGGCGGGGTCAGCATCAACCCGCAGATGATGAAGCTGCGCAAGGGCCTCGACGTGCTGGTCGCCACCCCTGGGCGCTTGCTCGATCTGTATCGGCAGAACGCGGTCAAGTTCAATCAGCTGCAGGTGCTGGTGCTGGATGAAGCCGACCGCATGCTCGACCTGGGTTTCGCCCGCGAGCTGCAGGACGTATTCGCTGCGCTGCCGAAAAAGCGCCAGACCCTGCTGTTCTCCGCGACCTTTTCCGAGGCCATCCGCACCATGGCGGGCGAGATGCTGCACGACCCGCTGAGTATCTCGGTCAGCCCGCGCAACGCCGCGGCCAAGTCGGTCAAGCAGTGGCTGATCCCGGTGGACAAGAAGCGCAAGAGTGAACTGTTCCTGCACCTGTATCAGAGCAAGCGCTGGAGCCAGGCCCTGGTGTTCGTCAAGACCCGCAAGGGCGTCGACGAGCTGGAAGGCGAATTGCAGCGCCACGGCATCAGCGCCGACGCGATCCACGGCGACAAGCCCCAGGCCACCCGCCTGCGTGCCCTGCAGCGGTTCAAGGATGGCGAGGTCAAGGTGCTGGTGGCCACCGACGTGGCGGCCCGCGGTCTGGACATCGATGATATGCCGTTGGTGGTCAACTTCGACCTGCCAATAGTCGCCGAAGACTACGTGCACCGCATCGGCCGTACCGGCCGTGCCGGCGCAACTGGGCAGGCGGTGTCGCTGGTCTGCGCCGACGAGGTGCAATTGCTCTCGGCTATCGAAACCCTGACCCAGCAGGTGCTGCAGCGTATCGATGAGCCGGACTTCATCCCCGACCACCGCGTACCGCAGACCCTGCCCGGCGGCCAGGTGGTGAAAAAGCCGAAGAAAGCCAAAAAACCGAAAGTGGTCGGCGGCGGCAAAGGCGGCAGCCTGGGGCGCTGGATGGAAAGCGACGAGCCGGCCATGCCAGCGGCCAAGGCCGTGCGCAAGGTGCCGAGCTTTGGCGGCAAACCGAGCAAGGGCGGACGCAAACCCTAGGGCGGGTTAGCGGCACGCACTGATCGTTCCCGCGCTCCAGCGTGGTAACCCATCCCGGGACACTCTGCGTCCCTGCGACGCGGAGCGTCGCCAGCTGCATTCCCACGCGGAGCGCGGGAACGATCGACCTGGTTCTCCGCACCGCTTAACCCACCATCGCCCCGCAACCACTGATCGTTCCCACGCTCCAGCG
>NZ_CAMPHI010000084.1 GCF_946885955.1 uncultured Pseudomonas sp.
TGCTGCTGCGGGCTGCGCAGGTTGCACGGGTCCTTGAAGGTCAGCCATGGGTGGCCGGTTTCGAACAGCATGCTGAGCATTTTGCGCCACAGGTCTTTGGCCTGGACGGTCTTGAACAGCTTGATTTTGCCGTATTCGCACAGGGCTTCGTAGTACTCGTAGCGCTCCTCGAAGGCCTTGCCGGTGAGGTCGTGCAGGTCCGGTACTTCGCTCGGGCTGAACAGGGTCCACTTGCCGTCGTCGAACACGCGCTTCATGAACAGGTCGGGAATCCAGTTCGCGGTGTTCATGTCGTGGGTGCGGCGGCGGTCGTCGCCGGTGTTCTTGCGCAGCTCGATGAACTCTTCGATGTCCATGTGCCAGGTTTCCAGGTAGGCGCAGACTGCGCCCTTGCGCTTGCCGCCCTGGTTAACCGCTACAGCGGTGTCGTTGACCACCTTGAGGAAGGGCACGACGCCCTGGGATTTGCCGTTGGTGCCTTTGATGTAGGCGCCCAGGGCGCGTACCGGGGTCCAGTCGTTGCCCAGGCCGCCGGCGAATTTCGACAGCAGGGCATTGTCGCGGATGGCGTCGTAGATGCCGCCGAGGTCGTCCGGCACTGTGGTCAGGTAGCAGCTGGAGAGCTGCGGGCGCAGGGTGCCGGCGTTGAACAGGGTCGGGGTCGAGGCCATGTAGTCGAAGGACGACAACAGGTTGTAGAACTCGATGGCGCGGTCTTCTTTCTGCTTTTCTTCGATCGCCAGGCCCATGGCCACGCGCATGAAGAACACTTGCGGCAGTTCGAAGCGGATGCCGTCCTTGTGGATGAAGTAACGGTCGTAGAGGGTCTGCAGGCCGAGGTAGGTGAACTGCTGGTCGCGTTCGTGATCGATCGCGCGGCCGAGTTTTTCCAGGTCGAAGGTTTTCAGTACCGGGTTGAGCAGTTCGAACTCGACGCCTTTCTCGATGTAGGCCGGCAGCGCTTTGGCGTACAGCTCGGCCATCTCGTGGTGGGTGGCGCTGGTGGCGACGCCGAGGAAGCCCAGGCCTTCGGCGCGGATGTTGTCCATCAGCAGGCGTGCGGTGACGTAGCTGTAGTTCGGCTCGCGCTCGACCAGGGTGCGCGCGGTCATCACCAGGGCAGTGCTGACATCGCTCTGGGCGACGCCGTCGTAGAGGTTCTTCAGGGTGTCTTTCTGGATCAGCTCGCCGTCGATCTCGGCCAGGCCTTCGCAGGCTTCGCTGATGATGGTGTTGAGACGGCCCATGTCCAGCGGCGCGACGGTGCCGTCGGCGTGGGTGACGCGAATGCTCGGGTGCGGCTCGGCAATATCGACGGCGCCGCGCTTACGCTCCTGGCTGCGCGATTCGCGGTAGATCACGTAGTCGCGGGCGACTTTCTGTTCGCCGGAACGCATCAGGGCCAGTTCGACCTGGTCCTGGATTTCTTCGATATGGATGGTGCCGCCGGAGGGCATGCGACGCTTGAAGGTGGCGGTGACCTGCTCGGTCAGGCGGGCGACGGTGTCATGGATACGCGACGAGGCGGCGGCGGTGCCGCCTTCTACTGCGAGAAAGGCCTTGGTGATGGCGACGGTGATCTTGTCGTCGGTGTACGGCACCACGGTGCCGTTACGTTTGATCACACGCAGTTGGCCTGGCGCGGTGGCGTTCAGGTCCTGGCTGGCATCGGTGGCCTGCGGCGCTTGG
Organism: uncultured Pseudomonas sp.; assembly: GCF_946885955.1. Next base: position 1,690 of record NZ_CAMPHI010000084.1, read on the forward strand.
GCCTGCGGGTTCTCGCGAGTCGTGTCGGTGTGCATGAAAGTCTCCATATTGTTCAATTCGTTTAGACGCTATGCAGTTTTGATGCTGCGGCGTACCTGCCGTTCATTCCCTTCTACAACGCCATGCGCTCGGCAGGGCCGGGCGCATGGGACTTGCATTCTGGGCAGGGAAGGTATGACTGGCAGATCGTTGAAAAAATTCTTCAATGGCCTGCTATAGCGCCTTCCTGGCTTTAAGTCTGGTGTCGGGACTTTCCCGACACACTATATGTTGTGTCTGTGTTGTGGTTCGCGTGCAGGGCTCTGCACTGTTATCCATTCCCACTATGCGTATTACGTGATGCGGGAGGACGGTCGGTGTTGTTGCTGCGGCTGCAGCCACCGAAGCATTCACCTGCACTGTTTTTATTCTCGGTCTGGACCTTTTAGGTGCAAATGTGCTTGTGTCGTTCTTTAGGCAAAACCCCAACATGTAGGGGTTTTGCGCGATGGGGATACAAGATAGTGCGGTCGTCGGGTGATGGCAAGCTGCGAGAATTTAAAATCCTGTGGATAAATCTGTGGGTTACTTTGGGGTAACTTTCGCTAGCCCGCGTGATAGCTGGGGTTTTCCCCTGACTACCGTTCGTCGTGCTGAGCGAGGTTTTTTTCATTGCGCGGCGGCGAATTCGAAGGCCATCGCATAAACACAAGATGTAGGATTTTTTCTTGATTATTGGCCCGCTCTGTGCCGGTGCGCGGCGGCGCGGCGATTGGCTGCATTCCGCCGCCGCGAGCGGCTGGCGCGTTGCTACAATGCCAGCCGCTTTAGCCTTGGTTGATCTATCTATGGAGGCAGCAGTGGAACAAGAGTCCTGGCACATCCTGATCGTCGAAGACGACCAGCGTCTGGCCGAATTGACCCGCGATTATCTGCAGGGCAACGGCTTGGTCGTCAGCATCGAAGCCGATGGCGCGCGGGCGGCCGCGCGCATTCTGCAGGAGCAGCCGGACCTGGTGATCCTCGATCTGATGCTGCCGGGCGAGGACGGCCTGTCGATCTGCCGCAAGATTCGCGGCCAGTACGACGGCCCGGTGCTGATGCTCACCGCGCGCACCGATGACATGGACCAGGTGCTCGGGCTGGAAATGGGGGCCGACGATTACGTCTGCAAGCCGGTGCGCCCGCGGGTGCTGCTGGCGCGTATCCGCGCCTTGCTGCGGCGGCATGAGGGCAATGCGGACGAGACGGCGAGCGAGCGGCGGCGTTTGCAGTTCGGCCGCCTGATCATCGACAGCGCTATGCGCGAGGCCTGGCTGGGCGAGCAGGCGATCGAGTTGACCAGCGCCGAATTCGACCTGCTCTGGCTGCTGGCCGCCAACGCCGGGCGGATTCTCTCGCGCGAGGAAATCTTCAATGCCTTGCGCGGTATCGAATACGACGGCCAGGACAGGTCCATCGATGTGAGGATTTCGAGGATTCGCCCGAAGATCGGCGACGACCCGGTGCACCCGCGCTTGATCAAGACCGTGCGCAGCAAGGGCTATCTATTCGTTGCCGAGGCGGCCGAAGCCCTCTCATGAATTCCATCTTTTTACGCATCTACGGCGGCATGCTCAGCGTGCTGGTGCTGGTCGCGCTGCTGGGCGTGGCGACACTGCACCTGGCCAACGAGGTGCGTTCGGAGCAGTACCGCGAGCGTCTGGCGCGCGGCACCTTTCGCCTGATGGCCGATAACCTCAGGCCGATGAGCGAGCTGGAACGGCGCCGTTCGCTGGTGTTGTGGTCGCGCTTGCTGGGCATTCCCCTGAGCATCCAGGCGTTGTCTGATGTCGACCTCGACAGCGTGGCGCGCAACCGCGTGCAGCGCGGCCAGGTGCTGGTGAAGCAGACCGGCCCGCACGCGGCGACCATTTACAGCCTGATCGGCAAGCAACGACAGTTATTGCTCACAGGCGAGGTGCAACAGATCAGTGAGCAATTGGCGCGTGCCACCGTGTACCTGCTGATCGACGAGCTGATTCGCTATCCCGTGGCCGACCAGCCGCGCCACCTTGCCGAGCTCAGCAAGGCCAAGCAATTCGGTTTCGACCTGCGTCTGGTCAGCCTCGAGCAGGCGGAGCTGGACGACGACCAGCGCCGCCGCGTCGACGAAGGGGACACGGTGATGGCGCTGGGCAAGGGCGGCGACAGCATCCACGTGTTCGCCGGCATCGTCGGTACGCCCTGGGTGCTGGAGATCGGCCCGCTGTATCAGATGAATCCCTACCCGCCGCAATTGCTGGTGCTGATCGGCGCGCTCGGCCTGAGCCTGATTGGCCTGATGGTTTATCTGCTGGTGCGCCCGCTGGAGCAGCGTTTGCGCGGTCTGGAGGCGGCCGCGTCGTTGATCGCCAGTGGACGCCTGGATGCCCGCGTGCCGACCCGCGGCAGCGACTCGGTGGGGCGCCTGGCCGCGGCCTTCAATGCCATGGCCGAGCACCTGCAACGATCGTTGAATATCCAGCGTGAGATGGTCCGTGCGGTGTCCCACGAATTGCGCACGCCGGTGGCGCGCCTGCGTTTTGGCCTGGAAATGATCGGCGATGCCGACAACGAGACGGCGCGGCGCAAGTATATGGACGGCATGGACAGCGACATCCAGGACCTCGACAAGCTGGTCGACGAGATGCTGACCTACGCGCGGCTGGAGCAGGGCGCGCCGGCATTGAATTTCCAGCAGGTCGACCTGGCCGCCCTGATCGATCAGGTGATCGGCGAGTTGGCACCGCTGCGCGCCAACGTGCGGGTCGAGCACGGACCCTCGCTGGATGCCCGCGACGGCGGCGGGGCCTGTGTCGAAGCCGAGCCGCGTTACTTGCACCGCGCGGTGCAGAACCTGGTGAGCAATGCCATGCGCCATGCCGAGGGGCGAGTGCGGGTCAGCTATCGGATTGGCCAGCAACGCTGTCGTATCGATGTCGAAGATGACGGGCCGGGCGTACCGGAGGCCTCCTGGGAGCATATCTTCACCCCCTTTCTGCGCCTTGACGACAGTCGCACCCGCGCCTCCGGCGGCCACGGCCTGGGCCTGTCGATCGTGCGGCGAATCATCTATTGGCATGCCGGCCGCGCACAGATCGGCCGCAGCGAAAGCCTCGGCGGCGCCTGCTTCACCCTGATCTGGCCGCGCAAGCAAGCGTAACCCGTCTACGATTCGTAGCCCGTATAAGCGCCAGCGCGATCCGGGAGTCGATCTCATGGGTACCAACGGTGCCTCCTGTTGCAGCCGGTATTTGTCGGAGGGGCGACCCCGCGGCGAATGCGGCTAACAGGGCTGCCCTGGAGAACACGAAGCTCGCTGCGAGGGTTCGGTGACCGACGGGGCATCTCTGCGGAGCTGGGGGCCATTGTTGGGTTACGCGGCGGTCGATGGCGATGTTGCTCCTTGAACCGTGCCAATCGCCGCTAACGCCAACCTACGATGCGGTGGCTCGGGTACGCGCCAGCGCAATCCGGGAATCGGTTTATGGCCATCACCGACGCCGGATTGCAGCCGGGCTGGAACGGCATCCGCCTTTATTCGCCGTGCACTTCGATACGCCGGCCGCTGGTGTGTTCGGCTTTCGGCAGTTCGATGCGCAATACGCCGTTGCGGTAGCTGGCCGAGGACTTTTCGGCGAGCACTGGCAGTGGCAGCGGAATGCTGCGGTGAAAGCTGCCGAAGGCGCACTGGCGCACCCGGTATTGGCCGCTACTGGTTTCCTGTTCGGAGCGCTTTTCGCCGCGCACGATCAGCATGTCGTTGCGCACTTCGATATCGAGCTGGCTCTTGTCCAGGCCGGGTACTTCGAGGCGCACGATGAACTTGTCGTCGTCCTCGAACACGTCGCCGGCCAGCAGCGCCCAATTCGTCGAGGGGAAGTCGGCGGACGCGGGGGCCTGCTCCGGGGCCTTTTCATTGGTCGGGGTAAAGCGGGTCAGGGTGCCGCTGGTGCGCTCGCGCAGTTGGCGCCAGCCTTCGCTGAGCGAGTGCCAGGTATCCTCCAGCCCCTGTTTCAGTTCATTGAGTTTTTCCATAGCGGTGATCTCCGGCTGGAGCGGTCATGCACGCTAAAGCGGCACGACCGCTCAACGGTTCAGGCGACTTTGACTTCGATCCGCCGCGGTTGCGCATGTGGGTGTTTGGGAATCCGCAGGCTGAGCACACCGTCGCGCAGCTGCGCATCGATCTTGCTGCTGTCCAGCTCGCTGCTCAGGCTGAACGCGCGGCGATAGCGCGACAGGCGCACTTCGGCGTAGGCCGCCTCCATGTTCTCCGGGGTGTCCTGGGCGATATCGGCCTCGATCAGCAAGGTGTCGTTGTCGACCCGCAGTTCGAGTTTGTCCTTGGGCACGCCGGGCAGGTCGGCAACCAGCAGGATGCCGTCCTTGCTCTCGTACACATCCACTTGCGGCAGTAGCGCCTGGATATCTTCCTGGCGTTCGTTGCGTTTGGCGACTTGTTGGTCGGTCATGGCAATTTCCTCCTGGGAGCAATCTCATTGAATTGTGATGCGCTTGGGCTGCGCCGATTCCTGGCGCGCCACGCTGATATGCAGCACGCCGTTGCGGTACTGCGCATTGACTTTGTCCGGGTCGATATCCTTGGACAGGTTGACGGTACGCTTGAAGCGCCCGCTGAACCGCTCGTCGGCGTAAATCGATAGGGTGTCCTTGTCGTCTTGCGGCTCGGCGCTGGTGCGCTCTCCACTGATCGACAGCAGGCCTTGGTCAATCTGGATATCGAGGCTGGCCGGATCGACGCCCGGGGCGAATGCATAGACCTCGATGCTGGTCGGCGTGCTGCCAACATTGAGTGCCGGAAAGGCGCCGCTGGTCAGGGCGCGGATACTGCCGGGGCGGCCAAGGCTGGTGAACTCTTGCTGCAATTCGCGCTGCAAGCGCTCGAACTCGGCGAGCAAACCACCGGGGAAGCTGAATAGGGATTCGTACATCGCAAACCTCCTCTGAGATGATCTGGAAGTTGTTTGCGGCGCTCAAGGACGGGCCTTTAAGCGCCGTTGCCAGAAATATGTTGATGGCCAGGCGCGGCTTCAAGGGCGGCTTTAAGAACGTTATCGAATGGGTTATAGCGATGGGGAATAGACGGTGGGCAGGGCCGATTGGAGGGCCTGTAGCCCGGATGAAATCCGGGGCGGTTTAGCAGCAGATATCGTTCCCGGATTGCATCCGGGCTACAAAGGCTTGGCGGGTTGCACCCGCCCTACGATGCCGTGAGCGCGGCTTAGAACGGCGCCGGGCACTCGAAGCGCAGGCGTTCGCCGCTTTGCGGGTGGGTCAGGGCGAGCATGCTGGCGTGCAGGCACAGGCGCGGGTAGGCGGCGAGTGCTTGTTCGTGGGCATATAAACCGTCGCCGAGCAGCGGGTGGCCGATGGAGAGCATATGCACGCGCAATTGGTGCGAGCGGCCGGTGATCGGCGTCAGCTCGACCCGGCAGTAATCGCCGCAGCGCTCGAGGATGCGCCAGTGGGTCAGGGCGTGTTTGCCCAGCTCGTGGTCGACCACATGGCGCGGCTTGGTCGGTGGGTCGTAGCGTAGCGGCAGGTCGATGCTGCCGTTGTCCTGCTCGGGTTGGCCCCAGCACAGCGCGGTGTAGGCTTTCTCGGTTTCGCGGTCGTGGAACTGCCGCGACAGTTCGCGGTGGCTGTCCGGGTCGCGGGCCAGGACGATGATCCCCGAGGTTTCCCAATCCAGGCGATGGACGATGCGCGCTTCCGGGTAGCCGTTTTCCTGCAGGCGGGTGACCAGGCAATCCCTGTTGTCCTCGGCGCGGCCGGGCACCGAGAGCAGCAGGGTGGGCTTGTTGATCACCAGCAGGGCGGCGTCCTGGTGGAGGATTTCGATTTGGCTGAGGGGCATGGGGATTCTTGAGTCGGTCTACGGTTAAGGGTAGGAGCGGCCTTGGCCGCGATTGGGCATCAGCGGAACGATTGGGCGTTAATGCAAGAAGCTCGCGGCCAAGGCCGCTCCTACGGATTTGTGCCCAACAACAAAATGGCGGCCCTCAAGGCCGCCATCTGTTCAGGCTCTGCTGCTAAACACAGCTGTGTTTAGCGATCCGGCAGGGTGATGTTGAGTTCCAGAATGGAACAGCTGCCCTGGTTTTCCAACGCGACCTGGACCTGGTCCGAGTCGATGTTGACGTACTTGCGGATCACTTCGACCAATTCCTGCTGCAGGGCCGGCAGGTAGTCCGGCTGGCTGCGCTGGCCGCGCTCGTGGGCGACGATGATCTGCAGACGCTCTTTCGCAATGGACGCAGTGGTTTCTTTCTTGCGTTCGCGAAAGAAGTCAAAAATATTCATTCACGACCTCCAAACAGGCGTTGCATGAGTCCTTTCTTCTGTACGTCGAGGAAGCGGTGCGCCACTTCCTTGCCGAGCAGACGGTCGACGGCATCGCTGTACGCCTGCCCTGCGTCGCTCTGGTCGTCGAGGATCACCGGCACGCCCTGGTTCGAGGCTTTGAGCACGGCTTGCGATTCCGGGATGACGCCGAGCAGGCGGATGGCGAGGATTTCTTCGACATCTTCCACGCCGAGCATTTCGCCGCGGGTCACGCGCTCGGGGTTGTAGCGGGTCAGCAGCAGGTGTTCCTTGATCGGCTCTTCGCCTTTCACCGCGCGGCGCGATTTGCTCGCCAGCAGGCCGAGCATGCGGTCGGAGTCGCGTACCGAGGAAACTTCCGGGTTGGTCACGAC
>NZ_CAMPHI010000085.1 GCF_946885955.1 uncultured Pseudomonas sp.
AACCCGTTACCCATGTCTCCCGACAGGCGTTACCCATGTATACCGGCTGAACACAGGGCGCACCCTACGAGGTCAGGCTGACCCGCCGTCCTGGCAGCACTCGCCCATTACGAAACTCAGCGCCTGCTGCAAACGGGCGAAGTCGACCCGGCTGAAGACTTCACGGCCGTCGCGCTGCTGCGTGAGCACGCCGGCCTGCACCATGCTGTTGAGGTGATGGGCCAGGGTCGAGCGGGGAATGCCGATGCGTTCCTGCAGCTGGCCGAAATTAAGCCCGGCCGGGCCGCTGCGCACCAGCGTGCGAAAGACCTGCAGACGCACGGGATTTCCCAGCGCCTCGAGGCAAGATGCGACTTCATTGATTTCCATGCTGCGGAGGATAGACAGGCGACCAGGGGCATGCAACGATATAACTAGATATCTAGTTATATCGTCATTAAGTAAACGCGACGGCAATCGCCGTCCGGGAGACTGTCGTGAACAAGTCCGCTTTACGCTTCGTCGCCGGTAACGGCCTGCTCGACCGCCGCGCCTTTCTCAAAAGCGGTTACGGCCTGACACTGGCCACCGCCCTGGGTTTGTCACCGGCAGGCCGGGTGCTGGCCGCAAGCGAGCCGCCGATGCCCGCCTGGATGACCAGCCTGGGCGGTGCCGACGCCGAGTACGGTAGCCCCTCGCCGCATGAGCGTGAGGTGTTGCGCCAACTCCAGCCGAACACTGCGCAGACCGCTGGTTTCAGCGTCTGGCATTCGCCGTTGCAGCACCAGCGCGGCATCATCACCCCCAGTGGGTTGCACTACGCGGTGCATCACAACGGCATTCCGGCAATCGACCCCGAGCGCCATCAGCTGCTGATTCATGGTCTGGTCGAACGTCCGCTGAAGTTCGACCTGGAGCGTTTGATGCGTTACCCGATGGTCTCGCGCATCCAGTTTCTCGAATGCGCGGGCAACACCGCCGCCAACGCCATCTCGCCCGCGGCTCGGAATGCCGGCTGCCAGGAGCTGTTCGGCCAGGTATCAGGCTCGGAATGGACCGGCGTACCGCTGTCCTATCTGCTGCGCGAAGCCGGGGTAAAAGCCGAGGCGCGCTGGGTGATCTGCGAAGGTGCCGATGGCGGCTCGCACAGCCGCAGCCTGCCGCTGAGCAAGTTGATGGACGACGCCATCCTCGCCTTCTATCAGAACGGCGAGCGCTTGCGTCCCTCCCAGGGCTATCCGCTGCGGCTGTTCGTGCCGGGCTGGGAAGGCAATGTCAGCGTCAAATGGCTGCACCGCCTGGAGGTCAGCGACAGCCCGGTGTTCAGCAAGGATGAATCGGGGCTCTACACGCGCATTCTCAGCGACGGCGATATTCTCGCGTTCGGCTTCCCGATGGAGGTCAAGTCGGTGATCACCCACCCCAGCGGGTTGCAGCAGCTGCCCGAACTCAAAGGCTTCTACGAGATATCCGGCTTGGCCTGGTCCTGCATGGGGCGTATCGCCAAGGTCGAGGTCTCCGCCGACAACGGTCGCACCTGGGCGCTGGCGCAGTTGCAGGCGCCGGTGCTGGACAAATCGTTGACCCGCTTCAGCATTCCCTGGCAATGGACGGGCGCGGCCACCACCCTGCTCAGCCGCGCCACCGACGAGCTGGGCAACATCCAGCCGACCCGCAGCGAATGGCGCAGCCGCTACGCCGCCCACTCGTTCAACCATTACAACGCGATCCAGGCTTGGCGGGTGAGCGGCGACGGCGAGGTGGAAAATGTTTATGCCTAGGCTCTGGCTGCTACTCGCGCTGGCGCTGAGTGGCAGTGCGACGGCGCAGCCGCTGATCGGCTTAGGCCAACCGCTATCGCAGCAGACCATCGAGCGCTATGCCATCAGCGTATTCCCCGATGGCCGCAACTTGCCGCCGGGCCAAGGCAGCGTGATCGAAGGTGGCGAGCTCTATGCCAACCAGTGCGCCGGCTGCCACAGCGCCAACGGGAAGCAAGGTCCGGCCGCGCGTCTGGTTGGCAGCGACGGCTTTTTCAGCCTCGACGACCCCTTGCGTATTCTGCGCATCAGCGAGCACCCGCTGCTGTTGCTCTCGGTCGGCGGTCAGTGGCCGTACGCCACCAGCATCTTCGATTACATCCGCCGGGCCATGCCGCACTATGCGCCGAAGAGCCTGAGTAACGAGCAGGTGTATGCCGTTACCGCTTATATCCTGCACCTCAACGGTCTGCTGGACGAAACCGCGGTGCTCGACCAACACAGCCTGCCCAAGGTCGAAATGCCCGGGCGCAAGCGGCTGCGCTGGGCGGATGTGACGCTCGAATAACACCGCGCTGGCTCAGATTCCGTAGGGTGCGCCGCGCGCACCTGGGATTCGTCGCCCGCGGTGGTGCGCGCGCCTAGGCGGCCCCACGCCCCCTACACGTTCTCGAATAGCGCTGCGCTAAGTAGCGATGTCCCGACTCACTCTTCCGGCGCCTCCAGCGCCTGCACCAGGGCCTTGAGAAAACGTGCGGCCTCGCCGCCGGTAACCGCGCGGTGGTCGAAGGTCAGCGACAGCGGCAGGATCGGGTGCACCACCACCTTGCCGTCAACCGCCACCGGTTCGTCGCGGATGCCACCGGCGCCGATGATCGCCACCTGCGGCGGGATCACGATGGGGTTGGCGTAGCGGCCGAACAGGGTGCCGAAGTTCGACAGGGTGATGGTCGCGCCCATCATTTCCTGGGGCGGAATCGAACGCGCCTTGACGTCCGCACGCAGGCTCGCCACCCCGGCTTTCAAGTCCTCGGCACTGCGTGCGCCGACGTTGCGCAACACCGGCACGAACAGGCCGTCCACGGTATCGACGGCGATGCCCAGGTCCAGTTGCTGGTGCTGTTTTAGCGACAACGACTTGCCGTCGAACCAGCTGTTGAGCAGCGGCTCGACCTGGCAGGCGGCGGCAATGGCCTGGGCGATTCTCACCAGCGGATCGCGCGCCTGCGGCCAGCGATGCAGGTCGGCGTCGCCAACGATAAACACCGGCACCACCTCGGCATGCGAGCGCGCCATATTGATCGCCATGCTGCGCCGCACACCGCGCACCTTCTCGCCACCGAATTTATCCCGGGCGTTCTGGGTCGCGGCTTCGACATCGCCGCGGGTGATCAGGCCGTCGCTGCCGGAACCGGCCAGGTTGCTCAGGTCGACGCCCAGTTGCCGGGCCAGTTGGCGCACCGCCGGGGTTGCGCGCGGCGCCAGGTGCTCGCGGGTCGAAGGCGCGGCGCCGATGCAGAAGCTGTCTGTCTGGACATCGCCGCCACCCTCCAGGCGACCGACCACGGTGCCAGAATCGGCCTCGCCTTCGTAGGCCAAAAGCGGCTCGCCGACATGCAGGATGTCCCCCTCGGCGCCGAAAGTTTTCACCACCACGCCGTCGTAGGGCGCGGGAATGTCGACGATGGCCTTGGCGGTTTCCACCGATACCAGCAGTTGGTCGACCTTGACCGTATCGCCGACTTTGACGTGCCACTCGACGATTTCCGCTTCTTGCAGGCCTTCGCCGAGGTCGGGCAGTTTGAAATATTTCATGGGTGCTCCTAGTTCCATCGTTCTTTCAAGCCGCAATGATGCTCAGCCGGCAATCGCGGCCAAGGCCGCTCCTACGGGTGCGGCGTTTTCCCGGTTCACGGATAAATCAGCCGCTCCTGTAGCCCGGATGCAATCCGGGGACATCAGCGCGTACACAACCGCCCCCGGATTTCATCCGGGCTACCTTCAACGGAGGGCCGCCGCTCTGCGTATTCATGCGTAATTCAATACCGCATCGCAGGCCGCGACTATGTCGGCGACGCTGGGGATATACAGCGACTCCAGGCGATACAGCGGCGGCGGTATGTCCGGTGCGGTGACCCGCTGGATCGGCGCTTGCAGGTCGAGCAGCGCGCGTTCGTAGAGGCTGGCGGCGATTTCCGCGCCGACGCCGCAGCTTTTCGGCGCCTCATGCACGATCACGCAGCGCCCGGTTTTGCGCACTGAGGCTTCCAAAGTGTCGAGGTCCAGCGGCTTGATGCAGGCCACGTCGATCACCTCGACCGCAACGCCGCGCTCGGCCAACTGCTCGGCGGCCAGCAGGCTTTCGTGGACGCTAGCGCCCCAACTGATCAGCGTCAGGTCGCCGCCCTCGCGCAAGGTGAAACAACTGTCCAGCGGCAGGCGTTTGCCGTCGTCGGCCAGTGGCTGCGGATTCATCCGGTACAAGCGGGTGGGTTCGAGAAAGATCACCGGGTCGGGATCGTCGATCGCCGCCAGCAGCAAGCCGTAGGCCCGCGCCGGCGATGATGGGATCAGCACGCGCAGGCCGGGAATATGGGCGAACATCGCCTCGATGCTTTCGCTATGGTGCTCCGGCGCGCGGATGCCGGCGCCCATCGGGCTGCGCAGCACCAGCGGGCAGCTGAGGCGACCGCGGGTGCGGTTGCGCATGCGCGCGGCGTGGGATACCAGATGGTCCATGGCCGGGTAGACGAAGCCGAGGAACTGGATCTCCAGCACCGGTTTCAGTCCCTGCGCGGCCATGCCCACGGCCAGGCCGGAAATCATGGTTTCGGCCAGCGGCGTATCGATCACCCGCTTGAAGCCGAAGCTCTCGCGCAGGCCGGCGGTGGCGCGGAACACTCCGCCGTTGACGCCGACGTCTTCGCCGAGCACCACCACGTTCTGGTCCTCGGACATGGCGCGGTGCAACGCCCGGTTGATCGCTTCCAGCATGCTCAGTTTGGCTTCACTCATGGCTGGACTCCTGTGCCTGGCGCGCGACTCGCTCCAGGAGCATTTCGCGCTGCTCGGCGAGGGCCGCCGGCCACTTGGCATAGACGTAATCGAGCACCGATTCGGCGGGCTGGTTGCCGGCGTTGTCGAAGACCTCCACCGCGCTTTGCACCTCGGCCTGACAGTCGGCGATCAGCGCCTGTTCGCGGCGCTCGTCCCAGATGCCCTGGTTGGCGAGAAAGCCCTGCAGGCGCTTGATCGGCTCTTCCAGCCAGGCCTGTTTCACCTCCTCGGCGCCGCGGTAACGGGTGGCGTCGTCGGCGGTGGTGTGGTCACCCAGGCGGTAGCTGAGGCATTCCAGCAATACCGGGCCTTTGCCGTGGCGGGCGCGGTCCAGGGCGACCTGCATGCGCTCGTACAGTGCGAGCATGTCGTTGCCGTCCACCTGCTCGCCAGCGAAGCCCGCGCCTATGGCCTTTTGTGCCAGGGTCGGCGCACCGCACTGAATGCGCCGCGGTACCGAGATCGCCCATTGGTTGTTATTGACCACGAACACCACCGGCAGCTGCCAGGCGCCGGCGACGTTCAACGCTTCGAGAAAATCGCCCTTGCTGGTGGCGCCATCGCCGCAGGTGGTCACCGCAACCCGATGTTCACCGCGAATCTTGAACGCGCTGGCTACACCGCAGGCATGCAGAGCCTGGGTAGCGATGGGTACGCACATGGGAAAGTCCTGAGCCGAGGCCGGGTCGACATAGGCGCTGCCGCGCTCGTCGCCGCCCCAATACAGGAGGATTTCTTCCATCTTCACCCCGCGCATCAATTGCACGGCGGTGTCGCGGTAATAGGGCACCAGCACGTCTTCGCTGCGCATCAGGCTGCCGAGCGCGACGCCTATGGCCTCCTGGCCGAGGGTCGGCGCATAGGTGCCGATGCGCCCGGTGCGCTGCAGGGCCACGGCCTTCTGGTCGAACAGGCGGGTCAGCACCATCTGCCGGTACAGGCGCACCAGCAGTGCGGGGTCGTCGACCCAGGCGGGCAGCGCGGCGACCGGCTGGCCATTGGTGTTGAGATAACGGGTGAACGGCAGTTTCAGGGTATCCGGCATGAGGGCACTCCTCGACATCTTGTGAATGTCTACTTCTGCCCGGGCTTGTGGCCCGGGTATTACAGCGCGCTGCGGGTCGGCAGCTGCGCTCAGCGGTCGTACAACAAGCGCTCGGCCAGGGCGTCGGCGACCCGCGCGGGGGAACGCTTGTCGGCCTGGGCGTGGGCATAGACTTCACTCAGGCGTTGGCTGATTTTCGCCAGGTGCGCGGTGATCGCGGCGAGGTTTTCGCCACGATGGCGCAGGGCGACGTAGATCAACCCGCCGGAGTTGATGATGTAGTCCGGCGCATAGAGGATGCCGCGTGCCTGCAAGGTGTCGGCGACATCGGCACTCGCCAGTTGATTGTTGGCGGCGCCGGCGACCGCTGAACAACGCAGTTGCATGACGCGTTCAGCGTTCAGCACACCGCCCAAACCGCAGGGCGCGAGTATGTCGCAGGGGCTGGCGAGCAAGGCATCGCTGGCCACCGCCTGGGCACCCAGTTGTTCGACGGCCAGTTGCACCCGACCGTCGTCCAGATCGCTGACCAATAGCTCGGCGCCGACCGCGTGCAACTGCTCGGCGAGGGCATAGCCGACATGCCCGAGGCCCTGGATCGCCACGCGCAAGCCGCGCAGGTCATCGCTGCCGAGGCGCGCCAGGGCGGTCGCGCGAATCCCGGCGAATACGCCCATGGCGGTGTGCGGCGAGGGATCGCCTTCGCTGGTGGTGCTGGTGACGTGCTGGGTGTGTTGGGCGATGCAATCCATGTCGGCGTTCGAGGTGCCGCTGTCCACTGCGGTGATGTAGCGACCATTGAGTGTTTCGATAAAACGGCCGAAGGCTTCGAACAGGGCGCCGCGGTTATCCAGGTGCGGCGGGCGAATGATCACCGCCTTGCCGCCGCCGTGCTCGATACCCGCCAGCGCGGCTTTGTAGCTCATGCCCCGGGCCAGGCGGATGGCGTCGTGAATCGCGCTTTGTTCGTCCGGGTAGATGAGATAACGGCAACCGCCGAGGGCGGGGCCGAGTCGGGTGTTGTGGATGGCGATCACGGCCTTGAGGCCCGAGACCGGGTCCTGGGTCAGGTGCAATGCTTCGAGCCTGGCGGCCTCCATTGCGCTGAACATAGGGCGGCTCCTGTGCTGTCGTTGCGGCTTCTGCGGTTACTAACCGCAGTATAGGCGGCATGCCGGGCACTGCTCGGTCAAGCCGGCATAAGCTCCGCAGCGTGCGGCGCCGGGCGGCATAACGGCGCGGGCGGCGGATAAGCTCATCGCGGCAAGCCCGATGTGCCCGGTTTTCACGCAACGCTGGACGCCACGCCGGTAGCCGGCTAAAAACACAGCATGACCGGAGGTGACCATGAGCCCGCGCCAAACCTGCCTTGCCTGTCTTGACCGTGAGCCGCCCGCAATGTTCGAGGCGGCGTTATGGATTGCCGCCGAACACGACCCGCAACTGCAAGTGGCCGATGCACTGTGCGAGCTCAACTCGTTGCAGCAGCAGGTCAATGCCGGCCTCCCCGACTTGCCGGCGACCGAGTTGGCGCAGGCGCTGCTGCGCCGGCTCAATGAGTTGGATTTTCATCAGGAAGACGAAATGCCGCTGCGCCCCGAGGTCGCGCTGCTGCATCGGGTGTTGGCGCGGCGCCGCGGGCAGCCGTTATCGCTGGCGTTGCTCGCCTTGGAACTGGCGCGGCGCTTGGCGATCCCGCTACAGGGGGTGAACTTCCCCGGCCATTTTCTGCTGCGCGTACCGGGCGCCGACCATCTGCTCGACCCTTGCGGCGGGCGCCGCCTGTATACCCGCGATTGCCGCGAGCTGCTGATACGCCATCAGGGCGCCGCCGCCGAGCTCAACGCCGGGCACCTGCAAAGCAGCGACGCGCGCGGCATGCTGCAACGCCTGTCGCGCAACCTGCGCCAGTTGCACCTGCTCAACGAAGACTATCTGGCGGCGCTGAAAGACGCCGACCGGGTGATGCAACTGGGAACGCCGGCACTCGCCGACCACCTGGCGCGCGCCGAACTCTATCAGCGCCTGGAATGCCCGCAGGCCGAGCGCTTCGATGTACAGCACGCGCTATTGCTGTGCGACGACCCGGGCCAGCACATCCTGCTCAGCGCCCGCCTGCGCCAGCTGAGTCAGGTGCCGGCGCTGCATTGACAGGTGGCGGAAGGCGCGCCCCGTGGCGAATAAAGGCTTCGTAGGGTGGACATGCCGAAGGCTTGTCCAACATCCGGATACCAGCGCGCGCTTTGTAGCCCGGATGCAATCCGGGGCATCGCTGGTGGCCATAAGACCGATCCCCGGATTGCGCTGCGCTTATCCAGGCTACGGGCTGGTGCGCACGGCGCATCCTACGGACGGCGCCATGTCCGCCCTGCCAACGCGCACTTCGTAGCCCGGATGCAATCCGGGGCATCGCTAGTGGCCGTATGACCGATCCCCGGATTGCGCTGCGCTTATCCAGGCTACGGGCTGGTGCGCACGGC
>NZ_CAMPHI010000086.1 GCF_946885955.1 uncultured Pseudomonas sp.
AATACGTCAGCTGCGGGCGCAGGGTGATGTGGTAGCGCGTCAGGCGTTTGCCGGAATCGCCGAATCCGATGCCATAGATCACGCCATGCACACCCTTGCCGGCCGGGCCGAACCCCAGGTAACAAGGCTGGTTGATCAGGGCTTCAAGATCGATATCTGGCGACTGACTCACCAATTCGATGTCGAAACGGTAGGGTTTATTGAGCGTTTCGCGACCAGTGAATTCGAGCACTTGCAGGTCGGTGGAAACACCTTCGATGGCGAAGGTGATATGCGCTTGATTGGCATCCAGCATGCCTTGATCTCCATCCTTGATTCAGCGAGCCCCGCAGAGTGCCTTGCTCCACCTTCTGGCTCAATACTGGCGGGGTGACAGCATGGTCCAGTTCACAAAAATAAGCGCCCGCATGAGGCTGTTGGCGCACCGGCAGGCAACCCTACAGAGAAGAGCTCGCCGCGAGGTCATGGGCGCCAGGTGAGGCCGCGAGTTCGACGGCGGCGGACGCGGGCGCCAGCCATCGCCGCATGCAAACGCCGCCTCGGTATCGCCGCAGGACAGGCCAAAACACAATCGTTTGCCTTAATAGCTAGAGCACAGGCGGCGCTCGGCCTAGAATCGCCAACGGAACGTTCAGGAGCAGCCCAATATGTTGATGGTGATTTCCCCCGCCAAGACCCTCGATTACCAGACACCGCCGGTAACCCAACGCTATACCCAGCCCGAGCACCTTGACCACGCGCAGGACCTGATCACCCAGTTGCGCGACCTCAGCCCCGCACAGATCGCCGAGCTGATGCATCTGTCGGACAAGCTCGCCGGCCTCAACGCCGCCCGCTTCGGCAGCTGGACGCCGCACTTCACCCCGGACAACGCCAAACAGGCGCTGCTGGCATTCAAGGGCGACGTCTATACCGGCCTGCACGCCGAGGATTTCAGCGAAGCGGATTTCGACTTCGCCCAGACGCACCTGCGCATGCTCTCCGGTCTCTATGGCGTTTTGCGCCCCCTGGACCTGATGCAACCCTATCGCCTGGAAATGGGCACCAAGCTGGCCAACCCGCGCGGCAAGGATCTCTATGCATTCTGGGGCGAGCGCATCAGCGACTGGCTGAATCAGGCCCTGGCCGCTCAAGGCGACGAGGTACTGCTCAACCTCGCCT
Organism: uncultured Pseudomonas sp.; assembly: GCF_946885955.1. Next base: position 1,162 of record NZ_CAMPHI010000086.1, read on the forward strand.
CCAACGAGTACTTCGGTGCGGTCAAGCGTAAGGCTTTACAGGCGCGGGTGATCGATACCGAATTCCGTGACTGGAAAAACGGCCAATACAAGATCATCAGCTTTTACGCGAAAAAGGCCCGCGGCCTGATGGCTCGCCATGTGATCAAGCAGCGCCTGCGCGACCCGGAAGCGCTGAAGGCATTCAACGACCAGGGCTATGCCTACTCGGCGGAACACTCCAGTACGGACAAGCTGGTCTTTTTGCGCGACAACGCACCGGCCTGAACACCACCGGTTCCCGCTCGCCGAGAGCGGGAGCCGACCCTCTTATATACCCGCGCAACATGCCCCCTTCATACCCCACCCAACTCGGCCATTGAATCGCTCAACAGGCCCGACATTTAAGTGACGCCAATTAATTATCCATACAATCCCGGCAGATCAATTAACTATATAGCCCCGCGACATTGAACTTCCCGCCTAACTACAAACCCACCAAGTGCCATTACCTCGCCAGCACATTAATAATTATCCCGACCACTCTTTTTTGCTCATTTGTTCGCATTAGCAAAAAAATCGAAGAATGCAAGGAACTATACGAAAAGCCGCCGACTCATACACGGCGTATACATTTATTCATGCACGCGGAGCATGGAGCTAATCATCTGGAGTGAACGGTAGATCAACCGAATTTCAGGCGTTCCCGGTCTAAGCCGCCTCGGCAAAGAGCCCACAGGAGTACCAGGCATGATTCAAAGAAGGCCCACCAAACTCCCGAACTAGAGCCTTCCAGGCTCGCAGTTCAACTCTCAAAGGGCGCGCTGCATATCACAGGCCCGACCAGGCACTCATGAAGTGCCACCAACTTTATGCCACCACGAACGCGCCGGTTTAACTGCGCGCGCTCGAAAACCGCAATGGCCGAATGCCATGCTTTAACTGCGTTAGAAGTAGATGAGGAAAGTGCGATGCGAATCAGTATTTTTGGTTTAGGTTATGTAGGTGCAGTATGTGCAGGTTGCTTATCTGCCCGCAGTCACGAAGTGGTCGGCGTCGATATATCGGCAGCCAAAATCGACCTGATTAACCGCGGTAAATCACCCATCGTAGAGCCTGGTCTTGAAGAGTTGTTGCAACGTGGCGTGGAGTCCGGTTATTTGCGCGGCACCACCGATGTCGCAATGGCAGTCAGGGATACCGAAGTGTCATTTATCTGCGTCGGCACGCCGAGCAAAAAGAATGGCGATCTGGAACTCAACTACATCGAAGGTGTATGTCGCGAAATCGGCTTCGCCATGCGCGACAAGCAGGAACGCCACACCGTGGTGGTGCGCAGCACGGTATTGCCGGGCACGGTGAAAAACGTGGTGATCCCGCTCCTCGAAGATTGCTCGGGCAAGAAGGCCGGCGTCGACTTCGGCGTGGCGGTCAACCCGGAATTCCTCCGCGAAAGCACCGCGATCAAGGATTACGACTTCCCACCGATGACCGTGATCGGCGAACTGGACACTGCTTCCGGCGACCTGCTGGAAAGCATCTACAGCGAGCTCGATGCGCCGATCATTCGCAAGGGCGTCGATGTCGCCGAGATGATCAAGTACACCTGCAACGTCTGGCACGCGGCCAAGGTCACCTTCGCCAACGAGATCGGCAATATCGCCAAGGCGGTCGGCGTCGACGGCCGCGAGGTGATGGACGTGATCTGCCAGGATCACAAACTCAACCTGTCCAAGTACTACATGAAGCCAGGCTTCGCCTTCGGCGGTTCCTGCCTGCCGAAAGACGTGCGCGCCCTCTCCTACCGCGCCAACTCGCTGGACGTCGAAGCGCCGCTGATCGGCTCGCTGATGCGCAGCAACAGCGTGCAGGTGCAAAACGCCTTCGACATCATCGCCAGCTACGACAAACGCAAAGTCGCCCTGCTCGGCCTGAGCTTCAAAGCCGGCACCGACGACCTGCGCGAAAGCCCGCTGGTGGAACTGGCCGAGATGCTGATCGGCAAGGGCTACGAGCTGAGCATCTACGACCGTAACGTCGAGTACGCGCGGGTGTATGGCGCGAACAAGGACTACATCGAGTCGAAAATCCCCCACGTGTCCTCGCTGCTCAATAGCGACTTCGATGCGGTGGTCGACAACGCCGATGTCATCGTCCTTGGCAACAGCGATGAACACTTCGCCAGCCTGGCGCAGCAAAGCCTCGCCGACAAACAGGTGCTCGATCTGGTCGGCTTCATGCCGACGGCATCGCGACCCGGCACCGAAGGCATCTGCTGGTAACGCCCCAACGCGCGGCTAAACAACTCGGTATGGCTCGGACGGCTGGCTGTGCAGTACAGCATCGGCGACCGCCCCTGAGCCATGCCCGGGTGTTGACGGACAGGATTTATGGACAGGCTAAAAACATGCCTTCTCGAGGCCAGCGGCTGGCTTTTCTTCCTCAGTTTTCTGGGGATGCTGGCCATCGCGCTGCCTCGCTCGGTGTTCGACCCCGAGTCGAGCGATTACCTGCTGCTGATCGGTGTAATAGGCATCTGGCGCTACTCCATGGGTGCCATTCACTTTATCCGCGGCATGCTGTTTCTCTATCTGGTGTATCCGTACTACCGGCGTAAAGCCCGCTTGCTGGGTAGCGCCGCCGACCCATCGCACGTGTACCTGCTGGTCACCAGTTTCCGTATCGATGCGCTGACCACCGCCCAGGTGTACCGCTCGGTGATCGAGGAAGCGATCGAGTGCGACTACCCGACCACGGTGGTCTGTTCGATCGTGGAAATGTCCGATCAATTGCTGGTGCAAAGCCTGTGGGCCAAGCTCAATCCGCCGGCGCGGGTCAAGTTGGGCTTCGTGCGTATTCCCGGCACCGGCAAGCGCGACGGCCTGGCATATGGCTTCCGGGCGATTTCACGCTACCTGCCGGACGACCGTGCGGTGGTTGCGGTGATCGACGGCGACACCGTGCTCAGCCCCGGCGTGGTGCGCAAGACAGTGCCCTACTTCCAGCTGTTTCCGAATGTCGGCGGCCTCACCACCAACGAATTCTGCGAGGTGCGTGGCGGCTACATCATGAGCGAATGGCACAGCCTGCGTTTCGCCCAGCGTCACCTGAACATGTGCTCGATGGCGCTGAGCAAACGAGTGCTGACCATGACCGGGCGCATGTCGGTATTCCGCGCCAAGGTGGTCACCGACCCCGACTTTATCGCCGATGTCGAGAGCGACCACCTGGACCACTGGCGCCTGGGCACCTTCCAGTTCCTCACTGGCGACGACAAGTCCAGTTGGTACAGCCTGATGCGCCTCGGCTACGACACTTTCTACGTGCCCGATGCAACCATCAACACGGTCGAGCACCCGCCGGAAAAAAGCTTTATCAAGGCCAGCCGCAAACTGATGTTCCGCTGGTACGGCAACAACCTGCGGCAGAACTCCCGCGCCTTGCGCCTGGGTACAGGGCGCCTGGGCTGGTTCACCAGCGTGGTGCTGTTCGATCAGCGCGTGTCGATGTGGACCTCGTTGCTCGGGCTGACGGTGGCGCTGATCGCCAGCTTCAAATACGGCATCACCTTGCTGTTGATCTACCTGCTGTGGATCAGCCTGACCCGCCTGGCGCTGACCCTGCTGCTGGCCTTCTCCGGGCACCGGATCGGCCCCGCCTATCCATTGATTCTTTATTACAACCAGATTGTTGGCGCGCTGGTGAAGATCTACGTGTTCTTCCGCCTCGACCGCCAATCGTGGACGCGCCAGGACACCAAGCTCGACCGCGGCCTGGAAAGCTTCCAGCAGCGTTTCAACACCTGGTCCTCGCGCTCCATGACTTTTTCTGCCGCCAGTGTATTCGTCGCCGTGCTTTTAGCAGTGGTGTGACCAGAACCCCGATAGGAATTTGCAAACATGAATACAGCAGTAAATCTCAACATGGTTCATGAAGCCGAGGCCCAGCGCCAACACGCCCGGGTCAAACTGCCCTGCAAGCTGCAGTTCCAGACCAAGAATCGGCAGATCGTCGAAGCACAGCTGCTCGACCTGTCGGCCGGCGGCTTCAGCTTTATCGCCAGCCAGGAAATGCTGCAGGTCGGCGATTACCGCAATGGCAGCCTGCAGTTCCTGCTGGACGGCCTGAGCCTGGGCATCGATATCGAGTTCCAGGTGCGCAGCGTCGACGAAAGCCGCCGCATCGGCTGCCAACTGCACAGCCTCAGACCCAGCGAGCAATCGACCCTGCGCTACCTGATCAGCAACTACCTGGGCGGCGAACTGATCAGCACCGGCGACCTGCTCAGCACCTTGCAGCGCGACAACTTCACCAAAGCCCGCAAGAACAAGGCCGGGTCCAGCTCCATGGGCGTTTTCGGCCGCCTGCGCGCAGTGACCATGAGCTTTGCCGTGCTGCTGGTCGGCGTCGCCGCGTTCGCCACCATCGCCCACTCGGTGTACGGCCTGTATTTCGTCACCCATGCCAAATCGGCCATGGTCAACGTACCCAGCCTGCAAGTGACGATGCCCCGCGAAGGCATGGTCAACAGCCTGCTCGGCGCCGACGCCCAGGTCGAAAAGGGGGCGCCCATCGCCTCGTTCTCGACGTCCATGCTGGAGATGCTCAAAGGCCACCTGACCGACGATCAGCTGACCCCGGACAACGTCGAAGCGCTGTTCGGCAAACAGATGCAAGGCACCCTCACCAGCCCCTGTAACTGCAAGGTGGCCCGCCAGCTGGTGGCCGACGGCCAATTCGCCAGCAAGGGCCAGGTGATCTTCGAACTGGTTCCGCAGGACAGCCGCGCGAATATCGTCGCCAGCTTTCCCTATCGCGATCTCGAACGGGCCACCCCGGGCACCCGCGCCAGCTTCCAGCTGGCCAACGAAGACAGCCCGCGCTATGGCCGTATCGTCAGCAGCAGCCTGCACGAGGGCGGCCTGTCCTCGGACATCCGCGTGATCATCGAGCCGGAGCAGACCCTGCCCAGCACCCTGGCCAGCCAACCGGTCGAAGTCACCCTGGACCGCGGCCCGTCGCTCGACTGGATGATCGACAAAGCCCTTGCGGCCGGGCTCTAGGAGGGCGACTTCATGCCGACTCTAGCCCCCCAGCGCTTTGCCGCGTCGTTACTGGCTCTCTCGCTGGCCGCGCTGCTGCCCGGATGCGCCGACCTGCCCGACCAGCGCCTGGCCGTCGCCGCCCTACAGCGCGGCGATACCGCCACCGCCGAACGGCATTTCCGCCAGCTCGCGGAGCTTGGTTATGCCGACGCGCAAATCGGCCTGGCCGATCTGCAACTGGCCGGCGGCAGCCCCGAGGACCGGTTGGCGGCGGAAAAAACCTACCGCCAGGCCCTGGCCCTCGACAACTCGCCGCGCACTCGGGCGCGCCTGGGCAAATTGCTCGCGCGTAAACCCGAGGCCAGCCCAGCCGAACGCCGCGAAGCCGCCGAATTGCTCGAGCAAACCCTGGCTCAGGGCGAATCGAGCAGCCTGATGCCATTGGCGCTGCTCTACCTGCAATATCCACAGGACTTTCCTCAAGTGAACATGCAGAAACGAATCGACACCTGGCGCCAGCAGGGTCATACCGAGGCCGACCTGGCGCAGATCATGCTGTATCGCGCCCAAGACACCTACGACCAGCATCTGGGTGAAATCGAGGGAATCTGTCAGGCCATGATCGAGCAGAACGATGTCTGCTACAGCGAGCTGGCAATCCTCTATCAGAAGCAAGGCAACAGCGAGCAACTGGAACCCCTGCTGCAACGCTTGATGGCCGGCTACCGCAGCGGCGAGATCGACGCGAAACGGGTCGACGACGTCGCCTCGGTACTGGCCGACGACGAGCTGGGCAAGCCCGACCCGGAGAAAGCCCAGGAACTGCTCGAAGCCATCGCCCCCGAGCATCCCGCGGCCTGGGTGAGCCTGGCGCAGCTGCTCTACGACTACCCCGCCCTTGGCGATGTTGACGCCCTGATGGGCTATCTGGACCAGGGACGCGCCGCCGCGCTACCGCGCGCCGAACTGCTGCTCGGGCGTATCTACTACGAAGGCAAATTACTCCCGCAGAACCCGCAAAAAGCCGAGAAACACCTGCGCAAGGCCGCGCCCAGCGAGCCGAGTGCGAACTATTTTCTCGGCCAGATCTACCTGCGCGGCTACCTCGGCGACATCTACCCGCAGCAGGCCCTGGATCACCTGCTCAGCGCCGCCCGCGAAGGCCAGACCAGTGCCGACCAGGCCCTGGCCAGGATGTTCTCCCAAGGCAAGGGTATCCAGCCGGACCTGGTCAGCGCCTATGTCTTCAGCCAACTGGCGCTACCCAAGAACACCCCGCAGACCACCGAGATGGCACGCGATATCGCCGCTCGCCTGAGCCCCGAGCAGCACCAGCGGGCCGAACAGTTACTCAGTGAAGAACGCCAATTGCGCGGCATTGCCCTGCAGCAATCAGCCCCCATGCAGGCACGTAACCCATGAGCAAGGACCGACGGATGAAAGTTAATCGCATTGCCAGCAGTCTCGGCATCGGCGTGTCCTTGCTCTCCGCGAGCTCGGTATGGGCGGTACAGATGAGCGACGACAACTTCGGGGTCAACGTCAAGATCACCGTGCAATCGGAAGACGACCGTGACCTCGGCACCCGCGACGGCGGCGACATCAACGGCATCGGCCTGGATGTGCGGCCCTGGGTCTACGGCGAGCGCGGCGACTGGAGCGCCTTCGCCATGGGCCAGGCCGTGACCGCCACAGACGTGATCGAAACCGACACCCTGGAGTCCGGCGACAGCG
>NZ_CAMPHI010000087.1 GCF_946885955.1 uncultured Pseudomonas sp.
TCGGAGTTCTGCCTCAAGGCCAACGAGCTGGCGATCCAGATTCTCGGCGGCCATGGCTACACCCGCGACTACCCGGTGGAGCAGTACTACCGCGACAACCGCCTCAACCCGATTCATGAAGGCACCCATGGCATCCAGTCGCTCGACCTGCTCGGGCGCAAGGTGTCGATGAATGGCGGCGCCGCGCTCAAGCAACTGGTCAAGCTGATCCAGGGTACCTGCCAGCAAGCCAGCGAATACCAATCGCTGAATGCGCTACGCGAACCGCTCGAGCAACTGCTGGCGCAGCTTTCGGCGGTGACCCTGGCGCTGCTCGGCGATCTGATGAGTGGCAAGGTCAATCAAGGCCTGGCCAACTCGGCGCTGTACCTGAAAGTCTTCGGCCATATGGTGATCGGCTGGCGCTGGCTGGAACAGGCGATCAAGGCCGAGCAGGGCCTCGCCGCCGGCAACCCTGCGGACGTCGACTTCTATAAAGGCAAGCTGCAAGCCGCACGCTACTTCCTGACCTGGGAAGTGCCGAGCTGCCACCATGACCTGGCGATCCTCGAAACCCGCGACGACACCTGCCTGGGCATGCAGGACGCCTGGTTCTAAGACGTTCAAGACCAGGGGGGGCATGGCGGAGCCTTGTCCTCCGTTGGCGCCCCGATGGCGGACAAGCCTTCGGCATGTCCTCCCTACGAGCCCCCTCGGCCTGCATACAAACATAGATCTACGCCACAGCAACCTAGTAGCCCGGATGCAATCCGAGGGCGGCTTTTGCAATGACACCGCTCCCCGGATTGCATCCGGGCTACGCATTGCAGGCCGGGGATTTTTGACAGTGCCGCAAAGGCGCGGGTTAGAATCGACGGCAGGCGCCACGTAGGGCGCTCTTTCGTTTCTGCCCGGAGCCCCACTTGGACGCCAACACCATCAACAGCCTGTTCTTGATCGGTGCATTGCTGGTGGCCATGAGCATTCTGGTCAGCGCCTTCGGCTCCCGCTTCGGCATTCCCATCCTGGTGATTTTCCTCGGCGTCGGCATGCTCGCCGGCATCGACGGCCCCGGCGGCATCGCCTTCGACAACTACCCCATGGCCTATCTGGTCGGCAACCTGGCGTTGGCGATCATCCTGCTCGACGGCGGCATGCGCACCCGGGTGTCGAGCTTTCGCGTGGCGCTCTGGCCGTCGCTGTCGCTGGCCACCGTCGGGGTGATGATCACCGCCGGGCTGACCGGGGTCGCGGCGGCCTGGCTGTTCGACCTGAGCTGGATGGAAGGCCTGTTGATCGGCGCCATCGTCGGCTCCACCGACGCCGCCGCGGTGTTCAGCCTGCTCGGCGGGCGCGGGCTCAACGAGCGGGTCAGCGCGACCCTGGAGATCGAATCCGGCAGTAACGACCCGATGGCGGTATTTCTCACCGTCACCCTGATCGCCGCGCTCGGCGACGGGCAGCAGAACCTGGGCTGGAGCCTGCTGCTGCACTTGTTCCAGCAGTTCGGCATTGGTGCCCTGTTCGGCTTGGGCGCGGGCTGGTTGCTACTCAACCTGGTCAACCGCATGCAACTGGCCAACGGCCTGTACCCATTGCTGGTGGTCAGCGGCGGCCTGATCATTTTCGCCATCACCAACGCGGTCGGCGGCAGCGGCATTCTGGCGATCTACCTGTGCGGCCTGCTGCTCGGCAACCGCCCGATCCGCTCGCGCCACGGCATCCTGCACATGCTCGATGGCCTGGCCTGGCTGGCGCAGATCGGCATGTTCCTGGTGCTGGGCCTGCTGGTGACGCCGCATGCGCTGCTGCCTATCGCATTGCCGGCCCTGGGCCTGGCGCTGTGGATGATCCTGTTCGCCCGGCCCTTGTCGGTGGTTATCGGCCTGCTGCCGTTTCGCGCCTTCCATGACCGCGAACGGCTGTTTATCGCCTGGGTCGGCCTGCGTGGCGCGGTGCCGATCATTCTCGCGGTGTTCCCGCTGATGGCCGGGCTGCCGAACGCCCAGCTGTTTTTCAATGTGGCGTTCTTTATCGTCCTGGTGTCGTTGCTGCTGCAGGGCACCAGCCTGCCCTGGGCGGCAAAACTGCTGCGCGTAACCATTCCGCCGGTGCCGGTACCGGTGTCCCGCGCTGGCCTGGACGTACACCCGACCAGCCAGTGGGAACTGTTCATCTACCGCCTCGGCGCCGAGAAGTGGTGCATCGGCGCCGCCCTGCGCGAACTGAAGATGCCCGATGGCACGCGCATCGCCGCCTTGTTTCGCGACAAGCAACTGCTGCACCCCTCCGGCAGCACCAAGCTGCAGGCGGACGATCTGCTCTGCGTGGTCGGCCACGAACACGACCTGCCGGCGCTCGGCAAACTGTTCAGCCAGGCCCCGAAACGCGGCCAGGACCTGCGTTTCTTCGGTGACTTCGTGCTCGAAGGCGATGCGGCGCTCGCTGCGGTGGCGGCGTTGTACGGCCTGAAGCTCGACGGCCTCGACGGCCAGCAGCCGCTGGGACGCTTTATCGCCCATGAAATCGGCGGCGAGCCGGTGATCGGCGACCAGGTCGAATGGCAGGGGCTGACCTGGACGGTGGCGGCGATGGAGGGCCACAAGGTGCGCAAGGTCGGGGTCAAATTCCCCGAAGGCGCCAAGCCCGGCCCGGGCCTGTTCCTTTGATCGACCGCGAGCCGGCGGCAAACCGCTGACGGGCGCGCAACGGCCCCTGCCAGCCTGCTAGACTCGTGATCTTTTCCAGCCTTACGATCGCCCTCATGCCCTCTTTACGTATTCGCCTTGCCACCGCCCTTTTCGCGCTGTGCCTGAGTACCCTGCCGTTGTCCGTTGTGCAGGCAGCCGAGTCGCCGAACAGTGCCGACGTGCAGCGCAGCCTGGAGAAACTCGCCGAACGCAACCTGCCGGAAGCCGAAGCGCAGGCACTCAAGCAGACCCTGGAAAAAACCCTCAGCCTGCTGAACCTGAAGGCCGAGAGCGAACAACGCCTGGCCGCGTTGAAGAAGCAACTGGAAAGCGCGCCACGACTGATCGCCGAAGCGCAACGCGAACTGGCCCGGGTGAAGAACAGCCCGCCGATGGCCGTGAGCAAACGCTACGCCAACATGAGCGTGGAGCAGCTGGAGCAGTTGCTCAAGGAGCGCAGCAGCGAGTTGGGCGATTGGCAAAAACGCATTATCGACGCCAACAGCCTGGTGATTACCGCGCAAACCCGCCCCGAGCGCGCGCAGGCTGAAATCAGCAGCAATCAAGTCCGCGACCAGGCCATCGGCAATGCGCTGAAAAGCGGCCGCGAGGGCAACAAGACGCTGAGCAACGAGCGCCGCGAACTGCTCCTGGCCGAACGCGCCCAGCTCAATGCGCAAACCCAATTGCGTCGCCAGGAGCTGGCCGGCAACAGCCTGCTACAGGACCTGGGCAGCAGCCAGCGCGATCTGCTCGACGAGCGTATCCGCCGCGTCGAGCAGGAGCTGCTCGAACTGCAATCGCTGATCAACGAAAAACGCCGGGCGCAATCCCAGCAAACCGTCGCCGAACAATCCCGCGAGGCGGAAAAAGCCGGCCCCGGCACGCTGCTGTCCGACGTCAGCGCACGCAACCTGAAGCTCTCCGACTATCTGCTGCGCGCCACCGACCGCCTCAACCAGCTGACCCAGCGCAACCTGCAGACCCGTCAGCAGCTGGATGCGCTGAGCCAGAGCGACCAGGCCCTGGAGGAACAGATCAGCGTCCTGCAGGGCAGCCTGTTGCTGGCAAAAATTCTCTACCAGCAGAAGCTCTCGCTGCCGCCCCTGGACCTCGACAGCAACCTGGCCGATGAAATCGCCGATATCCGCCTCTACCAGTTCGAGTTGAAACAGCAGCGCGAGACCTTCAGCAACCCCAGCGCCTATGTCGATGAACTGCTTGCCAAGCAGCCTGCCGACACCCGCACCCCGGAGCTGCGGCGCAATCTGCTCGATCTGATCGAGACCCGCCGCGAGCTGCTCGACCGCCTCAACCGCGAATTGAACGCACTGCTCAACGAGTCGATCACCCTGCAGCTCAGCCAGAAGCAATTGCAGCGCACCGCCGACTCGCTGCGCGCGACCCTCGACGAACAGATGTTCTGGATCCCCAGCAACAAGCCGTTGGGGCCCGACTGGCTGGAGTCGGCGCCGCACTTGCTCGAACGCCAGCTCGCCGAGCTGTCCTGGAGCGCCAATCTGCGTCAACTCGTTGCCGGCCTCAGCGAGCGGCCGCTGCTGTTCTTACCCTTGCTGCTGTTGATCGCCGGGCTGCTCTGGAAGCGCAATCTGATCTACCGCAAGCTCAGCGAGCTGCACGGCGACATCGGCCATTTCAAGCGCGATAGCCAATTGCATACGCCGCTGGCGCTGCTGCTGAATATCCTCCTGGCGCTGCCCGGCTCGCTGTTTCTCGGGCTTTGCGGCCTGGCCTTGCAGATAGACGCGCGCGGGCAGAACGCCAACCTCGGCTCGGCATTTATCGAGATGGCCCAGGCCTGGCTGGTGTTCTACACCCTGTACCGCATCCTTTCGCCGGGCGGGATGGCCGAACTGCATTTCCGCTGGCCGAGCCAGGGCATGCAGTTCGTGCACCGACAGGTGCGCCGGCTGGGCTTCGTGGTGCTCGCCCTGGTGACCGTGGTGAGCATCGCCGAACACCAACCCGAGAGCCTGGCCGACGATGTGATCGGGATCGCCGTGGTGCTCAGTTGCTACGCCCTGATGGCGTGGCTGCTGCACAAGCTGCTGCTCAGCGGCCCGGCGCGCGAACATGCCTCGAGCTTCCGCATGCTGATCGGCTTCATCTTCAGCCTGGTGCCGTTGGCACTGATGGCGGCGGTGGGCTTCGGCTACTACTACACCGCCCTGAAGCTCAGCGATCAGTTGATCAACACCCTCTACCTGCTGATGATCTGGCTGGTCGTCGAAGCCACCTTTATTCGCGGCCTCAGCGTCGCCGCGCGGCGCCTGGCCTATCAGCGGGCCATCGCCAAGCGCCAGAGCCAGGCCAAGGAAACACCGGACAGCGCCGAGGCGGTGGCGGTCGCGCAACCCACCCTGGACATCGAACAGGTCAACCAACAATCGCTGCGGCTGATCCGCCTGGCGCTGCTCGGCAGCTTCCTGGTGGCGCTGTACTGGGTCTGGGCGGATCTGTTTTCGGTGTTCGCCTACCTCGACCATATCAGCCTCTACGAATACCAGAGCGGCAGCGGCGACGCGGCGAGCATGGTGCCGATCAGCCTCAGCGACGTGCTCGGCGCGCTGCTGATCGTCGGCATCACCGTGGCGCTGGCGCGCAACCTGCCCGGCCTGCTCGAAGTGCTGGTGCTGTCGCGGCTGAAGCTGGGGCAAGGCAGCGCCTACGCCACCACCACGCTGTTGTCCTATGCGATCGTCGGCATCGGCTTCGTCATCACCCTGTCGACCCTTGGCGTCAGCTGGGACAAGCTGCAATGGCTGGTGGCCGCGCTATCGGTCGGCCTCGGTTTCGGACTGCAGGAGATCTTCGCCAACTTCATTTCCGGCCTGATCATCCTGTTCGAACGGCCGGTGCGGATCGGCGACGTGGTGACCATCGGCAACCTGTCCGGCACCGTCAGTAAAATCCAGATCCGCGCGACCACCATCACTGATTTCGACCGCAAAGAAATCATCGTGCCGAACAAGACCTTCGTCACCGACCAGCTGGTCAACTGGTCGCTGAACGACACCATCACCCGCATCACCCTGAAAATCGGCGTCGCCTATGGCTCGGACCTGGAGCTGGTGCGCACCCTGCTGCTGCAGGCCGCCCATGAAAACCCCCGGGTGCTCAACGACCCGGCGCCGCTGGTGTTCTTCCTGACATTCGGCGAGAGCACCCTCGATCACGAACTGCGCGTGCACGTGCGCGAGCTGGGCGACCGCAATGCCGCGACCGACGAGATCAACCGCGCGGTGGACCGCATGTTCCGCGACAACGGCATCGAAATCGCCTTCCGCCAACTCGATGTATTCCTCAAGAACGTCAATGGCCAGGAGCTGCAGGTGCCCCATGTGTTGCCTGCGACGACCAGCGAGACGGAGCCGCAGCCGGATACCTCGCCACCGCTGCAAAACGACCCGACCTGAGGGCCGCCCTTCCCCTGCCCTGCAATTCCTAGCAAAATGCTCGGAATTGCAGGAGCCCAGCGTGAAACGACTTACCGACCTGAAATTCGACAACCGCTTCGCCCGCCTCGGCGACGCCTTTTCCACCGAGGTGCTGCCCGAGCCGATTGCCGAGCCGCGCCTGGTCGTCGCCAGCACTGCTGCGATGGCATTGCTCGACCTCGATCCGCAGGAAGCCGACAGTGCGGAGTTCGCCGAGCTATTCGCCGGTCACAAGCTGTGGAGCGAGGCGCAACCGCGCGCCATGGTCTATTCCGGACACCAGTTCGGCAGCTACAACCCGCGCCTGGGCGATGGCCGCGGACTGCTGCTCGGCGAAGTGGTCAACGATGCCGGCGAGTACTGGGACCTGCACCTCAAGGGTGCCGGGCAAACCCCCTACTCGCGCATGGGCGACGGCCGCGCGGTGCTGCGCAGTTCGATTCGCGAATTTCTCGCCAGCGAGCACCTGCACGCCCTCGGCATTCCCAGCTCGCGGGCTTTGTGCGTGACCGCCTCGAGCACCCCGGTGTGGCGCGAAAAGCAGGAAAGCGCCGCCATGCTGCTGCGTCTGTCGCCGAGCCATGTGCGCTTCGGCCACTTCGAATACTTCTACTACACCCGGCAACACGAGCAGCTGAAACAACTCGGCGAGCATGTGCTTGCCTGCCATTTCCCCGAGTGCCTGCAACAGGCCGAGCCCTACCTGGCGATGTTCCGCCAGGTGGTCGAGCGCAACGCCGAGCTGATCGCCCACTGGCAGGCCTACGGCTTCTGCCACGGGGTGATGAACAGCGACAACATGTCGATTCTCGGCATCACCTTCGACTACGGGCCCTATGCCTTTCTCGACGACTTCGACGCCAAGCACATCTGCAACCACTCCGATGACACCGGTCGCTACTCGTTCAGCAACCAGGTGCCGATCGCTCAGTGGAACCTGGCGGCGCTCGGCCAGGCGCTGACGCCGCTGGTCGAGGTCGATGCGCTACGCGAGACGCTCGCACTGTTCCTGCCGCTGTACCAGGCCCATTACCTGGACCTGATGCGTCGACGTCTGGGCTGGCTCGGCGCCGATGAGGGCGACGAAGCACTGGTCCAACGCCTGCTGCAATTGATGCAAGGCAGCGCGGTGGATTACACCAACTTCTTCCGTGAACTCGGCGACAGCGCACCGCAGCAGGCCCTCGCGCGCCTGCGTGACGACTTCACCGACCTCGCTGGTTTCGACGCCTGGGCCGCCGACTACCTCGAGCGCAGTGCACCGGATGGCGACGATCAGGCGCAACGGCGCACGCGCATGCACGCGGTCAATCCGAAATACATCCTGCGCAACTACCTCGCGCAGCAGGCCATCGAAGCCGCCGAACAGGGCGACTACGCCCCGGTGCGCGAACTGCATGCGGTACTGAGTCGGCCGTTCGACGAGCAGCCGGGCCAGGAGCGCTACGCGCAACGGCCACCGGACTGGGGCAAACACCTGGAGATCAGCTGCTCCTCGTAAGCCGGCGCGCCCATAGCCCGAATACCCCCCGGATTTCATCCGGGCCACAAAACGCGCGCTGCCAGGACGGACACATGACGCGGCCAGGTCCGCCACGGGCAAGCGGATGGTGGACAAGCCTTCGGCATGTCCGCCCTACGAGGCCGTAGACCTTGCACATGGACATGATCTAAATCGCCGACTACCTCCCCACGCCAGTAGCCCGAATAAGCCTACGGCGCAATCCGGGAACGGTTTAGCGCCAAGCCCCCTCCCCCGCAGTAACCC
>NZ_CAMPHI010000088.1 GCF_946885955.1 uncultured Pseudomonas sp.
TCACCTGGCCGGAACGGACACTCTCGGCAACCTGGTAAACGGACTTGGCCAAATCAACGGCAATACGTTTCATAACGGCTCTCCCAACGTTCAGTCACCCCGGTTCTTGGTATAGAACGGTGGCGCGGGGAGAGTCCATTACAGCATTCAAGCCGTTCGCTTCGCTCACTCGGGGCCAGCTAAAGCCGGCCCCTTAACCAAACGTTAGCTCTTATGAAGGAACATATGCCAAGCCTGCAAAGGATTCAGGAAAACTCAACCGAGCTCCGTCGACTGAACGATCGAATAAAAGAAACCTTTCAGGTTCGTAGCAAGTCCATCGAGCACAAAGCTCAGTGGGAGCAGGCATGTGCAGAGTTTCATAGTAGGTTTGATGAGTTGTCTTTTCCTGGTGGCCTTGGGGTATTTGAGCGCGTTAGGGAAAACGACCCTATCGCCCTTGAGGCCGCCATTCAGTTCCTGCTAGCAGACCCTATGCACTTCCGGTCGGGGTATCTGAAAGAGCATCTGTGGCGCTGGCTGCCACATTGCAACTTATCTAAATCAGCCAGAAATCGCCTTGAGTCTGCAGCCCTAAAGTACCTTTCGCGCCGTATCTCTCGAGAATTCTGGTGCATGTGCAAAACAATGGCACAGCTCGGTCAACCTAAATTTTGGCTGCAGGTATCTGCCCAATCCCAGAAATCAAACTCGCCGGAAGGGTTTCGTGCCTTCTGCCTTCTTACTCATGGAGCGAGTGTTCAGGCAGGGTCAACTCTGCGCCGTAATATTTATCGCTCTTGGTTACACCATAAGTACGGGGAAAGCTAACAATGTATATGGGCTCTCCCCACAAGTAGTGAGCAAAGCTTTTCTTTTACACCTGTCGTCAGCGCGGTTGCATTTGTATGCCCGGCCTTGTCTTGGGCTTTTTGCCCTGGCCATTGTGTAGTTCGCGCAGCATTCAAACCGTTCGTTTCGCTCTCTGGGACCGGTAAAGCCGGCGCCTTAACCAAGCGTTGAGGCAGCAGGAACAGCTCAAGGCCTATTCAAGAGCCTTGCCGTACGCAAAATCCGAATAAATTGAGCGAGTTGAATGCGTTAGTTTTCAAGAAAGATGCTGGCTTTCGGCTAAAAAATAGCCAAAATTCTAACCACAAAATTTGCCATGTAATCTTCTACAGCCTGGGTAGATGCTCGTATGAAGTCATTTGCAGCCCGAGTTTCCGTACTTCTGGTTCTTTGGCTAGCCAGCGCCTGTGTTTTGGCCACTTCTTTGCTTGCATTTGAGGGTGACGGTTACTGGATCGATCTGGAGATTGGTGCTGACCCAGATCCAGTTGTTGCCTCCGTCCGTTTCCACAAACCTGGCGATGCCAAAGGCGTCGCCCTGCCAGGCGGTGAGTGGCGCGTAGAGGCGTTTGATTCCCAGCGTCAAATACTCGTGCTAAGCCACAAGGCCGGCAGTTCTGAAGTGGAGCCTTTCACCCTATCCGTCAAGGGACGGCGCGCAACGCTGGCACTAGTCGGCCGCAAGATTGATTCGTTGTTTAGCTGGGACCAGTGACGCGCTCTCGCCAAGCACCTAACAATCCTTATGGTCTATCCCCACCAGTGCCGCTCACCACGCCCTCTCCCTCTGGCGGGCCTTACGCTTCGCCAGTCACCATTGAATCGGCGTTGACATATAACTACTGGTCCAAACCGTTTGCTGCGCTCACTCGGAACAGGCGAAAGCCAATACCATCAATCGACTGAATTAACCAAAATCAAACGATCAAGGAAGAACATGAAGCGCTGGCTGATCATTCTGGCTGCCGCACCCGCACTGCTCGCGGCGCTGCTTATCTGGGCGAACCATTACGAAAATCCACTGCCGATGGATGCCCGGGCTGACCTCGTGGTGGTGGAGAAGTCCAAACGGCAGCTGACGCTCTATGCACAGGGCCAGGCTCTCAAGAGCTATGCGGTCTCGCTTGGCAGGGCTCCTGTCGGTGCCAAAGAGCGCGAGGGGGATAGGAAGACGCCCGAGGGCCGATACCGTATCGATTTCCGCAAGGCCGATAGCGCTTACTTCCGGGCGTTGCATATTTCCTACCCAAGCGCAGCGGATACCACGCTTGCGCTGGAGAAGGGCTTGTCCCCTGGCGGCGCCATCATGATTCACGGGCAGCGTAATGGCTTTGGCTGGGTTGGCAAGCTGCACCGTCTGCGGGATTGGACGCTTGGCTGCGTTGCGCTCACGAATCAGGAGATGGCGGAGCTGTGGCGAGCGGTGCCGGATGGCACGCCCATTGAGCTAAAACCGTAAAATCCGAAAGCGCCGTCGTATGCATAGATCCCGCCCATGCAGCATCTATCGCTCAGACCTTCGCGTCTGGGCGGTCAAAGCCGTTGTGCCTTAACGCTCCGCCGCGAAGTGCCCCTCGACCGCCGCCATGGCCCGTTCTCTTGCCGCCTCCAGCGCAACCTCCCCTCTCGCGGTTCCTTCGACGCTGAAGAAGTGCAGGTCGTGCAAGCCGACGGTGCCCAGGGCGGCTTTGAGGTAGGGGCGCAGGAAGTCGGGTTGTTGCGCGGGTTCGCCGCTGATCAGGCCGCCCGAAGCGATGGCGACATACACGGGACGGTCGCGCAATTTGCCCTGCTTGCCCTGAGGCGTGCCGATAAAGGTCACGCGAATTCGCACGATATGGTCGATCCAGGCCTTGAGCGTCGAGGGCACGCTGTAGTTGTGCATGGGCGTGGCGATCAACAGGACGTCGGCCGCGTCGAGTTGCTGGATCAATGTATTGGAGCGTTGCAGTGTGCTGCCGGGGTGCGCTCGGTCCGGATCGTTCGGCGAAGCAAGGGCGGCGGCGTAGGCATGGTCGGCGTGTGGCAAATCGTTGAGGTCACTGTCGATAATTTCAAGTTCGAGGCCGCGCTCGCCAGCCTGGACACTCAGCCCGTCGAGGATCTGTTGCGACAGGCGCAAGCTCTCGGATTCTGCACCCCGCGGGCTGCAAGTTAGGCGTAGCATACGCAGGGGAGCGCTGTTCTGCTGGGGCATGGTCGTAGTCCTGGCGTAGTTCAGAGGGGAAGAATTCGGGCCGTTGCTCAGCGGGTTTCGAGGCATTTCTGGAAGCGTAGCGCGCCGCTGTAAAGGCCCTCGCGGAAGTAGAAGCGCTGGGCTCTGGCATTGCCGAGGCCGGTGTCCAGCACCAGCCGGGCGCAGCCTTGGCCGCGCGCCACGCGGTCGAGCGCGCGCAACAAGCGGGCGCCCCACTGCCCGCCCCGGCGGGATTCGACGGTGACGAGATCGTCCACGTAGAGGAAGACGCCGTACACCAGGTTTTCCTGCAAGCGGTAGCCGGCCAACGCGACCAATGCGTCGCCATCGAAGGCTCCAACGAGGCGGTAGCCTTGCGGACGCATGCGTTCGACGCGGGCGAGGAAGTCGGCCTCGCTGGCGAGCTGCGGCCGCAGTTCATGCATTACCGGGTAGGCGGCATGCAGGTCGCCCGGCCCGTCGAGCGGGCGTAATGCCGGATCGGCCAGGTCCAGTATGCTCGTCAGGTGCTGATGGTGTGAGTAGGTCATGGCGGCATGTTAGGCCGGCTATGCCACAATGCATTGAGCCATAAAACGACTTTCTGACTAGGCCATCCCATGCCCATGCTCGACGCCTTCTCACCGCTCGCCCCGCAGGAAAGCGAGCCGCTCTATCGTCAGTTGTATAACCGGGTGCGCGGCGCGATAGCCGCGGGCACCCTCGGTCCGGGCGACCGGGTGCCCTCGGCGCGCGCCCTGGCCAAGGAGCAAGGCGTGGCGCGGGGCACGGTCGAACTGGCTTATGCGCTGTTGGTCAGCGAAGGCTACCTGCTGGCACGCGGGCAGGCCGGCACCGTGGTCAACCCGGCGTTGCAGCCGATGGCGCCGTCAACCGTACCGCGCCCCGCCGCGTTACAACCTGCCGAGCAGATGCAGAACAGCCTGTGGCGCCCGGCGCAGCTGTTGCCGTTCCAGATGGGCGTGCCGGCACTGGATGAGTTTCCGCGCAAGACCTGGGCGCGGCTAGGCGCGCGCTACCTGCGCAGCATCGGTACGGCAGACCTGGACTATCCGCCGCCCCATGGTTTGCCCGCCCTGCGCAGCGCCATCGCCTCCTATCTTCAGGTGGCGCGCGGTATCGACTGCGGGGCGCATCAGGTGTTCGTCACCAGCGGCTGGTGCAGCAGCCTGCAGTTCATTGCCCACGCGCTGTTGCAGCCCGGCGAGCGGGCCTGGGTTGAGGACCCGGGCTATCCGCCGGCGCGCCAGACGCTCCGGCAATTCGGCCTGACGCCGGTACCAGTGCCGGTGGATGAAGAGGGTCTGGACGTGGCGCGCGGCATCGCCCTGGGCGGCGATGCGCGGGTAGCGGTGGTCACGCCGGCGCACCAGAGCCCGCTATCGATAACGCTGTCGTTACCACGTCGGCAGGCACTTCTGGACTGGGCCGCGGCGGCCGACAGTTGGGTGGTGGAGGACGATTACGACGGCGAATACCGCTACGTCAGCCGCCCTCTTCCGGCGCTGGCGAGCCTGGACCGTCGTGGCCGCGTGCTTTATACGGGCACGTTCAGCAAGGTGCTGTTCCCCGGTATCCGCCTGGCGTATCTGGTGGTGCCGCAAGCCCTGGTCGCGACTTTCGAGCGCGTCGGTCGGATGCTCTTCGCCGCGACTACGCCGGCGATGACCCAGGCCATAGTCGCCGACTTCATGAGCGAGGGGCATTTCGCCCGGCACATCCAGCGCATGCGCAGACTCTACGGCGAGCGCCGGGCACTCACCGCCGCCGCACTGGCGCGGGGGTTGAACGGCTGCGCCCAGGTGGCGCCCGCGCCTGGCGGCATGCATCTGCTGTTGCACCTGCCCGGCCAAGCGACCGATCTAGCCCTGGCCGAGCGCCTGCTGACGCAGGGTATGGCCGGGCAGCCGTTGTCGAGTTGGTGGGCGTCGCCGCGGCGCGATTCGGGCCTGCTGGTCAGCTTCACCAATTGCGCAACCGCCAGCCAGGCCGAGCGGTTTGGCGCGCTGGTCCGGCAATCGCTCTAGCAAGCCGGCCTGCGCGCCAGGCGCCCATGACGGACTCAGCTCAGGTTGGCCTTGTCCAGCCCATACAGCTTGTCGCGCGAGCCCGGCACTACCTGAAAGGCCACGCTCAGGCGGTTCCAGCCGTTGATGGCGACGATGAGGAAGGACAGGTCGGCCAGTTCCTGTTCCGACAGCTGCTCGCGCACCCGGTTGTAGATCTCGTCCGACACGCCATGCGGCGGCAGCTGGGTCAGCGCTTCGGTCCATTCCAGCACGGCGCGCTCGCGCGGCGAGAACAACGGCGATTCGCGCCAGACCACGACATGGTGCAAGCGCAGTTCGCGCTCGCCGTGAATCCGCGCTTCCTTCACGTGCATGTCCACGCAGAAGGCGCAGCCGTTGATCTGCGAGGCACGCAGCGTAACCAGGTGCGCGATCTCCGTAAGGAAGGGCTTCTCGTTCAGCAGCATGGTGAATTCGGTGTATTTGTTGCCCGCCTGGGGCGAGAGTTTGAAGTAGTCGAGGCGCTGGCTCATGGTCGTCATCCGTTAAATGAGTGATTAAAGGCACCGCAGCCGCGTTTGCCTGGAGCAAAGCGAGCGTGGGCCGCTGATGGGAAATCTACCCAGCCTTGGCCTGGCCACCCAGTGCCAAGATAGGCGTTTCGGACTGGGCCATGATTGGCCGAGGTGCGAACGCGCGAACGCCAGGCCGGGGGGGATTTGCGACTGGACGCCGCGATGTAATAGCCATTAGGCCCGCGTCCGATTACCGACCTATTCGTCCATTTCCCATCGTGCTTTCAATCGATCAATGTCATACGTCATCACACAACAACTCGCATTGCTCGCCTCAAAAACCCTTCCCATCCATCCCGCACGAAACCTTTCGACAGGCCACCACGGCGCTCCCGAACGCTCTGCGCTTATCGCTGCAAGCCTCTATTTTCGGTGACATAGCTGTAGACACCAGCTAGTACGCGCCAAAAACGGCCATTAAACTTTCGTCTAGGGGTGCATTGACAAAGCGCGGAAAGGCTGTCGATAATCCGACCCATGTTGTATGACAACTTATGACTATAAAAACAATAATCGAGACATCATCATGACGCCTATCGCCGCTCCTGCTGCGCCGCTTCGTCTGTCAGCACCGCCCGCCTTGGCCCAAAGCGATCGCGTCGCCCGCCCAGTCCCCTTCGGATTCGCCGACGGCTAGCGCCTGAAGCAACCGCGTGTTCGTACCCCGAATGCGCTCATCGTCCCGTCACGGGGCAACTCATACGTTCCTTTTCGCCCGCTGTCGGGCAGGGGAACGGCTTGTTCAAAAAATGGGAGCACAACAACAATGACCGCACGCAATGCCCTTTCCCTGGCCCTGATCGGCGCCGGCAGCATGGCCCTCGCCCTGCCGCTCAGCAGCCAGGCCGCTGGCTTCGCCGAAGACGCCAAGGTCACCCTTGGCCTGCGCAACTTTTATATCAACCGCAACTTCGTCGACCCGGATTTCTCCCAGGGCAAAGCCGAGGAATGGACCCAGAGTTTTATCCTCGACGCCCGCTCCGGCTTCACTCAGGGCACCGTGGGTTTCGGTCTGGATGTATTGGGCATGAGCGCATTCAAGCTCGACGGCGGCAAGGGCACGCGCAATACCGGCCTGCTGCCGATCCACGACGATGGCCGCCCGGCCGACAACTACGGGCGCCTGGCCGTGGCCGCCAAGGCCAAGGTATCGAAAACCGAGCTGAAGGTTGGCGAATGGATGGCAGTGCTGCCGATTCTCCGCTCGGACGACGGCCGCGCAACGCCGCAGACCTTCCAGGGCGCGCAGATCAGCTCCATGGAAATCGACGGCCTGAGCCTGTACGGCGGCCAGTTCCGCCAGAACAGCGTGCGCAACGACGCCAGCATGGAAGACATGGTCTTCGGCGGCGCCCGCTCGGATCGTTTCAACTTCGTCGGCGGCGAGTACCGCTTCAACGACAACCGCACCCTGGTCGGTCTGTGGAATGCCGAACTGCAGGACATCTACAACCAGCAATACCTGCAGCTGTCCCACAGCCAGCCCATCGGCGACTGGACTCTGGGCGCCAACCTCGGCTACTTCCGCGGCAATGAAGACGGCAGCGAACTGGCCGGAGACCTGGACAACCGGACCTGGTCCGGCCTGTTCTCCGCCAAGTTCGGCGGCAACACCTTCTATGTCGGCCTGCAGAAAGTCAGCGGCGACACCGGCTGGATGCGCGTCAACGGCACCAGCGGCGGTAGCCTGGGCAACGACAGCTATAACTCCAGCTACGACAACGCCGGCGAGCGCTCCTGGCAGTTGCGTCATGACTACAACTTCAGCGGCATGGGCATCCCCGGGCTGACCCTGATGAACCGCTATATCAGTGGCGACAACATCCACGTCGGCGCCACCACCGATGGCAAGGAATGGGGCCGCGAAACCGAGCTGGCCTACACGGTGCAGAGCGGCACCTTCAAGAACCTCTCGTTGAAGTGGCGCAACAACAGCATCCGTCGCGACTACAGCACGAACGAGTTCGACGAAAACCGCCTGATCATCAACTACCCGCTGTCGCTCCTGTAACGCCCCGCAACATCGTTTTCTCCATGTGTGTGTAACGGCACTTTCAGCCCGTCCTGGTGACGGGCTTTTTTATGGCTCTGTCCCAATAGCGTGTTGCAGGCCGCTTTTGTAGATACCGTCTTGTTTTT
>NZ_CAMPHI010000089.1 GCF_946885955.1 uncultured Pseudomonas sp.
ATTCGATCGGGTCTTCGATGGTCAGGATGTGGTGATACTTGGTGCTGTTGAGGTAGTCGAGCATCGCCGCCAGGGTGGTCGACTTGCCCGAACCCGTGGGCCCGGTGACCAGCACCAGACCGCGCGGCACGTCGGTGATCTTGCGGAACACCTCGCCCATGCCGAGGTCTTCCATGGTCAGAACCTTGGACGGAATGGTACGGAATACCGCACCGGCGCCGCGGTTCTGGTTGAATGCGTTGACCCGGAAACGCGCCACGCCCGGTACTTCGAAGGAGAAGTCAGTCTCGAGGAACTCTTCGAAATCCTTGCGCTGCTTGTCGTTCATGATGTCGTAAATCAGGGCATGCACCTGCTTGTGGTCCATGGCCGGCAGGTTGATCCGGCGCACATCGCCGTCGACCCGAATCATCGGCGGCAGACCAGCAGAGAGATGCAGGTCCGACGCGCCTTGCTTGGCGCTGAAGGCAAGCAGCTCAGTGATATCCATGGGACTTCCTAATGACGTTAGAATGCCGCTCGCTGGTCGTCGAAAAAAGCTACCGCGCTCGGTTATGCGGCGTTGAAATCAGCCTCGGAATGCCCATGTACAACTTGTACAATTCGCCTTCTCAACTGATTTCGCCTTGCCTAACCATCGCTCGCTAGGTTTTTCAACGGCCTGCTAAACCCTAAGGCGGCTGGCATAAGTAATGTCCACGATAGCAGAGAATATTGCAAAGGTCGGTGCGCGTATCCGTGAGGCGGCGCAAGCCTCGGGCCGAGATTGTGCGAGCGTCGGCCTGCTCGCGGTGAGCAAAACCAAACCCGCCGAGGCGATTCGCCAGGCCCATGCTGCAGGCCTGCGCGATTTCGGCGAAAACTACCTGCAGGAAGCCCTGGAAAAACAGCTCGAATTGAGCGATCTGCCATTGATTTGGCATTTCATCGGCCCCATTCAATCGAACAAGACCCGGCCCATCGCCGAACATTTCGCCTGGGTGCACTCGGTGGATCGCCTGAAGATCGCCGAACGCCTGTCGGCGCAGCGTCCTGCGCACTTGCCGGCACTGAATATCTGTCTGCAGGTGAATGTCAGCGGTGAGGCGAGTAAATCCGGCTGCAGCCCAGAGGATCTACCTGCATTGGCACAAGCGGTAACACAACTGCCGAACCTGAAACTGCGTGGATTGATGGCAATTCCCGAGCCGACCGACGACCCTGCCGAACAACGGGCCGCCTTTGCTCACTTGAAGGAGCTGCAAGCCAGCTTGAACCTCGATCTCGACACTCTCTCGATGGGCATGAGCCATGACCTGGAAACCGCGATCGCTGAAGGCGCGACCTGGGTGCGTATCGGCACTGCGCTATTTGGCGCCCGCGATTATGCCAACGATCGATAGACCAGAATCCGTAATAAAGGGAACCCAGCTATGACCACCCCTCGCATTGCCTTTATCGGCGCCGGCAATATGGCCGCCAGTTTGATCGGCGGGTTGCGCGCGCAAGGCGTTGCCGCCAGCGCCATCCGCGCCAGCGACCGCGGCGTCGAACAACGCGCGAAGATCAGCGCCGACTACGCCATCGAGACCTTCGCCAGCAACGCCGAGGCGATTCGGGATGCCGACGTGATCGTATTGTCGGTCAAGCCGCAGGTGATGAAGGAGGTGTGCCTGGATCTGGCCGCACATATCGGCACCAACCAGTTGATCGTCTCCATTGCCGCCGGCATCAATTGCGCCAGTCTCGAACGCTGGCTCGGCACCCCGCAGCATGCGACCCCCGCCGTGGTCCGCTGCATGCCGAATACCCCGGCGTTGCTGCGCCAGGGTGTCAGCGGCCTGTACGCCAACGCCCAGGTCTCGGTGCAACAGCGCCAGCAGGCGGAACAGCTACTCGGCGCCGTCGGTGTGGCGCTGTGGCTCGAAGAAGAAACACTGATCGATGCCGTCACCGCGGTTTCCGGTAGCGGCCCGGCGTATTTCTTCCTGATGATCGAGGCGATGACCAACGCCGGCGAGCAGCTCGGTCTGCCGCGCGAGACCGCCGCGCAATTGAGCATACATACCGCCCTCGGCGCCGCGCGCATGGCAGCCGACAGCGATGTCGAGGCCAGCGAATTGCGCCGCCGCGTAACCTCGCCGGCCGGCACCACCGAAGCCGCGATCAAGAGTTTCCAGGCCGGGGGCTTCGAGGCCCTGGTCGAAAAAGCCGTACGGGCCGCGGCTCACCGCTCGGCCGAACTCGCCGAACAACTGGGTCAATAAGGAGCCTTCATGTCCGGTTTTATCGAAGCTCTCATCTACATCATCCAGACGCTCGGCAGCCTGTACCTGTTGATCGTGCTGCTGCGCTTCATCCTGCAACTGGTGCGCGCCGACTTCTACAACCCGCTCAGCCAGTTCATCGTGCGCGCCACGCAGCCGTTGCTGCGACCAATGCGCCGGGTGATCCCGAGCATCGCCGGCCTTGACGCCTCGTCGCTGCTGCTGGCGATCATTGTGCAGCTGCTGCTGATGATCGTCTCCCTGACCTTGATGGGCTACGGCGTTGGCGGTTTCCTCCTGCAATTGCTGATCTGGTCGATCATCAGCGTCACCTCGCTGTTCCTCAAGGTGTTCTTCTTCGCCCTGATCGTCAGCGTGATCCTCTCGTGGGTCGCACCGAACAGCTACAACCCGGCCGCGCAATTGGTCAACCAGCTCTGCGAACCTATGCTGGCGCCGTTCCGTCGGTTG
This sequence comes from uncultured Pseudomonas sp., assembly GCF_946885955.1. The sequence continues at coordinate 2,718 of NZ_CAMPHI010000089.1, forward strand.
CTGCCGAACCTGGGCGGGCTGGATATCTCGCCGATATTCGCGTTTATCACGATCAACCTGATCGATCGCTTCGTGCTCGCCAAACTGGCGGTAGCAACCGGCATGCCGACTATCCTCAGCCCGTTCATGTGACATGAGCTTCTATCGCTGGGACGGCGAGGACCTGATTCTCGAGTGCCACCTGCAACCCAAGGCCAGCAACGACGCGTTCGCTGGCCTGCATGGCGAGCGCTTGAAAATCCGCCTCACCGCCCCGCCGGTAGACGGCAAGGCCAATACTCATTTATTGGCTTTCCTCGCCCGCGCCTTCGCCGTCGCCAAAAACCAGGTGAGCCTGGAAAGCGGCCAGCAAAGCCGACTCAAGCGCGTGCGCATCCGGCGCCCGGAGCAGTTGCCGGCAGAGCTCGGATTGACCGCTCGGTCGCCCTGACCGACCTTAAGGCGGGACTGTGATGCAGGCCAATTGACGGCATTGTCAATGGCCGCATAATGCGGGGGGCTGCAGAACGCAGGGTTACTGGCTTTGACGGTGTATGGCCAGCACCGCGCCTTCTGCCGCATACTGCCGAATCCGCGAAAACCCGAACAAGGTTTTGCACACGGAAGCGCCGCCAAAAAGGAAGACCAGGATGAGCATGCAACGTCTGAGTCAACAGGTTGATATCTACGTCGCCTGGAAGCGCGAACTGATGCGCCAGATCACCCGCTACCGCAGCTGGCTGGTGAACAACCGCCTCAACTCGGAAGCGGTGGAAGCCAAGCTCGAACGCGCGCTCAAACTGTTGCGCACCGACCATATCACCCTGGCCTTCGTGGGCGAGTTTTCCCGCGGCAAGACCGAGCTGATCAACAGCCTGTTCTTCTCCGAATACGGCCAGCGCATGCTGCCCTCGCAAGCCGGGCGCACCACCATGTGCCCCACCGAGCTGTTCTTCGACCCGCGCTCGGAACGCTCCTATATCCGCTTGCTGCCGATCGAGACGCGCATCGCCGAAGCCAGCGTTGCGCAGTTCAAACGCATTCCGCGGCACTGGGTGAACATCCCCCTGGATCTCAGCGATCCGGACAATATGGTCCAGGCCTTCACCCAGGTGGCGAAAACCAAATCGATGCCGGTGGAGCAGGCCATTCAACTCGGCTTTCACCCGGACATGCTGGAAAGCGCCGGCAAACCCGGCCAGGTTCTGGTGCCGGCCTGGCGCCACGCCATGGTCAACTTCGACCACCCGCTGCTGCGCCAGGGCCTGCGCATCCTCGACACGCCCGGCCTGAATGCCTTGGGCAGCGAGCCCGAACTGACCCTGTCGATGTTGCCCAACGCCCAGGCGATCATCTTCATGCTGTCCGCCGACGCCGGCATCACCGCCAGCGATATGGAAATCTGGCAGCAGCACATCCGCCACCTCGCGGAAGACAGCCAGACCAGCCTGTTCGCCGTACTCAATAAAATCGACGTGCTCTGGGACGACCTGGCCGGCGAAGCCTTCGTACAGAACGCCATCCAGCGCATTCAACGCACCACCGCCAAGCAGCTCGGCATCAAGCCCGAAGACGTTCTGCCGCTGTCTGCCAAGCAGGCCCTGTTGGCCAAGGTGCGCAAAGACCCGGATTTGTTGATCCGCAGCCAGATGAGCAACCTGGAGGATCTGCTTTGCGAACGCATCGTCACGCAGAAGGAACGGCTGATCGAAGACAGCGTGGTCAATCAGGTGCTGAGCCTGCTGCAGAACAGCCAACATGTGCTCAGCCTGCGCCTGCAGAAGGTCAACGAGCAGCAGGCGCTGCTCAGCAACCACCAGCAGGACAAAGGCCAGTTGCTGTTCGAACTGACCGCCAAGACCAAGGAAGACCACAGCCAGCACCATAAGCGTCTGCTCGGCCTGAAGAGCAACCAGCGCCTGCTGGCCCGCCAAGCCGAACCGCTGCGAGCACGCACCCGGCCCGAGTGCCTGCAAAAGCATCTGGACAAGGTGCGCAAGAACCTCAGCGCAAGCTGGACCACGGTCGGCATCAACCAGGCCATCCTGCACTTCTTCAACTCGCTGGAGGATGATTTGCACCACCTCGGCCAGGAAGCCGAGATGGCCAATAAAATGGTCGCCGCCGTGTATCGCCGGCATAACGAGGAAAATCCGCTGCAAGGCATCGATGCGCCGCAGTTCAATGCCGACCGTTACATGCGCGAACTGCAGCAACTGCGCAACAAAGCGGACAATTTCCGCCTGCATGTGAAAACCCTGTTCACCGAGCAGCGCGCGGTGACCCGGCGCTTCTTCGCCACCCTGGTCCAGGAAGTGATCGGCCTGCATCAACGCCTGCGCATAGAGGCAGAGCAATGGGCCAACAGCACCTTGCTGCCGCTGATGCAGCACAGCCTCGAGCACAAACAGCTGCTCGAAACCCATATGCTGCGACTCAAGGCCCTGGCCCAGGAAACCCAGCAAACCCGCCAACGCAGCCAGCAACTGGCGCGCTACTGCGCCGAGCTGGAACAGCAACTGGCCCAGGCCAACGAAATGCTCCGCGCCATGCGCCGCCCCGCGCCTATCCAGCGTCAAGGCAAGGTGGTCAACCTGCCGACCGGCGCCTGGGGCCAGAGCGGCGGCGAATAAGCAGATTGGCTTTTGGCAGAGAAGCCCATATGCTGCCGTACGGCTCAATGAGCAGGATATCTAGCATGAAGAGTGAATTTAGCCTGATCGATTCTCAGGACGACCCCAGCGACAGCCAGCTCTCGAACCTGATGTCAGAGGTCCGCCTGTTCGCCCACAACAGAGTTGAGCGGGTCAATCGCAAGCTTAATGAGTCTTTGATCCAAGCCATCAAAGACAAGCAAAAGCACAGCGTTTTGCGTGCTCCCCGCAATGCCTGAAAGCAATGAAATGGCGCACCGGCCCTTTGAATGAGATTGAGCGCAATCGACAGCCCTTCGATGAGCTGTCGCTGAAGCTCAGTATTACCAGAGCCTGGCGTGCACAAATCTGTTCTTTTTCCGTTTAACGCAGTCAATCAGACTTAAGCACTTGGCTATTGAGTTTCCGATTTAATCGGGCTTGTGCCTCCCATCGACTCGTCAGCTTTTTTGGGCATAAGGATCGCCTTACTATTTTTAGTCACAACACAGTATGCCGACTCTGCCGGCCAATTCTTTCGCTCGGTTTTTATAAGCTTAACTGGGCATAACAGTAAAACATCGCCAAAAGAAAAGAGCGGAAACGCTTGAATCAATGGCTGGTCGCGCAATACCCCCACCTCACCCCACACCTTGGCGTCGAAGTCTTCCTTTGCGTAGTTCTCAGTCAACAGAAAACTTGCCTCGTTTTGGTCTCGGACTTTCATAATGGATGCTGCCGAATAAACGATAGACGAAGAGCCCCCCGGCGAAATCCCGATAATAATTACCAATACTGAGAAAGCAGCAGCCACGCATAAAGAAATACGCTTAAAGATATCGGCCTTGCTTACATAGAAAACCACCACTGGAATTAGTGTCATACTTGCCGAAAAAAACGATATGACCATAAGCTTGGTTAACGCTTCCGGCGTGTCTTCGCCAGAATATGCCTTTAGGATGAGACTGGCTGGAAATACCGCTGATATGACAGTTCCTAATAGTAGGATTGCCAGCATTGCCAACAACCAGGCACGAGTTGCCCAGCTATTGGCACTCCCAGGTAATGCTGCAGTTGCACAGAGATCCACAGCCAGTCTGAATTTTGGACTAATGTGCAGCACCATAGGAATTACAGCGAGCAGTAGAGCAAAAAATGTCATTCTCCAATTAAAACTCAACTCTGGCGCTTGAAATACCAACGTAATAAGTGAGGCCATCCCAAGCAGCACCGGCAATACTAGAACTTTCACAACATCTGACTGGAGAGAGGGACTGTCATTGAATAATGACACCGCAAGCCCAAACAAAATTGTCGTAGTCATCAGAATAAGGAGGTAGGCGGTCACAACAAGGGCAACGACAACCAACCAGAGTACCAGTGTTGATTTCGCATCAATAGCTGCTGCCATTAGGTCTGGGCGGCCGATAGTATCTGTGTATGTCGAGATCGTATAAAAACCTAAAAGAGTGCTTAGCGCCCCGAGAATCACACTGAGCGGGGCCCAATAGACGAAGGCGCGCTTCATGTTTTTTTTGAGTGCCTGTTTAAATGTAGGGTGGTTCGTTTCAGTCATATAGTCCTTCCTGTGGCTTGCTTGCGTCATGCCAGCCCCTGCTCCCGCTCCAGATCGACCAGCCGGTTGCTGGGGCCGTCCGGGCGCAGGCGTTCGGCGATCAGCGCCGGCCAGCGGCTGCGCGAGCGACGTTTGGCAATGGCGTAGGTGAAATTCTGCAGGGTGCGGACGGGCAGCAGCATGATGCTGCCGAACAGCAGCACGAAGTCGGTGTAGCTAAGAAAGTTGCGGCCCTTATTGGCTTTGTATGCGTCTTTGATCAGCCCCCAGTACAGGCGTACCGACTGCCCCTTGCTCTGGCGTACCTCCAGCAGGCTCCGGTTAAAGGCATCCGATTCGCTGTGGTTGCCCTGTTCGTCAAACCAGGGGCCGTTGTCCATATAGGCACGCAGGTACTCCCAGAAACCCAGTTGCATATCCAGGCTCTTACCGATGGGGGAACCCAGGTTGATCAGCACTTGCTCATTGGGGTGGCCATAACGGTGCAACAAAGCTTCGAGAGAGGCATGGCGCATGCCGCCGGTATAAGGGCCGACAGTGCCGAAGGTGTAGGCAGCGGCGGCGATACCGTCCCAGGGCGTGTGATATAGCTCGCCCTCCTGCTCGAAGTACAGCTCGCGGGTGCGGCGGTTGAGCAGAATGGGTAGCGGCATGGGGCGCAGGATTTCCC
>NZ_CAMPHI010000090.1 GCF_946885955.1 uncultured Pseudomonas sp.
TGTAGTTCGCTTTGCTGCTCCTCGCTGGGCGCTTCGAGCTTTTCCAGTTTGCGCATCTGAGCGCGCAGCATGGCAGCGTCGATCTTGGCCTTTTTTAGGGCGCTGTCGTCGACGGCGGGTTTTGTACTTGCCGCTGGCGCTTGTGCTTGCAGGTCGGCGAGCAGTTTCTCCGCTGTTTCCAATTGGCCGCGAAGCTGCTGTAGTTCGCTTTGCTGCTCCTCGCTGGGCGCTTCGAGCTTTTCCAGTTTGCGCACCTGAGCGCGCAGCATGGCGGCATCGATCTTGGCCTTCTTCAGGGCGCTGTCGTCGACTGCCGGCGCAGGGGCGGGCGCCATGGCCGCCTCCAGGGCCTGCTGCGCGGCTGCCGCGGCGCTACGCAGTGCGTCGACCTGGGCCTGCATTTCCGCGGTGGCATGGGCGGCCAGCTGCTTTTCGGCCTTCTTCAGCGCGACCTGGGCCATGCTGGCCTCGATCTTCAGCTTTTTCTGCGCATCGCTGAGTCCGCCCGAGGTGGCCGTTGGCGCTGCGCTGCTTGCGGCCTGGTTGGCCGCCGGCGCTTCGGCTTGGGCGGCTTTGGCACGGGCGGCGCGCTCGGCGCGGGCTTGGCGTTCGGCTTCCTTCTGCTCTTCGGCGCGGCGCAGGCGTTCCTGGCGCAACTCGAAGCGCTGCTTGGAGTGTTCGGCCTTGAGCTGCTTCTGTTCCAGTTCGCGAATTTCGCCCTTGGCCGCCCGGTAGTACTGCACCAGCGGGATGCTCGAGGGGCAGACATAGGCGCACGCGCCGCATTCGATGCAATCGAACAGGTTATGCGCCTTGAGTTGCTCGTGTTCCTGGCCGATGGCGAAGAAGTGCAACTGCTGCGGCAGCAAACTGGCCGGGCAGGCCTCGGCGCACTCGCCACAACGGATGCACGGCATGGCTGGCGGCGGAGGCGGCAATTCAGCTTCGGTGGCGGCGAGCAGGCAGTTGGTGGTCTTGATCAGCGGCACGTCGAAATCGGGCAGGGTGAACCCCATCATCGGCCCGCCCATGATCAGGCGGTTGAGCCGGTCGCGCTGCAGTCCGGCGAATTCGAGCAATTCGGCGACCGGCGTGCCAAGCAGCACCTCGACGTTCATCGGCTGTGTCAGGGCCTCGCCGGTAAGGGTGGTGATGCGTGAAATCAGCGGTTTACCCTGGGTCACCGCATTATGGATGGCTACGCAGGTGCCGACATTCTGGCAAAGAATGCCGATATCCGCCGGCAGGCCGCCCGAGGGTACTTCAACGCCGGTGAGAATCTGAATCAGCTGTTTTTCGCCACCGGATGGGTATTTGGTCGGGAACACCTTGAGCTGATAGCTGCGCTCGTTCAGCGCGCTGCGTACGGCGGCGATGGCTTCTGGCTTGTTGTCTTCGATGCCGATCAGCACCTGATCCGGCTGAATAAGTTGCACCAGGATATCGATGCCGGAGATCAGCTCGTCGGCAAGCTCGCGCATCAGCAGATCGTCAGCGGTGATATAGGGCTCGCACTCGGTGCCGTTGATGATCAGCGTGTGGATTTTCTGCGTCGGCCGTGCGGTGAGCTTCACCGCGGTGGGGAAGCCCGCACCGCCGAGGCCGCTGATACCGGCTTGACGGATGATTTCCAGCACGGCGCCGGGGTCGAGCTCGCGGTAGTTCGGGTGCGGCGTCAGCGTGGTCCATTGTTCCAGACCGTCGCTCTCGATAACGATGGCCGGGGCCAGCATGCCCGATACGTGCGGGTAGGGTTGCGGGCCGATAAAACTGACGGTGCCCGACGTTGGCGCGTGCACCGGCACGCTGACGAAGCCGTTGGCTGCTGCTATTAGTTGCCCCTTGAGCACCCGTTCACCGAGTTCGACCACCGGTTCCGCTGCCGCCCCTATATGCTGGTTGAGCGGCAGCACCAGGCGCTTGGGCAGCGGCGCACGCTGGATCGGCGTGCGATTCGACAGGGTTTTATGTTCCGCCGGGTGGATGCCGCCGGGAATGTTCCATACCTGGCCATCGTGGTTGTGCATCGCCGTCATGCCGCCTGCCCCCGATCGCTGGCGATCAATTGTCCAGGTGCCAAGGGTTTGCTCCACTTCCAGGTCTGTACGTTGCTGCCCACTTCGATCATATCGATGCAGTCCACCGGGCAAGGTTCGACGCACAGGTCGCAGCCGGTGCATTCGGAAACGATCACTGTGTGCATCTGTTTGGCCGCGCCGAGGATGGCGTCCACCGGGCAGGCCTGGATGCACTTGGTGCAACCGATGCACTCGGCTTCGCGGATATAGGCGACCATCTGCGGCTTCTCGCCTTCCACAGCGTCCAGCGGCTCGGCTTCGACGTCCAGCAGATCGGCCAGGGCCTGAATCGTCGCTTCGCCGCCTGGCGGGCACTTGTTGATCTTGTCGCCGGCGGCGATCGCCTCGGCATAGGGTTTACAGCCGGGGTAGCCGCATTGGCCGCACTGGGTTTGCGGCAGCAGAGCATTGACCTGCTCGGCAATCGGGTCGCCCTCGACCTTGAAACGCACCGCGGCGAAACCGAGGATCGCCCCGCCCACCAGGCACAGCGCGAGCAACGCCAGTACGGCGATCAGCACCACACTCATAGCTTGATCAACCCGGTAAAGCCCATAAAGGCCAGGGACATCAAACCTGCGGTAATCATGCCGATGGCGGCGCCCTGAAACGATTTCGGCACATCGGCGATGGCGATGCGTTCGCGCATGGCGGCGAACAGCACCAGCACCAGGGAGAAGCCCAGCCCGGCGGCGAAGCCGTTGGCGGTGGCAGTGATAAAGGTGAACTCGGCCTTGTTGGCATTGAGCAGAGCCACGCCGAGAACAATGCAGTTGGTGGTGATCAACGGCAGGAAGATGCCCAGCACGCGATACAGCAGCGGACTGGTCTTGTTCACCACCATCTCGGTGAACTGCACCACCACGGCGATCACCAGGATAAAGCTGATGGTGCGCAGGAACTCGATATCCAGCGGCTTGAGTACGTATTGCTGGATCAGGTAGCTGCACATCGCCGCGAGGGTCAGCACGAAGGTGGTGGCGAGCGACAGGCCGATGGCCGTCTCGATCTTCTTCGACACGCCCATAAACGGGCACAGGCCGAGGAACTGTACCAGCACGAAATTATTGACCAGGATGGCGCTGACCATGATCAAGGCGAGTTCGGTCATCGGATTACCGTTGTGCTCTGAAGTAGGTCGAGGAAAAGGGGCGCTTATTATCGGTAAGCCGACCCGGCCGTACAAGCTGGATCAATGATGTTGAGTGGTTTCCATAAGGCTTCGGGGTTGCCTGGTAAACACAGTGGCCCGGCGTTGGCACCGACACTTGTCGTGTAAAACGAGCGCTTATTCTAAGAAGGCTGCGGTTGTAATCGATTGCTTCAGATCATCGAGTTGATCTGAAAAAGACAGCGCAAACAGTGCTCCGGCCCCACCGATGCCAATAAACAGTGCGATGACCAATAATTTGGTCCATATGCTGTCGGGCTTATTAGGCGGGCCGAAACGATTGCTCTGCGTCTTGCCTGGTAGTGCACATAAAACGAGCCAGATCAGATTTCCCAGCACGGGTACAAAAAGTGCGGCCACGCCCCAGCCCGCGGCAAAATTCAGGTCCCTGGCTCGACGCATCAGCAAAGAAAGCTGAATGAACAGTACTGGAATCAATACGGCCAGCCCGGCACCAATAAAAACATAGATTTCGTGCCTTAGCCCCATGTAAAGCCCTACAAGCAGAATGTCGGGAATTATGGCGCAGAAGATCAGATGCAAGAGCCAGAATCGGGTTAACGACAGCCGCCCGGAAAACTCCAGAAGCTTGGGTGTGAGCAGTATGGATGGCGTCTCCAACAGCTCCGCTTTCGGGGATGCATAGGAGTTGAAATCATCCAATGCTATTGAACCGATGCTTGGTTCCCGTCGAGTCACCGCAATCTCCTTGCTCGCCTTCCAAACACTGCTACCAATTACTGGCGTCGAGCCAGAATGGGCTATTTGACCCGCTGCCCCGGCTTGGCGCCGCTGTCCGGGCTGAGCAGGTAGATATCTTCGCCGCCGGGGCCGGCGGCCAGGACCATGCCTTCGGATACGCCGAACTTCATCTTGCGCGCCGCCAGGTTGGCGACGTACAGGGTCAGGCGGCCTTCCAGTTTGCTCGGGTCCGGGTAGGCGCTTTTGATGCCGCTGAATACGTTGCGCTTGGCGTCGCCGATATCCAGGGTCAGGCGCAGCAGCTTGTCGGCGCCTTCGACGAATTCGCATTTCTCGATCAGGGCGATACGCAGATCTACGGCGGCGAAGGCGTCGAAGGCGATTTCGGCGGCCAGTGGCTCTTTGGTCAGTTCGCCATTGCCCGCAGCGGCTGGTGCGGCTTCGCTGGCGGCGAGGTCTTCTTTGGAGGCTTCGATCATGGCGTCGATTTTCGCAGGCTCGATACGGGTCAGCAGGGCGCTGAACGGGTTCAATTGGTGGTTGGCCAGCAGTGCCTGATGGTCGTCCCAGGTCAGCGGCGCGACATTGAGGAAGGCTTCGGCATCGCTGGCGAGTTTCGGCAGTACCGGCTTGAGGAAGATCACCAGTTGGCGGAACAGGTTGATGCCCAAGGCGCAAATTTCCTGCACTTCGGCCTGCTTGCCTTCCTGCTTGGCCAGCGACCAGGGCGCCTTGTCGGCGATCCAGGCGTTGGCGCGGTCCGCCAGGCCCATGATCTCGCGCATGGCGCGGGCGAAGTCGCGGGCCTCATAGGCTTCGGCGATGCTTGGGGCGGCAGTGGTGAAGGCCTCGGTCAGCTCAGGCGCTGCGTTGCCCGCTACCAATAAGCCGTTGTTGCCCTTGTGAATAAAGCCAGCGCAACGGCTGGCGATATTCACCACCTTGCCAACCAGGTCGGAATTGACCTTCTGCACGAAGTCTTCGAGGTTGAGATCGAGGTCGTCGACGCCGCGGCCCAGTTTGGCTGCGTAGTAGTAACGCAGATATTCCGGGTTCAAGTGGTCCAGGTAGGTGCGCGCCTTGATAAAGGTACCGCGCGATTTGGACATCTTCTGCCCATTGACGGTCAGGTAGCCGTGCACGGCGACCGCAGTCGGCTTGCGCAGGCCTGCGCCTTCGAGCATCGCCGGCCAGAACAGGGCGTGGAAGTTGACGATGTCCTTGCCGATAAAGTGATACAGCTCGGCGGTGGAGTCCTTGCCCCAGAATGCGTCGAAATCCAGCTCCGGGCGCTTGGAACAGAGGTTTTTAAAACTGGCCATGTAGCCGATCGGTGCGTCCAGCCAGACGTAGAAATACTTGCCCGGCTCATCCGGGATTTCGAAGCCGAAGTAGGGTGCATCGCGGCTGATATCCCATTCCTGCAGGCCGGAATCCAGCCATTCGGCGATCTTGTTGGCCACCGCGTCTTGCAGGGCGCCGCCGCGGGTCCAGCTTTTCAGCATGGCCTCGAAATCCGGCAGCTTGAAGAAGAAGTGCTTGGAGTCGCGCAGCTCCGGCACGGCGCCGGAGATGGCCGAGCGTGGGTTCTTCAGCTCGGTCGGCTCATAGGTGGCGCCGCATTTTTCGCAGTTGTCGCCGTACTGGTCTTCGGCCGCGCATTTCGGGCAGGTGCCCTTGATGAAACGGTCGGCGAGGAACATGCCCTTCTCGGGGTCGAAGTACTGGGTCACCGAACGGGTGGCGATATGGCCGGCATCGCGCAGCTTCAGGTAGATCGCGGACGACAGCTCGCGGTTTTCATCCGAATGAGTCGAATGATAATTGTCGAAGTCGACCAGGAAGTCGGCGAAGTCGGCGGTGTGCTCGGCCTTGACGTTGTCGATCAGTTGTTCCGGGGTAATGCCTTCTTTCTCGGCCCGCAACATGATCGCCGAACCATGGGCGTCGTCGGCGCAGACGTAAATGGCCTGGTTGCCACGCAGTTTCTGGAAGCGCACCCACATGTCGGTCTGGATGTACTCGAGCATATGGCCGAGGTGGATAGAGCCGTTGGCATAGGGCAGGGCGCTGGTAACGAGAATCTTGCGGGCTTCGGTCATGGTGATCGGCTGCACTGGTAACACTGGGAAGCCGGTAACTATAAAGGATGCGGCAAGCTACAAGCCAGAAGCGACAAGAAAAAGCCCTGCATTCCGGGGGCTGGCCCGTGTTGCATGCAGCTGCTGTTATGATGCCCGCCTGTTCTGCTCGGTCTTTCCTTGGGAGTCTTTTATGTCCGTTACCCGCGCAGCAATCGAAGCTGCACTGTCGCAATACACCGATCCTCATTTGAACCAGGACCCGGTCAGTGCCGGCTGCCTGAAAGAGGTCGATATCCAGGGCGCCACGGTCAGGGTGCGTTTGCAGCTCGGGTACGCCGCCGGTCTGTTCAAAAGTGGCTGGGCGCAGATGCTGCAGATGGCCCTGGAAAACCTTGGGGGCGTTGAGCGTGCGGATGTGCAGGTTGACTGTGTGATCGAGTCGCACAAGGCGCAGGAACAACTGCCGGCGCTGGCCAATGTGAAAAACGTGATCGCCGTGGCTTCCGGCAAGGGCGGTGTGGGCAAATCGACCACCGCGGCTAACCTGGCGCTGGCTCTGGCCCGTGAAGGCGCCAAGGTCGGCATTCTCGATGCGGACATCTACGGGCCGAGCCAGGGCATCATGTTCGGTATCGCCGAGGGAACGCGGCCCGAGGTCAAGGAGCAGAAGTGGTTTGTGCCGCTCAAGGCCCATGGCGTTGAGGTCATGTCCATGGCCTTCCTCACCGATGAGAATACGCCGATGGTCTGGCGCGGGCCCATGGTCTCGGGTGCGCTGATCCAGCTGATTACGCAGACGGCCTGGGACGACCTCGATTATCTGGTGGTGGACATGCCGCCGGGTACCGGCGATATCCATCTGACCCTGGCGCAGAAGGTGCCGGTAGCCGGTGCGGTGATCGTCACCACGCCCCAGGACCTGGCCTTGCTCGATGCCAAGAAGGGCGTGGAAATGTTCCGCAAGGTCAATATTCCGGTGCTCGGTGTGGTGGAGAACATGGCCGTGCATATCTGCTCGAACTGCGGGCATGCCGAGCATCTATTCGGTGAGGGTGGCGGCGAGAAGCTGGCGGGGCAGTTCGGCGTCGATCTGCTGGCCTCGTTGCCGCTGTCGATGGCCATTCGCATGCAGGCCGACGGTGGCAAGCCGACCACAGTGGCCGATCCGGAAAGCCAGATTGCGATGATCTATCAGGAAATCGCGCGGAGCGTCGGGGCGCGTATCGCCCAGGGTGACAAGCAGCAGGCGATGCCGAGCATTGTGATCTCCGAGGACTGAGGCACCACTGCCGCGCAGCCATTGCGCGGCCCGAAGGGTGGCCGCCAGGGATGGCCGGCCACAAAAAAGCCCCGCACATGGCGGGGCTTTTCTTCAAGCGGGTTAGATCAGGTTATACAACCTGAACTTCCTCAGCTTGCATGCCTTTCTGACCACGGGTGGCCACGAAAG
>NZ_CAMPHI010000091.1 GCF_946885955.1 uncultured Pseudomonas sp.
CTCGCCCTGGTTGAAGAACGCCAGCACCAGACCTTCGGCGGCCTTTTCGATAAAGCTCGGCTCGGCCTGCATGATGTCTTCGAAGAAGATGTTCGGCGACTTGCCGCCCAGTTCCACGGTTGACGGGATGATGTTCTCGGCGGCGCATTTGAGGATGTGCGAGCCGACCGGAGTGGAGCCGGTGAAGGCGATCTTGGCGATACGCTTGCTGGTCGCCAACGCCTCGCCGGCCTCTTTACCGAAGCCCTGCACCACGTTGAGTACGCCCGGCGGCAGCAGGTCGCCGATCAGCTCCAGCAGCACGGTGATCGACAGCGGGGTCTGCTCGGCTGGCTTGAGCACGATGGCGTTGCCGGCGGCCAGGGCCGGGGCGAGTTTCCAGGCGGCCATCAGCAGCGGGAAGTTCCACGGAATGACCTGGCCGACCACACCCAGAGGCTCATGGAAATGGTAGGCGGCGGTGTGCTCGTCGATCTCGGCGGCACTGCCTTCCTGGGCGCGGATGCAACCGGCGTAGTAACGGAAGTGGTCGGCGGACAGCGGCACGTCGGCGTTCAGGGTTTCGCGCACGGCCTTGCCGTTGTCCCAGGTTTCGGCGACGGCGAGCAGCTCGAGGTTGGCTTCGATACGGTCGGCGATTTTCAACAGAATCAGCGAACGGTTGGCCACCGAGGTCTTGCCCCAGGCATCGGCCGCGGCATGGGCGGCGTCCAGGGCCAGCTCGATGTCGGCGGCGTCGGAGCGCGGGAACTCGCCGATCACCGAGCCATCGACCGGGCTGGTATTGGTAAAGTATTGACCGTTGACCGGGGCGACGAACTCACCACCGATGAAGTTGCCGTAGCGTGGCTTGAGGGCGACGACGGAGCCTGGGGTACCGGGTTTGGCGTAAATCATGATGGTGACCTCTATCTGTTGTCGGAGCCTGCTGCCGGGAACTTGGAGCAGGTCATGGTTCGATATTAGAAAGCCGTCGGTTACGCCGGTATGCGCCCATGGCACACAACTTCTCCTCATTTGGTAGTAGAAGCCGCCTTCACGCCGGGTGGTTCAGCCTGGTTGCTCGCGGCACCGCGCGTAATGAGCGGGCAAGCCTGGGTCCGTAGGGTGCGCCCTGCGCACCGCTGTTCATTGCCACCTATGCGCAAAGGGGCTTAGGCCTGCATTCCGCATACAACTCACTATTGGCACAGCACCTTGATATTGGGCTGACGAGCCTCATACCCAATGGCTTGAGCAATTAACCAATATAGAGTGGCGCGCCAATATAGAAAGTAAATAAAATCCATACATTTAAGACCGGCAAAACATACTGAGCTTATAAGCAAAACCGCCCCGCCTTCTTGATTGCAATCAAGAACCGGGCAGTATTCCTTAATTAAATTTCCGCCGCAGCACAGCCACTACCAATTAACCGATTAATTAACTCCAAAGTCTTATTAATTCATCTCGATACCTGCCTGTAGCCTCAAGTTGCAATACCGCCAAAACAATCAACTCAGCCATAACAGGAGATCGGCCATGCAGTGGATAGATCCGGATTTTTGCGACCTACGTCTGGGCTTCGAAGTCACCGCGTACGTTTACGTGCGTTAACCCTTGAATCCGGCGGGGCGCTTACCGCCCCGCCGCATCAGCCGCGAGGCAGGTCATGACTCAGCTCCCGATAGACCCGGCGGACCATTTCGAAATCCGCCCACCGTTCATGTTCCGCTGGGAACACTCGCAGCAGGCGCATGTTCTGCTGTACCCGGAAGGCATCGTCAAACTCAATAAAACCGGCGGCGATATTCTCAACTGCTGCGACGGTAAAACCAATGTCGGCGAATTGATCGAGAAACTCGGTGCCCTTTATGAATTATCCGATGTGAACGTAATTCGCACTGGTGTATTACGTTTCCTGGAGGTGTCCCGTGACAAAGGCTGGATCAGAATTAAGGCTTGACGGCAATGGCAACCCGGCCTGGTTGTTATTGGAACTGACTTACCAGTGCCCGTTGCAATGCGTGTTCTGCAGCAACCCGCGCAACTTTGCCGACTACCGCCGCAATGAATTGAGCACAGCCGAGTGGATCGACGTGATGCGCCAGGCCCGGGAGCTCGGCGCCATGCAGATCGGCTTTTCCGGCGGCGAACCAACCTTGCGCAAGGATCTGGAAATCCTGGTCGCAGAAGCCGATCGCCTGGGCTACTACACCAACCTGATCACCTCCGGCATCGGCCTCACCGAGGCGCGTCTGCGCGCGCTCAAGGAAGCCGGCCTGCGGCATATCCAGCTCGGTTTCCAATCCACCGACCGCGCCACCGCGCGGCAACTGGCCGGTGTCGATTGCCTGGAGCGCAAGCTCGGCATGGCCCGGACGATCAAGGCGCAGGGCTTCCCGATGGTGCTCAACGTGCCCATCACCCGGCAGAACATCGCGCAGATCCCGCAGATCATCGAATTCGCCGCCGAGCTGGGGGTGGACTACGTCGAGCTGGCCAACGTGCAGTACTACAACTGGGCGCTGCTCAACCGCGAGCAATTGATGCCGACCCGCGAGGAACTGCAACGCGCCGAAGCCCAGGTGCAGGAGGCTCGCGAGCGTCTGGGCGACAGCCTGACCATTTTCTTCGTCATCCCCGACTATTACGAAGGCCGACCCAAGGCCTGTATGAACGGCTGGGGCGCCATTCACCTTACGATCGCGCCCAACGGCAATGTACTGCCCTGCTCCCAGGCCAGCAGTTTCGAGCACCTGGATTTCCCCAATGTGCGCCAGCAGCGCCTGGGCGACATCTGGCACGACTCACCGGTGTTCAACCTGTACCGCGGCGACGCCTGGATGCCGCAGCCGTGCCGTTCGTGCGATGAGAAGGAAAAGGACTTCGGCGGCTGCCGCTGCCAGGCCCTGCTGCTCACCGGCAATGGCAGCAACACCGACCCGGCCTGCAGCAAGTCACCGCATCACCAACTGGTGCGTCAGGCGGTGGCGCTGGCGCAGTGCGCGCCGCGCTCGGAGGGCGTGCTGGTCCCGCGCCATGCCAGTCAGGGGGTGAATCTTGAAACTGCCCCATGATTCCTTCGCCGGCACCCTGGGCGCCGGCCTCGCCCTGACCCTAGGCTGCTACCTGCTGCTGCGATTCTGGCTGGTCGGCCCATGAACGCCATCGACCTGCTGGCGCGCTATACCCACCTGTTGTTCGCCCTGGTCTGGGTCGGCCATAACTACGCCAACTTCATCCAGAACCCCAGGTTCGTGCCGCTGCACAACGGTATCGACACGGCGACGCTGAACCGCGATCTGGAACGACGGATGAAGCGCGAGCACGGTATCTTCCGCTACGCCTCGCTGGCAGTCTGGGCCTCCGGAATGCTGATGCTCTGGCAGCGCGGTTGGCTGGAAGACGCCCTGCTGCTGCAAGGCCCGCTGGCGGTGATCGGCCTGGGCGCATGGATCGGCACGCTGATGCTGCTCAACCTGTGGCTGGTGCTCTGGCCGCACCAGAAGAAGCTGCTGGGCTTCGTCCCGGCCAGCCTGGAGGAACGCGTGCGCTGCTCGCGGATCACCTTCCTGTCTTCGCGCAGCAACACCATCCTGTCGATTCCCCTGCTATTCCTGATGGCGGCTGGCGGTCATGGTCTGCAACTCTTTTATTGAAAGTGCCGGGTCTATTAAAAGCGCCGGGGCCGACAGCGCCGGCCAGCGCTACAACTTCGCCGCCGGCCCGGCGACGCTGCCGGCGCAGGTGCTCCGGCAGATCCGCGAAGACCTGCCGGACTGGCAAGGTAGCGGCCTTTCCCTGCTGGAGCAGCCCTTCACCGGCGCGCCGTTCAAGGACCTGATGCAGCAGGCCGAAGAAGACCTGCGCCGGCTGCTGGCGATACCCACGAACTATCGGGTGTTGTTTATGCACGGCGGCGCCACCTGCCAGTTCGGCCTGCTGCCGCTGAACCTGCTCGTCCCCGGCCAGTCCGCCGACTACCTGGAGAGCGGCTACTGGGCCAGCAAGGCGATCGCCGAGGCGCGCCGCCATGCGCCGCTGAACATTATCGCCAGCGGCCGGAGCAATGACTTCAGCGCGCTGCCCGAGCCCGGCCAATGGCGTCTGGACCCACACGCTGGCTACTGCCACGTCACCAGCAACGAGACCGCCAACGGCCTGCAACTGCAGGATTTCCCCGCGTTGCCGGTGCCACTGGTGGCGGATATGAGTTCGGATTTTCTCACCCGCCCGCTGCCGGTCGAGCGCTTCGGCCTGATCTACGCCAGCGCGCAGAAGAACCTCGGCGTCGCCGGTCTGTGCCTGCTGATAGTGCGCGACGACCTGCTGAAAACCCCGCGACCCGGGCTGCCTTCGCCATTCAGCTACGCCCTGCAGGCCGAACAGCAGAGCCGCCTGGGTACCCCGCCGAGTTTCGCCCTGTACTGCGCCGCGCTGATGCTGCGCTGGACGCTCCGCCAAGGCGGGCTCGCGGACATCGCCAGCAGCAATGGACGCAAGAGCGAACTGCTGTACCGCGGCATCGACGCCAGTGACCTGTATCGCTGCCCGCAGCAGCCAGCGCAGCGTTCGCCAATCAATGTCTGCTTTCATTTGCGCGAACCGCACCTGCTCACCCCGTTCCTGCAAGAGGCCGAGCGAGCCGGGCTGTTCAACCTGCGAGGCCACGCCGCGGTCGGCGGGGTGCGCGCCAGCCTGTATAACGCCATGCCGCTGGCGGGGGTCGAACGGCTGTTGGCCTTTATGCACGATTTCGAACGCCAGCATGGTTAGCCTCGGTCATAACCTGGCATTACGACTGGCCTGCATCGGCGCCCGCTGCCTGCAAGCGCCCGCCCCCATACGACCGATCACGCTGATGGGTCTGCGCTGCGCTTCGCCATTGGCAATCGCCGCCGGCTTCGATCGTCATGGTCAACTCGGCCGCCGCGCCGGCGCGCTCGGCTTCGCCTGCAACGAGATCGGCAGCTTCGATCTCGCCAGCGCAACCGGCCTGCTACTGCCGCCCCATCAGGCGGGAACGGCGCTGCTCGGCATCAACCTGACTATCGACCCCAATAGCCCCATCGATGCGCTGTGCGCCGGTCTCGGCCACGCCTCGCTGTTTGCCGACTATCTGATGCTCAACCTGATCGCCCCGCGCAGCGCTGTTTTGCTCAGTGCGGAGCAACGTCCGCGGCTACGTATGATTCTCGCCGCGTTGCGGGCGCGACAGCAGCGGCTCGACCTGTTGGGTCGCCGCGTACCGCTGGCGGTCAAGCTGCGTTGCCTGCCCGGCCAGGTGCCGCTGGCCTTGACCGAACTGCTGCTGGAGCTCGGCTACGACGGCCTGCTCGCCGCCCACGACCCAGGCCCACCGGCGAACCGGCAGCGCTACCACGCCTGGCAGAACCCGGACAATCAGGCGCTGGCCTGCGCGCAGATCGAGCGGCTACGTGCTCTGTGCGGCAACCAGTTGGCGCTGATGTCGGTCGGCGGCATCCAGAACGCGGCGCACCTCCGGGCCCGGCTCGCCGCTGGCGCCGAGCTGGTGCAGGTGCATACGCTGTTGCTGCATGGCTGGCCGTGGCAGACCCGGCACCTGCTTGCCATATAGGCGCTGCGCGGTTATTCAAATCCGCGCAAAGCTCCGTAGGTTGGTGCTGAGCTTGCGAAGCCCAACGCGGCAGCAAAGGCTTGGCGGGTTGCACCCGCCCTACGAGGCTGGACAACGCGAAAGCGCTGCAAACTGTGAGAGTGGCCCCGGATGGCGCTGGCGCTTATTCGGGCTACGACGCTGATTACCCAATGGCGGACAAGCCTTCGGCATGTCCTCCCTAGGAGATCGCAGGTCTGGGAGCTGAACGAAAGATTGTCGGTAAAACGCGATCTAGTAGCCCGAATAAGCCTTTGGCGCAATCCGGGAGCGGTGGTGCATGCACAGGGCTTTTCCCGGATTGCGCTGGTGCTTATCCGGGCTACGGTACAGGCTCTGTGTCCTCACAGAGACGGCAGAAAGCACAAGGCCGGCTAATCAGCCGGCCTTGTGCGTTACGGGTATTGCCGAATCAAACGATCAGCGCTTGGCGACCAGGTCCTTCGGCAGTTTGAAGGTCCAGAGCATGCCGCCCTGGTTGAAATTCTTCACCCGCTTGGCCACTTCGCCGCCCCACAGCGGCACCGCGCCGCCCCAGCCGGACAGCACCGAGACATACTGCTCGCCATCCATCTCCCAGGTAACCGGGGAGCCGAGCACGCCGGAGCCGGTCTGGAATTCCCAGACCTTCTCGCCAGTCTTGGCGTTGAAGGCCTTGAGGAAACCCTCAGGCGTACCGGTGAACACCAGGTTGCCCTTGGTGGTCATCACCCCGCCCCACAGCGGCGCGTAGTTCTTCTGGCGCCAGACTTCCTTGCCGGTCTTCGGATCGATGGCGCGCAGCACGCCGATGTAGTCTTCGTTCAGCGGCTTGATGGTGAAACCGGAACCCAGGTAGGCCGCGCCTTTCTTGTAGGCGATGTCTTCGTTCCAGATATCCATGCCCCACTCGTTGGACGGTACGTAGAACAACCCGGTGTCCTGGCTGTAAGCCATCGGCATCCAGTTCTTGGCGCCGAGGAAGGCCGGTGCGGAGAACACGCTCTTGCCCTTATCGGCGCCCGCGCCTGGTTTGCCCGGACGGTTTTCGTCGATGTAGATCGGCCGGCCATTCTTGTCCAGGCCCTTGGCCCAGGTGATCTTGTCGACGAACGGGAAGCCACGGATGAACTTGCCGTTGGTGCGGTCGAGCACGTAGAAGAAGCCGTTACGGTCAGCGGTGGCAGCGGCCTTGATGGTCTTGCCGCCGTCCTGGTAGTTGAACGAGACCAGTTCGTTGACGCCGTCGAAGTCCCAGCCGTCATGCGGGGTGGTCTGGAAGTGCCACTTGATGGTGCCGTCGTCCGGATTCAGCGCCAGACGCGAGGACGAATAGAGGTTGTCGCCAGGGCGCAGGTGCGAGTTCCACGGTGCCGGGTTGCCGGTGCCGAACAGCAGCAGGTTGGTTTCCGGGTCGTAGTAGCCGCCCAGCCAAGGCGCCGCGCCTCCGGTCTTCCACAGGTCGCCCGGCCAGGTCTTGCCGGCTTCGCCACCGGAGATGCCGTTCTCGATCTTCTTGCCGTCCTTGTAGACGTAGCCCATGTGGCCTTCCACGGTAGGACGGGTCCACAACAGCTCGCCATTCTTCGGGTTGTAGGCTTCGATCTTGCCGACGATGCCGAATTCGCCACCGGAAACACCGGTGATCAGCTTGCCGTTGACCACCAAGGGCGCGGCGGTAATCGAATAGCCGGCCTTGTGGTCGGCGACGTTCTTGCGCCACACCACCTTGCCGGTGTCCTTGTTCAGCGCCACCAG
>NZ_CAMPHI010000092.1 GCF_946885955.1 uncultured Pseudomonas sp.
GCTTGGTCTCGGTGTAGAGCTGGCGCAGCAGGCTGGCGCGCCAGGAATTCCACAGCGTCGGATTGGTGGCGTTGATGTCGGCCACGGTCAGTACATAGAGATAGTCGAGGCGGGTCTGGTCGCCGACCAGGCGGGCGAAATCGAAAATCACCTGGGGGTCGGAGAGATCCTTGCGCTGCGCCGTGGTCGACATCACCAGATGGTTCTGCACCAGCCAGACGATCAGCTTGGTGTCCCAGTTCGGCAACTGGTGACGTAGGCAGAAGGCTTCGGCATCCACCGAGCCGAGCGCCGAGTGATCGCCGCCGCGACCCTTGCCGATGTCGTGATAGAGCCCGGCGAGGTAGATCAGCTCGGGTTTGGGCAGCTTGCCGATACGCTTGCTGGCAAGGGGGAATTTTTCCGACATCTGGGTGTTCTGCGTGTACTGCAGTTTGCGCAGATGCTTGATCAGGTTGAGCGTATGCGCATCGACCGTATAGATGTGGAACAGGTCGTGCTGCATCTGCCCGACGATCTGGCCGAACTCCGGCAGGTAGCGGCCGAGAATGCCGTAGCGGTTCATTCGGCGCAGGTTGCGGTGGATGCCCTGCGCGCATTTGAACAGTTCGATGAACAGGCTGGTATTGCGGATATCGCTGCGAAAATCGTCGTCGATCAGGTGGCGGTGATCGCGCAGCAGGCGAATGGTATCGGCGCATACGCCGTTGATTTCCGGGTGCTGGGCCATCAGCACAAAGATTTCCAGAATCGCGAACGGCGTACGTTTGAATACGTTGGGGTGAGTGACTTCGATATAGCCGTTGCGCAGCTGGAAACGGCTGTTGAGTTGCGTGGCGGGGCTGCTTTCGCCGGCGCGGAGGATCTGTTCTTCGAAGTGCTGATTGATCAGGTCGCTGAGCTCGGCGATGCTCATGACCACGCGGTAGTACTTCTGCATGAAGCGCTCGACCGCGAGCTTGGCGTCGCCGTCTTCGAAACCCAGCAGGCTGGCGATGGCGCGCTGGTGGTCGAACAGCAAGCGGTCTTCGGCGCGCCCGGCGAGCATGTGCAGGGCGTAGCGCACCTTCCACAGGAAATCCTGGGAGGCAGCGAGCAAGGCATATTCGCTTTCCAGGAGAAAATCCTGGCCGAGCATGGCGTGCAGGTTGAGCGTGCCGAAGTGCCGGCGCGCGACCCAGAGGATGGTCTGGATATCGCGCAAACCGCCCGGCGAGCCTTTGACGTTGGGCTCCAGGTTGTATTCGGTGTCGTTGTACTTGGCGTGGCGCGCCTTCTGCTCGTCGCGCTTGGCCAGGAAGAACTGCTTGCTCGGCCACATGTGTTCGCTGCTGGTGACCGACTGCATGCGTTGGCGCAGGCTTTCCGGGCCGGCGATGGTGCGGCTTTCCATCAGGTTGGTGATCACCGTCAGGTCGGCGCGGGCCTGTTCGGCGCATTCTTCGACCGAGCGTACGCTCTGGCCGACTTCCAGGCCGATATCCCACAGCAGGGTGAGAAACGATTCTATGGGCTCGCGGAAAATCTCGTGGTCGGCATTGTCCAGCAGGATCAGCAGGTCGATGTCGGAGTAGGGGTGCAGTTCGCCGCGGCCATAGCCGCCCACGGCCAGCAAGGCGATATCGGCGCCCTTGTTCCAGTCCAGGCGGTCCCAGGCCTCGCGCAGGATCTGGTCGGTGAACCAGGCGCGGTCCTCGACCAGGCGGCGGACATCGCCGCCTTCCTTGAAGCGCGCATCGAGAATCTCATGGGCGCGGTGGATGGCCTTCTTGAAGGCGCCAATCGGGCTGGCCTTGAGGGCGAGTTCGGCCTGGAACTGGCCGCGGTCGAATAATTGGCTGACTTCCTGCGACATGCGGCGGCCTTCTTTATGTCAGGGCGTATACGGCGATCAGGCCGAAGTGCGGGCGATGGTGTCGTCGTTGCGCAGGGTGAAGATCTCGTAGCCGTCGGCGGTGACCAGGATGGTGTGCTCCCACTGCGCCGAGAGCTTGCGGTCCTTGGTGATCGCGGTCCAGCCGTCGCCGAGCAGGCGGGTTTCCGCGCGCCCCTGGTTGATCATCGGCTCGATGGTGAAGGTCATGCCTTCCTTCAGCTCCATGCCGGTGCCGGCGCGGCCGTAATGCAGCACCTGTGGCTCTTCATGGAACACCGCGCCAATGCCATGGCCGCAATATTCGCGCACCACCGAGAAGCCGTTCTTCTCGGCATGCTTCTGGATCACCTCGCCGATATCGCCGAGGCGTGCGCCCGGCTTGACTATCTCGATGCCCTTGTACATGCATTCCTGGGTGACCTTGGCCAGGCGCTCGGCCCACTCGGGCACTTTGCCGACCATGAACATTTTGCTGGTGTCGCCGTGGTAGCCGTCCTTGATCACGGTGATGTCGATATTCAACACATCGCCGTCCTTCAGGGGCTTGTCATTGGGGATGCCGTGGCAGACCACGTGGTTGATCGAGGTGCAGATCGACTTGGGGAAGCCTTTATAGTTGAGCGGGGCGGGAATGGCCTGCTGCACGTCGACTATATAGTTGTGGCAGATGCGATCCAGTTCCTCGGTGGTCACGCCGGGCTTGACGTGTTCGCCGATCATTTCCAGCACCTCGGCGGCCAGGCGGCCGGCCACGCGCATTTTTTCGATTTCAGCGGGCGTTTTGATGGTGACGGTCATCTGGGGTCTCTGGGCAAGCGGAAAAGAGCGCTATGTTAGCAGCTTCAAGGCGCAAGCCATAAGTCGCAGCGCGAGCCGGCCGCTGTTGTGGCTTGTTGCTTGTAGCTTAGCGCTGCCGTTTATGGTATAAAACGCGCCGCTTTACGGGCTACAGGCTCGGAAGCATTAACCCACACACGTATCGACACGGTTTCCTGGGTGCCTGGCGGCTGGTCCGCAAGGTTGGAAATTGGGATGCGTGGAGGCCTAACCCGACTTATCAAGGAACTATCATGTCCCAAGTCAATATGCGCGATATGCTGAAGGCCGGTGTGCACTTCGGTCACCAAACCCGTTACTGGAACCCGAAAATGGGTAAGTACATTTTCGGCGCGCGTAACAAGATTCACATCATCAACCTCGAAAAAACCCTGCCGATGTTCAACGACGCGCTGTCGTTCGTCGAAAAACTGGCTTCGGGCAAAAACAAGATCCTGTTCGTCGGCACCAAGCGTTCCGCTGGCAAGATCGTTCGCGAAGAAGCAGCCCGTTGCGGTTCGCCGTTCGTCGATCATCGCTGGTTGGGCGGCATGCTGACCAACTACAAGACCATCCGTGCTTCGATCAAGCGTCTGCGCGACCTGGAGACTCAGTCCCAGGACGGTACTTTCACCAAGCTGACCAAGAAAGAAGCCCTGATGCGCACCCGCGATCTGGAAAAACTGGACCGCAGCCTGGGTGGTATCAAGGACATGGGCGGTCTGCCGGACGCTCTGTTCGTTATCGACGTTGACCATGAGCGCATCGCTATCACCGAAGCCAACAAACTGGGTATCCCGGTAATTGGTGTGGTCGATACCAACAGCAGCCCGGAAGGTGTTGATTACATCATCCCGGGTAACGACGACGCCATTCGCGCCATCCAGCTGTACATGGGTGCCATGGCTGATGCGGTAGTGCGCGGTCGCAACCACGTTGCTGGCGGTACTGGCGAGTTCGTCGAAGAAGCGCCGGCTGCTGAAGCAGCTGAAGGCTGAGTGATAAACGCCTAGCGTTGACTCAGTACGCAAAAAGGGGGCTAGGCCCCCTTTTTGCCACTTTGAGAACCATTGCCTGCGAATCAGCGCCGAGCTGGGGCAGGCAATGTGCTACGGAATTGAACGCCCGCTTCGCCGGGTGGAATGGTTGATAACCTATCCAAGAGGATTTTGAAAATGGCAGAGATTACTGCGGCGCTGGTCAAAGAACTGCGCGAGCGTACTGGCGAAGGCATGATGGATTGCAAAAAGGCCTTGACCAAGGCCGGCGGCGACATCGAAAAAGCCATTGATGACATGCGTGCTTCCGGCGCGATCAAAGCTGCCAAGAAGGCCGGCAACATCGCCGCTGAAGGCGCTATCGGGGTCAAGGTTGCCGATGACGGCAAATCCGCCGTGATCCTGGAAGTCAACTCGCAGACCGACTTCCTGGCTCTGCAGGACGACTTCAAGAACTTCGTCACCAGCAGCGTCGAAAAAGCCTTTGCCGACAAACTGACCGACGCGGCTCCGCTGATCGCCTCTCAGGAAGCCGCTCGCGAAGCGCTGGTGGCCAAAGTGGGCGAGAACGTCAACATTCGTCGTCTGGCCCGCGTTGAAGGTGACGTGGTCAATGCGTACCTGCACGGCAACAAGATCGGTGTGGTCGTGGTCCTGAAAGGCGGTAACGCCGACCTGGCCAAAGACATCGCCATGCACGTCGCGGCGAGCAACCCCGAGTTCCTGCTGCCGTCGGAAGTCTCCGCCGATGCGATCGAGCGCGAGAAAGGCGTGTTCATGAGCCTCAACGAAGACAAGATCAAGGGCAAGCCCGCTGAAATCGTCGAGAAGATGGTTTCTGGTCGTATCCAGAAGTTCCTCGCCGAAGCCAGCTTGGTCGAGCAAGCCTTCGTCAAGGATCCGGAAGTCAAAGTCGGCGCCCTGGCCAAGAAGGCTGGTGCTGAAATCGTTTCCTTCACCCGCTTCCAGGTAGGCGAGGGCATCGAGAAGCCGGCTGACAACTTTGCTGAAGAAGTTGCCGCACAACTGGCTGCCAGCAAGCAGTAAGACGTTTATAGTGTTGCCCCGAAGAGGCTGCCCGCTCACGCGCGCGGCCTCTTTTTCAAACTGGCAGGTAGTTTTCAACAGCTTGCTGAAAGATGCTCGGCGCGTCGCGTCGAGGAATCGAGCGTTGCGAAACACTCGATGATAGGGGTCGCCAAGACCCGCACAAGCATTCAACGCCGCAGGAGAGACTGGTAATGGCTCAGCAGATTAGTGGTCGTCAACCGCGCTACAAGCGCATTCTGCTCAAACTCAGCGGCGAGGCCCTGATGGGGTCGGAAGATTTCGGCATCGATCCCAAGGTTCTAGATCGCATGGCTCTGGAAGTCGGCCAACTGGTCGGCATTGGCGTGCAGGTCGGTCTGGTTATCGGTGGTGGCAACCTGTTCCGCGGCGCCGCGCTCTCGGCGGCGGGGATGGATCGGGTCACCGGCGATCATATGGGTATGCTGGCCACCGTGATGAACGCCCTGGCCATGCGCGATGCGCTGGAGCGCTCGAATATTCCGGCGATCGTGATGTCGGCGATTTCCATGGTCGGCGTGACCGATCATTACGACCGGCGCAAGGCGCTGCGTCATCTGAAAACCGGTGAGGTGGTGATTTTCGCCGCTGGCACTGGCAATCCGTTCTTCACCACCGACTCGGCCGCTTGCCTGCGGGCCATCGAGATCGATGCCGATGTGGTGCTGAAGGCGACCAAGGTGGATGGCGTCTACACCGCCGATCCGTTCAAAGATCCGCATGCGGAGAAGTTCGATCGTCTGACTTACGATGAAGTGCTGGATCGTAAGCTGGGCGTGATGGATCTGACGGCGATTTGTCTGTGCCGCGACCACAAGATGCCGCTGCGTGTCTTCAATATGAATAAGCCCGGTGCCTTGCTCAATATCGTGGTCGGCGGCGCCGAAGGTACTCTGATCGAGGAAGATGCAAAATGATCAATGAGATCAAGAAAGACACCCAAGAACGCATGCAGAAAAGCCTGGAGTCGCTGATCCATGCCTTCAGCCGGATTCGTACCGGCCAGGCCCACCCGAGCATCCTGGGTGGGGTGATGGTGCCGTATTACGGTGCCGATACGCCCTTGAACCAGGTCGCCAACGTGACCGTCAAGGACTCCCGGACGCTGCAGGTCGTGGCTTTCGAGCGCAATATGCTGGCGGCCGTCGACAAGGCGATCCAGAGCTCCGGTCTGGGCTTCAACCCGACCAACCTGGGCGAACTGCTGCTGATTTCCATGCCTGCCCTGACCGAGGAGACCCGCAAGGGCTTCACCAAGCAGGCGCGCGATGCGGCGGAAGACGGTCGTGTGGCGGTGCGCAATATTCGTCGCGATGCCTTGAGTCAGCTTAAGGATCTGGTCAAAGAGAAAGAGATCAGTGAAGACGAAGAGCGTCGTGCCGCGGACGATATCCAGAAGCTGACCGACAAGTTCGTGGCGGAAATCGAAGTGGCCATGAAGCAGAAAGAAGCGGATTTGATGGCTGTTTGACGGGCAGTTTTTCAGCAGCCTGTTAACGGTCAGGATTATCGACATGGAAAACATTCGCTCAGCCGCTAACGTGGCCGTGCCGCGTCATGTGGCAATCATCATGGATGGCAATAATCGTTGGGCGAAGAAACGCCTGCTGCCTGGGGTCGCCGGTCATAAAGCGGGCGTCGATGCGGTACGGGCGGTGATTGAGGTATGCGCCGAGGCCGGGGTCGAGGTATTGACCCTGTTCGCCTTCTCCAGTGAAAACTGGCAGCGCCCCGCGGCCGAGGTGGGCGCATTGATGGAGTTGTTCCTCAGTGCGCTACGCCGTGAAGCGAGAAAACTCAACGATAACGACATAAGTCTACGGATTATCGGTGATCGTTCGCGCTTTCATCCCGAATTGCAGGCGGCGATGCGCGAAGCCGAGGCGCAGACGCGTGGCGACAAGCGGTTCGTGCTGCAGATCGCGGCCAACTACGGTGGGCAGTGGGATATCGCGCAGGCCGCTCAGCAGCTGGCGAGTGAGGTTCAGGCCGGTCGTTTGCAGCCGGGCGATATCACCCCGGAGCTTCTCCAAGGGCACCTGGCCACGGGCGATTTGCCGCTGCCCGACTTGTGCATTCGTACGGGTGGCGAGCATCGCATCAGCAACTTTTTGCTCTGGCAGTTGGCCTATAGCGAACTGTATTTCTCTGACCTGTTTTGGCCTGACTTCAAACACGATGCCATGCGCAAGGCTTTGGTGGATTTCGCCAAGCGTCAACGCCGTTTTGGTAAAACCAGTGAGCAGGTCGAAACCGAGGCGCGGGCTTAATGCTTAAACAACGGATTATCACGGCGCTGGTTCTATTGCCATTCGCCCTGGCTGGCTTCTTTTTACTGGATGGCACCTGGTTCGCGCTGTTCATCGGTCTGGTAGTGACTTTGGGCGGGTGGGAGTGGGCGCGTCTGGCCGGGTTCGC
>NZ_CAMPHI010000093.1 GCF_946885955.1 uncultured Pseudomonas sp.
CCGCGCCGCGGCATCGCGGGCCTTGAGGTAGGTCGCCAGGTCGGCGCCGCGGAAGGCATAGATGGCCTGCTTGGGATCACCGACAAAACATAAATCGCCACCGTCGCGGTAGATACGATCGAATATCTCGTACTGCACCGGATCGGTGTCCTGGAACTCGTCAATCAGCGCCAGCGGGTATTGGCTGCGCAGGGTCAGCGCCAGGTCTGCGCCAACCGGCCCTTGCAGCGCCTCATTGAGGCGGTTGAGCAAATCGTCGAAGGCCAGCATGCGCTGCGCCGCCTTGCGCTTGGGCAGCTCGACGTTGAGTTCATCGAGCAGGCGCACTTGCAGGGCGATCAGCCGCTGCTGGCCAGCGGGTACGGCGTCGGCCAGCATCTGCGCCAGCGCGTCGAGCGCCTCGGCCAGCGCGCAAACCGGCGCCGCATGGCCTTTCTTGCAAGCCTTGGTGACGGCTGCCAGCCCGAGTTTATCGAGGGCCTGGGGCGCCTCGAACAGCGCCGCCGGGTCGGCGAAATAGGCGTCCAGTTCGGCCAGCCACAGCGGCAATTTGGCGACCTTATGGGTCGACTGACTGAGGCCACCATGGGCCTGCAACTCGGCCACCCAATCGGTCCCGGTTCGCTGCCACAGCTCGGCGGCATGCGCCCAGGCCTGTTCGACCGCGACCAGCTCGGTGCCGCCCGCAGACGTGCGCGGCTCGACCCGCAGATAGGGTTTGCCGAGGTGGCTGCGTAAACGCTGACGCAGCAATGCCGGGGTGATCTTCTGCTTGGCGAGAAAGCGCGCCCACACCGGGTCGGCGTTGGCCAGCTCATGGCGCCAGGCATCGCTGAGCAGCGCGTCTATCACCTCGCGGTCGTCCTGGGTCAGCTCGCTGTCGAAATCGCCGCCGGCCTCGAACGCGGCATCCTGCAAGGCGCGCTGGCAGAAGCCGTGGATGGTGAAAATCGCCGCCTCGTCGAAACCATGCACCGCCAACAGCAGGCGCCGCCGCGCCTCGGGCCCCGGATGGCGCTGATACAGCTGGTTGAGGAAATCGTCGCGACTCGGCACGCCCTCGTAAAGCGCCAACAATTCGGCCAGGCGTTCGCGGATGCGCTCACGCAGCTCGGCGGTGGCCGCGGTGGTGTAGGTGACCACCAGAATCTGGCTGACGCTGAGTTGCTGCTCCAGCAACAGGCGGGCGTAGAGCGCAGTCAGCGTCCAGGTCTTGCCGGTGCCGGCACTGGCTTCGATCAGCGAGCGGCCGCTGAAGGGCGAGGTTTGCAGGTCGAGACTCATAACTCATAGACCGGCGTTATGGGACGCGAGAACTTCAAAAATGCTATCGGTGCGCTCAAGGTTTTAAACTGCGCAGTTTTTCCAACCATGCGGCGAAATGGACACATTCGTACTCCATTCTGGCTAAGGTGACATGCTCCGCAGCCAAAGGCCCATGGCGTGTTTTGTGGTAATTCGGGGTGAGAATGTCATCTAAACGCTTCGAGGGCTTGGTCTCGTAACTGCCGTTGATGTGCTCGGGAGTAGGGAACGATTCCCGCACCTGTTGCAGCTGCGGCAAGTAGCGTGACCACTGGGGCTCGGTATTGGCCAGGGCTGTCACGTCTGAAAACAATAGCCCTTCAAACTCGTAGGGCTGTATGTGCGCAATGAAACGCTCCGGGCGACACTCTACGTAATCGACGATTTCCATATGCAATGCCGATTGCAACATGTCGCAACGCTGATATACATCTTGTTGTTGCATGGCCTGTGCATAAGCAGGAAAGTCAGTATTGAGACCATAAAGATCTAACAATGTTGTCAAGATTGCACGCGGTTGCTGACGCAATGTGTTGCGCGCATTGATTTTGAGTCTGCTTAGGCTGACATCACCACCCCGTGAGTCGCGCGAGGTCGTAAGCAACTGCGGCTTAATGAAGATAGAGAGGTGGCGCAGAGCAGGAGCCACTACCCGCTTGATGAACTGCTCTTCAGTCTGTCCCTCGGAGAAGACAATCACCTCCACCATGATCAGGGTCTCCCTCCAAGGATGTTGCGCTTCCATAGCTCACCCATGGCGTACTCCTCCAGCCAGCCCTCCAACTCATCCTGGCTAAAACGACGAAAAATGGAGGCATCGTCCTGCTGGTCCACAACTACCACATCTTCTGGACCGAGCTCGTTAATAAGCTCCACCGACTGAGTTGAAACGATTAATTGCCTAGTCTCAGCGACTTGCTTAAACATGTCGGCCAAGACGGCGATAGCGTATGGATGCAAACCCAGCTCAGGCTCATCGATTAATAGGGTATCTGGAAGTAACTGGGCAGGTTGCAACAGCAAGGTGGCTAGACAGATGAAGCGAAGCGTACCGTCTGATAACATGCCGGCTTTTAGCACAGTGTCCGGCTTGCCTTTTTGCGTCCACTCCAACTCAACAAACTCAGCGTCTGGGCGTAAGACGAAATCTCGGAAAAAGGGAGCAACCAACTGGATGGTTTGCACGATGGACTGGTAATGCGCCGGGTGTTTCGCATGCAGCATATGCAAGTAAGCCGCAAGATTTGCCGCGTCTATCTGCAAGCGCAAGTTATCCGAGAGGGCATGCCGCTGCTTAACCCGTGCTCTCTCCCCAGTATCGTGAAAGTGGTACACCCGCCATTTACTAACGGATCCACGAACATATGGAGAATAAATATCCTTAGCGATTTTCAGCTTCGCTTCATCATGCCCTCGTCCCAACATCGCACTACTAGATGAGGGGTATAGAACGCCGCCGAACCAGCTGACCTCGCTTTCGAATATCAGCCGGTTGTCAGCGGTTGGCACCAAGTCAAATTTATAGCCATTTCGGTCGAAGTAGAACTCGGCATGCAGCTTTTCGGTGGTTTCGCGCCCGAAATGTAATAGCGCATCAGGTCCCCCCTGACGCTGTACGTAGACTTGAAGCTGCTCTTCGAGCATTTCCGCCAGCAGGCGAAACAGATTGATAAAGTTGCTCTTACCTGCGCCGTTTGCGCCGATCAGGACGTTAAGATTGCGCAATTCGAAGTTACGCAACTCACGAATAGACTTATAGCCCGTGATGGTGAGCGATTTAACCTTAGACATGCCATTTACCCCGTTCTCTAGTGGGCATGATACGGGAAGCCCTTCCTGCCCAACCACACCTCCGCATCATAGATGACCCTCCTCCTCGTCCGCCGCCAAGGCCAGCAATGCCGGGCCCAGCAGCTGTTCAGCAAGGGCTTCGAACTCGGCACCGAGCGGGTCGCGGTCGCGGAAGGCCAGGGCGTTCCAGGGGTCCTGGCACTCGCCGGGGATCGGGCTGAAGTCGGCGCCGAGCCAGGCGTTTTGCGCGGCGCTGCGGGCCGCCTCGAGCGGCTCCTTTTTACTGCGTGCGCTGGGCAGCAGCAGCGCCTTGGCGAAGTCGTGGCTGCTGCGCAGGATCAGCGGCAGCGGCGCACACAAGGCATCGCGATAGGCGCTTAGCCAGGGCTGCAGCAACTCGGCGGGGTTGGCCACGGGTGCCAGTTGCCAGTCGCCAGCCGGGGAGATCAGCAGGCTGTCGCGGGCGATGCCCGGGGTGGCGCCGAGGTTGAGCAGCAGATGGCGCAACCAGAAGCCCGGCAAGTCCCAGGCGCCGGGCGCATGCAGACGCCAGTCGAACAGGCCGCAGGCGGTGACGCCGTCGAGCCAGCCGTAGACATGCACGCCGGCCAGGCGCACGTCGATCAGCAGCGGTTGCGGCGCCTCCTGCGGGCGTGCCTCGAACAGCCGCGGGGCGAAGGCGCGCACCGGGCCACGCAGCTTGCCCCAGAGTGCCTGGCCCAGCTCGCCGGGCGGCAGCCAGCCGGCGGCGCGGCCGATCCGGCGTTCGTCGGCCTCCGGCCAACCGCGCTCCATGGCTTCCAGAGTCAGCCGACGCAAACCGCGCCGGGCCGGACCTTCGAGGGCGAAAGGCTCGTCGGCGGCGATGCCTTCCTCGGCATCGGCCAGGCGCAAACCCAGGCGCTGCTCCAAAAGAAAGCGTGCCGGGTGGCGGAAGCACAACAGCAGCTGCGCCGGCTCGATCTGCAGCCAGTCGTCATCCGGCGGCGGCAGCTGTTCGATAAAGGCATGGGGGTTGAGATCCGGTGGCTCGGCCAGACGCTCGGCGGCGCGGAACCAGGATGCGGAATAACCGCTGCACATGCCGCCAGCGAAATTGCCGGGGGCGAAGGGTTGCAGCGGGTGGGCGATCAATAATTGCGCGCTGGCTTTTCGCTCTGGTAGGAGCGGGCTTGCCCGCGAAGCGTCCGCCACCGACTCGGTGTCGTCCAGATCGCGGCTGAAGCCCCTCCCACAGGTCGCGGTCATATCGACCGCTTCGAGCAGTTCGCTGATCAGCACCGAGGGCGGCAACACGGCGTTGTCGCGTGGGTCGCGGCCAACGTAGCTGAGGTAGAGCGCGCCGCGTGCCGAGAGCAGGATTTCCAGCAGCAGGTAGCGGTCGTCGAGGCGGCGCACGCGGTCGCCGCGCCGCGGTTTCTGGCTGATCAGGTCGAAGCCCACCGCCGGGGTGCGCCGTGGCAGCGCGCCGTCGTCCAGGCCGAGCAGGCAGACCAGGCGAAACGGCAGGCTGCGCATCGGCACCATGGTGCAGAAGGTCACCGCGCCGGTGAGAAAGCCGGAGGCGCCGCCGCCCTGCTCCAGCGCGGCGGACAGCTGCTGGCGGATCAGCGCCAGTTCCAGCGGCCGCTCGATAGCCGCCGCGGCGGCTTGCTCCCGGAGCGCGGCGCAGGCCCGGGACAGCAGCAACAGGGTGTCGCCGGCTTCGCGCTCGTCGAACAGGTTATCGATCAGGCCCTGCAGGGTATCGGCCCATTCGCCGAGGCTGCGCGGCCGTTGCAGTTCGCGGGCGACGGCACTGAGACGCTCGACAAAGGCGATCAGGCGTCCGAGCAACTGCGCCCGGCCGCCTTCCAGGGCATCCAGCGGCCAGCTGTCGCCGAGCAGCGGCGCGGCAAGGCCCGCAAGCTGCGGCGGTGCGGCAAAGCCCAGCAACAAGCGGTCGAGGCCCTGGCGCCAGGTGAAGGCGCTATCGGCCGGCAGCCCGAGTTGCTCGCGGTGCTGTGCATCGCGCCCCCAGCGCACCCCGGCGGCGTGCAACCAGTCGCGCAACAGGGGTAGATCCTCGCGCTCGATGCCGGCGCGAGTGGCCACGGCCGGCTGTTCCAGCCAGGCGAGGATTTCCTCGGCGGCGAAGCGGCTCTCGGGCAGCGCGAGCAGGTTGAGGAAGGCTTCGATCAGCGGAATTTCCGCGCGCAGGCTGCGGTCGGCCAGGCTGTAGGGAATCCAGGGCGCGCCCTCTCGCGAACTGCCGGCCTTGTAGGCGAACACCGCCTCGATATAGGGCGCATAGCGCTCTATATCCGGGGTCAGCACCACCACCTGATCCGGGGTCAGCTGCGGGTCGGCGGCGAAGCGCGCGAGCAGCTGGTCATGCAGGATTTCCACTTCGCGCAGCGGCGAATGGGCGATATGCACTTCCAGCGAGCGGTCATCCTCGCGCAAGGCCAGGCGCTCGTCGGGCTGGCGGGTGCGCAGGCGCAGGATGTCGTTCTGCAACGCCTGCAACAGGCTGCTGTCGTGCAGGTCCTGGTCTTCGGAATAGAGGCCGATCTCCTGACTGCCCTCGCTGGCGGCCAGGGCGAACAGGCTGTCGAAAAAGTCGCGACCCTGTTTACCCAGGCTGGCCAGCAGCGGATGGCCGACATCCAGGTACCAATCATCGGGGCTCGCCGCTTGAGCATCGATCGCGCCTTGTAGCTGCCTGGCCAGCTCGCGGATATCGCGAATATCGCCCCAGGCTTCGCGGCAGGGGTTAAGGGCGAAGATCACCACCTCGGTATGCCGCGCCAGGCCTTCGAGCACACGCAGATGATGAGTCGGCAGGCTGCTGATGCCGAACACCAGCAGGCGCTCGGGCAGCTCGGCGATCGGCGCTGGGTCGTACAGACGCCGCAGCAGTTCGTCGAGCAGACGTGCGCGGTGCGGGTGGCCGTCGCGGGTCAGCTCGCGCCAGAGCAGCGCCTGCCAGGCTTCGTCCGGGCCGAGGTCGAGCAGTTCGTTGCGTTCCCAGGCAGCCAGCCAGTCGTCGCGATACAGCAGGTATTGGTCGAATACGTCGGCGATCTTGCTGGCCAGCGACAGCCGCCGTCGCTCGTCGCCGCCCTCCAGGTAATGCCCCAGGCGCGGCGCTTCGGCCAGGTTGGCCGGCTCGCACAGCCAGTCGTAGAGGCGCCAGGCCAGCGTGCTGGGCGAGAACGCCGATTGCTCCGGCAACTGGCCGAGCACCAGGCGCGACAGGTCCCAGACGAACTTGGCCGGCAGCTGCACCTCGAGCTGCATGGCGATGCCCTGTTTGCGCGCCAATTCCAGGGTCAGCCAGCGCCCGATGCCCTGGCTCGGCACCACCACCCGGGCCGGCGCAAAGGGCTCGCGCGCAGGCATGGCGAGCAAGGTCGTGGCCAGCTCGCCGAGGGTTTCCAGATCAGGGGCGTGGTAGAGCGTAAGCATGGTCAGCATGGCGTCCTGTGCGAAGCGCTAGGGTCTGTTGCCGTTTCATCGCGACCGCGCCGGAGCCTGTTTTAGCGCGAGGCAAGGCACGAGACGCGAAGTTTGGTCGTTCCAAATGAGCGTCGAGAAACGCAGCATCGCGCTAAAACAGGCCCGGCCCTTCGGGTTGCGCGAAAAATCTCGCCATGCGT
>NZ_CAMPHI010000094.1 GCF_946885955.1 uncultured Pseudomonas sp.
CAGCAAGGGGATGGTATCGGGGTCGAGCGAATCCAGTAGCACTGGCGGATCGAAACTCTGGTCGCCCAGCAGTTCGCGGATCGACTCCAGGTCGTTCAGCAGTTGCTCGGGTTTTTGCGGCGTTTTGGGGTTGTCCATGGTGTGGAACTAGAGCTCGACTCGTTTTGGATCATAGCCGCGCTGGCGGTAGCTGCGGAAATTGTCGCGGCAGGCGCTCAGCAGATGGGGTTCCTGGTTGACGATTTCGATCACCCGGCTGAAACATTCGACATGCGGCGACAGGCTGCTGGCCAGGTTGATCAGCACACCCTGGCGGGCCTTGGGTTCCTCGTCGAGGCCGATCACTACGGGCGCCTCGGCGTCTTGCTGATGCAAATCATGGGGTACGAACGTTTCGGCTTTGAAGCGCCAGAGAAGTTCATTCGCTTCGTCGCATTGCGCGGCATCGCTGCCGCGCACAAACACCGGTAGGCCGGCGCGCCAGGCCTTCATCGCCAATTGGCAGGCCGCGCGCAGGCGGTCCGCCGGGATGGCGGACGAAAGTACGTAGAACTCGATTCTCACTTCACCCGATCCAGCAGGTATTGCGTGAGCATGGGCACCGGCCGGCCGGTCGCGCCTTTCTCCTTGCCGCCGCTGATCCAGGCGGTGCCGGCGATATCCAGGTGCGCCCACTGGTAGTTCTTGGTGAAGCGCGAGAGGAAGCAGCCGGCGGTGATGGTGCCCGCCTTGGGGCCACCGATATTGGCGATATCGGCAAACGGACTGTCGAGCTGCTCCTGGTACTCGTCGAACAGCGGCAGTTGCCAGGCGCGGTCGTCGGCGCTCTTGCCGGCGGCGAGCAATTGTTCGACCAGTTCCTCGCTGTTACCCATCAGACCGGAGACGTTGCTGCCAAGTGCGACGATGCAGGCGCCGGTGAGGGTGGCTATATCGATCACCGCCTGGGGTTTGAAGCGCTCGGCGTAGGTCAGGGTGTCGCACAGCACCAGGCGGCCTTCGGCGTCGGTGTTGAGGATTTCCACGGTCTGCCCGCTCATGCTGGTGACGATGTCGCCAGGACGGGTCGCGCGGCCGCTCGGCATGTTCTCGGCGCAGGCCAGCAGGCATACCAGGTTGATCGGCAGCTGCATCTCCAGTACGGCTTTCAGGGTGCCGAACACACTGGCGGCGCCGCACATGTCGTACTTCATCTCGTCCATATTGGCCGAAGGTTTGATGCTGATGCCGCCGGTGTCGAAGGTGATGCCTTTACCCACCAGGGCGAAGGGTTTTTCGCTCTTCTTGCCGCCCTGATAGTGCAGCACGATCATCCGCGGCGGTTGCTCGCTGCCCTGGGCCACGGCGAGAAATGCACCGGCACCGAGCGCCTTGAGCTGTTTCTCGTCGAGAATCTCGACCTTGAGGTTCTTGTAGGCTTTGCCCAGCGTCTTGGCTTCCTCGGCAAGGTAGCTGGGGTGGCAGAGGTTCGGCGGCAGGTTGCCGAGGTCTCTGGTGAAGGCCATGCCCGCGGCAATCGCCTGGGCGTGCTGGGCTGCGCGGGTCACATCGGCAAGGCCGGTCTTGTCGCTGAGCAGGGTGAGCTTTTTCAGGGCGCTGGGGTCTGCTTTCTGGCTCTTGAAGCGGTCGAACTGATAGCCGCCATCGGCCAGAGTCTCGATCATCAGGCGGGCCTTGCCATAAGCGTCGCGGTTTTTTACCCGCAGATCCTGCAAGGCCAGCGCCGCGTCGCTGCCGCCCAGGCCTTTGAGCACTCCATAGACGGCGGTGACTACTTTACGCAGCTGGCGATCCGACAGTTCGCTGTCCTTGCCGGTACCCACGAGCAATACCCGTTCGGCTTTCAAATTGGGCAGATTGTGCGCCAGCAGGGTCTGGCCGAGCTTGCCGGCCAGGTCGCCGCGCTTGAGCAGGGCGCTGATCGCGCCGCCGCTGGTGGTGTCGATCAACTGGGCGATTTCGCCTAGCGTGCGGCCCTCGCCGACAGGGATGACCAGAGTGGCGGTTTTTAGTGTTTCCGGGCGTGCGCTTTTAACAATAAATTCCATTACGAGGAGTCCCCAAGACAACGAGTCGTTATTGCAGGATAATGCCGGCTATTTTTTCGATGGTTCATCTATCAGGTGAGCCGGCAAGCAGTGCGGCTAGTTTGATCGTAGCCGCCTGAGCCTGACAACCCTGGAGTGTCTGGTTTGATCGTCTTCCGTTATTTATCTCGTGAAGTGTTGGTGACCTTGAGTGCGGTGAGTGCCGTGCTGTTGGTGATTATTATGAGTGGCCGTTTCATCAAGTACCTGGCGCAGGCGGCGCAGGGGGCGCTCGATCCGGGCGTGCTGTTCATGATCATGGGCTTTCGCCTGCCGGGTTTCCTGCAGCTGATTCTGCCGCTGGGACTGTTCCTCGGCATTCTCCTGGCCTATGGCCGCCTGTACCTGGACAGCGAGATGACCGTGCTCTCGGCCACTGGGATGAGCCAGCAGCGCCTGACGTTTTACAGCCTGGCGCCCGCCGCGCTGGTGATGGTGCTGGTGGCTTGGCTGAGTTTGGGCCTGGCGCCGCAGGGGGTGGAGCGGGTCGCGCGGATTCTCAACGAGCAGGACACCCTGACCGAATTCGACACCTTGGTACCAGGGCGTTTTCAGGCAATGCGCGACGGCTCGCGAGTGACCTATACCAAGGACATGAGCGAAGACCGTAACGAACTGTCAGGCGTGTTTATCTCCGAGAAGCGGCTGTCCCAAAAGGGCGACAAGGAGCGCGGCATCACCGTGCTGCTCGCGGAAAGCGGCAAGCAGGAAATCCAGCCTGACGGTAGTCGTTACCTGATTCTGCAGAATGGCTATCGCTACGACGGCAACCCCGGGCAGGCTGACTATCGGGCAGTCCAGTACGACACCTATGGCGTGTTACTGCCCAAGCCTGCGGTCAGCAGCGAGGTCAGCGAACGTGAAGCGATACCGACCCGCGAATTGATCGGCAGCGACAACATGCGTCTGCGGTCCGAGTTGCAATGGCGTCTGTCGCTGCCGCTGCTGGTACTGGTCGTCACTGTGCTGGCGGTGCCCTTGTCGCGGGTCAACCCGCGTCAGGGTCGGTTCCTCAAATTGTTGCCGGCGATTCTTCTGTATATGGCATATCTGTCGTTGTTGATCGCCGCCCGGGGAGCGCTGGATAAAGGCAGGATTCCACCGGCGCTGGGCCTGTGGTGGGTGCATGGAGTTTTCTTGGTGATCGGTTTGCTGATGTTGTATTGGGATGCGATGCGCCTGAAGCTGGCGAGTCTGCGCGACCGCCGGGAGGTGGCCCGTGGTTAGGCTTGATCGCTACATTGGCACCCAGGTGTTGTTTTCCATTCTTGCCGTGCTCGGCATCATTGTCAGCTTGGGCCTGCTGTTCGCGTTTATCGATGAAATGGGTGATGTCGAGGCGGGCTACGGGTTGCTCGATGCGGCCTGGTATGTGTTCCTGACCTTGCCGCGGCGGATCTATGAAATGCTGCCGATGGCGGCGTTGGTCGGTTCTCTCATTGGCCTGGGCAGTCTGGCCAGTAGCAGCGAATTGACCGTGATGCGTGCCGCCGGGGTATCGGTCGGGCGGATCGTCTGGGCGGTGATGCGGCCCTTGTTGGTCTTGATGCTGGTGGGAATTCTGATCGGCGAGTACCTGGCGCCAGTGAGCGAGAACAAGGCCGAGGCTGATCGCGCCATGGCCCAGGGCGGCGGTGAAGCGCAGAGTGCCAAGCACGGTCTGTGGCACCGTCAGGGTGACGAATTCGTGCATATCAACGCGGTGCAGCCCAACGGCGTGCTGTTCGGTGTGACGCGTTATCGCTTCGACGATCAGCGTCATATGCTGTCTTCCAGCTTCGCCCGCAAGGCTCACTATCAGGGTGAGTATTGGCAGCTGGAAGATGTTGTGACCACGTTGCTCCACGAGCAGAACACCGAGGTGGTCAAGGCCGAAAGTGAGCGCTGGGATGTACAGCTGAATCCGCAATTGCTCAGCACCGTGGTGCTGGCGCCGGACGCGCTGTCGATTACCGGCCTGTGGCGCTATGTGCACTATCTCGCTGATCAGGGGCTGAACAACGGGCGCTACTGGCTGGCGTTCTGGACCAAGGTGCTACAGCCGGTAATCACCATGGCGCTGGTGCTGCTGGCGATTTCCTTTGTGTTCGGACCGCTGCGCTCGGTGACCCTGGGGCAGCGGGTTTTCACCGGCGTGCTGGTGGGCTTCGTATTCAAGATCAGCCAGGATCTGCTCGGTCCCTCGAGCCTGGTGTTCGGCTTTTCGCCGTTGCTCGCGGTGCTGGTCCCGGCGGGTATCTGCGCCCTCGTCGGGCTCTGGCTGTTGCGCCGCGCGGGTTGACCGCCAGATAAAAAAGCCGGCGTACGCATTTACTGTGTACGTCGGCTTTTTAATGAGCGACGGTTTATTTCTTGTGAATGTTCTTCGGTAGCTGGACGACCTGGCTGTCCGAATAAATGTCATGCCAGCTGCGATTCTTCTTGTCCCATAGGATCCAGAAAAAACCCAGGCCAAGCGCTAGCCAGGAGCCGATGGCGACTAGAAAGCGCAGCGCCGCCTGCCACAGGCTGATCGCGCTGCCGTCAGCATTCTGCACACGCACGCCCCAGACCTGCATGCCCAGAGTCTGGCCACTGTGCGTCCAGAACTTGCCGAAGAAGCCGAACAGGCTGAAAAACATCAGGGTGGACAGAATGGGGTCGCCATCCAGTGCGCCGGCATCCGACATCTGCCTGAGCTGCGCTTCACCGTAGAAGCCCATCAGGATCAGCTTGTAGATGAACGTCACGACTATCAGCAGGGCGATGCACAGCAAGGTGTCGTAAAACATCGTGGCTAGGCGGCGGATCAGGCCGGCGGGTGGGAAGTCACCCTGCGGGCGCAGTTGGTGTTTCGGCATGTTGGGCTCATTTTTGCTGAGGCATGGACGTTTGGTCGCGCAGCTTGGCGCATCGGCAGGCATAAAAAAACCCCCGATGTCACCATCAGGGGTTCTTCACTGCAGCAGGATTATTCCTGGATTTGAACCTGGTCGGCCTGCATGCCTTTCTGACCTTGTACTGCAATGAAGCTGACCTTCTGGCCTTCTTTCAGGCTCTTGAAACCGTTGCCTTCGATCGCGCGAAAGTGCACGAAAAGATCCGGACCGCTTTCTGGAGTGATAAAACCAAAACCTTTTTCGTCGTTAAACCACTTGACGGTACCGTTCTGACGATTCGACATGTCTTTGTTTCCTTGAAACTAAGTGAATGACAGTCTCTACCAATAGAGAGCTGAAACTGGTTGCAAGGAGTAGTACGAAGTCGAACGGATGTAGCGGATCTGGCGATCTACTGCATCAGGCCACGATTTACAGCGACCCATGCAAACACAGTTGATCGAACTCTACGCTAACTCAAAGGCAAATGCCAACCCCCGCCCAGCCCCTGTATCAGACGCTGCGCGGGAGGTTTTTCAGGCGCCCGTGGGTGGGTGCGAGGCAAGTGCGCGCGAGCTATTAATGTAGAGCCAATCGGCCGCGAATGGGCCCGATTGCGGTTACTAAAAGGTGGGGTTTGCCGGTGACTTGGGCGCCGATCTGGGGTTGCCCTTTGCCGCATCCGGTCTGGTGGCCTTGCGCCAGCTGGGCGCTGTGGTTGCTCTGGGCGCAGAAAGCAAAAAGCCCGCATCGCGGGCTTTAGGCTGGAACATGATCATTCTGGGATGGTCATGTCGAGATTTATGGTGCCCCGGGGGAGACTCGAACTCCCACTTCTTTCGAAAACGGATTTTGAATCCGCCGCGTCTACCGGTTCCGCCACCGGGGCACAATGGCGGCGCAGTATAGGGATGCCTTTGCGGTTGGTCAATCCACTTGCGTGGTCAGATTGTGCGATTTCCGGTAAGCTTTGCCGCCCTGCAAGACGACCCTTCCCAAATCATGCGCGTTGCCGACTTTCATTTCGAGCTGCCTGACGCTCTCATTGCCCGTCATCCCCTTGCCGAACGCCGCGCCAGCCGTTTGCTGACGCTCGATGGTGCCACTGGCGAGCTGGCGCACCGCCAGTTTGGCGACCTGCTGGAGTACCTGCGTCCCGGCGATTTGATGGTGTTCAACAATACCCGGGTGATTCCCGCGCGGCTGTTCGGGCAGAAGGCTTCCGGCGGCAAGCTGGAAGTGCTGGTCGAGCGCGTGCTGGATAGCCATCGGGTGC
The DNA here is from genome assembly GCF_946885955.1 of uncultured Pseudomonas sp. The sequence goes on from NZ_CAMPHI010000094.1 coordinate 6,222, forward strand.
TTGCTCATGTGCGGTCGAGCAAGTCGCCCAAGCCGGGTTCGACGATTTTGATCGACGGCGCTGGCGAAGCCGAGATGCTCGCGCGTCACGATGCTTTGTTTGAACTGCGCTTCGCCGAAGAAGTGTTGCCGCTGCTCGATCGTGTCGGCCATATGCCGCTGCCGCCCTATATCGACCGGCCGGACGAAGCCGCCGACCGCGAGCGTTATCAGACCGTATATGCCGAACGCGC
>NZ_CAMPHI010000095.1 GCF_946885955.1 uncultured Pseudomonas sp.
CCGATCCCCGGATTGCGCTGCGCTTATCCAGGCTACGGGCTGGTGCGCACGGCGCCCCTTACGGACGGCGCCATGTCCTCCCTGCCAACGCGCACTTCGTAGCCCGGATGCAATCCGGGGCATCGCTGGTGGCGGTAAGACCGATTTCCAGATCGCGTTGCGCTTTCGGGCTACGGGCTGTAACTCTTTCAACCATTCCAACCCGAACGAGAGGATGGGCGCCCCCTTCGCTCTCACAAACACCTTTATAGAACCCCCAACGCCTTGGCCCTGGCCACCGCCTGGGTGCGCCGGGCCACGCCTAGTTTGCCGTTGATACGCCGGGCGTGGGTCTTCACCGTGTGCAGGGAGATGAACAAGCGCTCGGCCACTTCCTGGTTGGACAGGCCCTGGGCGATCAGGCTCAGGACCGCCACTTCGCGGCAGCTCAGCTGGGTTTCCCCGCCCTGCCCCTGGGCGGTCTGCGCCTGCGCCGGGTCGTTGAGCGCGAACCACAAGGATTGATAATTCAGACGCCCGCGCAATGCCTGACAGGCCTGACGCGCCTGCGCCGCGGCGGTACTCTCGCCCGCCACCGCGCAGGCATCGGAGTAGGCCATCCAGAGGTCGCTGGCCAGCGCTTGCCGGCCTTGTTCCAGGGCCTGTTCGAGCAGCTCGTGCAGCTCCTCGCGCACGTCCTTGCCCTGCTGCATCTCGAGTTGCAGCAACAGCACCTTGAAGCGCGGAATCAGCTCGGGAAAGTTCGGCGGCGGCAGCATTATCTTGACCCGCAAGCGGTAGTCGAGCACCCGCACCGCGGCATCCCGGGCCCGGTCCAGGTGCCCCTGACGCATCCACAGGCGGCAGCTGGCCAGCAGCAAAATGCCACGATAGATGGGCTCGCTGACCCGCTGGCGCTGCATCGTGCGCTCGGCCTGTGCCAGGCGGGCGAAGGCCTCGGCGGTATCGCCATTGCCGACCGCCAGCTCGGCCAACCCGAGGTAGCCATGGAACACTCCCGGATCGCCACAGGCGAGGGCATCATCCAACCCCGCGCGCAATAGCTGCGCAGCCTCCTCGTGATGCCCCTGGCGCAACGCCAGACGACCCAACCGTAGTTGAATCCGCCCGAACACCGGTGTTTGTCGTAACTGCGGCCCGCCCATCTGCCCAAGCACCCGTTGCAACAGCGCCTCGGCGCGAACGAACTCGCCACGGGCCTCCAGCAACAAGCCATGGTCAAGCTCCAGCAGCGCCTCGAAAACCACGCTACCGCACAGACGCGCCTGCTTCAGGGCCTGGTAGCTGAGCTGCTGGGCCAGTTCCAGATTGCCCTCGCCGATCGCCACCTGGGTCAGCGCCGAACGGCATAGCAGCGACTGCGCCCAGGCGCTTTCCGGCAGGCCCTGCAACGCCTCCAGCAGATTACTACGCGACTCCTGCGCGCAGCCGCGACCGTAGGCGGCGATGCCCTGGATCGCTTGCCACTGGGCAAACAGTTCGCGGGTGCGCGGGCCGTCCGCGCGTGGTTGAAATCGTGCCAGCAGGTCAACGCACTCCCTGGCCTCCTCCAGGCGCCCACTGAGCAATAACGCCCAGGCATTCAGCAGCACCAGCCGTGGCGTGCTGACCAGCAGGCTGCCCGGCAGCTCCGCACGCCAGCGCAGGATCAACCCGAGGTCCTGCCCCTGCAGCAGTTGCTCCTCGGTAAATCGCTCGAGAAAATTCGCGGCGACCTCCGGCTGGCCGCCCTTGAGCGCATGCTCCATCGCCGAGCGCACGTCGCCCTGGGCGGCAAACCACTGGCTGGCGTGCAGATGCAGGCTGGCGCAAGGCGCCGTCTTGGCGCGCTGTTGCAATAGCACGGTCAACGGCTGAAAAACCTCGAACCAATCCGCCTGGGCATCGAGTTCATCGATAAACAGCCCGCGCGCCCGTAGCGCCTGCAACCAGACGGCGCCCTCGCCCACACCCAGCAGATGCTCGCAAAGCTCGTCGTTGAAGCGGGGAATCTGCGCCAACTGGCACAAGGCATCCAGCAACTCCGGCGGCAGATCCTGCAGCACCTCGTGCTCGATATAGTCGCGCAACAGCAGGCTGTGTTCCTCGCACGGCGGCGCCCCACCAGTCTCGCGATGGGGCTGCACCGTAAGCAGGCGCAAGGCCGCCGGCCAGCCGCGGGTCATGCTGTAGAGGCTGTCGGCGCGCCCGGCCTGCCCACTGTCCAAGCACTGCAAACAGGCCGCCACCTCGTCCACGCTGAAGGCCAGCTCGTTGCTGCCCAGCTCGAGCAATTCGCCATCGAGTAACAGGCGCGGCAGATTGCACGCCGGGCGTCGCCGACTGCCGAGCCACCAGCGCAGCCCTTCAGCGGATGCGTTGAGCAGGCGGTCGAGACAAGCGTCGAGTTCGGCGTCCGGCACCCGCGGGTAGTCGTCGAGAAATATCCATAGTTTGCGTTCTTCACGCTGCAAAGCGGTGGTTAGCGCCGCCTCGAGCACCGTCGGCGGATACTCCAGCAGCTCGGCCAACTGACTGCACAGCTGCGCGGCCGACCAGGCCTGGCCGCCGCAGTTGAGCCACAGCACCGTGCATTCGGCGGGACATTGGCGGGCACAATCGGCGAGCAACAGCGACTTGCCGAAACCAGCCGGCGCGACCAGCAGACGCAGCCGACAGTCCGCCCCGAGCAGTCTTTGCTGTAGCGCTTGGCGCGGGATATACCCGGGCGGCTGGCGCGTCGGCACGCTCCTGGCGCACGGCGATGAGGCGATGGGCATGGAGAGGGAATAGGCGGTCATGACATCCCGTACTGCTTTTATTGGATTTATCAGTCTCGTCAGGCTAGCCCGCTATGAACCAGACCGACAGCTGTATTACCCCTTCTGATAGTCGTCAATAAAAAAGGCGGCCCGCGAGGGGCCGCCCAATCGATGCGGGAGCAATGCCGACCCCAGGGTTTAGCGCACTCCGGAGCTGCGCAGGGCCGCCGGCGTATAGTCGGCGGCGCGGGCGTCGAAGCCGAAGTTGTAGGCCGACTTTTCCTCGTTCTTCATGCCCAGCGCCAGGTAGCGACCGGCGACGATGTCGTACAGCGCCTCCAGGGTGTAGCCCGGAACCTTGTGGTTGAAATAGCTCTGCTCATGCCCCTCGGCGACACGCCAGAGTTGGCCGCGACCGTCGTAGTGGTCGACCAGCGACAGCTGCCAGCTGTCCTCGTCGAAGTACATGTGACGCTTGGCGTAGATATGCCGCTCGCCGGACTTCAGCGTGGCTTCCACTTCCCAGACGCGGTGCAGCTCATAGCGGGTCAGGTCCTGGTTGATATGACCGGCCTTGATCACGTCGTCGTATTTCAGCGACGGCGAGTCGAGCTTGAAGCTGTTATAGGGGATGTACATCTCCTTCTTGCCCACCAGCTTCCAGTCGTAACGGTCCGGGGCACCGGAGAACAGGTCGAAGTTGTCCGCGGTGCGCATGCCGTCGGCGGCGGTACCCGGCCCGTCGTAGGCAACCTGCGGGGCGCGGCGCACGCGGCGCTGACCGGCGTTGTAGATCCACGCCAGGCGCGGCTCCTTGACCTGGTCGATGGTCTCGTGCACCAGCAGCACGTTACCCGCCAGGCGCGACGGCGCGGTTACCCGCTGCTTGAAATAGAGCAGGATGTTCGCCGACTTGGCCGGGTCGACATCGGACATATCCGATGGGAAGGCGACTTCGTCCTCGAACTTGACCAGGCTGTAGGAGCCGTTGGTCTGCGGCGTGGCCTGGGTGATTTCACGGCGCACGTTGCCACCGCGGTAGCGGGTGATGTGGTTCCACACCACCTCAACGCCGCTCTTGGGGATCGGGAAGGCGTAGTAACGGCTGTCATTGAAATTCTGCAGACCGTTACCACCGTCGATGCTGGTGGTATTGAGCGCACTCTTCTTCGCCGCGGCGTAGATCTCGTCCGGTACCGCTACGCTGCGGTGGGTCGGATAGACCGGGATCTTGTAGCTGTCCGGGTAGCGCTTGAGCATCGCCATTTGCCCGGCGGACAGTTTGTCCTGGTACTGCTCGGCATTGCTCGCGGTAATGGTGAACAGCGGTTGCTCGCTGGCGAACGGATCGGCCAGGAAGCCCTTGTCGTCGACCGCGGCGGCGGTGGTCGAAAGGCCGCCAGTCCAGGCCGGAATAGTGCCCTCGGCGTTGCCGGCCATTTCCGCGCCCAGCGGGGTCAGGCTGGTGCCCAATTGCGCGGCTTCGTCCGCGGAAACTGCCGCCATTACGCTGCTGGCCAACAAGCTCAGCGCCAACGCCCCGGTTTGCAGGACTCTTGTAGTTTTCATCATGTACGGATCCTTTACGCTGCGTTGATCAGAAGTTCACACCAAAACTCAGGGCGACGAAGTCACGATCGGTGGTCGTGTTGTAGTCGCCACCGAAGAAATCGGTGTAGCTGAGGCTGGCGTTGTACGTGTTCTGGTAGTCGGCGTTGAGGCCGACGCTGATGGCCTTGCTGCCTTCGTTGAAGTTCGGCCCGTAACCGTCGACGTCATGCGACCAGGCGACGCTCGGCGTCAGGTTGATCCCGGCGAATACGTTGCTGTAGTCGGCGCTGGCGCGCACGCGGTAGCCCCAGGAGTTGCTGGTGAAGAAGCCGTCGTCGTTACACTCCTGCGGATTGGCGGTATTCAGAGCGGCTTCGCAAGCGCCCGCCGCAACCAGTTCGCCGATGCCATACACCGGATCGCGACCGAAGCGCAGTTCGCCGACTTCGTTCTTGATACCGCTGATGTGGTTGTAGCCGACCTCGCCGACCAGAGTCAGGCGGCTGGCGCCGAGCACGCGGTCGAAGAACTGCACCGCAGTGATCTGCGCCTGGGTAACAGGTTTGCGTACATATCCCTGGATCTCCTCACCGGCAACGTTTTGCGCATGACCGCTGACATAAACAGGGGAGATGGGCAGACCTAGGGCAGCAAAGGTCAGGTCGGTGGAGTTGATCGAGATCGGCATATTCGGTCGGTAGCTAACCTCACCGGACAGCGCAGTGCCGCCAACGTTGGTCTGGAAGCTCAGGCCATAGAGCCGGATATCTTCCGGATACTCGAGGAAATAATTGGCGCCCGGAGCCCCTGGAACGAGAAGACCCGAAGGGGTAGTGGTGCGCGTAAAGCTGCCGTTCGGGGTGCGGCTGTGGTAGTTCATCGCATAGAGGCCGAATTCGGTATCGTTCAGCGACTCGGCGAACCAGCGCAGCGCTACGCCGAACTGACCGCTATCGCGGGCATCACGATCCCCAGCGCGTGGAACATAGGTATTGCCTGGAAATACGTTGGCCGACTCGCCTGGAGGCAGGTCCGCGCCGAACACCGTCAAACGGTCATCACACCCATCCGCGCCGGTATCGCCACCGGAGAAGAAGGTGCCGCAGTTGTCGATAACCGTCTGGTCCCATTCCAGCTGGTAGAAGGCTTCCATGCTCAGCGAGTCGTTCAGGCTCTGCGAGACGTAGAGCATATTGACCGGGATCAGGCCTTCCTTGATCTCGGCGCCGGGACGCCGGAACGCGGCGGCGTCGACCGGGTTGATCGAGTTGATCGAGTTCTGGATAAAGGTGCTCTCGCCCCAGCTGACCACCTGCTTGCCGACCCGCACACTGCCCGGCAGCGAGCCGATGCTGTAGTTGTGGTAGACGAAGGCATCGAGAATCTGCGCGCCGGATGCCTGCGCGGCCTCCTTGCGGTTGTGATCGTCGATGTCGTAGAGCAGGCGATGCTCATCCTTGGTTTCGAAGTCGTACCAGTACTTGCCGCGGATAAACACGCCGCTATCGCCGTACTTCAATTCCAGATCGTGGATACCCTTGAAGATCTTCGAGAAGGTTTCGCCTTTCTTGAAGTTCAACCGGCCATCGTCGTTGGTCTGGGAGGAAGCCTCGCCGCCATTACGGGTGCCGACAAAGGCCGGTTCCGCCCCACGCACCGACCAGCTGGCGCCCACCGACAGCGCGGAATCGAACTGCCCTTCGACCTCGCCGATATTGAACGTGATCGCCTGAACGGGCGCGACACAGCCTAACGCGACGGCAACAGCCAGTGCGCAGGGCTGGAAGACGGCATGCCTTGTTTTTGTTGTCATGCGGCTCTCCTGGAAAGCATGGTTTCGTGTTGAGTTGCCAAGCTAACCAGCGCCACCCGCATGGTTAAGCGCCCGAAAGAGGTATTCCGCTGTCATCCGAAAGAGTGAATCGCAGTCCCGCACGGGCGTTTGACGGCGCCCCATGGGTCGCCGCAATGGGGCGCCATAGCGTCGGTGAATACCCTGCGCCGAACCGCCATCGCTGACGACAAGGCATCTGGCGCCGGGTAGGCTTGCAACACGTCAAAACTCAGGACCGTCCCATGCCGACGCCCCCGCCCATCAGCCTATGGATGGAC
>NZ_CAMPHI010000096.1 GCF_946885955.1 uncultured Pseudomonas sp.
CTAAAGCGGAATGCCGCCCAGCCCATCCTACAAAAGCGACAGATTATTCGTGCCGAGACCCTGGCAGCCCCTTCCGGGGCTGCGCTTCCGTACAACAATCAGCACCCCAGCTCGTAGGTTGGGTTAGCGGCGATTATTGCGGTTCAAGCAGCGACATAGTCGTCGGCCGCCGCGTAACCCAACAGATCGCATGCCGGAACGACACCGCGTAGAGGCCTTGTTGGGTTACGCGGCGTTCGGTAGCGGTGGTGTTTGTGCGCCCTGTGCAGCGCCGCTAACCCAACCTACGGGATTGCGTCCTGTAGGAGATTTCCCGTCGCCTTCAGTACCTTCAAGGTCAATCGCGGCTAAAGCGGAATGCCGCCCAGCCCATCCTACAAAAGCGACAGATTATTCGTGCCGCGATCCTGGCAGCCCCTTCCGGGGCTGCGCTTCCGTCAACAATCAGCACCCCAGTAGAGCCTGCCGTTGGATGCCGATTTTCAGCATCCAACGCTGCTGGACGAGCGCTTTCAGCATCCTCGTTCGTAGCGGCTGCATAGACTGGAGGCTGTCTCGGAACAGGACTCGATCATGCTGAAGAATCGCTTGCAAGACCCCAGCCTGCTGGTAGAACGCGCCTATATCGACGGCCAGTGGGTGAGCGCCGATAACGCCGCCACCCTGGATGTCATCGACCCCGCCAGCGGCGAATGCCTGGCCCGGGTTCCGGCCCTGCAAGGCGGCGAAACCCGTCGCGCCATCGAGGCCGCCGAACGCGCCTGGCCGGCCTGGCGTGCGCGTCCCGCGGCGGAACGCGCGGCGCTGCTGGAGCGCTGGTATCAGGCCATGCTGGATAACCTCGACGACCTGGCGTTGATCATGACCTGCGAGCAGGGCAAGCCGCTGGCCGAAGCCCAGGGCGAGATCCGCTATGGCGCCAGCTTCGTCAAATGGTTCGCCGAGGAGGCCCGTCGGGTTTACGGCGAGACCATTCCGGCGCCGAGCGGCGATCGTCGCCTGCTTACCCTGAAACAACCGGTCGGGGTCTGCGCCGCGATCACCCCGTGGAACTTCCCCAACGCGATGATCACCCGCAAGTGCGCGCCGGCCCTGGCGGCCGGCTGCCCGATCATCGTCAAGCCCTCGGACCTGACGCCATTGTCGGCGCTGGCGCTGGCTGTGCTGGCCGAACGCGTGGGCATCCCTGCCGGGGTGTTCAACGTGGTCACCGGCATGCCGGCGGGGATCGGCGAGGAGCTGACCGGCAACCCGACCGTGCGCAAGATTTCCTTCACCGGTTCGACCGCCGTGGGGCGATTGCTGATGCGCCAGAGCGCCGAGCAGATCAAACGCCTGAGCCTCGAGCTGGGCGGCAATGCCCCGTTCATCGTGTTCGATGACGCCGACCTGGATCAGGCGGTCGCGGGGGTGATGCAGAGCAAGTTCCGCAATGCCGGACAGACCTGCGTCTGCGCCAACCGCATTCTGGTGCAGGACGGCATCTACGAGCGTTTCGCTGCGCGGCTGGTCGAGGCGGTGGGCAAGCTGAAGGTCGGCAACGGTCTGGATGCCGACACCAGCATCGGCCCGCTGATCAATGCGGCGGCGGTGAGCAAGGTCGCCTTGCATATCGACGACGCCCTGAGTCAAGGCGCACGCCTGCTGTGTGGTGGCATTCCCGATGGCAGCAGCCAGTTCGTGCAGCCGACGGTGCTCGCCGACGCCCATGCCGGAATGCTCTTGGCCAACGAGGAGACCTTTGGCCCGCTGGCCCCGCTGATGCGCTTCAGCACCGAGGAAGAGGCGTTGGCGCTGGCCAATGCCACGCCCTATGGCCTGGGCGCGTATTTCTTCACCCAGGATCTGCGCCGCTCGTGGCGTTTCGGCGAGGCACTGGAATTCGGCATGGTCGGCCTCAACACAGGGCTCATCTCCATGGAAGTCGCGCCTTTCGGTGGGGTCAAGCAGTCCGGCCTGGGCCGCGAGGGCTCCAAGTACGGTCTGGACGAGTACCTGGAAATCAAGGCCTTCCATATCGGTGGGCTGTAATGCGGTCATTGGTTGCACAGACTTCGAGAAGGCGCAGAACATGAGCAAGACATTCAAAATCGCCGCTATCGCCGGCGACGGTATCGGCAAGGAAGTGCTGCCCGAGGGGCTGCGGGTGTTGCAGCAGGCGGCGCAAAAGTGGGATCTGGACCTGAGCATCGAGGTGCTCGACTGGGCACACTGCGATTACTACCTGGAGCACGGGCAGATGATGCCCGACGATTGGTTCGAGCAGCTCAAGGGCTTCGATGCCATCTACTTCGGTGCGGTGGGTTGGCCGGACAAGGTGCCGGATCATATTTCCCTGTGGGGTTCGTTGCTCAAGTTCCGCCGCGACTTCGACCAGTACGTGAACATCCGTCCGGTGCGTTTGTTTCCCGGCGTGCCGTGCCCGCTGGCGGGGCGCGAAGCCGGCGATATCGATTTCGTGGTGATCCGCGAAAACACCGAAGGCGAATACTCCTCGGTGGGCGGCAAGATGTTCGAAGGCACCGAGCATGAGTTCGTGCTGCAGGAGTCGGTGTTCACCCGCCGCGGCGTCGATCGGATTCTCAAGTTCGCCTTCGATCTAGCCCAGACCCGACCGCGCAAGCGTTTGACCGCGGCGACCAAGTCCAACGGCATCTCGATCAGCATGCCTTATTGGGACGAGCGCACCGCCTTGATGGCCGAGCACTACCCCGAGGTGAGCTGGGACAAGCAGCACATAGACATCCTCTGCGCGCGCTTCGTGCTGCAGCCTGATCGCTTCGATGTGGTGGTGGCGTCGAACCTGTTCGGCGACATCCTTTCCGATCTGGGCCCGGCCTGTGCCGGCACCATCGGCATCGCGCCTTCGGCCAACCTCGACCCGGAACGCCGCTTTCCCTCGCTGTTCGAGCCGGTGCACGGTTCGGCCCCGGACATCTACGGCCAGAACATCGCCAACCCGATCGCCATGATCTGGTCCGGCGCCCTGATGCTGGATTTCCTCGGCAACGGCGACGAGCGCTATCGCGCCGCCCACGACGGCATTCTCAAGGCCATCGAACAGGTCATCGCCGAAGGGCCGATCACCCCCGATCTCGGCGGCCAGGGTTCGACCCAGGATGTCGGCAAGGCGATTGCCGCGGCGCTCTGAGCGCCTACCTCACTTGTTGGTGTGTCACCCTTTTTAGCCCGTCCACACTGCGGGCTTTTTTTTGCGTGCGATGCACGCTGACCAGCCAGACCGCCCACGTAGGGTGCGCTATGCGCACCAGGGCAGGTGAGGGAATTGGAGAATTTGTGGGCACTACCCGCGGTGGACCTTGGCTGAGCAAGGCGTACCGCGAGCAGCACGCAATTGGCAGCCAGCGACCCATAGTCACCGACGCCTTAATAACCCCGCTGTCGATCGATCTGCCCGAGCATCGGCTCGCCGCGTTGATGCCGACGAATATTCTCCAGCAGTACGGCGAACGCGCTTTCCGGTTGGGTCATCGCGGCGATATGCGGGGTCAGCAGTATCTGCGGGTGCTGCCAGAAGGGATGCTCGGGCTGCGCCGGTTCCTCTTGCAGCACATCGAGTACCGCGGCGCTGAGCTGGCCGCCGGCAAGCGCCTCGAGCAAATCCTCTTCTAGCAGGTGACCGCCACGCCCCATATTGACCAGCGCCGCGCCGCGGGGCAGCTGCTCGAATAGCTGGCGATTGAGGATGCCTTGGGTCTGCTCGGTCAGCGGTAACACGCACAGCAGGATGTCGCACTGGCTAAGGAATGTCGGCAGTTGCTCGGCGCCGGCGAAGCAGTCGACGCCGGGTATCTGATGAGGGCTACGTGCCCAGCCGGACAGGGCAAAGCCATAGGGTTGCAAGGTGGCGAGTATCTGCTGGGCCTGCAGGCCGAGGCCCATAATCCCGACCCGGCGTTTCGAAGCGGGCAGCAGCCGGTGCGCTTGCCAGCGTTTTTCGACCTGCTGCTGACGATAACGCAGCATGTCCCGATGCAAGCCGAGCACGGCGAAGCTGGCGTATTCGCACATACCTTGGCTAATGCCCGGGTCGAGCAGACGCACCACCGGCAGAGTCTGCGGCAGGCGTGCAAGATCCAGCTGATCGACCCCGGCCGACAGGGCGAACAGCACCTCGAGATTCGGCAGCAGCGTCTGCACATCGTCCGGGGCTTGCCAGGCGGCCAGATAACGAATGTCGCGCGGGTCGCCGATGTCCGGCCAGGCTCGCCATTCGATATCCGGCGCCTGTTCGGCGAACAGCGCTTTCCACTGTTCGCCGCGCACCGGGTCGGCTTTATAGAGCAGGGCCACGGGCATTTCCTCATATAAAACGGAGGTATCCAGGATGCCCGAACGGCAGCGCAGGATATGTCGAAAGGCAGGGCGTAAACGCGTGCGCTGGGTGGTATAGCGGCAGAAGTTGGCAGATTCCATGGTCTGCCGGCGGCTGAAGGATTCTGCCGTTTGCGAGGGGAAAAACAGTCGATCCGAATTTCTCAGGGGCCAAGTTCGGCTTAGAGCGTTGCGTCGAAGCCTTAACCTGAAGCACATCGCAGCCGCCTCCCGGTTGCCGGGCTCACTTATGGGAGATGCCATGAACAGCAAATGCGAAGAAACCCCTTATCTGCTGCAACAGCGCGATCAATTCGTGCCGCGCGGTTTGGTTACCGCCCATCCGCTGGTGATCGATCGGGCCCAGGGTGCTGAAGTCTGGGACGTGGACGGCAAGCGTTACCTGGACTTCGTCGGCGGTATCGGCGTGATGAACATCGGCCACAATCACCCGAAGGTGGTCGCGGCAGTGCAGGCGCAGATGCAAAAGGTCACCCACGCCTGTTTCCAGGTGGTGGCCTATCAGCCTTATCTGGACCTGGTGCAGCGCTTGTGCGCGCTGGTTGGTGGCGCCAGTGGCATCGCCCATAAAGCGGCGTTGTTCACTTCCGGCGCGGAAGCGGTGGAGAACGCGGTGAAGATCGCCCGCGCCCATACCAAGCGCCCGGCGGTCATCTCCTTCCGTGGTGGTTTCCATGGCCGCACCTTGCTCGGTACGACCCTGACCGGCATGAGCCAGCCCTACAAGCAGAACTTCGGCATGGCGCCCGAGGTGTTCCACACGCCTTATCCGAATGCCTACCGCGGCTTCACCAGCGAGATGGCGCTGCAGGCTTTGAACGAGCTGTTCGCCACCCAGGTTTCGCCGGACCGCGTCGCCGCGATCATCATCGAGCCGGTACAGGGCGATGGCGGCTTCCTTGCCGCGCCGGTCGAGTTTCTCCAGGCATTGCGGGCGCTGACCGAACAGCATGGCATCGTGCTGATTGCCGATGAAGTGCAGACCGGCTTCGGCCGCACCGGCAAATGGTTCGGTTTCCAGCACGCGGGGATTCAGCCGGATCTGGTCACTGTGGCCAAGAGCCTGGCCGCCGGCATGCCGATCTCCGGCGTGGTCGGCCGCGCGGAAATCATGGATGCCCCGGCTCCCGGCGGTCTCGGCGGTACCTATGGCGGCAACGCGCTGGCCTGCGCGGCGGCCTTGGCGGTGATCGATACCTACGAGCAGGAGCAGTTGCTGGTGCGCGGCGAGCAGTTGGGCGAGCGTCTGCGTCAGGGCCTGCTGCGCTTGCAGGCGCGCAACCCGCAGATCGGCGACGTGCGCGGTACCGGCTTTATGCTGGCGATCGAGCTGGTCAAGGACGACGCGGCCCGCAGCCCCGATCCCGAACTCAATCAGAAACTGATCGATGAGGCCCGCAAAGGCGGTCTGCTGGTGATCAAGTGCGGCGTGTACCGCAACGTGCTGCGCTTTCTCGCACCTCTGGTCGCCGAAGAGGCGCAGGTCGACGAAGCGCTGGAGATTCTCGAGGCGGCCCTGGCGCGAGTATCGAGTTGAGCCAAACCTCGATCGGCGCGCAGTAAGGGCGCGCCGATCGATGAGGTT
>NZ_CAMPHI010000097.1 GCF_946885955.1 uncultured Pseudomonas sp.
AACCCGTTACCCATGTCTCCCGACAGGCGTTACCCATGTATACCGGCTGAACACCATGCGCACCAGCGATGGCGCAGATTCCTGGTGCGCACGGCGCACCCTACGGAGTCAGCCCCCTAAACTTAAGGTCGACGCCTGAGCGCAACAGAGTACGGGGACATAGCCATAAAAAAGGCCACCCGAAGGTGGCCTCTTGTCTTGCGTACCGGCTTAGACGCTGTAGTACAGGTCGTATTCCAGCGGGTGTACGAAGGTGCGGACCTTGATTTCTTCTTCGCTCTTCAGTTCGAGGTAAGCGTCGATGAAGTCGTCGGAGAATACGCCGCCCTTGGTCAGGAACGCGCGGCCCTTGTCCAGCTCTTCCAGGGCTTCTTTCAGGCTGCCGCACACCTGCGGGATCAGCTTGCCTTCTTCCGGCGGCAGGTCATAGAGGTTCTTGTCAGCGGCATCGCCGGGGTGAATCTTGTTCTGGATGCCGTCGAGGCCGGCCATCAGCAGTGCGGCGAAGCACAGGTAAGGGTTGGCAGCCGGATCCGGGAAGCGCGCTTCGATGCGGCGGGCTTTCGGGCTGGAAACGTAAGGGATACGGATCGAGGCGGAGCGGTTGCGGGCCGAGTAGGCCAGCATTACCGGGGCTTCGAAGCCCGGGACCAGACGCTTGTAGGAGTTGGTCGACGGGTTGGTGAAGCCGTTCAGTGCTTTACCGTGCTTGATGATGCCGCCGATGAAGTACAGGGCGGTATCGGACAGGCCGGCATAGCCTTCGCCAGCGAAGGTGTTCTTGCCGTCTTTGCTGATCGACATGTGTACGTGCATGCCCGAGCCGTTGTCGCCATACAGCGGCTTCGGCATGAAGGTCGCGGTTTTGCCGTAGGCATCGGCCACGTTGTGCACGCAGTACTTCAGGGTCTGAACTTCGTCAGCCTTGGCGACCAGGGTGTTGAACTTCACGCCGATCTCGTTCTGGCCGGCAGTCGCCACTTCGTGGTGGTGAACTTCGATGACCAGGCCCATTTCTTCCATGGCATTACACATGGCGGTACGGATTTCGTGGTCGTGGTCGCACGGCGGAACCGGGAAGTAGCCGCCTTTGACGGCAGGGCGGTGGCCCTTGTTGCCGCCTTCGATGTCGCCATCGGTCATCCACGAGCCTTGTTCGGAGTAGATCTTGAACATCGAGCCAGAGATGTCGGACTTGAACTTCACTTCGTCGAAGATGAAGAACTCGGGCTCAGGGCCGACGAATACGGTGTCGCCGATGCCGGTGCCTTTGAGGAATTCTTCAGCGCGCTTGGCGATCGAGCGCGGGTCACGGTCGTAGCCCTGCATGGTGCTCGGCTCGACGATGTCGCAGACCAGAATCAGGGTCGGCTCTTCGGTGAACGGGTCCAGAACGGCGGTGTCGTCGACCGGCATCAGGATCATGTCGGAGGCTTCGATACCTTTCCAGCCATGGATGGAGGAACCGTCGAACATTTTGCCGTGTTCGAAGAATTCGTCGTCCAGGGCGTCGCGTGCCGGCATGGTCACGTGATGCTGTTTGCCCTTGGTATCAGTGAAGCGCAGGTCAACCCACTTCACGTCGTGTTCTTTGATCAATTGAATCGACTTCGACATGCTGTCCTCCAGGTGGATGGGGCTCGAATGGTGAGCCCTCAATAATGCGGTGCAGCCCGGCGGCATAGTCCTCCAGGGCAACCTGCCTCACAAGAGAGCAAATTGCATGCCAGTGCCCCGGAATGGGCTAGATGCCTGAAACACAGGCGTGGCGGGGGCTGACCGGAAATGCATGGTAAATATTTGCACCTATTTAGTGCGTATCAATCTGCCTGTGCGCTTTGTTGGTGCGTGCCGGAACTCCGAGAGGATTTTTGGTCAAAGCTTGAGCAATTTCCGCTATAATCCGCGCCCCTGTTTTTTTGGCCGGCATGGCGCCCCCTGTTTTCATGAAACTGATCGTTAAAGTCTTCCCGGAAATCACCATCAAGAGTCGGCCGGTGCGTAAGCACTTTATCCGGCAGCTGGCGAAGAATATTCGATCGGTTTTGCGTGAGCTCGATCCGCAGCTGCAAGTCAGCGGCGTGTGGGACAACCTCGAAGTCGAAACCCGCATCACTGACGAGAAGATTCTCCAGGTGATGATCGAACGACTCGCCTGCCTGCCGGGTATCACTCATTTCCTCCAGGTCGACGAATACCCGCTGGGCGATTTCGACGACGTGCTGGAGAAATGCAAACTGCACTTCGCCGAGCAACTGCCGGGCAAGATCTTCGCCGTGCGCTGCAAGCGCGCCGGCAAGCACGCCTTCAGCTCCATGGACATCGAGCGTTATGTCGGCAGCCAGTTGCGCCAGCAATGCGGCGCCGCCGGCATCGACCTGAAGCACCCGGAAGTGGAAGTGCGCATGGAGATCCGCGACCAGCGCCTGTTCGTCATCCACAACCAGCACCAGGGCCTGGGCGGTTATCCGCTGGGTTCGCTGGAGCAGACCCTGGTGCTGATGTCCGGCGGTTTCGATTCCACCGTCGCCGCTTATCAAATGATGCGCCGCGGACTGATCACCCATTTCTGCTTCTTCAACCTCGGCGGCCGCGCCCACGAGTTGGGGGTGATGGAAGTCGCGCATTACCTGTGGCAGAAGTTCGGCAGCTCCCAGCGCGTGCTGTTTATCAGCGTGCCGTTCGAGGAAGTGCTCGGCGAGATTCTCGGCAAGGTCGACAACAGCCAGATGGGCGTGATCCTCAAGCGCATGATGCTGCGCGCCTCGACGCGCATGGCCGAACGCTTGCAGATCCATGCGCTGGTCACCGGCGAGGCGATTTCCCAGGTCTCCAGCCAGACCCTGCCGAACCTCTCGGTAATCGACGCGGCCACCGACATGCTGGTGCTGCGCCCGCTGATCGCCAGCCACAAGCAGGACATCATCGACACCGCCACGCGCATCGGCACCGCCGAGTTCGCCAAACACATGCCGGAGTATTGCGGGGTGATTTCGGTCAACCCGACGACCAAGGCCAAGCCCGAGCGTATCGCCTACGAAGAGGCGCAGTTCGACATGGCGGTCCTCGAACGCGCCATCGAGCGCGCGACACTGCTGCCGATCGACAAGGTGATCGACGAGCTGGGCAAGGACCTGAAGATCGAGGAAGTCGGCGAAGCCCTGGCTGGCCATGTCATCATCGACATCCGCCACCCGGACAGCGCCGAAGAGCAGCCACTTGAGCTGCCCGGCATCGAAGTGCAGACGCTGCCGTTCTACGCGCTGAATAGCCGTTTCAAAGAGTTGGATGCCAATCGCCAGTACCTGCTGTATTGCGATAAAGGCGTGATGAGTCGTTTGCATGCCCACCATTTGCTCAGCGAGGGGCATGCCAATGTGCGCGTTTATCGTCCGACATAAGACGCCCGGGTTGAATGGCGGGAGCATCCGCCATCGCCCTCCCGACTGTCAGGCAGTCTGAAGCTGCCGCCATGCCCTTACACCGCCTGGCCGAATTCGCATTTAGTTAATACTCGCCGCCTAGACTTAGCGGCACACCGAATCCTCTGATCGAGATACACAAGTGATCGAAAATCTACGCAACATCGCCATCATCGCCCACGTCGACCACGGTAAGACCACCCTGGTAGACAAACTCCTGCGCCAGTCCGGCACCCTTGAGCGCAACGAGCTCAACGACGAGCGCGTGATGGACAGCAACGACCAGGAGAAAGAGCGCGGCATTACCATTCTCGCCAAGAACACCGCGATCAACTGGAACGGCTACCACATCAACATCGTCGACACCCCCGGCCACGCCGACTTCGGTGGCGAAGTTGAGCGCGTAATGTCGATGGTTGACTCCGTGCTGCTGCTGGTCGACGCCCAGGACGGCCCGATGCCGCAAACCCGCTTCGTGACCAAGAAGGCCTTCGAAGCCGGTCTGAAGCCAATCGTGGTGATCAACAAGGTTGACCGTCCGGGCGCGCGTCCGGACTGGGTTCTGGACCAGATCTTCGACCTGTTCGACAACCTCGGCGCCACCGAAGAACAGCTGGACTTCAAAGTCGTCTACGCCTCGGCCCTGAACGGCATCGCCGGTCTCGACCACACCGACATGGCCGAAGACATGACCCCGCTGTACCAGTCCATCGTCGACAACGTGCCGTCCCCGCAGGTTGATATCGACGGTCCGTTCCAGATGCAAATCTCCGCACTGGACTACAACAGCTTCCTCGGCATTATCGGCGTTGGCCGTATCGCCCGTGGTCGCGTCAAGCCGAACACTCCGGTGGTCGCCATCGACGCCGAGGGCAAGAAGCGTAACGGCCGTATCCTCAAGCTGATGGGTCACCACGGCCTGCACCGCATCGACGTGGAAGAAGCCACCGCCGGCGACATCGTCTGCATCAGCGGTATGGATCAGCTGTTCATCTCCGACACCCTGTGCGACATCAACAACGTCGAGGCGATGAAGCCGTTGACCGTCGACGAGCCGACCGTGTCCATGACCTTCCAGGTCAACGATTCGCCGTTCTGCGGTAAAGAAGGCAAGTTCGTCACCAGCCGCAACATCAAGGAGCGTCTGGACAAGGAGCTGCTGTACAACGTGGCCCTGCGTGTTGAAGAAGGCGACAGCGCCGACAAGTTCAAGGTCTCCGGCCGTGGCGAGCTGCACCTCTCGGTACTGATCGAAACCATGCGTCGCGAAGGCTTCGAAATGGGCGTCGGTCGTCCGGAAGTGATCATCCGTACGGTCAACGGCGTGAAGCAGGAACCCTTCGAGAACGTCACTATCGACACCCCGGAAGATTCCCAGGGCAAGGTCATGGAAGAGATGGGCCTGCGTAAGGGCGACCTGACCAACATGGTGCCGGATGGCAAGGGCCGCGTACGTCTGGAATACAACATCCCTGCTCGTGGTCTGATTGGTTTCCGTAACCAGTTCCTGACCCTGACCAACGGTGCTGGCATCCTGACCTCGATCTTCGATCGCTACGACACCATGAAGTCCGGCGACATGTCCGGCCGTCAGAACGGTGTTCTGGTATCGGTAGAAACCGGCAAGGCCCTGACCTACTCCCTGGAAACCCTGCAGGCGCGCGGCAAGCTGTTCGTCGAGCACGGCCAGGAAATCTACAACGGTCAGATCGTCGG
>NZ_CAMPHI010000098.1 GCF_946885955.1 uncultured Pseudomonas sp.
CCATGCCATATAGCTGTTCGGGACGACTCAACACATAACTGGTACATAGCTTTTTTATGCTCATGTCCAGCTAGGAGTTGCAGCAGCAAGCCCATGTAGGAGCCCCGGCGCGCTGCATGGGCAATTGCAGGGGTGTGCATCAGGAGTCGGCACAAGCGCCGGTGCGCATGGCGCACCCTAGGTTCCGTCTGGAGCGCCTAACGCAGCTCCGCGACCATCGCCGCCACCACGCTGAGCACGTCCTTGCCCAGGCGCATCGAGCGCTTGCCGTTCCAGCCGGTATGCGGATTTGGGTTGTCGTCGTGGTCCTTGAACGGCATTTCGATGGTGAACGACAGGCAGTCGAACTCCAGGCCGACCGCGTTGCAGGCCAGGGTGGTGTTGGCTTGGCCGGGGGCGTCGTGGGGGTAGCCGAACACCGTCTGGAACTCGGCGCCGATGGCCACCAGGCGGCTGCGGAACTCGCTTTCCAGCTGTTCCAGGCGCTTGCCGTAACCGGGGTTGCCTTCGCAACCGGCGGTGAACACGTGGGGGATTTCTTCGTCGCCGTGGATATCGAGAAACAGGTCGACGCCGACCTTGCGCATCTGCTGCTGGACAAAATGCACCTCGGGGGTTTCCGCCGCGCTGGCCGATTGCCAGGCGCGGTTGAGGTCCTTGCCGGCAGCGTTGGTGCGCAGGTGGCCGCGAAAGGCGCCGTCCGGGTTCATGTTCGGCACCAGATAAAGGTCGGCCTGTTGCAACAGGGCATTGAGCTCGGCGTCGTCGCGGTTCTGCAGGCGCTCGATCAGCCCCTCGATAAACCACTCGGCCATATGCTCACCGGGGTGCTGCTGGGCGATGATCCAGATCTTGCGCTGAGCCTCGGGATTGCGGCTGATGCGCAGCAACTGGATATCGCGGCCTTCGATACTTTTGCCGCAGGCGAACAATTCGGCGCCAGCACGACTCAGCGCCTGCTCGATCAACCAGTCATGCCGCGCGCGGCTGTAGGGCTCGAAGTAGGCGAACCAGATTTGGCTCGCACTCGGCTCGATGGCGAACTCGAGGGCGCCGTCCTCGAAACGGCTGGGCACGCGAAACCAGTCGACCTGGTCGTAGGATGCGACCGCGTCATACCCCGTCCAGGCATGGCTATAGGCGGATTGGCCGGCGTTGGTCAGGCTGAAGCCATAGCGCTGGCCGGGAGTCAGGTTCTCGACTTTGAAGTGAAACCACTGGAAGTGATAACTCTTGAGATCCGCACGCATGGCCAGCAACACCCGCTGCGGGTCGCGGGCATCGAGCACCTCGATATTGCCGCTGTCGAAATCGGAGCTGATATTCATGCCTACCTCGCGCGTCTGATGATGCGGCAAGAATCGCAGGTTCGCCGCGCGGATAAAATGCCAGAGGCGACAAAGCCGTGCATCCTCGCAACTCGCGGCCACCATTAAGGTCTTTTGCTGTTCAACAATCACGATGCAGCATGCCGACATGGCCGTCGCAGCGAATAAGCAGTACGTTTATGCCATCGCGAAGCCCCGGAACAGCAGTGACGATTCGGCGCTCCGGACGCCAGCCATCCGCCAATAGCAGGGAATGACTATGAGCAATAATCGAAGAACGGCCTGGCAGTACGCCGCGCTGTTTAGCGCACTACTGGCCCTCGCCGGCTGTGTCAGCCAGACACCGGACAGCGGCCCCGCGACACCAGCGCCGGGCCAGCAGCCCCAGATCGGGGACGAGGGCGCGGCCCGGGCGAAGCTGCTCAGTCAGGCCGAACGCGGCGACCTGGAGAGCCAGTTCCAACTCGGCAGCTTCTACTTCGTCGGCAAGCCGGAGAAGAATCTGCAGCAAGCCGAGTACTGGTGGAAACAGGCTGCGGACAAGGGCCACCCGATGGCCGCGGTCAGCCTGGCCTACCTTTATACCGGCCGCGACAACCCGGACTTCGCCAACCAGCAGGCCATGCTCAAGTACCTCAACCAGTCCGCTGCCGCCGGCAATCCGATGGCCCAGCACATTCTCGGCAACCTCTACCTGAAAGGCGAATACGGCGTATCGCGCGATCCCAACCAGGCCAAACGCCTGTATCAAAGCGCCTGCGAACAAAGTTACCCGATCAGTTGCGAGGCATTGAAAAACCTCCCTTGAAGCAGGCCGCACCCCAGACGCAAAAAAAGGCTATGTACCAGTTATGTGTTGAGTCGTCCCGAACAGCTATATGGCATGGCGCATGGAGCGCGGTAATACGTAGGGTGGGTTAGGCGCGAGCCGGGATCAGGAAAGCCCCATCGACTCTCAACGCGCCGTAACCCACCATTGCGGTCTACCGACAAACCGCAATGGTGGGTTACGCGGCGCTCGAATTGCGTGGAGCCCCTATAACCAGCCCCTAGCGCCGCTAACCCACCCTACAAAAGCGGCCTGCAACACGCTATTGGGACAGAGCCAAAAAAAAACCGCGGATCAACTCCGCGGGGCGTTTTGATCGCGTGGGCTCAAGCGGCGAAGCCACCGTCGATCGACAGGCTGGCACCGGTGACATAACCCGCTTCGGGGCCGGCGAGGTAGGCGACGAACGCGGCGATTTCTTCGGCGCGGCCGTAGCGGTCTATCGCCATCAGGCCCTTCATGGTTGCCGCGAAGTCACCGTTTTCCGGGTTCATATCAGTGTCCACCGGGCCCGGCTGCACGTTGTTCACCGTGATGCCGCGCGGGCCCAGATCGCGCGCCATGCCGCGGGTCAGCCCGACAATCGCCGATTTGCTCATGGCATAGACACTGCCGCCGGCAAAGGGCATGCGCTCGGCATTGGTGCTGCCGATGGTGATGATGCGGCCACCCTCGGTCATGTGCCGGGCGGCTTCCTGGCTGGCCACGAACACACTGCGCACGTTGACGGCCACGGTGCGGTCGAAATCTTCCAGGCTGAACTCGTCGATCGGTGCGATCGCCAGCACGCCGGCATTGTTCACCAGGATATCGATGCGCCCGAAGTGGCTCAGCGTCTGGTTGACGGCACCGCGCACGGCATCGGCGTCGGCGCTGTCGGCCTTGACCGCAAGGGCACGGCCGCCAGCCGCTTCGATGCCGCGTACCAGTTCGGCGGCCTTGTCCGCCGAGCTCACATAGGTGATGACCACAGCCGCACCTTCGTGGGCCAGGCGCTCGGCAATGGCGGCGCCGATGCCCCGCGAGCCGCCCTGGATCAGGGCGACTTTACCAATGAGGTTGTTACTGCTGGGAGTGGTGATATTCGACATGCTGATTGCTCCGATTGGACGGGCTGACTTGCCCGGATGAAACGAGTATCCACCGCTGATTGCATATCGATAAGCCATCAATCACTCTACTCAGTCGATCCTATTGGTTTATGGAGAGGTTATGGAAACGCTCGCGGGTCTCGACTGTTTCGTGCGCAGCGCCGAGGCCGGCAGTTTTGCCGAAGCCGCGCGGCGCCTGGGAGTAACGCCCGCAGCAGTGGGCAAGAGCGTGGCCAAACTGGAGGCTGGCCTCGGGGTGCGTCTGTTTCAGCGCAGTACCCGCAGCCTGACCCTGACCGAAGCCGGCGAACGCTTTCTGCACGAAGTCCGTGGCGGGCTGAGCAGCATTCAGCGCGCGGTGGCCAATTTGGCCAGCGCCGCCGGGCAGCCCGCCGGCGTGCTCAAGGTCAGCATGGGCGTGACCTTTGGCCGCGATTACGTGGTGCCGATGCTGGCTGACTTTCTGCAGCGCTATCCGGCGATCACACCCGACTGGCATTTCGATAACAGCCCGGTCGACCTGATCGCGCAGGGCTTCGATGCCGCCATCAGCGGCGCGATGGAGCTGTCGCCCGGGGTGGTGGCGCGCAAGTTGGCGCCGGCATGCCGGGTGCTGGTGGCCTCCGCCGGCTATCTGGATGCGCATCCGCCGGCGCGGGTGCCGAGCGACCTGGCGCAACATGCCGGCATCCTGATTCGCTCGCCACAGACGGGGCGAGTCCGGCCCTGGGCGCTGCGCAATCGCAGCAATGCGGAAGCGGCTATCGAACTACCGGTAAGCATGACCATGACCGACCCGGATGCCGCCTGCCGCGCGGCGGAAATGGGCTTGGGCATCGCCCTGGTCAGCTTGCCGCACGCCCTGCCCTACTTGGACCGCGGCAGCCTGTTGCGCGTGCTGCCCGATTGGTATGTGGACGCGGGGCACATTGCGGTGTACTTCTCCGCGCACACCTTGCTGCCGGCGAAAACCCGCGCCTTTGTGGATGGCCTGGTCGAGCACTTCAAGGCGCACAACCTGGCGGAGCGGTTTTCCTGCTGATGCAGGTGCGACGCCGCTATCGCAGCTGAGTTCAACTAGCTGGCGCTTCGCTTACGGCCTTGAGTTGCGCCAGCCCCAGCTCGAAGTCGCCGCCGCACAGCTTGTCCATGGTCATGACCAGGTGCACCGCCTTGCTGATGAAGTTGTTGCGCCCGGTCATCGTCCAGCTCACCCGGGTGCCTTCCCCTTCGGGCTCGAAACGGAACAGCACCTCGTTGCTCGCCTGGAACGGCCGCAGGAACTCCAGCTGCATGCGGATCAGCTCGCCCGGCCGACTTTCGATGATGCTGTTGCTGCCCTCGCCGACCTGCTTGTCGCCGCTCCAGCGATAGACCGCGCCGACCCCGGCGGCCTGCCCTTCGTAGACCTTGCTCATATCCGGATCGCGTTTGGCCCATGGCGACCATTGCTCCCAGTTGTGCAGGTCGTTGACCTGGGCGAACATCTCGCCCGGCGGCGCCGCCACGCTGATCGAGCGCTCGACGCTGAAGCGCTCGGGTTGCCGGGCGATCAGCAGCGCGATTGCGCCGATGACGATTAGCGCTGCGATAAACACATAAGCGAACATAGCTTTTGCTCTCCTGTAAAAGCCTTATCTCGTGGGGTGCGCTGGGCGCACCAAGAACCCATTGGCTGGCCGGGGCTGGTGCGCACCGTGTTCAGCCGGGAGACATAGGTAACAGGTGTCGGGAGACATAGGTAACGCATT
>NZ_CAMPHI010000099.1 GCF_946885955.1 uncultured Pseudomonas sp.
GGCGGCAAGCACAACGACCTGGAAAACGTCGGCTACACCGCGCGCCACCACACCTTCTTCGAAATGCTGGGTAACTTCAGCTTCGGCGACTACTTCAAGCGCGACGCCATTCACTTCGCCTGGGAGTTTCTCACCGGCGACAACTGGCTGAAATTGCCCAAGGAAAAGCTCTGGGTCACCGTCTATGCCACCGATGACGAGGCCTATGACATCTGGACCAAGGAAGTCGGGGTGCCGGCCGAGCGAATGATCCGCATCGGTGACAACAAGGGCGCGCCTTACGCCTCCGATAACTTCTGGACCATGGGCGATACCGGCCCGTGCGGTCCGTGCACGGAAATCTTCTTCGACCATGGCGAGCACATCTGGGGCGGCCCGCCCGGTTCGCCCGAGGAAGATGGCGATCGCTATATCGAAATCTGGAACAACGTGTTCATGCAGTTCAACCGCACCGCGGACGGCGTGCTGCACCCGCTACCGGCGCCGAGCGTGGACACCGGCATGGGCCTGGAGCGGATCAGTGCGGTGCTGCAGCACGTCAACTCGAACTACGAGATCGACCTGTTCCAGAGCCTGCTCAACGCCGCGGCCGAGGCTATCGGCTGCAGCAACGAAGGCCAGGCCTCGCTGAAGGTGGTCGCCGACCACATCCGCTCCTGCGGTTTCCTCATCGCCGATGGCGTCACCCCGTCCAACGAAGGCCGCGGCTACGTGCTGCGCCGCATCGTGCGCCGCGCTTGCCGGCACGGCAACAAATTGGGTGCCAAGGGCAGCTTCTTCTATCGGATCGTCGCTGCGCTGGTCGCCGAGATGGGCGATGCCTTCCCCGAACTCAAGCAACAGCAGGCGCATATCGAGCGCGTGCTGAAAACCGAAGAGGAGCAATTCGCCAAGACCCTGGAACAGGGCCTGAAAATCCTCGAGCAGGATCTGGCCGAGCTCAAGGGCAGCGTGATTCCGGGCGAAGTGATCTTCAAGCTGTACGACACCTACGGTTTTCCGATGGACCTGACCGGCGATATCGCTCGCGAGCGTGAGCTGACCCTCGACGAGGCCGGCTTCGAACGTGAAATGGAAGAACAGCGCAAGCGCGCCCGTTCCGCCAGCGCCTTCGGTATGGACTACAACAGCCTGGTCAAGGTCGAGGGCGAAACGCTCTTCACCGGCTACCAGGGCACGTCCGGCGCGGGCAAGGTGCTCGCGTTGTTCAAGGAAGGCATGCTGGTCGACGACCTCAAGGAAGGCGAGGAGGGCGTGGTGGTGCTCGATCAGACGCCGTTCTACGCCGAGTCCGGCGGCCAGGTTGGCGACTGCGGGTTTCTTGCCGACGGGGCTACGCGCTTCGATGTGCGCGACACCACCAAGGCAGGCGGCGCGTTCCTGCATCACGGCATCGTGGCGAAGGGCGGCTTGGCTGTCGGTGCTGCGGTCAAGGCCGAAGTCGACGCCGAGGTGCGCCAGGCCACCGCGCTGAACCACTCCGCCACGCACCTGCTGCATGCTGCGCTGCGCCAGGTATTGGGCGAGCATGTCGCGCAAAAAGGCTCGTTGGTCGATAGCCAGCGTCTGCGTTTCGACTTCAGTCACTTCGAGGCCATCACCCCGGCGCAATTGAAGCAGCTGGAGGCGATCGTCAATCGCGAAGTGCGCGGCAACAGTGCTGTGGAAACCCTGGAAACCGATATCGAAACCGCCAAGGCCAAAGGCGCCATGGCGTTGTTCGGCGAAAAATACGGCGATGAAGTGCGTGTGCTGAGTATGGGCGGCGACTTCTCCGTCGAGCTGTGCGGCGGCACCCACGTATCGCGCACCGGCGACATCGGTCTGTTCAAGATCACCAGCGAAGGCGGTGTGGCAGCGGGCGTGCGCCGCATCGAGGCGGTCACCGGCGCTGCGGCCTTCGCTTACCTGAACGGCGCGGAAGAGCAGTTGAAAGAAGCCGCGGCGCTGGTCAAGGGCAGCCGCGACAACCTGCTGGATAAATTGGCCGGTGTGCTCGAGCGCAACCGCCAGTTGGAGAAAGAGCTGGAGCAGCTCAAGGCCAAGGCCGCCAGTGCGGCGGGCAACGATCTGGCCGGCTCCGCCGTCGACGTCAAGGGCATCAAAGTGCTCAGTGCGCGCCTCGATGGTCTGGACGGCAAGGCGCTGTTAGCCATGGTCGACCAGTTGAAGAACAAGCTCGGCAGTGCGGTGATTCTGCTTGGCGGCGTGCAGGACGACAAAGTCGTGCTGGTGGCCGGGGTGACCCAGGACCTGACCGGCAAACTCAAGGCCGGCGATTTGATGAAACAGGCAGCGGCGGCGGTGGGCGGCAAAGGCGGCGGTCGTCCGGATATGGCCCAGGGCGGCGGCAGCGATGCCGCTGCGCTGGACGGCGCTTTGGCGCTGGCCGCGAGCTTCGCCGAACAAGGTCTGTAAACGCCAGTTGGTGCGGGCGTCGAGCCCGGGGCCCGGTTTGCGTCCGCCGGGCCTTGGCAGCCAATCGAGTTGTATGTTTAATGGGCGCCCTTCACGGGCTGAGGCGGCTTTGAAATGGCTTTGATCGTACAGAAATTTGGCGGCACCTCCGTCGGCACTGTTGAACGTATTCAGCAAGTAGCAGCGAAGGTGAAGAAATTCCGCGAGAACGGTGATGACATCGTGGTCGTGGTATCGGCCATGAGTGGCGAGACCAATCGCCTGATCGAGCTGGCCAGGCAGGTCAGCGGTGATCAGCCGGTACCGCGTGAGCTCGATGTCATGGTGTCGACCGGTGAGCAGGTGACCATCGCCTTGCTGGCCATGGCGCTGATCAAACTGGACGTGCCGGCGGTGTCCTACACCGGCAACCAGGTGCGCATCCTCACCGACAGTGCGCACAACAAGGCGCGCATCCTGCAGATCGACGATCAGAAACTGCGCGCCGACCTCAAGGCCGGTCGCGTCGTGGTGGTCGCCGGTTTCCAGGGTGTCGATGAACACGGCAACATCACCACCCTCGGTCGCGGCGGCTCGGATACCACCGGTGTGGCCCTGGCTGCGGCGCTGAAGGCCGATGAGTGCCAGATTTATACCGACGTCGATGGCGTCTACACCACCGACCCGCGTGTGGTGCCCCAGGCTCAGCGTCTGGAAAAGATTACCTTCGAAGAAATGCTGGAAATGGCCAGCCTGGGCTCCAAGGTGCTGCAAATTCGCTCGGTGGAATTCGCCGGCAAGTACAACGTCCCGCTGCGCGTGTTGCACAGCTTTCAAGAGGGGCCAGGCACCCTCATTACCCTTGATGAAGAGGAATCCATGGAACAGCCGATCATCTCCGGCATCGCTTTCAACCGCGACGAAGCCAAGCTGACTATCCGTGGCGTGCCGGACATCCCGGGCGTGGCGTTCAAGATTCTCGGCCCCATTAGTGGCGCCAATATCGAAGTGGACATGATCGTGCAGAACGTTTCGCACGATAACACCACCGATTTCACCTTCACCGTGCACCGCAACGATTACAACAACGCCCTGGCCGTGCTGGAAAACACCGCACGCGAACTAGGCGCCCGCGAAGTGATCGGCGATACCAAGATCGCCAAGGTCTCCATCGTCGGTGTCGGCATGCGCTCCCACGCCGGGGTCGCCAGCCGGATGTTCGAGGCGTTGGCGAAGGAGAACATCAATATCCAGATGATCTCGACCTCCGAAATCAAAGTGTCGGTGGTCATCGAAGAGAAATATCTGGAGTTGGCGGTGCGCGCCCTGCACACTGCCTTCGAGCTGGACGCCCCTGCCCGAAAGGACGATTGACGGGATTATTCGAAAGGCGCGGTTTATCCCGCGCCTTTTATCTTTTTGGTTGGCGTGGCTGGAACTATCTTTCTGCCCACACTGGTCAATACTTAGGTGAAGGCTGTGCCTTCGACGGTTCAGCTGTAGCCCTTTATTTTTTGCAGACTGCTGTATTGAAATCCGTAAGGAGAAAGGAATGCTGATTCTGACTCGACGGGTCGGAGAGACCCTGATGGTGGGTGACGAAGTCACAGTAACCGTGTTGGGTGTGAAGGGAAATCAGGTGCGCATAGGCGTTAACGCGCCGAAGGAAGTTGCGGTGCACCGCGAAGAGATTTACCAGCGCATTCAGAAAGAGAAAGACGAAGAACCAAGCCACTAATTTTTATCAATTTTTGGCTTTGCAAGCGGGGCAAAGATGAGTATCATGCGCCCCGTGTTGCGGAGAGGTGGCCGAGTGGCCGAAGGCGCTCCCCTGCTAAGGGAGTACACCTCAAAAGGGTGTCGGGGGTTCGAATCCCCCCTTCTCCGCCATTATTTGCGTTACTAGGTGTGGTGTCGGTTTTAAAGCGATAAGTTACTGAAACTATTCGGTTTACTACTTGATTATCGAAATTAGCACCTTATAATGCGCACGATCAGTGCACTCATAGCTCAGCTGGATAGAGTACTCGGCTACGAACCGAGCGGTCGGAGGTTCGAATCCTCCTGAGTGCACCATCTTCAAATGGCTTGCAGCAATGCAAGCCATTTTATTTCAACCAGCGGTGATCTGGTCTAAAAGCGCCACTTGCACTCATAGCTCAGCTGGATAGAGTACTCGGCTACGAACCGAGCGGTCGGAGGTTCGAATCCTCCTGAGTGCACCATCTTCAAATGGCTTGCAGCAATGCAAGCCATTTTATTTCAACCAGCGGTGATCTGGTCTAAAAGCGCCACTTGCACTCATAGCTCAGCTGGATAGAGTACTCGGCTACGAACCGAGCGGTCGGAGGTTCGAATCCTCCTGAGTGCACCAT
>NZ_CAMPHI010000100.1 GCF_946885955.1 uncultured Pseudomonas sp.
TGCAGCTTGCAGCTTGCAGCTTGCAGCTTGCAGCTTGCAGCTTGCAGCTTGCAGCTTGCAGCCGCTTTTTGTGCAGGCAATAAAAAACCGAGCGGTTGGCTCGGTTTTTTGAATTGGTGCCCAGGAGAAGACTCGAACTTCCACGACCGTAAGGTCACCAGCACCTGAAGCTGGCGTGTCTACCAATTTCACCACCTGGGCTTGATTGCAATGATCGCTCATTTGCTATCAACTACAACTACGTTTGCCGTCGTTGTGGCGCGCATAATACGGATCGGGTTTTTGCTTGTAAACCCCTGTCGTGGAAAAATTTTATTCTGCGCGCCGGGCTGACCCGGACAGTGGTTTCGCGCTTCAATAGGCGCATGGCAAACGAATATTTATATGGAAAGGTGAATTCTCTCTAATGGCCGATTGGCAATCCCTCGATCCCGAGGCCGCTCGTGAAGCGGAAAAATACGAAAACCCCATCCCCAGTCGTGAACTGATTCTGCAGCACCTCGCCGATCGCGGCTCGCCCGCCAATCGCGAACAGCTGCTCGACGAGTTCGGTTTGACCACCGAAGAGCAGGTCGAGGCGCTGCGTCGCCGCTTGCGCGCGATGGAGCGCGATGGCCAACTGATCTATACCCGCCGCGGCACTTACGCGCCGGTCGACAAGCTGGACCTGGTCCTGGGGCGCATTAGCGGCCATCGCGACGGTTTTGGCTTTCTGGTCCCGGACGACGGCAGCGACGACCTGTTTTTGAGCCCGGCGCAGATGCGTCTGGTATTCGACGGCGATCGGGCTCTGGCGCGCGTCTCAGGCCTGGACCGTCGCGGTCGCCGGGAAGGCGGCATCGTCGAAGTGATTTCCCGGGCCCATGAGTCCATTGTCGGCCGCTACTACGAAGAAAGCGGTATCGGCTTCGTGGTCGCCGATAATCCGAAGATCCAGCAGGAAGTGCTGGTGACGCCGGGGCGCAATGCCGGGGCCAAGCAGGGGCAATTCGTCGAGGTGAAGATCACTCACTGGCCGACCCCGCGCTTTCAGCCGCAGGGCGATGTGATCGAAGTGGTCGGCAACTACATGGCGCCGGGTATGGAAATCGACGTCGCGCTGCGCAGCTATGACATTCCCCATGTCTGGCCCGAGGCGGTGATCAAGGAAGCGCACAAGCTCAAGCCGGAAGTCGAGGAGAAGGACAAGGAGAAGCGTGTCGACATGCGTCACCTGCCGTTCGTCACCATCGACGGCGAGGACGCGCGCGATTTCGACGATGCGGTCTATTGCGAGAAGAATGGCAGCAACTGGCGCCTGTTCTCCGGCGGCTGGAAGCTCTACGTGGCGATTGCCGACGTTTCCCATTATGTGAAAGTCGACTCGGCGCTGGACGCGGAAGCGCAGGTACGCGGTAACTCGGTGTATTTCCCCGAGCGGGTGATTCCGATGCTGCCTGAGGAGCTTTCCAATGGATTGTGTTCGCTCAATCCGCATGTCGATCGCCTGGCCATGGTCTGCGAGATCAGTATCTCCAAGACCGGCAAGATGACCGATTACCAGTTCTACGAAGCGGTGATTCACTCTCATGCGCGGCTGACCTACAACAAGGTCAGCGCCATGCTCGAGCAGCCCAAGACCAGCGAAGGTAAAGCCCTGCGTAGTGAGTACAAGGAGGTGCTGCCGCATCTCAATCAGTTGTATTCGCTGTATCAGGTGCTGCTGGCGGCGCGTCATGAGCGCGGCGCCATCGATTTCGAAACTCAGGAAACCCGCATCATCTTCGGCTCCGGGCGCAAGATCGCGGAAATCCGCCCGACCCAGCGCAACGATGCGCACAAGCTGATCGAAGAGTGCATGCTGGCCGCCAACGTGGCGACCGCAGCTTTTATGCAGAAGCATGAAATCCCCGCGTTGTACCGGGTGCACGATGGCCCGCCGCTGGAGCGGGTGGAAAAACTCAAGGCATTCCTGGGCGAGCTCGGCCTGTCGCTGCATCGCGGCAAATCCAAGGATGGCCCGACGCCCAAGGATTACCAGCTGCTGCTGGAAAGTATCCGCGATCGCCCGGATTACCATCTGATCCAGACGGTGATGCTGCGTTCGTTGAGTCAGGCGGTGTACAGCGCCGACAATCAGGGGCACTTCGGCCTGAACTACGAGGCCTACGCCCACTTCACCTCGCCGATTCGCCGTTACCCGGATCTGCTGATTCATCGGGCGATCCGCAGTGTCATCCGCTCCAAGCGCGAAACCCCGCACGTCAAGCGTGAGGGTGCGGCGAGCATGCCCAAGGCGCGTATCTATCCGTACGACGAGGCGGCACTCGAACAGCTCGGTGAACAGTGTTCGATGTCCGAGCGGCGCGCCGACGAGGCCACGCGCGACGTGGTCAACTGGCTCAAGTGCGAGTTCATGAAGGACCGCGTTGGCGAAACCTTCCCCGGCGTGATCACCGCGGTGACCGGCTTCGGTCTGTTCGTCGAGCTGACCGATATCTATGTCGAGGGGTTGGTGCATGTCACCGCCTTGCCGGGCGATTACTACCATTTCGATCCGGTTCACCACCGGTTGGCGGGCGAGCGCAGCGGGCGCAGTTTCCGTCTTGGCGACAGCATCGCGGTGAAGGTCATGCGGGTGGATCTCGACGAGCGCAAGATCGACTTCGAAGTCGCTCAAGGTGCCTTGGATGCCGCGGTTGGCCGAAAGCGCGCTGGCGGGGAGCGGGAGGCGGCGAACACCAAGGGGGCAGCCGGTAATACCGATGTACAACGCAGTCGCGAGCTGAAGAAAGCCTTGCTCAGCGAATCGAAAACTGGCGCGGGCAAGAGCCGTGGCGGCAAATCCGCAGCGGGCAAGGGCGCGGCCGAAAGCAAATCGCGTAAAACCTCGGCCAAGGGCGCAGCTCCGGCCGGTGGCGCACGCAAGCGTAAGGCCAAGCCATGATGCAGCTGGAGAAAATTTACGGCGTGCACGCCGTGGAGGCCTTGCTGCGTCACCACCCTAAGCGGGTCAAGCAGGTCTGGTTGGCGGAAGGGCGTAACGACCCGCGGGTGCAAACCCTGTTGGCGCTGGCCGCCGATGCTCGGGTTGCCGTGGGGCAGTGCGAGCGCCGCGAGATGGATGCCTGGGTCGAGGGTGTGCATCAAGGTGTGGTTGCGGATGTCAGTCCCAGTCAGGTATGGGGCGAGGCGATGCTCGAGGAGTTGCTCGATCGCGCCGAGGGGCCGCCATTGCTGTTGGTGCTCGATGGCGTCACCGATCCGCACAACCTTGGCGCCTGCCTGCGCACCGCCGATGCGGCGGGCGCGCTGGCGGTGATAGTGCCGAAAGACAAATCCGCCACGCTCAACGCCACCGTGCGCAAGGTCGCCTGCGGCGCGGCCGAAGTGATTCCGCTGGTGGCGGTGACCAACCTGGCGCGCAGCCTGGAAAAACTCCAGCAGCGCGGCTTGTGGGTGGTCGGCACCGCCGGCGAGGCCGAGCAGGAGCTTTACCAGCAGGATCTGACCGGGCCCACCGTGCTGATCATGGGGGCCGAAGGCAAGGGCATGCGCCGCCTGACTCGCGAGCACTGCGATTATCTGGTCAAGCTGCCGATGGCCGGCAGCGTCAGCAGCCTCAACGTTTCGGTCGCGACCGGCGTGTGTTTGTTCGAGGCGTTGCGCCAGCGCAGCAGCAAGAACAAGCCGTAACTCCCGCCAGGGGTTGCGCGGCTCGGTTCGATCCGCGCACTGCTCAAATAATCACCAGTTCACCTTGCTTGTGCCGGGGGGCTTCTCTAGAATGGCGCCCCTTGCCGCGATGGCGGGCGCTTTCGTGCCCCTCTGGTTCGGCAAGACACACAAGTGATATTCACTCCTTGCCTGACCGCATTTGGCGGCAGGCTACAACCCGTAAGGAGCATTTATGCGTCATTACGAAATCATCTTTCTGGTTCACCCGGACCAGAGCGAGCAAGTCGGCGGCATGGTCGAGCGTTACACCAAGCTGATCGAAGAAGACGGCGGCAAAATTCATCGTCTGGAAGATTGGGGTCGTCGTCAGCTGGCTTACGCCATCAACAACATCCACAAAGCTCACTACGTGATGCTCAACGTCGAGTGCACCGGCAAAGCCCTGGCTGAGCTGGAAGACAACTTCCGTTACAACGATGCCGTGATCCGTAACCTGGTCATCCGTCGCGACGAGGCTGTTACCGAGCAGTCCGAAATGCTTAAAGCGGAAGAAAACCGCAGCGAGCGTCGCGAGCGTCGCGATCGTCCTGAGAACGCTGACTCCGCCGATGGCGATGACAGCGACAACAGCGATGACAGCGATAACGCTGACGAGTAATCCACGGATCTATTGAGGAGCCAATCCCATGGCACGTTTCTTCCGTCGTCGTAAGTTTTGCCGTTTCACCGCTGAAGACGTGAAAGAGATCGATTTCAAAGATCTCAACACCCTGAAAGCCTACATCTCGGAAACCGGCAAGATCGTTCCGAGCCGTATCACCGGTACCAAGGCTCGTTATCAGCGTCAGCTGGCCACCGCTATCAAGCGCGCCCGCTTCCTGGCCCTGCTGCCCTACACCGACAGCCACGGCCGCTGAGACCGG
>NZ_CAMPHI010000101.1 GCF_946885955.1 uncultured Pseudomonas sp.
GAATGTTCTTCTGCAAGGGACTGCAGATAATGGTGCTCTACCGCCGCGACACAAGGCCGGGCGCGACCTTGGTTTTTTACGCTCAACCTGGCGAACCGTCATGGGAATCTGCTAACTGCGCACGTCGATCTGCTGCGCGCCAGCTTCGCCCATGTGATGCGTCTGCATCCCTGGCGTATCGATGCCATCGTAATCCTGCCCGATCACCTGCATGCGCTGTGCACGCTGCCGCCGGGCGATGCCGATTTTGCCCTGCGCTGGCGCTTGATAAAGAGCGGCTTTTCGCGGGCATTGCCGTACAGCGAACGGATATCTCCTAGCCGCCAACGCAAAGGAGAACGCGGCATCTGGCAGCAGCGTTATTGGGAGCATCGGATTCGTGACGATGACGACTTCGCCCGCCATGTCGATTACATCCACCACAACCCGCGTAAACACGGCCATGTGGAACACGTGATCGACTGGCCGTGGTCGTCGTTTCATCGTTATGTCGCGGCGGGGGCGTTGCCGGCGGATTGGACTGGCGGCCCACATGATGAGCCGTTGGCTGGGGAAAGGATGCAGCCTTGACGGGCTCATAAAAGCTCCCGGGTATCGCTGTGCTCAACCCGGGCTACGATGTGTCCGTAGCCTGGGTTGAGCGCAGCGATACCCGGGGAAATGCTACGAGGCAAACCAAAAAGGCCAGTCTCACGACTGGCCTTTGCCGCCCTACCCGCGCTTAGCCATTGCTGGGGAATGCAAACTGCGCCGCCTCATGGGAGGCGCGTTGCGGCCAGCGTTGGGTGATGGCTTTTTTGCGGGTGTAGAAGCGCACGCCGTCCGGGCCATAGGCATGCAGGTCGCCGAACAGCGAGCGCTTCCAGCCGCCGAAGCTGTGGTAGGCCACCGGCACCGGCAGGGGGACGTTGACGCCGACCATGCCGACTTCGATTTCGTCACAAAACAGCCGCGCAGATTCACCGTCGCGGGTAAAGATGCAGGTGCCGTTGCCATATTCGTGGTCGTTGATCAGCTGCATGGCGTCTTCCAGGCTGTTGACGCGAACAATGCACAGCACCGGGCCGAAGATCTCCTCCTTATAGATGCGCATTTCCGGGCTGACGTGGTCGAACAGGGTGCCGCCGACGAAGTAGCCGTTTTCATGGCCGGCAACGCTGTAACCGCGGCCATCGACAACCAGTTTGGCGCCAGCGGTGACACCGTCGTGAATGTAGCCAACGACTTTGTCGCGCGCGGCGGCGGTGACCAGCGGCCCCATGTCCAGGCCGCAGGAAGTACCGGCGCCGATTTTCAAACCCTTGATCTGTGGGATGAGCTTGCTTACCAGCGCATCGGCGATCTGGTCGCCCACGCATACCGCCACCGAGATGGCCATGCAGCGCTCACCACAGGAACCGTAGGCCGCGCCCATCAGCGCGCTGACGGCGTTATCGAGGTCGGCGTCGGGCATCAGTACGGCATGGTTCTTCGCGCCGCCCAGGGCCTGCACGCGCTTGCCGCGCTTGGTGCCCTCGCTGTAGATGTACTCGGCGATCGGAGTGGAGCCGACGAAACTCAGGGCTTTGACTTCCGGCGCTTCGATCAGCCCGTCGACCGCTTCCTTGTCGCCGTGCACGACGTTGAGCACGCCTTTCGGCAGGCCGGCTTCGAGCAGCAGTTCGGCGATGTACAGGGTGGAGCTCGGGTCGCGCTCGGACGGCTTGAGGATGAAGCAGTTGCCGCAGACGATGGCCAGCGGGTACATCCACAGCGGCACCATGGCCGGGAAGTTGAACGGGGTAATCCCTGCCACGACCCCGATGGGCTGGAAGTCGCTCCAGGCGTCGATATTCGGGCCGACGTTGCGGCTGTATTCGCCCTTGAGGATTTCCGGGGCGGCGCAGGCGAATTCGACGTTCTCGATGCCGCGCTTGAGTTCACCGGCTGCGTCTTCCAGGGTTTTGCCGTGCTCTTCGCTGATCAGCTGGGCGATGGTCGCTTCGTGCTGTTCGAGCAATTGCTTGAAGCGGAACATCACCTGGGCGCGCTTGGCCGCCGGGGTGTTGCGCCAGGCCGGGAACGCGGCCTTGGCCGAGTCGATGGCCAGCTGCAGGGTCGCGCGGTCAGCCAGGGCGACTTGCTTGCTGGCCTCGCCGGTGGACGGGTTGAACACGTCGGCAGTGCGGCCGGTGCCAGCGATGCGCTCGCCGTGGATCAGATGGGGGACAAGGCTCATAAATAACTCCATTTGCGAATTCTGTTAGTGAATCTGTGATCCGGCTTGGGGAGCGACGGTGAACCCACCCCTCACCCCTAGCCCCTCTCCCGAGGGAGAGGGGGGACTATCGCCAGGCGTAGGGTGGATGACGCTTTTTTCATCCACCGGCGGGCCCTGCTATTGGTGTATCGGTCGGGCCGCGCAGGTGAGGCGTCATCCACCCCTACGATTTGATTTCGGTTTCGACGAACACGACCTCGTGGTCGCTGACATTGATCACGTTGTGCTCGACCCCAGCCTGGCGGAAGTACGCCTGCCCGGCCTTGAGCTCGGCGTGCCTATCGCCCTGCGGGGTTTCCAGCAGCAGGGTGCCATCGGTCATCGGCACCACTACATAGTCGTAACCATGGCAGTGCCGGCCGGTTTCGGCGCCGGGGGCGAAGCGCCATTCGGTGACGATCACCCTCTGGTTGTCCACCTGCACGTTCGCCACCGCTTGCGCTCGGCTCATCAGTCGATGCTCTGCAGGGCTTCGCCGACTGCGCTGAACACGCGGTCGAGGTCTTCCATCTTGGCGTTGAAGGTTGGCCCGAACTGCAGGGTGTCGCCGCCGAAGCGCACGTAGAAGCCGGCCTTCCACAAGGCGATGCCGGCCTCGTACGGGCGCACCACCGGGTCGCCGTCGCGCGGCGCCAGCTGGATCGCGCCGGCCAGGCCGCAGTTGCGGATGTCGACGATATGTTTGCTGCCTTTGAGGCCATGCAGGGCGGCTGCGAATTTCGGCGCCAGCTCGGCGGACTGCAGCAGCAGTTTCTCGCGTTTGAGCAGCTCCAGCGAGGCCAGGCCGGCGGCGCAGGCCACCGGGTGGGCCGAGTAGGTGTAGCCGTGGGTGAACTCGACCATGTGCTCGGGCGTGGCCTGCTGCATGAAGGTGTTGTAGATCTCGCTGCTGGCGATAACCGCACCCAGGGGAATGGCGCCGTTGGTGATCTGCTTGGCAGCGTTGATGATGTCCGGCGTCACGCCGAAGTACTCGGCGCCGCTCCAGGTGCCGAGGCGGCCGAAGGCGGTAATCACTTCGTCGAAGATCAGCAGGATGTTGTGCTGCGTGCAGATCTCGCGCAGGCGCTGCAGGTAGCCAGTCGGCGGCACTATGACGCCGGCCGAGCCGGACATCGGCTCGACGATCACCGCGGCGATGTTCGAGGCGTCGTGCAGCTCGATCAGTTTCAGCAGCTCGTTGGCCAGTTCGACGCCGCCGGTGGCGGCCATGCCCTGGGTGTAGGCCATGCCCGGTTGCAGGGTGTGCGGCAGGTGATCGACGTCCATCAACTGGCCGTACATCTTGCGGTTACCACCGATGCCGCCGAGGCTGGTGCCAGCGATGTTCACGCCGTGGTAGCCACGGGCGCGGCCGATGAATTTGGTCTTGGCCGGCTGGCCCTTGAGGCGCCAGTAGGCCTTGGCCATTTTCACCGCGGTATCGGCGCATTCGGAGCCGGAGCCGGTGAAGAACACGTGGTTGAGCTCGCCCGGCATCAGGTCGGCCATCTGCTCGGCCAGCTTGAACGACAGCGCGTGGCCATGCTGAAAGCCCGGCGAGTAGTCCAGGGTGCCGAGCTGCTTGGCCACGGCGTCCTGGATCTCCTTGCGCGAATGGCCGGCGCCGCAGGTCCACAGGCCGGACAGGCTGTCGTAGACCTTGCGACCCTGGTCATCGGTCAGCCAGCTGCCTTCGGCGGCGACGATCAAACGCGGGTCACGCTGGAAGCTGCGGTTGGCAGTGAACGGCATCCAGTGGGCATCCAGCTTGAGCTGGCTGGCCAGGGACGGGGTGGCGCTCTGCGGCATGTTCATGGTGCGGCCTCGTAGAAATGGGCGATGTTCTTGTTGTGCTGCGGGAGCGGCCGAGCCGCACCCACCTGGAATCTATTGCCTGTAAAGGTGCCACGGGCTTAGAGTCAGGAAAACACAACTCTTCTTATCTTTAGTTAAGCCTGCACTAAACAATGAGTAATCAACGATGAGCGCACGCCGCCCCGCCCCCCTGGCCCAGGTCAGCGATTTCGATATCCGCCTGCTCAAGCTGTTTCGCAGCGTAGTCGAATGCGGCGGTTTTTCCGCCGCCGAGAGCGCCCTGGGCATCGGCCGCTCGGCGATCAGCCAGCAGATGAGCGACCTCGAACAGCGCCTCGG
>NZ_CAMPHI010000102.1 GCF_946885955.1 uncultured Pseudomonas sp.
CGCTGCGCTCAACCCAGGCTACGTTCTGCGTCCGCTGTTGTAGTCCGGATCGGGGTGTGTAGCTGATGCTTTTTAGTTGGTCGTACCCACGCTCCAGCGTGGGCACGCAGCCCGTGACGCTCCGCGTTACCAGCCGACGATGGGTGGATACACCGAAAAGGGCACACCGTATCCGCCAGCGGGTCCGCTACGCGCAGCGCCAACCGCAGTGGCTGCGCTTGCTCTGGTAGCCCGGATGCAATCCGGGAGCGGGTTAACGACCCGGATTTCATCCAGGTTACGAAAACCTCAATCGCAATAATTGGCCAGGCTGAGGCTATCCAACACGCGGATATCGCGGCGTTCCATGGCGATCAGCCCGGCATCGATCAGGCGATGCAGAATGCGTGAGAAGGTTTCCGGCTGAATGCCCAGCTGTGAGGCGATCAAGCGTTTGGGCACGCTGAGCTGGATCTTGCCACTGCCCGCGGCCTGCTGCTGACACAGGTAGCGGGCAACGCGGCGACTGGCGTTGGCCAGGGACAGGGTGTCGATTTCGTTGAGGCGCTGATGCAGGCGGATGCTGAACGCGGCCAGCAGGTCGAGGCAGATCTTCGGTTGGCTTTCCAGCAGTTGCCGGTAATGCGCGCCGTCGATGCTCACCAGGGTGCAGTTCTTCAAGGCCCCGGCCGTCACTGGATAATGCCGTGCGCCACTGAATAGCAGCGCTTCGGCAAAGCTCTGGCCAGCGGATATCACCTCCACCAGCTTCTCCTGACCTTCGAGCAGCACGCGGATCAACTTGATCTGCCCGTGCAGCAGTAGATAGAAGCGCTCGGCCTTGTCGCCCTGATGGAAAAGGATGTCACCGCTCTCCAGCCGGCGCGAAATGGCCAGGTTGCAGACTTCCTGGAACGCGGCTTCGGGCAATTTGGCGAACAGGTGGTGTTGTCGAAGTGCGGCAAGCGTCGTTACGTCGGTGAGCATTGGGGCACCTCCTTACTCGCCATGCTAGGGCGATGATGGTGGTGCGCCCATTCCTCTGACGCACTACCTCTAAAGAGGCAGCCCTGAGCTTGGCTGCTTTTCGGCATACAGCAGCGTCAGTTGATTCATCAGCAGTTGCAGGCTGTCGCAACTGGCGCTGATCACCGTGGGCACGTAGCGGCCATCACTGGAAAGGCGAAACCCGCTTTGCGAGAAACGCCACTGCGCCTTGACCTTATTGAGCAGCGCCAGGCTCTGCGTATCGTTCAGCGGTGCGGCGAACAGCTCCTGCAGCGCCGCATCGAACTCGGTGACGCTTTGCTGCAATTGCTTGTCCAGATCCACCACCGGCACCCGCCAACTGGCGGCGAGGTAAAGCATGGCGATGCGTTGGCTGAGCATGCGCTGACGACCGCTGCTGTTGACCAGCCGGACCGTCTTGGCGCCACTGTGCTGCTCGATACCTTGCACCAGCGCTTCGCTGGCATCCAGCAATGCCTGGCTCTGGCCGATGACCTGCAGCGCCTGGTCCGCCCGGGGGCGTTGCAATACCTGCAACCTGAACGGCTGCCAGAGTTGCTGCAGCTGTTCGAGCTGCTGTTGCAGGGCAGGGCTGTCGGCGTATTGCTCCAGTGTTTGGAGATTGCTGTCGAATTGCGCCAGGCTTTCATCGAGCTGGTGGTTGGCTTGCTCGACCCGCACCTCGCTGCCGATCATCAGGTAGTTCTTGGCGATACGCTGGCTGAGCATGCGTTGCATGCCGGAAAGATTGATGGCTTCGGCAGCGCTGATGCCCGCCCAGCTCACTTGGCCGAGTTGGCCGAGGGCTAACAGCACAAGCAGCAGGAGCCGCGATCCGAGGTAATGCATGGAACTTTCCTTGTGCGGTTCGGCCGCCGCGCGATGCAGCGGCCGAGAGGGTTTATCAATAGCTGTACTGCGCCTGCAGCCACAGTTTGTCGGTATCGATGGCGAAGTCATCGGCGTCGTAGCGCGCGGCTTTGATCAGGCCAACCAGACCTTTCACGCCGGGCACCGGGCGGGCATAGGACAGGTCGAGCTCCTCGCCGTAATGGCTGCTGCCCCGTTCCGCCCGATAGTCGTGGTAAACCCCGGTGAGCGTGCCGCCGAGCAGCGGCGTGCCTGCGCTCAGGTAGCTGTCCTTGATCCCCGCAGCCGGGGTGGTGAGGAAGATATCGGCCCAGCCCTGGAACGCGTGTTTGGTCGCCAAT
This sequence comes from uncultured Pseudomonas sp., assembly GCF_946885955.1. Next base: position 2,199 of record NZ_CAMPHI010000102.1, read on the forward strand.
GGGGTCTGGAAGGCGCGGTTGCCCGGGCCATTGTCACCGCCGAGCACTTCGAGGCCGGCCTTCAGCGCAGTGCCGGCCAGGCTGTAGCTGAGTTCGGCCAGGTAGTACTCGCTGCTCAGCTCGACGGGGTTGCCGGCGTAGTCGCGTTGCCGTGCGTACTCCAAGGCGTAGCTGAGCCATGATAGCGCACCTTGCAAACGCACACCGGTGGTTTTGCTCGACAGCGTGGAATAGGCCGCGGCCGGGGCGATCGCCAGATTATCCAGACCGAGCAGGTAGTGATAGGCGGTGAGCGTCAACTCGGGGCGCAGCACGTACTGAGCGTTGATCAGGTGGCTGTGGCCCTCGATATTGGCCGGGTTGCTGCGGTTGTCGAAGCGGTTGTCGTCGGGCCCGAAGATGCTGTTGATATTGTCGATATAGGCGTAAGTCAGGGTCAGGCCGTCCAGCGGCTTCAGTTGCCCAAGCACGCCGTCGTAAGTCTGTTCGTTCTGCCGCCAGGCCACACCGCCGACGAAGCGCTGGCTATCCAGGTTGATGCGTTGGCGGCCGAGCACGGCGCTGCCGTATTGATGGTCGTAGCGCAGCAGCGCCTGGTTGATCTCGCTGCCGTCCGGGTCGACCACCGGGGAGAAATCGCCTTGGCCGTTACGCGTGCTGTTGTAGCTGGCATCGCCGATGCGGCTGACGTTATCCGCTTCGACCAGCGCCGAGAGGCCGTACCACTTGCCGCTCTGCAAGCCGATGCGGGTGCGCAGGGTTTGCGCGTTGGCGTTGTTCAACGCGTTGTCCTGGTCCACATGCTCATAGCGGTAGCGCGCATCGAGGATCAACTTCCCGTCCTCGATCAGCTTGCCGAAGTCTTCGCCGACAGCGGCGCCGCTGGCGCAGGCGAGCAGGGCGAGGGCGATTGGCGTCATACGAGTTTTCATAGCGATGCCTCATCAGTTTGAATTCTGCGGGCACGGTAGCCTGAGGTTTTGCCGCGGTATTGATCGCCATCAAGATGCGGGAAAAGTTCTTCCGGGACTGACCCTCGGTCGACGGTGCGCAGCGAATATTGATCCAGGACAATCTGACAGGTCGGCCTTGCTGGCTATGCTCTCGCCATATCCTTGCCGCCGGCGAGGGAAGGGGAAACCGATGGACGTCGAACAACTACTGACCAACAACCGCTACTGGTCAGAATCGCTCACCGCCAGAGACCCGGAATTCTTTGCCCGCCTGGCCCGGCAACAGCGCCCGGAATTCCTCTGGGTCGGCTGCTCGGATAGTCGCGTGCCGGCCAACGAAGTAGTCGGTTTAATGCCCGGCGAACTGTTCGTACACCGCAACGTGGCCAATATGGTGGTGGCCACCGACATGAATTTCCTCTCGGTGCTGCAGTACGCGGTCGACGTGCTGCAGGTCAAACAGGTGATCGTCTGCGGCCATTACGGCTGCGGCGGCGTGCGCGCGGCCCTGGGCCATGAAGCGCTGGGGCTGATCGACAACTGGCTGCGCGCGCTCAAGGCGCTCTACCACCAGAACCTGGAGCGCTTCCAGGGGCTCGAACAGGAAGCCCAGGTCAACCTGCTGTGCGAACTCAACGTACAACGCCAGGTACGCAACGTCTGCCACACCACCATCGTGCAAAGCGCCTGGCGCCGCGGCCAACCGCTGGCGGTACACGGCTGGATCTACGGGCTGACCGACGGCCTGGTCAACGACCTGGGCGTCACCGTAAGCGCCGCCGAACAGTTGGATGACACCTTTCTTTACGATGAATAAGTGCAGGAGGGCCCGTGGGGAATTGCTTGCTCCCAGGCTCCCGGCCGTAGGTTGGGTTAGCGGCGATTGTCACGGATTAATCAACGCCATCGCCACTTGTCGCCGCGTAACCCAACAATGATTCGACGCGGTGTTGTTGATTATCGGGGATTCCGTCCGACAGCATGGGTATCGCTGCGCTCAACCCATCCTACGTACTACGGGCTGACCGATGGCCTGGTCAACGATCTGGGCGTCACCGTAAGCGCCGCCGAACAGTTGGATGACACCTTTCTTTACGATG
>NZ_CAMPHI010000103.1 GCF_946885955.1 uncultured Pseudomonas sp.
GCGGCGCAACGATCAAGATGAATTCGGGCGGCGGGCCGGGTAAGGGCTCGGGCATCCAGATACTCGCGCCGGTGATTCCGTGGGCGGCGGATCAGGATAAGGCGGGGGAGTTGCTACATCCCCTGGAACCGGAAGCGTTGGCCAAGCAACGCCGCGTGTTTCTGCTGGCCAGCAGCGGTATTTGCGAGCTTTGCGAAGCCGCCAAGCACGCCAAGGAGGCAGAATGACGAACACAGGCGCACTGCTGTTCGACGGTGCTTCGCGTAAACATGCACCGGTATGGCTGAGTCAGAGCTTCCCAGAGCACTCCTTGCGCCCGCTGTTGCATGGCACGGAGTACAAGGCGTTGGCCGATATCGGACCAATTCTGCTGGACGCCGATGAAGGCAGCGCCTTGCATACTGCCTGGCTTCAGGGCTCATCCGATTTACAGCATGCCGTTTGGCTGAAAACCGAGGTGAGCCTGGAGCAATTGCGCGCCAGCCTGAGGCGTCGCCTGCGCATTCTCTCGCCAGACGGCCGCGAATTCTGGTTGCGTCTGGCCAATGCGCGTCCGCTACTGAATGTCTGGCGAGCCCAGGCGCAGTGGCCAGCCGGGTTCTGGTACGGCATCACGGAAATCTGGTTGCGTAATCAGGAGGGACCTTTCAACGCCTGGCGCAATGAGACCCCGGAGCGCGACTGCACCCTCGCCATCCAGGACATAAAGGCCCAGATAACGTTGGACTGGCCGCTGCTGGAAGCACTGGCCCAAGACAAGGAAAGCACGCCGGAGGCTGCCGTATGAACCAACTCGTTAACGCTCCCGCCAACCTGAAACCGGCGGCCTGCCCACTGTTAACCGCCGTACTGCCGGTACGTTATGCCATTGGCCCCATCGACCCACTCCATCCTTCGAGCCTGGATGCCGCGACCCTTGGTTTGCCCGGGCTTGAAGGCCATTTCCCCGATTTGGGGCCGGATCACCCGCAGCTACAAGACCGCCCACTGGGGTATGTGCCGCGTATGCTGCGTGACGGCTGGCTTTACCTCTGGGAAGAGTCCTTACAGGAACTCAGCGAATATCAGGTAGAGGCCTCGCTGCTCACCTTGAGCGGGCGCGGCGGCGCACAGGATCAATCTTCGCTCGCCTATCTGATGCTGGAAGCCGGAGCGCTGGTGCTGCTTGCATGGTCGCCGGTACGTTGGAGCGACGAGCAATTCGCCGAAGCGGAACAACAAGCCGAGGCACGCCAGCGAACCATGCGCGAACTGGTGCCCGGCGTCGGCCCGTTCAGCGGACAGGTGCAAACCCTGCATCCGCAGATCGGCGACGTCAGGCCTGAAAACTTCCGCTGGAGCAGTGCGCCCCGGCCAAGCTACTGGCTGCTGGAGGAGCCACCGCTCAAACGCATGAACCGCTGCGAGCAGCAGCACTATGCGTTGCTGGATGATCCCTGGGGCGTATTGTTCGACCTCGCCAGCCTTTTGCGGGTGCGCAACCAGGCATTCGACAAGCTCAACCGACATCGTGCCGACGATTGGTCCGTGGCGGCTGTCATTAAATCCGTCAGCGAAAGCGACGAAGAGGTGCGCAAAAGCCTCGCCTCTCTCGTCGATCTGCCTTATTTGCAACTAACCCTGCAAGAACAGGAGCGCGAGCACGAGGCCTTGGATAATGACCGGTGGCGTATCGCCAGCGCATGGGCGGCTTGGTTCTCGACCCTGGGCGATCAGCCGCCATCCAGCCTGGCCAGCGCATGCGAACACTTCGATATCGCCCAAGCCGATGCCCGTGATGCGCTTGAGGCCAGCTTCGCCGCCGCCTGCCTTGGGCCTGCCGCCACCTCTGCCGGGATCAAGGCCATCGAATTGGCCCTCGACCCCGCCAGTCTCACTGGCGAACCCTGGTTGCTTTGGGCGGTGCTGGGCGTGCGCGAGCGCATCGACCCCGGCCAACTCAAACAACTGCTGCAGGTGCCCGAGAACCTGGCTCCGGTTGCCGATGACCTGAGCAAAGGGGCCGCCAAGTTGGCTCGGGTCGCTGCTCTGGTGGTTGCTCTGAATGACGGTGCGGGGCGCCTTGTGCGTTTGACGTTGGCGACCGCTAGTGAACCCCTGCCTGCTGCGCTATCGCCTGTGCTGGGAGGGCGGTTGCGTAGCCTGACCGAACAGATTCACCCGCTCGCTTATAACCTGATGACCGCCATGCTGGCCCGCAGCCAACAGCGCATGGAGCTCGAACAGCTACCGCGTTACGACGCCTTGCGTTGGCTCAACGAGCAGATGGGTCAGGCCCATAACAAGGGCCAAAGGCGCAGCCTGAAAAAGCGCATGGAGCAGATCGAGCGCGAGCAAGCCCGTGCCCAGCGTGTCGGCCCTGGCATCCCCACTTTGCCTGAGAAGAGCCCCACTGCCACCCAAGTCGAAGAGGCCGTCCCTCATCTACGCGTGGTGCCCAATAACCCGCCGGCCCCGGCACATCCCCAGCCGGGTTATGGCAGTGAGGCGCCGCGCGTGCCATCGGCGCCTGCTAAGCCCGCCCCGGTCCTGCCGACGCTCGGGGGGCGGGCTGGCAAGGTGGAATTGCCGCGCAATATCGGCGAATTGCTCGACGAAGCGCCATTAAAGACGCTGATTGCGATAGTGGCGGTGTGGAATTTGGAGCGGACTGCAAATACAGCTTGGGAAGATCGGTCTGGTAAAAATTTTCTTGGGGTTGGTAGCGCAATTTTCGCAGGCTTAACTGCCTCAAACGCCGTACTCCAGCAGTTGGCCGATATTCGATGGGAGCAGCATGTCGCGCAGGCCGGGAAAACCAACCCTGTGGCCCAGAAACTCTTGGCTGACGCACTGGGCCTTGGCTCGTTCGCCATGCTGTTCCAGGCCATTACCGCCGGTATCGACGTGTTCTACTACGGCTGGCAGGCGCTGGATGCCTACCGTGCCGGGGATCTGGACGCGGCGGCGGTCAGTGCCGGCCTGGCCGGCGCCAATCTGGCCTATGCCCGCGTTTCCGTGCAGGCGATGCGCGCCCTGCGCATCGCCCGCACCGCCGTGCTGGCCGGCGAGGCCGAGGCTCTGGCCACCGGTATCCGGGTACTGACTCTGCCGTTACGGCTCAGTTTGCTCGGCCTTACCATCACCATTCTCCTGGGTCTGATTTCTTTGTTCTACACCCAGGACACGCCATTAGAGCAATGGCTCAAGCAAACCCGCCTCGGCCCGCGCCCCGCCGACTGGGCTGGCGACTTCGCCGGCACCATGCGTGCCTTCTACCAGATCGTGCTGCCAGTGCGCATGAGCCTGGAAAGCTGGAACGAGCAGAACCAGCGCACGGGGGCAATAGTCGAAGAGCGGCGTTTATACCTGCGCCTGCCCGGGCAAAAGGAATACCGCCAGGGCATGCTCAGCTTCGATGGCGTTGAGGAATGGAAGCATGAAACTGGCCTGTTCGGCTCGGCCAGCCGCTGCGTTCCGCTGGTCTGGGGCGAGGACGACCCCATTCCCTTCGACCTGGATAGCGGCAGCCGCGTGACGCCAGAGCCGGACGGTAGCGTGCGCCTGCGCCGCGCCTATCACGAGCAGGGCTTCGAAAGCCTGATGGGCGTGCGCGGCAGCCTGACCTACCAGCCCATCGACGGCCTTTGCCTGCCGCCTATTGATATCGACCTGAGCTAAGCCATGACCGACAGCACAACCCACCCCTTCGCCCAACGCCTGAGCCAGGCGCCGGATAGCTGCCTACTGCGGGCCGATCAGTGTACCGGCGCCGGCTTGATGTGCATGCCCGAGGTCGAGGAGCAGGCCGAGCATTATCTGGCCATTGAGCATGGCGACAGCGCGGATCGGGGGATGTTGACCGGGGCTTTGGGAG
>NZ_CAMPHI010000104.1 GCF_946885955.1 uncultured Pseudomonas sp.
CCTGGGCATCGTCGGCCTGGGGCGCATCGGCGAGGCCGTGGTGCAGCGCGCCAGCGGCTTCGAAATGGCCGTGCGTTATCACAACCGCAAGCCGCTCGATCGCAGCCCCTACGAGTACGAGCCGCAGCTGATCGAGCTGGCGCGCTGGGCGGATTTTCTCGTGCTGACCTGCCCCGGCGGCGCGGCGACCCAGCACCTGATCGATCGCACCGTGCTTGAAGCCCTCGGCCCCGAGGGCATCCTGATCAACGTCGCGCGCGGCTCGGTGGTCGACCAGGCGGCACTGATCGCGGCGCTGCAAAGCGGCGCACTGGGCGCCGCCGGGCTGGACGTCTACGAGGCCGAACCCGAGGTGCCGGCCGCCCTGCGCGAGCTGGACAACGTGGTGCTGCTGCCGCATATCGGCAGCGCCAGCGAGGAAACCCGCTGGCAGATGGAGCAATTGCTGCTGGCCAACCTGCAGGCCTTTATCGAACGCGGCGAGCTGCTGACGCCCTTGTAAGCGTCCGCCACCCTGAGCAATACCCCCGCGACGCCACAAGCATCGCGGTTTTTTCCAACCTCCCTGCGTGACCGGCGTGCCACAAGTGCGCCGTGCTGTTTCGTCGCCCGCCGCGGTGGCACCGCGAACTGCGTTGCAGAATCCTGGTCTGCAGAGTTCGGGTTGGCCGGACCGGCTGTGAGCAGCTAGGATCCTTGCTTCGCGGTTCTGGCCGGGTCGCCCCTGCGGGTGACCCCTCGCACCCGCCGACGGGAAGGACATCATGGACGCTGCTGTATCGCCGAGCGAAACGCTCGCTGCCATTTACCGGGATGAGTCGCGGCGGGTGCTGGCTACCCTGATCCGCTTGCTGGGTGATTTCGATCTGGCCGAGGAAGCGCTGCACGAAGCCTTTCGCGCCGCCATGGAGCAGTGGCCGCGTGACGGCGTGCCGGCCAATCCACGGGCCTGGCTGGTCTCGGCGGGGCGCTTCAAGGCCATCGACGGTCTGCGCCGGCAGGCGCGCTTCGAACCGCTCGACGAGCGCCTGGCGCAAACCATCGCTGCGGACGATGAGTCTGTGTGGGACGGCGAAAGCGTCGAGGACGACCGCCTGCGGCTGATCTTCACCTGCTGTCACCCCGCCCTGGCCGCTGATGCCCAGGTGGCCCTGACCCTGCGTGAAATCTGCGACCTCAGCACCGAGGACATCGCCCACGCCTTTCTTAGCAGCCCGAGCACCGTGGCCCAGCGCATCGTGCGCGCCAAGGGCAAGATCCGCGACGCCGGCATTCCCTATGAAGTACCGGGACGCAACGAATTGGCCGAGCGCCTGGATGCGGTGTTGCGGGTGATCTACCTGGTGTTCAACGAAGGTTATTTCGCCAGTTCCGGCGACTCCCTGACCCGCAGCCACCTGTCCAGCGAGGCGATCCGCCTGGGCCGGTTGCTCGCCGAGCTGCTGCCCGAACCCGAGGTGATGGGCCTGCTGGCGCTGATGCTGCTGCACGAATCGCGGCGCCCGGCGCGCACCTCGGCCAGCGGCGAGCCGGTGCTGCTGGAAGCCCAAGACCGCTTGCTATGGTCCGCTGAGCTGATTGCCGAAGGCGAGGCCCTGGTGATGCAGGCTTTGCGCTCGCGGCGCTTCGGCCCCTATAGCCTGCAGGCGGCGATCGCTGCTGTGCATGCCGAGGCGCCGAGCATGGAGGCCACCGACTGGGCGCAGATCGTCGGTCTTTACGATGCGCTGCTGGGTATCACGCCATCGCCGGTGATCGAACTCAACCGCGCGGTCGCGGTGGCCATGCGCGACGGTCCGCAAGCTGGGTTGACGCTGGTCGAGAATCTGCTCGCGCGCGGCGAGCTGCTCGATTACCACCTGGCCCACGCCGCCCGCGCCGATTTTCATCGGCGCCTGGGCCAATACGCCGCCGCTCGCGAGGCCTATCAACGCGCCTTGCAGTTAGCCCAGCAGGGGCCGGATCGGCAATTTCTCGAGCAGCGCTTGCAGGCATTGAAGGGTGCCTGAACGGTGATTTGTACGGATTCGTGCAGGAGACCATAACCGTAGGATGGCGTTGAGCGCAGCGATACCCATCGGGCGTTTTATGCCTGTACCCGTTGGCGGGACGAATATCGATGATGGGTTACGGCGCGCTTGTTCTGCTGGCAGCGGGTCGACTTACGGGCGCCTAACCCATCCTACGGTTTTGGTCCTGAGCCCCAGCTTGCTGCGCGATAGCGCGGCGTCTGGACGACACCAGCACCGCCAGTCCTGTGGGATGGGCTGGGCGGCACTCCGCTTTAGCCGCGACTTACTAGACCGATCCGCGCCGCTGATCGGCCATAAAAAATATTTTCAGCGCCGCTGTCGATTTGTCGCACGGCCGCGCGACTAGTGATTAACCATCGCGAAAAACGCGAGTACGCCGGAGAGCACCATGAAATATCTATGCCTGGTCTATAGCGATGAAAAGCTGTTGCACGACTCCCCCGATAGCCCGCGGGACGAGGAGTGCCACGCCTATGCCGAGTCCGTGCAACAAAGCGGACGCATGCTCGCCGCCGAGGCGTTGCAGCCGGTGGAGACGGCCACCACGGTGCGTATGCGCGGCGGAAAATTGACCATCACCGACGGGCCCTTCGCCGAGACCAAGGAGCAACTGGCTGGCTTCTACCTGATCGAGGCCCGCGACCTCAATGAGGCGCTGCAGGTCGCCGGCAAGATTCCGGCGGCGCGGGTCGGCAGTGTCGAGGTGCGGCCGGTGCGCCAGTTGGATGTTTGAGCGTGCCACTTCCCGGCGCGCGCTAGAGGAGAGCAGAGCATGATTATCGAGACCCCACAAAATCAGATCAAACACACCATCGACAGCTGGGCGCGGGCCGCGCAAAGCAAGAATGTCGAGCGCATCATCAGTCACTACAGCGACGACGTGGTGGCCTACGACGCTATCGGCCCGCTGCGGTTCGTCGGCCGCGACGCCTACCAGGCGCACTGGCAGGCGTGCATGGAAATGTGCACCGGCGCGAGCCTGTTCGAGGTGCACGAGCCGAGTTTCATGATCGGCGACGATTTGGCCGTGGCGCACTACCTGCTCCATTGCGGCGGCACCGATGACAAGGGCCAGACCCAGAGCTGCTGGATGCGCGTGACCCAATGCCTGCGCCAACAGGGCGAGAAGTGGTTGATCGCCCACGAGCATTTCTCCGTACCCAGCGATATGGAAAGTGGCAAGGCGCTGTTCGACCTGACGCCTTGAGCTGTGGAGGTAGGGTGCGCGGTGTGTTCAGCCGGTATACATGGGTAACGCCTGTCGGGAGACATGGGTAACGGGT
>NZ_CAMPHI010000105.1 GCF_946885955.1 uncultured Pseudomonas sp.
TCCCACGCGGAGCGCGGGAACGATCGACCTGGTTCTCCGCACCGCTTAACCCACCTTCGGCCCGCAACCACTGATCGTTCCCACGCTCCAGCGTGGTAACCCCTCCCGGGACGCTCTGCGTCCCTGCGCCGCGGAGCGTCGCCAACAGCATTCCCACGCGGAGCGCGGGAACGATCGACCTGGTTCTCTGCACCGCTTAACCCACCATCGCCCCGCAACCACTGATCGTTCCCACGCTCCAGCGTGGTAACCCCTCCTGGGACGCTCTGCGTCCCTGCGCCGCGGAGCGTCGCCAGCTGCATTCGCAGGCGGAGCATGCATGGGAACGATCGAGAGCCCTACGGTCTGGCTCGCTCGAAAGCCCCCAGGTCGCAAATCGCCACGCCGTCACCATCGCCATCGCGTGGTCGGGTCAGGCGGCGTTGATCATGGCGGGTGCAGGAGCCGACACCAGCGTCCAGCGCCAGGCTGCCGCGGCGCAGGGCATAGCTTTGGGTACGGCCGTTGTTGTCGGCCAGCGGCAGCAGTAGGTGGGTGAAGGTCTGTTCATAGGGCAGGTAAAGGTCGGCGGTGCAGTTACTCGGCTCGCTATTGAGGAGCAGGCCGATGGCTTGATAACGATAGCGAGGGCCTTGGTTGCGGCAGTTGGTCACCTCGTCGCCGAAGAAGCCGAGGTTGCCGGCGATCAGGCTGTTGCGGATCAGCAGCTGGCCGCTGTTCTGCACGCCGTAACCGCTGTTGCCGGCGATGGTCACGTTGATCAGCGTGGCCTTGGGATCATTTTCCGGCGGGTTGCTGTAATAGCCATTGCTCAGCGCGCCGCCGGTGCCGATGTGGCCGCTGAGGGTGCTATTGGTCAGCTTCAGCTCGCCGTTGTCGTCGTTGGCGATGGCAAAGCCGCGACCGCCCTCCGAGCCGCCGTTGGCGATGAAGGCGCTGCGCGAGATATCGGCCAGTCCGCCGTTGAAGATGCCACTGCCGACGGAACTCTCGGCTTCGTCCGAGGCGTTATTGCCGCGGAAGTTGCTGTCACGTACCAGCAGGTTGCCGCGGTTGAAGATGCCCCCGCCACGGCCGAAATTGTTGCCCATATCGCCCCGCGCGCGGTTCCCCACGAAGTCCGAGGAGTAGACCTCCAGACTGCCGTAGTTGGCGATGCCGCCACCCTGGCCATAGCGATAGCCTTCCTCGCCGAGGATCTCGTGGTAATCCGGGTTGATGGTCGCGGCATGATTGCCTTGTACCCTGACCGATTGCAGGCGCAGCAGGCCATGGTTCTCCGCCGCGGCGCCATTGAACGCCGTGCGGCCGTTTTCCAGGGCCAGGCGTTGCAGGTCGAGGCTGGCGCCGCTCAATACTTCCAGCAAACGGTCGTTGCGGTAGGGCGGTTGTGTCGGATCGATACCGCTGATGATGGTGGAATCGCTGCCGGCACCGTGGATGCTCAGGTCGTCGCTGATATCCAGGTCGCCATTGAGGTTGGCATCCTCGTCGTAGCGGATGCCCGGTTCGCCGAACTCGGCGAGCAGGCTCAACTCATAGCGCCCGGCCGGCAGCTGAATCACGTCGGCGCCGGGCTCGCGGTTCGCCGTGCTCACCGCATCGCGCAGGGAACAGTGCGCATCGCAGATGCCGTCATGTTCGTCGGCCTGGGTGGTGACTTGAAACTCGGCGGCCTGCAGCGATAAGGCACAACCGTAGAGCGCGATCGCGCCCAGGCCAAAGCTGAAACGCAGGGAAGGCATAACGAATCTCCAGTGTGGATCGCGGGCAGAGGCAGCCCGCTCAGCCAACTAAAGACTGGAATATCCATGACGAGGTTCCTGCGTGCCCGGCAATCCGCCGCGGTCAGATGGGCCGGGGCACGCAAGCGCAGTGCTTTCCGGCACTCTGCCCCGTTTGGCCTGGGGCTGCGCTATTGCGGTTTTTTCAGCCACTCCAGTATCCCCAGCCCCGCCGCCCTACCGCTGGCGAAGCAGGCGGTAAGCAGGTAGCCGCCGGTCGGCGCCTCCCAGTCGAGCATTTCGCCGGCGCAGAACAGACCGGGCAATTGCTTGAGCATCAGCTGCGCATCCAGCGCTTCGAAGGGTACGCCGCCGGCGCTGCTGATCGCTTCATCCAGCGGGCGGGTTTTGACCAGGGTCAGGGGCAGCGCCTTGAGCGCGGTGGCCAGCTGGGCCGTATCGTTGATCTGTGCGGGCGTTGCCAGTTCGCGCAGCAGTGCGGCCTTGACGCCGTCGATGCCGACTTGCCGGTGCAGGTGTTTGGCCATGGAGTGGGAACCGCGAGGCTTGCTCAGTGCGGCCTGCAACTTGGCTGGCGAACTCTGCGGCAGCAGGTCGAGGTAGACGGTGGCGCTGCCTTGTTGGTTGATCCGCTCACGGATCGCCGCCGACAGGGCGTAGACCAGGCTGCCTTCGACGCCATTTGCGGTCAGCACGAACTCGCCCTGGCGCGGCGCTTCGTCGTCCAGGCGCAGGCTGACGTTCTTCAGCGGCGCACCGGCGAATTTGTCACGCAGCAGCGCACTCCAGCCAGTCACCTCGAAGCCGCAATTGCTCGGTTGCAGCGGCGCTATCGCGACCCCGCGCGCTTGCAGTAGCGGCACCCAGGCGCCGTCCGATCCCAGCCGCGCCCAGCTGCCGCCGCCGAGCGCCAGCAGAGTGGCGTCGGCGGTCACCGCTTGTTCGCCGGCCGGGGACGCGATGCGCAACGCGCCCTCATCGTTCCAGCCGAGCCAGCGATGGCGGGTATGTAGGCTCACACCGAGTTCGCGCAGGCGTTTGAGCCAGGCGCGCAGCAGCGGCGCGGCTTTCATATCGCTGGGAAAGACCCGCCCGGAAGTGCCGACAAAGGTGTCGATGCCCAGGCCATGAATCCAGGCGCGCAACGAATCGGCGTCGAACTCGGCGAGCAGCTGGGTGACTTCTTCGCGGCGCTGGCCATAGCGCGCCAGAAACGCCGGCTTGGCTTCAGAATGGGTGATATTCATGCCGCCGACGCCGGCCAGGAGGAACTTGCGCCCGACCGAGGGCATGGCGTCAAACAGCTCGACCCTGACCCCGGCCGATGCCAGCACTTCGGCGGCCATCAGCCCGGCGGGGCCGCCGCCGATAATGGCGACGCGAGGGGCGGGGCGGTTGGCGGAGTCGGTCATGGGCGCGCTGCTGGTCGAGGCGGGAAAGCGCGCATTCTACCCGGCCCCTCCCATTGATGCCCACAAGCCGAAAGCCCGTAGGGTGCGCCGTGTGTTCAGCCGGGAGACATAGGTAACAGGTGTCGGGAGACATAGGTAACGCATT
>NZ_CAMPHI010000106.1 GCF_946885955.1 uncultured Pseudomonas sp.
GAGTTGAGCCAAACCTCGATCGGCGCGCAGTAAGGGCGCGCCGATCGATGAGGTTCGAGTATGGAACGGTGAAGCGAATGAGAGGAGGCGAACGCCATGGACCTGACTGATTATCGTGCGCTACTGATCGATTGCGATGAAGTCCTGGTCGATCGGGATTCCGGTATCTGGACAGCCTTGCAGCCGTTGCTCGAAAACCGTCCCGGTGTGCTGGGGCGCGAAGAGGTGCTGAGCGAGTTCAACGAGGCGGTGTGCAGGCTCTACCCGCGTTTCTCCGAGCTGGGTTTCAGTGGTTTGTTGTGCTTTGCCCACCGCCAGTTGGCCGAGCGCCTGGGGCTCGAGGTCAGCTGGGAGGAGGGGATGACGTTTGCCCGTTCGGTACGTAACTGGTCGCTGTTCGAAGATGCGCCTGGTGCCATGCTGTATCTGCGCAAGTTTTATCGGCTGCTGGTGCATGGGGACCGTGACGCCGAGGATCGGCAGTGGCTCTGCGAACGGTTGGGCATCGTGCCGGAGGATTTGCTTTCCCAGGCCAGCGACCCATTGACGGACCGCGCCTGGTTGCGGGCTAACGACCTCAAGGTCGAAGAAATCCTGCAGGTATCGAGGTATCCCGCCGAGTCGCCAACATCGAGCGGTATGTGCCTGATCCGCCGTGACCATGGCCGCTATACTCAGCCATGCCCGGCTGACTATTGCATCAATAGCATGGCCGATCTGGTCGCTCAGCATCAGCTGTCTTTGCGGCGCTGACTTTGCTAGAAAGGCTGCCTACGAATAGCGATCGAGAGGTACGCGATGGAAGGTTTAGTCAAGCTGGACCGGATCGACATCAATATTCTGGTCGAGCTGCAAAAAGACGGTCGCATCACCAACGTCAAGCTGGCCGATGCGGTCGGCCTATCGGCCAGCCCCTGCCTGCAACGGGTCAAACGACTCGAGTCGGCGGGATACATCTCCGGCTATAAAGCCCATCTCAACCTCGCCAAGATCACCGACTCGGTGACCGTCTTCACCGAGATCACCCTGCATGACCATAAACGCGAGGACTTCGCCAAATTCGAGTCCAATATCCGCCTGGTTGATGAGGTGCTCGAATGCCACTTGATCAGCGGTGGCTACGATTACCTGGCGCGCTTCATGACGTGCAGCATCCAGCATTATCAGGCGGTGATGGAAGGCCTCCTGGACAAGAATATCGGTATTTCCAAGTACTTCAGCTACATCGTCATCAAGTCGCCCGTGATGAAAGACGGGGTTCCGTTACGTAAGTTGTTGCGTCATTGACTGTTCCTGCCGGTCGGTGCAGTCCTCGAAAAAGCTAAGAAGCATCAGCGCAGCGCGAGCGGGCCGAAGGTCTCGTCGCGGGTCACCAGCATCTCGGCGCGGACATCGCCGAGCACGGTCGGCTCGAAGAAGCTGCCGCCAAGGGCATGGGGTTTGCCGCCGCTGAGCAGGCGGGCGCCCTTGTCCAGGGCGTCGGCGATATGTTCCTGAATCTTCTCCACGGCCTTGGCGTTGATCAGCGGGCCCTGTTGCGCGCCGTTCTCGCTGGCCGGGGCCACCTTGAGCGCTTCGACGGCCGCGATCAGGCGCCGCGAGAACTCGTCGTAGACAAAAGAGCGCACAGCGTCTGTTGGCCGTCGGTATCTCCACGGCCCTGGCCGAGTTCGAGCACTCTCTGATTTCCGCACGAATGGCGGCGGGGCTGGCTTTCGCGCGAGGGCTCGGAAGGAGAGGCGGGTGGCCGTTCAAGATGACCCGCGCCAAGTTACGCCTGGCAATCAGGGCCATGGGTAGCCCGAGATCGAGGCCGGTGATCTATGCAAGGAACTGGTCATCGCTCGCCAAGCGTTCTACGCGCATGTCTCGCCAAAGGCGGAGCTGAGGAGTGATGGGTTAGAACTGATGGTGGAAGTCGAAGGTTAACTGGGAGACTTCTTGTGGAACGAGAGCGGACGTACAAACGCCCGCTTCTGGTCAGAGGCGCTTAGACCATTTTTTGATGAGCTACGCCACGCGGGATGCGGTTTCTACCGGGTAGTTGCTCAAGGCGTTGTTGCCATGCCGCACGAGGTGTCAGGGTAGCTTTGGGTTTCGCCATTTCAGCCATTGCCAGGGCCGCTTTCTCTGCTTTGGCCGCAGCTCTAAGCTCCGCGAGAGTGGGTGTCTTTCGCACAGGCTCAGCCGTTACTTTCTCAACGCTCCGAAGGCAGAGCTTGCATGAGACTTGGGTGAAATCCCGCGTGCTGGTCAGGCTTGAGCCTGTGCGTCCGCATGCAATATGGTCCTGGGAAGCGGAATAGTGGATGGCCAACGTGTTGTCTCCTGCATTTTCGGGCGCGGGATTCTACACGCTTCGACGATGGCGCAAGCTGTTTAGCTGGCCACTTTTTCGCGACCATTGCGGGAACAGAAGGTCTACCCGTTAGATGCAAACCATGGAGGGGATGGGGTAGTGGGTGAGACGTAGTCCCTGGTTAGAGTCCAGCAGGCACAAAAAAACCCCGGTGTTAACCGTAATGCTGTTCACTTAAGCATTTGAACCCCGATTGGGCTTCCCTGAAAATCCG